>NZ_VFRA01000001.1:2126911-2835882 GCF_006788895.1 Rhodoglobus vestalii
CGGTTCCAATGTCCTGTCCGAGCGAGAGTTGGTCCTTCACCTTGGCGTAGTAGGTGTTGTTGTCGTCCACGGCTTCGGTGTACTCGACCGCGATGCCAGTCTGAGCCTCGAAAGCGTCAATCGTGGGGTAGCCGCCTGCGTCATCGACATCAACGTACAGCGCCCAGTTGTCCCAGCGAACAGTCTTGTTGGTTGCACTCGTATCGGGAGCGGCGGTGAGTT
Source organism: Rhodoglobus vestalii (assembly GCF_006788895.1). Classification (NCBI taxonomy): domain Bacteria; kingdom Bacillati; phylum Actinomycetota; class Actinomycetes; order Micrococcales; family Microbacteriaceae; genus Rhodoglobus; species Rhodoglobus vestalii. The sequence continues at coordinate 2,127,134 of NZ_VFRA01000001.1, forward strand.
CGCCGGTGCCGGTAGAGCACGCGGCGAGCGCGAGACCGGTCGCGCCGGCAGCGGCACCCGCGAGGAGGGTGCGGCGACCCATTGTTGCGGTCTGCGCGCGGCGGATTAACTCGCGGATCATGGGGTCAGCGGGTAGCGGCTTTGACTTCATCTGGGGCTCTCCTGGCTTTTTCGACGCTCACACGGTTAGCCCCGCAACGCTGCAGGGATGACTGATAATCGCACAAATGGGCCGCAAAATCACTAAAAAGTGCTGAAAACATTGCTACTGCAACCTGTTTGTCACGAAATCCGCACAAAGCGGAAACAAACACGGATGCGGCGATGGTGCGCAGCGCAGGGATCGCAGTTCACTGGGGCAGTGGTGCCCCGATGATCGCACCCGCGGCACCCTGATACACCTCGGACCGGAGTGCAGTCTCAGAGCGCACACAGGGAGGATTTTGCTAAACTTTTCGATGCCGGGCCACAGTAACCCCGGGCTCCAATATTAGCCGCTTCGAGCGGCCTCGCGCCGAGAGGCGTTTCTGTGGCCCGGCATTTTTGCGCCCAAAACCGGTGCGCCCAAAAACCGGTGCGCCCAAAAACCGGTGCGCCCAAAAACCGGCCCCGCATCCACTGCCTGAAAATTCGCTACTGAACCATAAAAACCGCGATGAAGGAGCAGAGGAACCTGTCGTGCTGGTAGTTATGTCTCGTGAAGCTGATGTCAGCGCGTTCCCCGGGTCTTTGGACTCGTCAAGAGTCTCCTGCGTGACCATTCGCAGTCTGAAGAAGTGACTCATGTATAGTCAGGGCAACTTAGCGCCTCTGCGTTGATCTTTGATGGTCTCGAAGAGCTCCCCGCAGACCGGGTGTATGAGCTGTGGTACATCGAGGGTTCCGGAGCGCGCCCGGCCGACCGCCTAAACTAGGAGCACGCCTCCATCGCGGAGGATCGCACACATCAGGGAGCGATCATGATCAGCAGGGGAACCCAAGTTCTCCGTAGCTTGTTCATCGCTGCCCTCTCGGTGCTCGTGGCAGCTCTCGCGCATGTCTTCGGTGGCGGCAACGCGCCCAGCTGGGTGGCCTTAGCGCTCGCTCTCGCGTTCGCCACGCTCGTCAGCATCCCCCTCGTTGGCAAACGGATGTCGCTACCGCGAGTAACAATCGCCGTCACCATCGCCCAAACCTTCTTCCACACCGTGTTCGCTGTTATTGGCAATGCCGGCAACGTCGTCGCCTCCGGCACCGGACACCACGACGTGGCGTTCACTGTTGCAACCGGCGCCATCAACCACGGCGCACACGGCGCGGTGCCCATGACTGTTGGGCATGCGATCGCCGGCATCGTCACTATCGTTGCGTTATGCCAGGGCATTGCGGCACTCACTGCAATTGTGGCGAGTGCACGCCGCCAGATTCGGCGCGTGCTGGTCTCACGGTTTGCGCCTGTCAGCATCCGCCGCGCCCCCGCCACCCTGGTCTTTCACTGGGGCGCGATTGCCGAAACTCTTCAGTCACTGCGTTCTGTTGTCAGCAGACGAGGGCCACCGATCGCGGCAGCGGTCTTCTCCTAACCCTCTCTGCAGTTCGGTGACAGAAAGTCATCGGCTGTGCGGTCGTGCGTGTGCGCCGTCATTGGCGGTCGCGTCAGGCACCCCGCGATGACCACAGAAAGCTGATATCTCAGATGACGATTTTTCGTACCTTCGCGCGATTGGTGGGGGCGGTTTTGCTTACCGCTGTGCTCCTTATGGGGGCGCCGTTGGCGGTATCCGCTCATGATCAGATCATTGGGCAGTTTCCGAACGAGGACGAGACCGTCGAGGTTGGCCCCGACGCGATCACGCTTGAATTCACTGGCGACCTGATGGACATCACCCAACTAGCGATGGTGGTGGATGCCGATGGCACCGACTGGGTGAACGGCCCACTGCAGGTGGACCGCCGCACCGCGACGCAGCCGTTGCTACCTGAACTGCCCGCGGGCAGCTATCAGGTGCGGTGGCGGGTGGTCTCCAGTGACGGGCATCCGATTTCTGGTGTCTTCGAGTTTGCGGTTGGTCGCGAAACGCCAGGGGCAACCTTTGGCCTCGAGGAGTCAGCAGCACAACAGGCAGATGCCGCCACATCATCCACAGCAGACGGATCAGGCACAACTGTGCTCAGCCCTCTGCTGGTCACCACCCTTATTGGTGCCGCCGTTGGCATCGCCCTTTTTGCCGGAGTCATCGCCTCGCGATGGTTCTTCATTCAACGAAAGAAGTAAGTCACAAATGAATAACACGCTGAACAAATTCCGCATCGTTGCCGTGCTTGCGGCGGGTGCACTTGCGCTCACCGGATGCTCGACCGCCGCATCGAGTGACAGAGCTGACACCTCCGCTGGCGAGCCTGCGGCAACCACGATCACCGCGAGCGATATGTGGGTGAAAGCGGTCGACGGCGGAATGACCGCGGCATTCGGAATGCTCGAAAACCCTACCGATCAGGACATCACCGTGCTTTCGGCATCAACGTCGGTGTCCGACATGAGTGAGCTGCACGAAACCCTCGAGAACGATGCCGGCGACATGGTGATGCGTGAAATCGATGGCGGTTTCGTGATTCCGGCAGGGGGAACGCTGATGCTGGAGCCGGGTGCTAACCACATCATGCTCATGGGAGTCTCTGCCCCGATCCTCGCGGGCGATAACGTCACCATTACCCTCACCCTCGACAACGACAGCACCGTTGAGTTCTCCGCCCCAGCCAAGGACTACTCGGGCGCAAACGAAAACTATGAGGGCGGCGACATGGACATGGGGATGGTGGAATAAGTGTCTGAACCACACGAGCCAGATAAATCCGGCGGGCTCACGCGGCGTCACCTCCTCTGGGGAGGTGCCGCCGCGGCGGGCGTCGGCGCTGCCGGAGCGGCGGGTATTGCGTCAATCACCGGTGCACCGCCAGCCGTAGCACCACCAGGTACCCCTGATGCTGGAGCAATTGACGCCGCCTTCACCCCGCAACCGGCCTTCGATGACGCTGTGCCGTTCTACGGCGAACATCAGGCGGGCATTGCGACTCCTGCGCAGGCACATGGGCTGTTTATTTCGCTCGACCTACGGCCGGAGGTTGACGTCGGCGCACTTCGTCGGCTTATGCGCGTGCTTACGGATGATGCGGCACGACTTACTGCCGGTCACCCCGCGTTAGCTGACTCTGAGCCGGAGCTTGCGATCATCCCGGCGCAGCTCACGGTGACGTTCGGGTTCGGGTCGCGAATTGTGGAGCGAGCGGGGAAAGACATGCCCGGTTGGCTGCGTCCCCTCCCAGCATTTGGTATCGACAAGCTCGACTCTGCCTACTGTGGCGGTGACCTTCTCCTTCAGATCGGGGCGAACGATCCGCTGACTGTCGCGCATGCCGCCCGTATGCTGCTGAAAGATGCGCGGAGTTTCACCGTGCCGCGCTGGACGCAGAGTGGGTTTCGTCGTGCGGCGGGTGCCGAGAATCCTGCAACCACTATGCGAAACCTCTTTGGCCAGTTTGATGGTTCTTCCAACCCGAAGCCAGGGACGGCGGAGTTTGATCAGACGGTGTGGAGCACCGACGTTCCTGCCTGGTTATTGGGGGGCACGAGCTTTGTGTTGCGTCGGATTGCGATGGATCTTGACGGCTGGGACAAGATTGACCGGCTGGGGCGCGAAGAGACAATCGGTCGAACCCTCGATACCGGTGCGCCTCTGACGGGAACCGTGGAAACCGATGTTCCCGATTTGGAGGCAAAAGATCGTCTGGGTTTCGCGGTTATCCCCGCGTTCGCTCATGTGCGACGTTCTCGGGAAGGGGCCAGTGGAACAAAAATGTATCGCCGCGGCTACAACTACGATGACGCTGTCCTCAGTGGTGACCCGAGCGTCTCCAACTCAGGTCTGCTGTTTGCAACATTTCAAGCCGATGTCGATCTACAGTTTGTTCCAGTGCAGAGAGCCCTTGATTCGCTTGATCTTGTGAACACATGGACTACTCCGGTTGGTTCAGCCGTGTTCGCGGTTCCGCCGGGATGCGAGAAAGGTAGCTACATAGGCGACACCCTGTTCTAGTTTCACTACCTACCCGAACTTGCCCGAGACGTAGTCTTCGGTTGCTTGGATGCTCGGGTTCGAGAAGATTGTGGTGGTGTCGTCGTACTCAATGAGCTTGCCCGGGGCTCCTGTGCCCGCAATGTTAAAGAAACCAGTGCGGTCGGAGACGCGTGATGCCTGTTGCATGTTGTGGGTCACGATCACGATCGTGTAGTCCTGCTTGAGTTCCTCAATGAGGTCTTCAATGGCCAGGGTGGAGATGGGGTCGAGGGCGGAGCATGGCTCATCCATGAGCACAACGTCAGGCTTCACAGCGATAGCGCGCGCGATGCAGAGCCGTTGCTGCTGTCCACCAGAAAGTGACGATCCGGGCTTGTCGAGCCGCTCCTTGACTTCTTGCCAGAGATTTGCGCCCATGAGTGAGGCTTCGGCGAGGTCATCGGCGTCACTCTTGCTGATCCGGGTGTTGTTGAGCTTCACACCGGCAAGCACGTTGTCGCGAATTGACATTGTGGGGAACGGGTTGGGTCGCTGGAACACCATGCCCACCTGGCGACGCACACTCACCGGGTCAACTCCGGGTGCATAGAGGTTGTTGCCGTCGATCAGCACTTCTCCTTCAACGTAGGCGCCGGGAATAACCTCGTGCATACGATTTAGTGTGCGCAGGAAGGTGGACTTGCCGCAACCGGAGGGGCCGATCAAGGCGGTAACCGTGCGGGGCTCCATCGTGAGCGAGACGCCTTCTACAGCGCGAAATTTACCGTAGTAGACGTTGAGATCATTGACTTCGATGCGCTTTGACACGAATTAGGGTTTCCTTCGGTTATCGACCGGTCTTGGGGGCGAAGATTTTGGCGATGATGCGTGCCAGTAGGTTAAGGGCCATCACGATCAGGATGAGGGTGAGCGCTCCGGCCCACGCCCGATCAAGGTAGGCCTGGGCGTCAGTGCCCTGCGAAATGTATGAGCTGTAGACGAACACCGGCAGGCTCTGCATGCGGTCGCTAAAGAGCGAGTAGTTGAAGTTGTTGGTGAAACCTGCAGCCACCAGCAGCGGTGCCGTCTCACCAATCACACGGGCGATCGAGAGCATCACCCCTGTCGTGATTCCGGCGATGGATGTCGGCAGCACAACTTTCAGAATCGTTAGCCATTTGGGCACACCGAGTGCAAACGCGGCCTCACGCAGTTCGTTGGGAACAAGTCGCAGCATTTCTTCGCTCGAACGCACAACCACGGGGATCATGAGCACGGAAAGGGCGATGGCTCCGGCGATTCCGACGCGTACGCCGGGGCCGAAGAACAGCACGATGAGGGAGTAGGCGAAGAGACCGGCGACAATCGAGGGGATTCCGGTCATCACATCCACGAAGAAGGTGATGGCTTGGGCGAGGCGACCACGGCCGTACTCAACAAGGTAGATCGAAGCCATCAGGCCGATCGGCACGGAGATGAGGCTTGCGGCAAAGGTCATCTGCAGGGTGCCGATAATGGCGTGGGCTGCGCCTCCACCGCTTCCGACGACGTTGCGTAGTGACAGCGTAAAGAAATCGAGATCGAAGCGGGCTGCGCCGTTAGTGACAACGGTGAAAATCAGTGAGATGAGCGGCAGTAGCGCGATGACGAAAGCGAGGGTCACGAGTGTGGTCACAAGCCGGTCCGTGGCGCGACGGTGGCCTTCAACGAGTCGGGACACGGTAGTGAGCACTATCGCATAGAGCACGACTCCGAAGAGTACGGAGGCAACAATATTGAATTCACCAGCAGCCTGACCGGCCTGGATGAACAGGAAGATGATGGCAACGGTGGTGAGGCTGCTGAGCAGCATCACCAGGGGTGCCCAGCGGGGCAGCTGACCTGCTGAGTAGGCGTTCTCGATGGGGCGCGCTGGCGTCGTGGTGGTCATCAGTTCGCTCCCGAGAATTCCTTGCGGCGGTTGACGATGTAGCGCGCGATTGTGTTGACGATCAGGGTGATGGCAAAGAGGATGAGGCCGGTCGCGATGAGCACGTTGACGTTGAGCCCGTAGGCCTCAGGAAAGCTCAGCGCGATGTTTGCCGCGATCGTTGACGGGTTAGTCGAGCTAATGATGTCGAAGGTGATCACATTGGATGCGGAGAGCACCATGGCGACGGCCATGGTCTCGCCCAGGGCACGGCCGAGACCGAGCATGGCACCAGAGACGATGCCGGCGCGACCGAAGGGCAGAACGGCAATTCGAATCATTTCCCAGCGGGTGGCGCCGAGAGCGAGCGCGGCTTCTTCGTGCAGCACAGGAGTCTGGAGGAAGACTTCGCGGCAGATGGCGGTGATAATCGGTAGCACCATCACGGCGAGCACGATAGACGCGGTGAGGATGGTGCGGCCGGTTCCCGAAGCGGGGCCGGCGAAGAGGGGGATCCAGCTGAAGTTTTCGGCGAGCCAGGCGTAGAACGGCTGAACTCCGACGGCGAGAACGTTGGCGCCCCAGAGCCCGAATACGACGGATGGTACGGCGGCGAGCAGGTCAATGATGTACCCGAGGGTGGCAGCTAGTGGTCGGGGTGCGTAGTGGGAGATGAAAAGTGCGATTCCGATGGCAATGGGAACCGCCATCAGGAGAGCGAGTGCGGAAGACCAGAGGGTTCCAAAGACCAGCGGGCCAACATACGCCCAGAAGTTGGTGTTCTCAAGGAGGGTGGTTTCTTCGGGATCGGCAGTGATGCCCGGGATTCCCTGAATGACGAGGAAAGCGGCAACAGCGGCAAGGATCGCGAGGATAAGCGCACCGGCGGTGAGGGATGTGCCTGAAAAAACGCGGTCTCCTGGGCGCTGCTTCGCGCGGATACGGGGGGCCGCGGTCGAGGTCATGTGTCGAGTATCCCTTATCCCTGGCTTGATTTAGTGCGTCGTGCTTGGTTTTGTGATGGTCTTGCGGTGCGATTCTCGGGCTGGCGAGTTGCGCGAGGCCCAGAGGAAAGTCTGCCCGACCCCGCCGCCAGTAGCAACGGGGTCGAAGCAGACTTGGGGTGCTACTTGATTGCGTCTACGAGAGGCTGAGCCTTCTCGAACAGTGACGAGGAGATCGGAGCTGAACCCGCGGAGTCCGCTGCGGCGCTCTGGCCTTCGTCGCTGATGATGTAGCTCAGGTAGCCCTTGACCAGATCAACGCCCTCGCTTGATGCATATTCGTTGCACGCGATGAGGTAGCTGATGAGAACTACGGGGTAGACACCCGACTCGGCCGTTGCGCGGTCGATGTCGACGGCGAGGTCGGTTTCGCTGCGACCTTCGGCGAAGGGCGATGCGTCAACGATTGCTGCTGCTGCCTCGGGAGAATACGGCACGTACTCGTCGCCGACCTTGACAGCAACGGTTCCGAGGTCACCGGCGCGCGATGCGTCGGCGTATCCGATGGTTCCGGTTCCGTTGGTAACGGCGTCAACCACACCTGAGGTCTGTGGCGCAGCCTCACCACCGAACTCGGTGGGCCAGGTTTCGATCTGTCCGACGGTCCAAGCATCAGGGGCCGCGGCCGACAGGTAGTCGGTGAAGTTTGCGGTCGTTCCCGAGTCATCCGCGCGGTGAACGGCGGTGATGCCGAGGTCGGGCAGCTCTACGCCGTCATTCTGCGAGACGATGGCGTCGTCGTTCCAGTTGGTGATTTCACCGGTAAAGATGCCAGCGATCGTTGTCGCGTCGAGATTGATCGAGTCAATGCCGTCAAGGTTGAAGATAATCGCGATCGGCGAGATGTAGGCAGGAATCTCAAGGATGCCGGTGCCGGGAACGCACGAAGCGAAGTTGTCTTCGGCGATTTCCTCAACACTGAATGCGCGGTCGGAGCCGGCGAACTGGCTTCCGCCACCGATGAAGGTGTCGCGTCCACCACCGGAGCCGATGGGGTCGTACTCCACGGTCACATTCTCGTTTGCGGTCTGGAAGCCGGCAACCCACGCCTCTTGCGCTGCCTGCTGCGACGATGCCCCAGCACCAACGAGGGTGCCGGTAAGATCTGACGCGGTTTCTTCTCCGCTGTCCCCGCTGTCTGCAGCAGTTGCGCAGGAGGAGAGGAGGATGGTGCCTGCGATAGCAATGGCACCGATGGTGCCAAGACGCTTAAAGTTCACAGTTTTCCCTTCGGAATGTTGATTACAGGTTGAGGGGCCGGTGCGACCCCGCAACACAAGTTAGGCAGCGCAGGTAACCACCATTGCTGCCATAGGTAAACAGAAGGTAAACGGCGAAACAACGTGAGGAGGTAGTGCCCCGTAGCTAGCGGATTGCGGCGACGGCAGCGCTGGCTTGATCGAAGAGTCTCGGCGAGATGGGTGCGGAACCAGCGCTCGCGGCTGCAGCCTGCTGACCCTCCGGGCTGATGACGTACTCCAGGTAGCCCCTGATGACATCCACTCGATCCTTGGAGACATACTCATTGCAGGCGATGAGGTAGCTGATGAGTACGACCGGGTAGACACCAGCTTCCGTCGAATCGCGATCAATTTCTACCGCAAAGTCGGTGGGGCCTCGGCCTTCGCCGAAGGGGGAGACGTCGACGATGGCCGCTGCTGCTTCGGGGGAGTACGGCACATACTCGTCGCCAACTTTCACAGAAACGGTTCCGAGCTGTCCCGCGCGGGACGCGTCGGCGTACCCGATCGTGCCGGTCCCGTTGGTGACTGCGTCAACGACACCGGATGTTTGTAGGGCCGCTTCTCCACCAAACTCCAGGGGCCATTTTTCGATGGCTCCTGCGTCCCACACCTGGGGGGCTGTGTCGGAAAGGTAGCCGGTGAAGTTGGCGGTGGTTCCGGAGTCATCGGCGCGATGCACTGCGGTGATGCGTTGATCGGGAAGGTCAACGGTCGGATTCTGATCGGCGATGGCTGCGTCATCCCACTGGTCAATCTCGCGGGTGAATATGCCAGCGATGGTGGCAGCGTCAAGGTTGAGCGCGTCGACGCCCTCAACGTTGAAGATGATTGCGATCGGGGAAATGTAGGCGGGGATTTCGAGGATGCCGGTGCCGGGAACACACGAAACGAAGTCTTCTTCGGCGATCTCCTCGACACTGAACGCGCGGTCGGAGGCAGCGAATACTGCACCGCCGCCAATAAAGGTGTCGCGGCCACCGCCGGAGCCGATGGGGTCGTACTCAATGGTCGCTTGCACGTTGGCGAGTTGAAAACCGCGCACCCAGGCCTCTTGTGCCGCCTGCTGAGAAGACGCCCCCGCGCCAATGATCGTTCCCGACAACCCCGTGCCGTCGCCGACCGGTGCGGGCACACACGCGGAAAGTGTGAGCGCCGTGGTGAGCGCGATGATGCTGACGGTGCCAAGGCGGGGAAGCTTCACTGGTGTCCTTTCAAAAAACTGGCGTGCAGGACATTCTCTCGTGAATTGAAAGAAGATTTACGGTGCAGCGTCAGGGGCGGTGAGTCTCCACCGCCACCAGTCGAAGCTTCTTGGTGTTGCGAGCAAAGTGAAGCACCGAAAAGTCGCCAGTACGCAGCATTGCTGCTTCGCGCAGTTTCGAGGTTGGCGTCGTGTGGGAGGCATCGGCCAGCGCGCTGATAATTTGCGGAAGCACAGGACCATGACTGCACATCACCGTCGACTGCTGCTTTTTGAGTCGCTTGTCGACGAGGGCGTTGATCGCCGCGCCAGTGCTCGAGTAGGCATCTTGGCTGAGGTCGGCGGTCGACTTGACCTCAAGTGCGGTGCGCTCGGCTAGAGGTGCGATTGTGGCCAGACAGCGTGCGGCGGTGCTGCTCTGGATGCGTGTGGGCGCAAACGCGGCGATGCCACCGGCGATGATTGCGGCCTGATCTGTTCCGCGGTGCATGAGCGGGCGCGTGGCATCGGGCCCGTCCCACGTTTCACCCGGAACGGCTTTCCCATGGCGAACTGCGATCATCGCGAAGGTGCGGGCATTACCGGCCTCGTAGCGCTCAGCAAAACGATCGAGTACATCCACATCATGCGAGTAGCTGACCTTCTTGCGGGCTTTCGAGAGCGATAGCCACTCTAGCGACGAGATCTCGTCGGTGGGGGTGAACTTTGCGCGCTCAAGGTCGTGGTCGTTTACTTCAGCTGACCAGTAGTGCACGAACTTATTGCGACCGTTGGCCAGAGTGTAGTGAACGTGCCCGAGGGGGGCACCAAGGTCGACGCGCAGCCCCGTCTCTTCCCCAATCTCGCGAACGGCAGTCTCGGGCAGCGTTTCGCCCGGATCCTGCTTGCCCTTAGGCAGCGACACATCTTTGTGTGCGGTGCGATGCACCAGCAGCACTCTCGGTTTGCCATCGACTACTCGCCAGCACACAATGCCGGCGGCAAGGACCGGTGCGCTGGCTGAGCCTGGGGCGCTCACCGGCGAGCTCCGCCTCGTTTGCGCTGTGAAATTCGCTTCATAAGAACATTCTGTAGGTCGTTGAGCGGTTCGCCGTCTTCTGAATGGCCGTGGCGTACCCACACGCCCTCAGCATCCAGCCACCACGATGCCGTATTTTCATCAACGGCGAGATCGAACATGTGCTCAAGTTCGGCAATGTGATCCGGCTCAACGATGCGCACGAGAGCTTCAACACGGCGATCGAGGTTGCGGTGCATCATGTCTGAGCTGCCGATGAACACCTGCGGGTCGCCATCGTTGTGAAATGAGAATACGCGCGAGTGTTCGAGGTAGCGGCCCAACACCGAACGCACGCGAATGTTCTCGCTGAGCCCTGGCACGCCGGCCCGCAGCGAGCAGATCCCGCGCACCACGAGGTCGACCGGAACCCCCGCATTGCTTGCCCGGTACAGTGCATCGATGATCGCCTCATCCACGATTGAATTCAGTTTGATGCGGATGCCCGACGGCAGCCCAGCACGAGCGTTCGAGGCTTCGGCATTGATGTGCTTGATGAGACCCTTGCGCAAGTGGCGCGGAGCCACCAGGAGGCGTTTGAATTTTTTCTCGATGGCATACCCCGACAGCTCGTTGAACAGGCGGGTGAGATCTTTGCCGACCTGATCGTTGGCGGTCAGTAGCCCCAGATCTTCATAGAGCCGACTGGTTTTCGGGTTGTAGTTTCCCGTGCCGATGTGGGCGTAATGGCGCAGTACGCCCTCTTCCTCGCGCACCACGAGTGCGAGTTTGCAGTGCGTCTTGAGCCCGACGAGCCCATAAACCACGTGCACTCCGGCTTTCTCCAACTTGCGCGCCCACGAGATATTCGCCGTCTCATCAAAGCGGGCCTTGATCTCTACCAGAGCCAGCACCGCCTTGCCTGCTTCGGCAGCATCGATTAGCGCTTCGACAATGGGGCTGTCACCGCTGGTGCGGTAGAGAGTCTGTTTGATGGCCAGGACGTGGGGGTCGGCCGCAGCCTGCTCAAGGAAGGACTGAACGCTCGTCGAGAACGACTCATAAGGGTGGTGCAGTAACACATCTTTGTGGGCAATGGCGCGAAAAATATCGGCACGCTCGTTGCCCTCGTTCGGCATCAGACTCTCGCTGGTGGTCGGCACGTGGCGCGGGTACTTCAGCGCCGGACGGTCGATGCGGGTCAGCTGGAAGAGCCCGCTCAGGTTCAGCGGGGCAGGTAAGCGGTAGACCTCCTGCTCGCTGATCTTCAGCTCGCGCACCAGAAGCCCACGCGTCACCTCATCCATATCGTCGGTGATTTCGAGGCGGATGGGCGGGCCAAAGCGTCGGTTCAGAATCTGCTTCTCCAACGACTTAATGAGGTTCTCCGACTCATCTTCGTCAACATTGACATCTTCGTTGCGAGTGACCCGAAATTCGTGGTGCGCCAAAATCTCCATGCCCGGAAACAGCGCGTCGAGGTGGTTGGAGATCAAATCTTCGAGCGGAATGTAGCGCAACTGGTCGCTGCCGTCATCCGGCAACTGAATGAAGCGGGGCAGCACGCTGGGCACCTTCAGTCGCGCAAACTCTTCCTTCTGCGTTTTGGGGTTGCGTACCCGAATCGAGAGGTTGAGTGAGAGCCCTGAGATGTACGGGAATGGATGCGCGGGGTCGACGGCCAGCGGCATCAGCACCGGAAAAATTTGGCTTGAGAAGATCTCGTGAACGCGCTCGCGGTCGGCGGGCCCGAGATCAGCCCAGGTTTCAATATGGATGCCCTCAGCGTCGAGTGCCGGCTTCACACTGTTGGTGAACTCCGCGGCGTGACGTTCCTGCAGAGCGTGGGCGGCGGTGCTCAACTCTTCGAGCACGTCGATGGGAGCGCGACCCGTATTGGTGGGCACAGCAAGTCCCGTATCGATGCGGCGCTTAAGCCCCGCCACGCGCACCATGAAAAACTCATCGAGATTGCTGGCAAAAATTGCCAAGAAGTTTGCGCGCTCAAGCAAGGGCAGCGATGTGTCTTCGGCTAGTTCAAGCACTCGCTGGTTGAACGCGAGCCAGCTCAGCTCGCGATCGAGGTAGCGATCATAAACGAGGGTGCCGTCATCAACGCTCGACGATTCGTCGATGTCGTACTCGTCGAGCGAGTCCGTAGCAGAGCTAGGGTCGGCAAGCGCACTGTCGTTATCCATTAGATCATCCTGCCACCCAGCGGTGAACAACTGGCGAACTCAGCGACCAGCGGGCCAAATTTGGCTCTATACCGAGAGGCACGCCGCCAGACCGAGTGGTGCTAAACGGCCACGGAGCGGTCTTCGCTGGCTGCGGCGTGACCCTCGGCGGCGACGCCGGACGATTCCTTTGCGACTGCCGGCTGTTCGGGTTCTTCGGCAATGTTGAAGCAGTATCCGACGTTGCGCACGGTGCCAATCAGCGATTCCAGATCGCCAAGCTTTGCGCGCAAGCGACGCACGTGCACGTCAACGGTTCGGGTGCCACCAAAGTAGTCGTAACCCCACACTTCACTCAGCAACTGCTCCCGGGTGAATACGTGCGAGGGGTGCGAAGCGAGAAAGCGCAGCAGTTCAAATTCTTTGAACGTGAGATCAAGCGAACGATCACGAGCTTTGGCTGAGTAGCTTGCTTCATCAATAACGATTCCGGATGCCCGAATCTTGGATGTCGAACTTTCGCCCTCACGACGCGCTAACGCCAGGCGGATGCGGGCATCCACTTCGGCTGGTCCGGCGCCAGCAACGAGGAAGTCGTCAATGTGCCATTGGTGGTTGACTGCCGCAAGGCCGCCATCGGTGACGACAACGAATAGCGGGCATGACAGGCCGCTGGAATTCAGCACTGAGCAGAGCCCCTTGGCCGCGGCGAGGTTGGTGGTGGCATCCACGATTATCAGGTCCGTGGTGGGGGCTGCAACGAGGGTTGCCGACGCAGCGACGACCACTTCGATTGTGTGGCTGAGCAAACTCAGTGCGGGGAGTGGCTCAGCGTCGGGCGCAGAGCTAAGCATCAAGATGTGTGCCATATGGTCTCCCCACTTGCGTGAAAAGTATTCTACCCGCCGATCGCAGGGCTCATGAACGGGCGCTTCACCCGCCAATCTAGATACGATGGGGGTATGACGTGGCTAAAATGGAGCGTAGTTCCGGTGTGGCTATTGAGCCTGACCGGCGCGCTAATTATTGGCGTAACCGCAGCCCCTGAGATGCGCGTCACCTGGCTGGCGATCACCCTTGCTGGCGCCATCGTGCTCACGTTTGTTATCCAAATCGCTATTCAGCGCAAAGAGCGCTTTGTGGCACGGGCGACAGCCAGCATCGTGGGGTCGCTTGCTCTGGTCGCTGCAGCGACAGCCCTTTTCGCAATCGTTTAGCGCGGTTACCCCGCACCGAGGTAGGATTGACACATGCTTCTCGCACTTGAGCTCTTCTTTATTGGCCTTCTCGGTCTTGCGACGCTGTCAATTGGCTACGTCTCACTCGTGGTCGTCTACAACCTGTTTCGCGGCCAGCGCTAACCGCGCCAAACTGTGATGGAGTTAGACACCTGCGACCCGGGCCCCGGCATACTGCCCGCGGTTGCTGCCCGACCATTCACTGGGGCCGAGCAGGTTGAAACTCTGCGCACCGAGAGTGCCAAGGAGTACACCGCAGCAACGCGGATGTGCGGACTCGTGGATGCTCATCTGCTGCGGGCGTGGGATATTGCCGCTCTCGGCCAAGATCTTCGCAACCACGTGTCAGGGCGGCTTGCTCGTGTCGAATAGTACTTTTACTTCCCGGCCCGGCGCGGTGGGTGACCCACCCGAGCACTACGGCAACCCCTTCGGCGAACAGCGTGCCCTCGCCGCCGGAGAGTCTGTTGTCGAACTGGCCGACCGGGCGGTGATCACGATCAGTGGCCCCGATCGACTCACCTGGCTCGATTCGCTTACCTCGCAAGCACTCAAGTCGCTGGCCGCCGGCGAGAGTTCAGAGACACTGCTGCTGACCCCGAACGGGCGCATCGAGCACGCAATGCGCGTTATCGACGATTCCGAAACCACCTGGCTTCTCGTCGATGATTCCCAACGCGAGACTCTCACCAAATGGCTCGACCGCATGCGTTTCATGCTTCGCGTCGAAATCGCCGATCGCAGCGCAGACTTTCTCACCATCGGCAGTTTTGGCGACCTCGCCATTCCGGCGACAGAGTCGAACGGGGTTCCGTTGGTCTGGAACGATTCGTGGGCCACCGTCACCCGCGGTGGCTATCAGTACTCGCGAACCGAACATCACCCCGGGGCGACCTGGAACTACCGCGAATCACTGGTCGCACCCGACGCCGATCTCAGCCACCTTGCCGCCTCCGGCTCGCTCGCCCTTGAAGCCCTCCGCATCGCCGCCTGGCGCCCCCGCTTCAGCAGCGATGTCGACGACCGCACCATTCCGCACGAACTCGATTGGATGCGCTCAGCAGTCCACCTCACCAAGGGTTGCTACCGCGGCCAAGAGACCGTCGCCAAAGTGCACAACCTCGGGCGCCCCCCGCGCCGACTCGTCATGCTGCACCTCGACGGCTCCGAAGGTGCACTGCCCTCCGCGGGCGCAGAAGTCACCCTCGAGGACAAGGTGATCGGCTCTGTTTCCGCGGCGGCCCGCCACTTCGAGCTCGGCCCCATCGCCCTAGCAACGATCAAACGCGGGGTGGATGCCGCAGAAACGCTGGCCGTTGCCTCCGACGTCGGTGAAGTCTCCGCTTCGCAAGAAGTCATCGTTCCCTCAGACGCCGGAGCCGCAGCCAACGTGCCCCGCCTGCCCCGCCTCGGTGCCGTCAAGCGCTAGCGTCAGCATCCGCCCGACTCTCGTTCGATCTCGGTACGCTTGGGGTATGACTTACACTCTTATTTTGTTGCGCCACGGCAACTCTGACTGGAACCAGAAGAACCTTTTCACCGGATGGGTGGATGTTGGGCTCACCGATCAAGGCCGCGCCGAAGCAGCACGCGCCGGCGCACTGATCGCCGCATTCGAGAAACAGCCCGACGTTCAATACACCTCCCTGCTGAAGCGCGCCATCCACACGGCAAATATTGCTCTTCAGGTGGCCGACCTCGACTGGCTGCCAGTGAAACGCTCCTGGCGCCTCAACGAGCGACACTATGGGGAGCTCCAGGGCAAAGACAAAGCTCAGACGCTCGGAGAGTTCGGCGAAGAGAAATTCATGACCTGGCGTCGCAGCTTTGATGTGCCGCCACCGGCGCTCGCTGATGATGCCGAGTACAGCCAGGTTCATGACCGACGCTACGTCGGTATTGACGGTGAGATTCCCCGCACCGAGAGCCTCAAGCTCGTCATCGACCGCATGCTGCCCTATTGGGAGTCTGACATCACTCAGGATCTCGCTGTCGGCAAGACTGTGCTCGTCACCGCCCACGGCAACTCGCTGCGCGCGCTTGTGAAGCACCTTGATGGCATCTCCGATGATGACATCGCGAGCCTTAACATCCCGACCGGAATTCCGTTGGTCTATGAGCTCGACGACACCTTCATGCCGATCAAGCCTGCCCACTACCTCGACCCGGAGGCAGCAGCCGCGGGAGCCGCCGCGGTGGCCTCACAGGGCAAGAAGTAGCGGCCCGACCGCACGCGCGGCAGAAGCCCCGGGGAGATTCGCTCTCACCGGGGCTTCTGCGCGTTGCTGAGGCAGAACTTAGTCGTCGGTTGGCACCCAGTCACCGGTCGCCAAATACTGCACCTTTTTGGCAATGGAGACCGCGTGGTCGGCGAAACGCTCGTGGTAGCGCGACGCCAGAGTGGCATCCACGGTGTTCACCGCGGCACCCTTCCACGTCTCGCCAAGCACCTTGTCGAACACGCTTAGGTGCAGTGCATCGATCTTGTCGTCATCATTGCGAATCTCTTCGGCAATGCGCACGTCTTCATGCTTGAGTAGTTCGACGAGTTTCTTGGCAACGGCCACGTCGAGAGCACCAAGCTCAGCGAAGGTGCCGCGCAATGATTTGGGTACCACTTTGTCGGGGAACCGGTAGCGGGCGAGCTGAGCGATGTGCTCGGCCATGTCGCCCATGCGCTCGAGCGAGGCGCTGATGCGCAGAGCGCTCACCACAATTCGCAGGTCTCGAGCCACCGGCTGCTGACGGGCGAGAATGTTAATTGCAAGCTCATCGAGTTCGGCCGCCGCGACATCAATCTCATCGTCGTCGGCGATCACCATTTCGGCGAGCGACACGTCTGACTCATTAAATGCTTGTGTTGCGTTCTCAATTGAGACCGCCACAAGGCTGGCAATTTCTACGAGGCGGTCTTGCACCTCGCGTAGTTCCTGTTGAAATACTTCGCGCACGCTATTTACGTCCCTTCGATACGGGCATGACGAAGCCCGCACGGCTGAGGCCATCCTGCCCGCGTTAGGTTAACAGCAGGTGTTGGCGGCCTGAACTTTATCTGAAGTGAGCACTCGTCGCGAACTCGCGGCAAGCGAACGCTTCAGATGTAACTAATCTAGTCGCTATGGACTCTGCGTGGCTCGTACCAGCCGCCCTCGCCTTTGGCATAATTCTCGGTGGTGGTATGTCCCTCATCATTTATGCGGCGGCGCGGCGCGGTCAGCGCGCGGCACACGTGGTGTCCTCAGCAGTCCCGGATGGCGTCGATCAGGTCATTGATGCGCTGGAATCCGCGGGAATTGTGCTCGATCCTTCGAACAACATCATGAAGGCATCGCATGCCGCGCTCACGTATGGACTGGTGTGGAACCACGCGCTCGTTCATCCGGAACTCGTCGAGTTTGTTGACCAAGTGCGTCGCACTGGAGAGCCGATCGCGCAAGAAGTACATCTGTCGCGTGGGCCATTTGGCGATGCCAATATTTATCTTTTCGTTCGTGTCGCGCGCCTTGGCTCACGATATGTGCTGTTGCTGGCAGAAGATCGCACCGAGTCATATCGGCTCGAGAGTGTGCGGCGAGACTTCGTCGCGAACATCAGTCATGAACTCAAAACACCCATTGGTGCTGTGGGATTGCTCGCCGAAGCGCTCGTGAGTGCCTCTGACGAGCCCGAGCAGGTCACTCGTTTCGCTAAGCGGCTCACCAAGGAGTCCCAACGGCTCGCCCGCATCACCCAGGAGATCATTGAACTCTCGCGGCTGCAGTCAGCTGACGGGCTCGCCCAGGCCGAACTTGTAGACGTTGACCACGTCGTCTCGGTTGCGATCGACCAGAATCGCGTGGCGGCCGATCTCAGCAGGGTCACTCTCGTGAGTGGGGGAGTCAGCAACGTCGAGGTCTTTGGTGACGAGACACTGCTTGTCTTGGCGGTTGATAACCTGATCTCTAACGCCGTGCAGTATTCACCCGAGAACACTCGGATCGGTATTGGAGTTCGGCAACGAGCGGGCGCCGTCGAGATTTCAGTTACCGATCAAGGGGTGGGTATTCCCGAAGATGAAGTCGATCGGGTGTTTGAACGCTTCTACCGCAGTGACCCCGCGCGCAGCAGACACACCGGCGGTAGCGGACTAGGTCTCAGCATCGCCAAGCACGTCGTGCAGAACCACGGAGGAGACATCCGTGTGTGGTCGCAACTCGGCCACGGCTCGACCTTCACGATCCGATTGCCCGAAATCGACCATGCTGTAGCTCAGCCAACCGGAGATAAGAAATGACCCGCATTCTGATTGTCGAAGATGAATCATCGCTGAGCGAGCCCCTCGCGTACCTGTTGGAGCGTGAAGGTTACGAGACGACCATTGCCGAAGATGGTCTCGCCGGTCTCGCCGAGTTTGACCGCAACGGTGCCGATCTTCTGTTGCTCGACCTCATGTTGCCCGGCCTCCCTGGCACCGAAGTGTGCCGCGAGATTCGCACGCGCTCTAGCGTGCCCATCATCATGCTCACGGCAAAAGATAGCGAAGTAGATATTGTGGTCGGTCTTGAGCTGGGTGCGGACGACTATGTGACCAAGCCGTATTCCACTCGTGAACTGTTGGCACGAATCCGCTCGGTGCTTCGTCGGCGAATCGAGGACGTTGACGTTGGGGATTCTGTGCTGGAGGCCAGCGGCGTGCGAATGGATGTCGAACGACACACGGTCACGGTCGACGGCGACACGGTGGCGATGCCACTCAAGGAGTTCGAACTACTTGAACTGCTGCTGCGCAATTGTGGGCGCGTGCTGACCCGCGGGCAGCTCATCGACCGGGTCTGGGGCGCTGACTACTTCGGAGACACCAAAACGCTCGATGTTCATATCAAACGTATTCGGTCAAAGATTGAAAAGGTACCATCGCAGCCGGCCATGCTGGTGACCGTGCGTGGCCTCGGCTACCGCTTCGAGGACTAGCCCCGCGCGTGCGCTGCTGGTGGGGGTTACTTACTCGTCGAGTGCGCTGGCGGGAGCAAGATCGGCATAGATCTCGTCGTCGCCTGAAATGACCGGAATGAGCAGTTCTTTACCGCTCTCGTTGCCGTACTGAAAGTAGATGGGGAACAGCTGGCCCGCAACAAGGCCTGCATCGCTAATGACAATTTTCTCGCCGTCGACTTCGGTGCCGAAGCTCTTAATCTCGTCTGCCGAGAGTGGCTCGGAGATGTCCACTCGTTCGCCATCTGCGGATTCGTACTGCAGGCGAAGGCTGCCGCTCGACGTGCTGGTGTTGAGGATGGTGATCATTAGGCTCACGGCGCTGTTGTCGTCATTACTGATCGCGAGAGCGTTGCGAATCTTAAGCTCGCCGACCGATGTGCTGATTCCGTCGCTCGGATCATACTGATTGAGCGTCGCCGTTGGCGTGATGAAGGAACAGCCTGCGGTGCCCACAATGAGAGCGCCGGCGAGGAGGGCGGATGCTGCGGCGCGTGCTGCGCGAGTGAGTACTGTCACAAATCCATACTATCGATAGCCGCGCTGAAGGGATTAGTTAGGCCACCCTTACCATGTTCCAACTGTGATAAACTGGGCTTTCTTCGAGAGGACCACTATCCATGTTGTTTGAGGTCGGCGAGACAGTCGTTTATCCCCATCACGGTGCTGCAACGATCACCGAGGTGAAGAAGCGCACCATTAAGGGCGAAGAGAAAGTTTATCTCAAGCTCAACGTCACCCAGGGCGATCTGACGATCGAAGTACCCGCAGATAACGTCGATCTCGTCGGCGTGCGCGACGTTATTGGTCGCGAGGGTCTTGACCAGGTTTTCGAGGTGCTGCGCGCACCCTTTACCGAAGAGCCCACTAACTGGTCGCGTCGTTACAAGGCCAACCTTGAGAAGCTGGCATCGGGTGATGTGATTAAGGTGTCCGAGGTGGTTCGTGACCTGTGGCGTCGAGACCAAGACCGCGGGCTCTCTGCTGGAGAAAAGCGGATGCTGGCTAAGGCCCGTCAGATTTTGATTTCGGAGCTTGCTCTGGCTGAGAAAACGGACGAAGAGAAGGCTTCTCTCGTGCTCGATGAGGTTCTCGCCTCCTAAACCCGTTTTGCTCGCTGTTTTGTCTGGTAAGCAGCGGTAGGGTGATTCGCTACATCTTTTTGGTGGAGGAGTATTTCCTCGCCCATCGATTTGGAGATACCCGCCCCATATGAGCTCACAGACAGATCCCCGTGTCGCCGTTATTGTCCTCGGCGCCGGAAACGGAACCCGCCTCGGCCGCAACGAACCCAAAGCTTTTGTGCATCTTGCCGGGCGCCCGACTCTCAGTCGTGCGCTCGAGTCGGTATTCGGCATGGCCGAACCCGCCCAAGTGATCATCGCGGTGCCGCAGTCGTTCGTTCCCATTGCCCGGCAGCTGGCGCTGGCGGTTCCCGGTGGTCGGGATCAGGAGCCGACGATTATCGTCGGTGGCTCCACCCGCCAGAAGTCGGTTGCGGCCGCTCTCAAATTTCTTGAGCCCACCGTCGAGGTCGTCCTCGTGCACGATGCGGCACGGCCGCTCACACCGAGCGTCGTTTTCGATTCAGTG
The DNA here is from genome assembly GCF_006788895.1 of Rhodoglobus vestalii. Classification (NCBI taxonomy): domain Bacteria; kingdom Bacillati; phylum Actinomycetota; class Actinomycetes; order Micrococcales; family Microbacteriaceae; genus Rhodoglobus; species Rhodoglobus vestalii. Next base: position 2,147,502 of record NZ_VFRA01000001.1, read on the forward strand.
GCTGCCGAAGTGCGCAGTACCAACTCAGGCGTAGTGCCGGGACTGCCAGTGGCAGACACCATCAAACGCACCGATGATGCCGGCAGAGTTGTCGAAACTGTTGACCGTTCGGTGCTGATGGCCGTGCAAACTCCGCAGGGGTTTCCCCGAGAGCACTTGGTCGTCGCACACGAAGCCGCGAACGCAGAGTTTACCGACGACTCCGCTCTGGTGGCGGCCGCGGGTTATCCGGTGTCAATCATTGCCGGAGATCATCTCGCGTTCAAGATCACCACGGCGTGGGAGCTGCGCCGCGCAGAACACTTGTTTACCGAGTCTGCTGCTTCTGGCATCCGGGTGGGCACTGGCACAGATGTGCACGCCTATGACGACACGAAGCAACTCTGGTTGGCCGGATTGCACTGGCCAGATGAGATTGGACTTCGAGGTCACAGCGATGGCGACGTTGTTGCCCACGCGATTTGTGATGCGATGCTTTCGGCCGCGAAGCTTGGTGACCTTGGCAGTGTCTTCGGAACGAATGATCCCAGGTTTAAAGACGCGCATGGCGATGTCTTTCTCAATGAGACCCTCTACCTGATTCGAGACGCTGGGTTTGAGGTCGGCAATGTCTCCGTGCAACTCATCGGCAACCACCCGATGGTCTCGCGTCGACGCGTTGAGGCAGAGGAGCTTCTCAGCGGAATTCTGGGTGCTTCGGTGAGCATTGCGGGCACGACTTCTGACGCTCTAGGTTTCACCGGCCGCGGCGAAGGAATGGCAGCAATTGCTACCGCCCTTGTTCACGCCCGCACCCCTGCAGAAGCCTCACACCGCAAAGACTAGCCCCGCATGCGAGCGATACTGCGCTCTCCCACCCGCTGATAGCGACGCCCCTTTTCGAGCATCGCGCGAGCCCTGAGCAATAAACATTTTTGGTGATTCTTTGGATTTTTCCCTCTCGACTGCTATACCTGTTATTACACCACTGTGAGCCCAATGCTCACAAATGTGCAAATGTAGTTATAGGGTCGATGGAGACACATCTCTCGTCACAGCCATCGGCCCTACAGGCGCCGACAACGAAGTTGCGGCTGGAGAAAGGTGTGAGATGCAATCTGTTCTAGACGCAATAATTTGGGCGGCTGATGAGCCGCCCGTGCCGGCCAGTGATAATCCGATCATTCAAGCCCTCACGTGGGGTGCGACGAACTTTATCGGTCTGTTCAACGCTTCGGGAGAAGCACTAGTCGGGCTGGTGACGGGTATTCTCCCGACACTGATCGTGCTGCTGACGTTCATGTATGCGCTCATCACCTGGATTGGTGAAGACCGCATGACTCGCGCTGTGCAGTGGTCCGCTCGCTGGGCGATCACCCGCTACACGATCATGCCGATCATCGCGGTCATCGTACTGACGAACCCGATGGCGTACTCCTTTGGTGTCTTCCTACCCGAGCGGCAGAAGCCAGCGTTTTACGACTCGGCTGTGTCATTCGTGCACCCGGTCACCGCATTCTTCCCGCACGCGAACGCGGGAGAGATCTTCGTCTGGGCGGGAGTCTCCGCCGGAGTGCTTGCCTATGCTCCCGAGAAGTACCCGCTGCTAGCCCTGCTGTACTTCGGCACCGGCATCATCGTGATCTTCATTCGCGGAATCGTGACGGAGTGGATCACCAAGCTGCTGATCCGTCGTCAGGGTCTCACCGAGGTATTCGACGAATATGACCGTGACTTTGCTCGCGCAACCGAGCGCGTCATGGCATCGAAGGCCGGCAAGCAAACCAGATCCTCAGCTTCTAGTGAAGGGGCGGTGTGATCATGAGCGAGAACACCTACAACAACGTATTTGTGAAGCCCGGCAGCGGCGGATGGGGCAGGGGCTTGCTGCTTGAGCCCACCGCAGAGAAGAACGTTATTCTCTCGGTGACGGGCGGCGGAATCCACCCGGTCGCCGCACGAATTGCAGAATTGACCGGCGCAGAAGCCGTCGATGGATTCACCAACAGCATTCCCGAAGAGCGCGTTGTCGCTGTCGTGATCAACTGTGGTGGAACCGCCCGCATTGGCGTCTACCCCAAGAAGCGCATGATGACCGTCGATGTCTTCCCCGGGGAGCCATCAGGCCCTCTGGCGCAGTACATCACCGACGACGTCTTCGTTTCGGCAGTGGGAACCGGCGATGTTGCGCTTGCTGACGGCGACCCTGCCTACGCAAGTTATGCAGCTGAAGCGGCATCGGCCTCCAGCGCGGCGATCGGCAATGCCGCCCCCAAGGGAGCCTTCGGCGCGAGCACCGTGCAGCACTTCACGTCAGAGTCGGTCAGCGGTGGTGGTTTCGTCGGATTCTTCTCGAATATGGCCACCCGATTCGGTTCGGTCGTGGGAAACATCATCAACACTCTGCTGTCGTCCGGTCGCCAGACCGTTCAGCTTGTGTTGCAGACGATCCTGCCATTCATGGCGTACGTGAGTCTTCTGATCGGTTTCGTGACCTACACGGGGCTCTCGGATCTCATCGCGCAGGGTGTGACGCCATTGGCCTCAAACCCTGTCGGATTGATCCTGCTGGGAGTCATCACGGGGCTGCCGTTCCTGTCGCCCATCCTCGGCCCGGGAGCAGCTATCGCTCAGGTCGTCGGTGTACTCATGGGTACACAGATCGCTGCTGGCGCACTGCCGGTGCAGTATGCACTGCCGACGCTATACGCCATCAACGGTCAGGTTGGCTGTGACTTCGTGCCCGTGGGTCTTGCCTTGGGAGAGGCGAAGCCTGAGACGGTTGCAGTGGGTGTACCCGCTGTGCTCTTCTCTCGCCTGATCACATCGCCACTGGCAGTGTTGATCGCGTGGGGCGCAAGCTTCGCACTGGTCTAACCACCGTTATTCACCGCACATAACCGCAGAGAAAAGCGAGACAAAATGACTACCTACTACCGCAGCGAGGTCACGTCCATCGGAACGGACGCCACCGAAATGTTTGACGGGGGAGTGGTGATCTTCTTCGGAGAGCCCTGCCCCGCCGAACTGGCTGAGGTCAGTGTTGTTCACACTGTCGCGCACCACCACCCGCAGCGTGATCCCCAACCGGGAGACTTGCTGCGGGTGGGGGACTCTGAGGTCATCATTACGGAGGTCGGCGAAATTGCTTCCCATAACCTCCGCACGCTGGGCCACTTCGTGGTGTACAGCGATCCAGAAGATAGTCAAAAGATTCTTCCCGGCGCCATTCACGCGGCAGGCACCCTAGGCCTCCCCGCGGCTGGCGTCACTATCGAGCTGATCGAAGGTAAATGACAATGGATACCGGCTTTGCACTACTGCTGATGGCAGCGCTCGTCTTGAGCGTGCTATTCAGCCTGCTCCAACAGCGCACCTACTCTCGCGCGACCAAACGCCTCGGCACCAGTTTCATTGGGGCCAAGGACCACTTCTTAGTCTCCGGTCGCGGCAAAGGCTTCCTGCGGGGCGCAATCGTGCTGATGGTTGTTGACTCATCGACTACCAAGATCGTGGCTGCCGAAGCCATGGTGGGTGGAACTGTACTTGCGTACTTCAAGCCCCGCCCTGAGTTGCTTGGCGATCTTGACACTGCCGTGCTGCGCACGAGCGAGAAGAAGATGACTGAAGCGGTCGACTACGCCACCAAGCAGTACTGGGTCACCTACAAGAACAACGCGGCAGCAGCGGCGCGCAAATAGCGAACTGAGAGTCCGGGGTGCGTTCGCACCCGACATTGCATCGGCGTTCCTGGCGAGGCATACTAAATACACATACTTGATCGAGAAGTGCACATAAGTGCAAATCAAAGGTTTCACAAGGGGTTGTCATGGGTTACACGAACAAACTGCTCGCGCGTCAGCGCGAAGTCGGGCGCCCAGTGCGCATCGGCCTCGTCGGTGCAGGCCAGATGGGCTCAGGCTTCATCGCCCAGATTGCCCGCCAAAAGGGCGTAGACATTACTGCTGTTGCTGACATCGCAATTGACCGTGCGGTCAGTGCCCTAGCGAATGCGGGCATCACCGACGTCGACCAGTCGACAGACCTCGAAACGCTGGCAGCCACGATCGAAGCCGGTGGACATGTTGTCGTCAACGATGCGCTCACCCTTCCCCGGCTACCCATCGATATGGTTATCGAGTGCTCTGGCGTTCCTGAAATCGCCGCTAAAGTCGCCCTCGCATCGCTGCTCGGCGGCAAAGATGTCGCTCTCATGACGGTTGAAGCAGACGTGACCGTCGGGCTTCTCCTTTCTCGCATCGCGGCTCAGACCGGAAACATCTACACCGTGTGCCGGGGCGACGAGCCCGTAGAGTGCCTCAAGCTCGTCGAGTACGTCGAAGACATCGGCCTCGACGTGGTGCTCGCTGGCAAAGGCAAAAACAATCCCCTCAACGAAACCGCCACTCCCAGCTCCCTGGAAGCAGAAGCGAAAGCCAAGGGCATGAACCCGCGGATGCTGTGCAGCTTCGTCGACGGAACCAAAACGATGATCGAGATGGCAGCGCTCGCAAATGCGGCTGACCTCCAGCTCACGAAGCGTTCGATGCACGGGCCTGCGGCAACAGTTCCGACGCTGCAAGATATCTTCAAGCCCATTGCTGATGGCGGAATTCTCGAGCGCAGTGGTGTTGTTGACTATGCCACTGGTCCGGTCGCTCCCGGAGTGTTCGTCGTAGCTAAGGCAACCGACCCCGTTGTGCACGAGGAACTCAGCTACCTGAAGCTCGGCGAGGGCCCTTACTTTGCGTTCTATCGCCCGTACCACCTGGCCAGCGTTGAGGCAGTACTTTCGATTGGTGAGGTGATGATTGACCGCCAGTCATCGCTGGCGCCGATCGCTTGGAATGCAGATGTCTCAACGATGGCCAAGAGAGACCTCAAAGCCGGCGAGAAAATCGATGGCATTGGTGGCGAGCACGTGTATGGCGACGCCGTTCCGGCGGCCGAAGCGAAGGCGGGTCGCGAACTGCCCATCGGTTTGGCATCGGCGGGCACGCTCATCCGCGATGTAGCGAAAGGCACTGCTGTCACTTATGACGACGTTCAACTCGATGAAACCAAAACCATTGTGATCTTGCGCAAACTGCAGGACGCTCTGTTGGCAGACGGTCAGTTGCAGGTTCCTGCACTTTCTGCTCTGCTCTCAGTCTAAGAAAAGGTGAGTACTATCACGACGCCAATTGCAGCAAACCGCGAACTCGCGGCATCCAGTCTCGCCACGATGTGGAAGATTCGCCGCTTCGAAGAAGCTGTGGAAGATCTCTATGGTCGCGGCCTTATGCACGGCACCATGCACCTCTCGATCGGTCAAGAAGCTGTGCCGACCGGTGCGTGTCTTGCGCTCAATAGAGATGACTACATCACCTCGACGCATCGTGGCCACGGCCACTGCATCGCCAAGGGCGCTGAAATGGAGCGCATGATGGCCGAGCTTCTTGCCAAGGAGACCGGTTACTGCCGCGGACGCGGCGGCTCCATGCACATTGCGGATACCGAAACCGGAAACCTTGGTGCTAACGCCATCGTGGCCGGTGGTGTTCCCATCGCCACCGGCGCAGCATTGTCTGCAAAGATGCGCGGCACCAAGCAGGTTGCGGTGAGCTTCCACGGTGACGGCGCCCTGGGTGAGGGTGCCTGGCACGAGGGCGTTGTGCTCGCAGCCATGTGGCAGCTTCCCGTGGTATTCCTGTGCGAAAACAACCTCTACGGCATGTCGATGTCGTCAGAGAAGGCCTTTAACCTCGAGAAGCTCTCTGACCGCGCACGCGGGTACGGCATCCCTGGTGTCACAGTCGATGGCAACGATGTTCAGGCGGTGTACGACGCTACGCAAGAGGCAGTCGACCGCGCCCGCAACGGTGGCGGCCCAACCTTCATCGAGGCCAAGACGTACCGCTGGCGCGGTCACTCGAAGTCAGACAAGAATCTGTACCGCACGCGCGACGAGATCGATGAGTGGCGCGCCAAGGACCCGATTCTGCTGTTTGAAGCTCAAGCAATCGCCGCCGGTGGCCTGACCCAGGCCGACATCGATGCCATTCGAGAGAATGTGCGCACCGAGCTGCGTAGCGCCGTTCAACGCGCTAATGCCGCGCCGGATGCCACCGCCGACGACCTCCTTTCCGCCGTCTACGCAAGGTAACAATGATGACTACACAGACGACTGCACCTCAGACCTCTGCGGTAGAAACCGCAGTAATGACCTACTCCGAAGCGATTCGAGATGCTCTGCGTATCGCAATGGCCGCTGACCCTGCCGTATTCATCATGGGCGAAGACGTGGGAACCTACGGTGGGGCCTTCGGTGTCACCGGCGAGCTAATCAACGAAATCGGCCCCGAGCGTATCCGCGACACCACCATTAGCGAGCTCGGCATCGTGGGCGCTGGTGTAGGGGCCGCGATTACCGGTATGCGTCCGATTGTCGAAATCCAGTTCTCTGACTTCACCGCCCAGGCGATGGACCAGATCGCCAACCAGGCCGCGAAGATTCATTTCATGTTCGGCGGCGCAATGAACGTACCGCTGGTTGTTCGCGCTCCTGGTGGTTCGGGCACGGGCGCTGCCGCGCAGCACTCGCAGAGCCTCGAAGCCTGGTTTGTGCACATCCCCGGTCTCAAGGTCGTGATGCCGGCAACGGCGGATGACGCCAAGGGACTGCTGTTATCGGCCATCGATGACCCCAACCCGGTCATAGTGATCGAACACAAGTTGCTCTACAAGACCACGGGTGAGGTTCGTCTCGGAGATGTTCGCACCCCTCTGGGAGTTGCCGCAGTGCCCCGCGAGGGCAAAGATCTCACGATAATTGCTACCGGCATTGAAGTGAGCCGCGCACTCGAGGCTGCCGAGATTCTCGCCGCTGATGGCATCGAAGCAACCGTTGTTGATCCGCGCACGCTCAAGCCCCTCGACACTGACACGATCCTTCGCACAGTTAAGGAGACGGGTCGCGTTCTGCTCGTACAGGAGGCGGTGCGCACGCTCGGCTTTATGTCTGAAGTCTCGGCAATCATCTCTGAATCGGATGCCTTCGGCTACCTCCGTGCGCCAATCAAGCGACTGGCCGGACTCGACATCCCGATCCCGTACGCGCCCAAGCTTGAGCGCGCATCGGTCCCTCAGGTTGAGGATATTGTGAAGGCCGCTACCGATCTCGTTCGGGAGTGGTGACATGGCCGAGCTGCCTCTGATAATGCCCAAAATGTCCATGACTATGGAAGAGGGCACCATGGTTGCCTGGCTCAAGCAAGTGGGCGACCCTGTTCGCTCAGGCGAGCCAGTCTGCGAGGTCGCGACCGACAAGGTCGACATGGAGGTGGAGTCGCCCTTCGACGGTGTTCTGGCTCGCATCATTGCCCAACCGGACGATGTCTACCCCGTTGGTGAGGCCATCGCCTACATCACGACTGATGCCGACGACCTGCTCGGAGGACTCTTCGATGAGCCTGCCGAGGAAGCGCCAACGGTTGCTCCTGCCGCTGAGGCTGCACCCATTGCGGCACCGGCGCCGATCGAGACCGGCTGGATTCCCGCGGTTCCTGCCGCTCGGGTTGTCGCCGAACAGCACAATATTGACCTCGCCACGGTCACCCCCACCGGCCCCGACAACACCGTGCGGGTCGCGGATGTTGAAGCAGCGGTAGCGGGACAGGCGGACGCACCCGCCGCAGCCGCACCCGCTGCGGCTCCGGCCGCCGCTACTGCAGCGCCCGTAGTTCCAGCCCAAGCTGCTCCCGAGGCTGCCGCAGCTTCGATCCCTGCAACTGCCACAGCGGCCACAGCCAAGACGGGGGACCCGGTCGAAGCTCGCCGTTTGCGCACCCGCAAGCAAGTTGCCAAGGTGATGTCGGCATCCGCTCTCATACCGCAATTCACTGCCTACGTTGACCTTGATCTGTCAGCTCTGGCTGCCGTGCGCAAAACCACGCTCGGCGGAGCAAGTTGGACCGCGCTCTTCGTGCGGGCCCAGGCGATCGCTCTGGCAGAGAACGGTGCGCTGAACGGCACGTGGGCGGATGACTCAGTCGTCGCCAATGAGCACATCGGAATCGCGTTGGCGATTGACTCACCGTCGGGGCTCATTGCTCCGGTGTTGACCAACTCGCACGAGGGCTCACTGGCTGACCTCGTCGCGGAAATTGCGACAATTGTGGAGGAGACGCGAAACGGCACACTGCCACCCGCACGCCTCGGCGGCGGAACAAGCGTATTCTCGAACTTGGGAGGATTCGGAGTGGAATCATTCAATGCGCTACTCACGCCACCGCAGTCAACCGCTTTGTCGTCTGGTGCCGTCAAGCCACGCATGCGCGTGTTCGATGACGGGACCTTCGGCGTGCGGTTGAGTTGCACGATCGGCCTAACCGTCGATCATCGTGTTGCTGATGGTGCGGATGCCGCACGCATGCTTGCGACCATCACGAACCTTGTCGCGACTCCGGAGCGTTTGCTTTAGAGCCGCAACCCGCTTGCGGGTTCTTCCGCCAGCCGCGCTCTGCTCGGGCGCTGTCCACCACGTTTCGAAACAGGTACACCATGCCAGAACGCACAGCAACAATTGTTTCTTCCTCGGGGCTTCACGCTCGCCCCGCCGCACTGTTCACGCAGGCGGTTGCCAAGAGTGGCTTAACGATCACGGTTGCCAAGGGTGAGAAGGCTGTCAATGCGGCCAGCATCCTCTCCGTCATCTCCTTGGGTGTCTCCCAGGGCGAATCAGTGACGCTCGCGTCAGACGACGAGGGTGCAGACGCTGTGCTTGATGAACTCGTGGAGCTTCTCGCAACAGTCGAATAGTCCGAATCGTGCGGCCCCTGATCGCGTTAACACCGCGCACACTGCGGGGCGTTAACGCGAAACCGCAGAAGCCCCACTCCATTCAGAGGGAGAGGGGCTTCTGGTTTAAACGTCAGGCAGTCATGCCTTGGTTGTTCCTTCGTTGGCGGCACGTTCGGCTGCAGCAATTTCGGTGACGGCTTGCACTTCAGCGACGTCAGCGGGGGCGGCTTCGGTAGAGGTCTCCACTGCGGCACCATTCTCCGCCTGCGTCCGCACAATGTCGCGCTTCTTTTCGATGCGACTCACCCAGAAGGCGAAGCCGAGAGCCATTACGGCGAGTACGCCAATGGTCCAACCGCCAAGGTTGGCAACTCCGAAGAACAAGCCAGTGAGCGGGTTGGCGCCATCAACAAGCGAGGAGATGAGCTGTGAGCCCTGTGTGTCGGTGAAACCAGATGCTTCGGCGATTGCGGTGAACTGCGGTGCCGTTGCGGTGGCAATGAACAGGCCGAGGCCGATCACGATTGCCCCACCGATGACGGAGCGCACGATGTTTCCGCGGAAGATCGGAACCATCATGGCCACGATGAACGGCAGAGTTGCGAGGTCCACGAGTGGCAGCACCTGGTTGCCGACCGGAGCAAGCGCGATTGCGATCAGAACGGTCACCGGAACCAATACGAGCGACGTAGCAAGCACTGCAGGCTGTCCGACGGCGATTGCGGTGTCGAGACCGATGTAGAACTTGCGGCCGGGGAAGCGCTTCTGCACGAACTCACGGGCTGAATCCGAGATCGGAATAAGGCCTTCCATAAGGATCGAAACCATGCGCGGCAGCAGCAGCAGCACGGCCGCGAGGCTGATAGCGAGAACCAAGATCGCGATGGAGTCACCGCGCGGGTCGTCGAAACCGAAGCCGGCGAGGCCGATGATGATACCCAGCACGAGTCCGAGAATCATCGATTCACCAAATACTCCGAAGCGTTTCTCGATGGACTGCGGGTCGGCCTTCAGGTTGCGGAAACCGGGGATGCGGTCGAAGACCCAGTTGAAAGGTATCGCGAACAGGATGTACGGGGCGCTTGTACCGTGGGGGAACGAGATGTCGGGGAAGTTGAAGTACTTCTGAATCAACGGTGCGGAGAGGTCGGCAAGAGCCAACACGATCACCATGTGCACGGCGGCTGCGCCGATACCGATCCAGAAGTTTTCGGTGACAGCACCAACCAGTGCTCCGACGAGTGCAAAGTGCCAGAAGTTCCAGAGGTCAATGTTGAATGTTCGGGTGAGTCCCGACCAGAGCAGCAACATGTTCACGAGAATGCCAACGGGGATGATCACCGCCCCGATGGTGGAGCCGAACGCAATTGCCGCGCTCGCTGGCCACCCGACATCCAGAATAGTGAGATTCACGCCGAGGTTGACGGCGAGAGCTTGAGCGGCGGGCCCGACGGTGGAGGCCATGAGACCGATCACGAGGTTGATTCCGATGAAGCCAATACCGATCAGCACTCCGGCACGGAGCGCTTGACTGAACTTTTGACCAAGAATCATGCCGAAAATCGTGATGAGGATCGGCAGGGTGACGGCGGCTCCGAGAGCTGTGAGGTAGCTAGTGATATTTGTCAGAATGTCTTCGATGATGTTCAACGGTGAACGTCCAATTCTCTCAGTGAATCGCGGTTGTTTACTGGTTTATTCGAACTGTTTTTCGATTTCGGCGTATACCTTGTCGAGGCCCATTCCCGTGAGGAAGGGGAGGCCGGCAATGACGGGGATGCCGACGGAATCGGGCACTTGGGTGGTGGCCACGATAAAGTCTGCGTTGAGGTTGCCGCGCAGAGTGTCGGCTACTTTGCCCTGTGTGATCGTTGCGTCGAGGCCTTTGGAGGCACAAAACTCGCGAATTTTTGTTACGACCACAGTCGATGTTGCTACTCCGGTGCCGCAGATCACGAGGATGCGCTGTGAGGCCATTTTGGATACTCCTATGTATTCGCCTAGCAATGTTTGTGTCACAATTATGCACCTTTGGTGTACAAATGTGTAGAAGAGTTTTGTTTTTTACTATCACCCGTAACGGGTACCGATGAGGATGAACGATCATGGCGGTTCCCATTCAGGAAGCAAACACCGTCGTCCCGCGCGCCGACCTCAGTTTCGTCGGACTTGAGGCGTCAACGAGTGCTGAGGTGCTGTCGGCGTTTGCGGCTCAAGCGCTCGCAGTGGGCGCGGTACACCCCAGTTTTGAGGCTGCGCTGCTAGAGCGTGAACGTGCATTCCCCACTGGCCTGCCGACGATCATCCCGGTCGCAATTCCCCACGCAGACGTCGAGCACGTAATCGAATCCGGGCTCGGCATCGCGACACTTGCACACCCTGTCGCGTTTGGCGAAATGGGGGGAACCGGCTCTCTTGTGCACGCCAGGGTCGCTGTTCTCATTCTGGTTACCGAGCCGCACGCCCAGACGGAGATGCTCACTCAACTCATCTCGGTATTCCAGCTTGATAATTGGCATGAGTCGTTGAGTTCCGCAGCAACTCCAGAGGAACTCGCCTCAATATTCACGGCGCTCCTGGCATCCACTCGCCGGTAACGCGCGCACGCGACGTCGCTGCTCGCCTCGGTACCAGGACTAGTTAAGCAATGAGAGCGCAAGGTCGGAGTCGACTACGAGCACGTCGAATAGTCCGCCTGTGAGGGCCGCGTGGGTTCCCTCCATTTTGTGTGCGCCAGCAGCAATTCCCACCACGGTGGGAATTTTGCCAAGCTCTTCAAGGTCGATCGCGATCACTCGATCGTTGACGGTGGATTCGACCGTTTTTCCGTTGCGATCAAAGAAGCGTGTGCAGCAGTCACCAACGGCTCCGGATGCTGTGAACTCCGCTTGCTCTGAGCGACTCAGTTTCATCGACTCGATGATGGCGCCCGAGGCGCCCCTGCCCACGTTTCCGACCCCGACAATCGCGATCTTGGCGCGCCGAGACGCGTCAAGTACCCCCGTGATCGATGACTCACCCAGAAATGCTTCACGCGATTCACGCGACTCGACTACCGCGGGGGCGTAGAGGCGCCGGTGCTGCGCACCGAGCTTGGTTGCGAGCAATCGCACGAGCACATTGCCATCACGGGCCGAATCGACGATGGAAAGCCCGCCAACAAGCGGAAGTACTTCGATGTTCTCGTGCGAGGCATCATCCGGAATCTCATCAACTACCGCCTGAACGCTCGACCCCCACGACAGAGCAACGCCGCCTTCTCGCGGAAGATTGTCGAGCAGCCACTGGGCGCCAAGCGCACCAACCCGTGACAGCTGATTGTCTGAGCCGGTGCTGGGGGCCACGCGGCATTCCCGCAGCCCGTAGCGAGCCACGAGCTGAGACTCGAGGTCCCGTGCACGACCGAAGGGATCGTTGATGCGAATATCGACGATGCCGTTCTTGCGTGCGTCAGCAAGAACGCGGGATACATTGGAGCGAGAGACGCCAATTTCTTCGGCGACCTCAGCCTGTGATTTGCCCTCGAGATAATAGAGGGTCGCGGCTTTCACAAGCATGGCTTGATTGCGTGGACTGGGTATGGGTCCATCCCTCTCGTCTGCGTCACTGCTGATTTGCACTCATTCTACTGTCGCATACACACTCGTGCGCCTCAGTTTCCACGAAATGTTCATGCGCAGGTCGCTAAACTTTGTCCGTGACTATTCGCCTGTATGACACTCGGAGTGCCCGCCTCGTCGACCTCGAACCCCGTGAACCTGGCAAAGTGGGAATGTACGTCTGCGGGCCCACCGTGCAGGCCGCGCCGCACATCGGGCACCTACGTTCCGCTCTTGTCTACGACATCTGGCGTCGTTGGCTGACCTACCGCGGGCTCGAAGTTACTTTGATCCGCAATGTCACCGACATCGACGACAAAATTTTGAACCAGGCAGTGGATGCCCGAGCGGCGGGTTCCACCGAACAGTGGTGGGCACTGGCCTACCGCAGTGAACTCGAGTTCACCGCTGGCTACACCGCGCTCGGCATCCTGCCCCCCACCTACGAGCCACGCGCCACCGCCAACATTTCTGAGATGCGCGACCTGATTGCGAAACTCATCGAGCGCGGTCATGCCTACGCGGCAGCGGATGAATCGGGTGACGTCTACTTCGACACCCGGTCGTGGCCTGCATATGGTGAGCTCACCAACCAGAAGCGTGACGACATGGTCGCCGCGCCAGATACTGACCCCCGCGCCAAGCGCGATCCCCGCGACTTCGCTCTGTGGAAGGGGAGCAAGCCGACCGAGCCCGAGTCAGCGTCGTGGGCTTCCCCGTGGGGTAACGGTCGTCCCGGCTGGCACATCGAGTGCTCGGCAATGTCTCGCCGCTATTTGGGTGGTGCGTTTGACATCCACGGCGGTGGCCTCGATTTGCGGTTCCCGCACCACGAAAATGAACTGGCACAGTCGCGTGCTCTCGGTGACGAGTTTGCTCAGCACTGGGTACACAACGGCATGGTCAATGTGAATGGCCAGAAGATGTCGAAGTCGCTCGGCAACTCTGTCTTCGCGCGCGATCTGCTCGATGCGGCCAGGCCGATCGTGGTGCGCTACCTGCTGGGGGCTGCCCACTACCGTTCCACTATTGACTACACCGATGGTTCGCTCGACGAGGCGGAGGCGGCATTCGAACGCCTTGAGGTGTTCATTGAGCGGGCCGCACGTCGACTGCGCGACACCCGCTTCGATGTTGACAACACCAACGAGGTTCCCGAAGCATTTGGTGAAGCGATGGATGACGACCTTGCGGTCCCGCAGGCGCTCGCCGTAGTTCACGATACAATTCGTGCAGGCAATGCCGCCCTTGATGATGGGGATCTCGCGGCAGTCGCCACCGCGCGATCGCAAGTCGTCGCGATGGCACAAGTTTTGGGTATCAACCCACTCGATTCGAGGTGGGACTCTGAGCCCTCAGAACCAGCGGTTGCTGCACTTTCTGCACTGGTTGAGAAGCTCATCGAAGATCGCAACACAGCCCGCTCAGCAAAGGACTTTGCTGTGGCGGACCGAATCCGTGATGAACTATCAGCGGCGGGCATCACTGTAGAAGATGACCCGACCGGATCGCATTGGAGCTTGCCGTGAATAAACGGCGCTTCCGACAGGAGCAACACTCGTGAAAAATCCCGCTAATAAACCCCGCGCAGGGGCGGTACGCAAGGGCCGCAAAGGCCCCCAGGTTGGCTCGGGAGGCCAGGGACGTCAAGCTCTCGAAGGTCGCAAGCCCACCCCCAAAGCTGAGGATCGTCCCTACCACCCCGCAGGCAAGCGCAAAGCCGCTGCGGACCGCTACGAAGCTGCCGGCGGTCGCCGCAGCGGCGGAAAGGCCACCGACGGACCACAGCGTTCCACCCGTCCCACCCAGTCGCGGGTCGCAAAGTCTGCTGATGAGTCTGAGATGGTCACCGGCCGCAACTCTGTGCTCGAAGCGCTGCGCGCCAAGATTCCCGCTCACACCCTTTATATGGCGGCGCGCATCGAATTCGATGATCGCGTTAAGGAAATCCTGAAGCTCGCCAACGCTCGAAACATTGCGGTGCTTGAGGTCATGCGTCCAGAACTCGACCGCCTTGCCGGTTTTGACTCTGTGCACCAGGGCGTCGCCCTCAAGGTGCCGCCGTATGAGTACGCGCACCCCATGGAGCTGCTCGACAAGGTTGAGGCGCGCGGCCAAGTTCCCCTGCTCGTTGCCCTAGACGGCATTACGGACCCGCGCAACCTCGGCGCCATCGTGCGATCGGTCGCCGCGTTTGGTGGCCAGGGAGTCATCGTTCCGCAGCGTCGCTCGGTGGGCATGACGGCATCCGCGTGGAAGACTTCTGCGGGCGCGGCTGCGCGCACACCGGTAGCAATGGCCAACAACCTCACTCAGATGATCAAGGAATACAAGAAGCGGGGTGTGTTCGTGCTCGGCCTTGATGGCGACGGCGATGTATCACTGCCGTCGTTGCCGCTGGCGAAAGAGCCGGTGCTGATCGTCGTTGGTAGTGAAGGTAAGGGGCTCTCGCGACTGGTCACCGAGAACTGCGATGCTATCGTCTCGATCCCGATTAGCGCCTCAACTGAGTCGCTCAACGCGGGAATCGCAGCGAGCGTCACGCTCTACGAAATCTCACGGTTACGCTCAGCGGCGCGCAAAAAGAAGTAGCGCAGAACCACGCACCTGCCCGCTGGTCACCTACCGGTTGGTCTCCTAGCCGTTGCTCACTTCGTCGAGCGCAGCAGTAATGTCGTTCATGAGGTCGTCGACGTGCTCAAGACCAACCGAAATACGCACAACGCCAGCACCCGGCTTTGCCTCTGAGGCAACGGGGCGGTGCGTGAGTGATGCTGGATGCTGCACGAGGGTGTCGATTCCGCCCAGAGACACCGCGTGCGTGATCAGTTTCACAGACTCAGTGAACTTTGCTGCAGCCTCGTAGCCGCCCGCCAGATCCAAAGCAATAAGCGAACCGGCGCCTGCGGACTGGGTGCCGATCAGACCAGCAGGGTCTTGACCGGGGAGTCCGGGATAAAGCACGCGGGCGAGAGCCGGATGCCCATCAAGGCGCCGCGCAAGCTCTCCCGCAGTTTCCTGCTGCCCCCGCACCCGCAATGGCAGGGTACGCAGTCCGCGGTGAAGCAGGTAGGCGGCGAAGGGGTGCAGCACGCCTCCGGTCAGGGCACGAATGTTGCGCAGAGTCTTTGCGTGCGCTTCACTGGTGGCGATAACACCGCCCATAACATCACCGTGACCGCCGAGGTACTTGGTGGCACTGTGCAGCACCATTGTGGCACCGAATTCGATGGGGCGCTGCAGCACTGGGGTGGCGAAGGTGTTGTCGACCAGAACCGGCACATCACCTGCCGCGGAAACAATTTTTCTGATGTCGACGAGTTCGAGTGTGGGGTTGGCGGGGGACTCAATGACGACAAGTCCTGTGTCGGATTGAATGGCATCCGCCACGGAGTCAGCATCGGCCCACGTCACGGTGGTGCCAAGTAAACCGTTGTCGAGCACGTGGTCCGTTCCGCCGTAGAGCGGGCGAACACCCACAACGTGCGGACGACCCGCGGATGCGATGGAGATGAGTACCGCCGCCATTGCGGCCATGCCGCTGGCGTAGGCCACGGCAGCTTCCGCACCTTCTAGTGCGGCGAGTCCGTCTTCGAAACGAGCCACTCCCGGCTGCCACAGACGCTGGTAGACCGCGGAGTGCCCTTCGATGATGGGGTTACCGGTGGCGAGATTCTCGTAGGAGTCCCCGCCGACTTCAATGCTGGGTAATGGGTTGGTGGTCGAGAGATCGATGGAGGGAACGTGCTGGCCAGATTCCAGTACGCCCTCCATTCCTGCGTGAACAGCAAGGGTTTCCAGTCGGATATTGTGAGGCAGCATGTCTTGATATCAGCAGAAACTTCGCCGCAAATCAACTCCTGGTGCAGCATCTTCACAAATTATTGGGATTTCCGCATAAACTGCGGTCAAGGAGGACTCCGTGACCGAGCACAAGACCCCAGCAATCGACTCAATTGATCGTGTGATCCTGGCAAGTTTGGCGGCCAATGCTCGCATTTCTGGCTCCGCTCTTGCGGCCCGTGCGGGGGTCGCCGAATCCACCGTGTCGCAGCGACTCCGTCGATTGCATGACGACGGCCACCTGCGCGGATTTCATGCCGATATCGATGTCGCCAAGCTCGGGATGAGCGTTCAGGCTCTGATCTCCATCAAGCTCGTCAAGCACGTGCGCGAAGAGGTGGATGCCTTCCGCAGTGCTGCACCCAATTGGCCCGGTGTGTTGGCGTTCTTCCACACCGGCGGCGGAGACGACTACCTACTCCACGTTGCGGCCCGAAGCGCGGCAGAGCTCCGCGACTTCATGCTCACCTATTTGGCCAGTCACCCGGCGGTCTCCCACACCGAAACTAACCTGGTGTTCGAGCACGTGAAGGGTCGAGGCCTCGAGCAGTTACTGTCGTAGAGCAAGTTGCTGTCGTAGAGAAACTAAACCTTCAGGCGCCAGTCTTCTTCGTCGTCATCACTGTTCTCATCACTGTTCTCATCACTATCGATTCCGGCGGTGGGAAGCGTAATCGGTGCGGTGAATGCGTCCGTTGGCGGGTTAATCATGGTGGCTTCGTCGCGGCGAAACTGCAGTACATTTTCGACGTAGCTGCCGACTGCTTCGGCGAGGGGGATGTCGCGACCGGAGTCCTGCGCTAATTGGCGACGGTGGTCAAGCAATTGGTGAAAGATCTCCGCAGGTTCAAGCTTTCCGCGCAGTTCTTTGGGAATCGCGCGGATCACGGGCTCAAAGACGCGAGCTGCCCATTCGTGGGCAAGCATCTCTTCGTCCATGTCCTGCTTGTCGAATGCCGCACGGTACGAGTCCATGTCGTTGAGCAGTCGCCGCGCCTGGTTCTCTTGGGCGTCAAGCCCGGTGAGGCGAAGTAGACGTCGGGAGTGGTGTCCGGCATCCACCACTTTGGGTTGGATGCGTACCCGCGTGCCCGAATCTTCGGTGGTGATGGCAAGTTCTTCAATATCGAACCCGAGAGCGTTGAGGCGTTCGACACGCTGGTTGATGCGCCACCGCTCAGAGTGATCGAAGCGTTCAGACCCGGTAAGTTCTTGCCATAATGTGCGGTACCTGGCCACAATTCCGTTGCTGATTTCGACGGGATCGATGTCTTCTTCGAGTCGACCACCGGCCTGCAGGTCGAGCAACTCGCCCGCAATGTTTACGCGGCCGATTTCGAGATCATTCTCGCGCTGACCATTGGAGAGACGGTCGTACAGTTGACCGGTTTCGGCATCCACCAGATAGGCGGCAAACGCACCGGCGTCGCGTCGGAAAAGGGTATTCGACAGCGAGACATCGCCCCAGAAGAACCCAACGATGTGCAGACGCACGAGCAGCACCGCGAGGGCGTCGACCAGTCGACGAGCTGTTTCTGGGCGCAGACTCTGCGAGTAAACAGCGCGGTACGGCAGCGAGAACCGCAGGTGCCGGGTCACGAGAACCGACTTGAGCTCTTCACCGTCTGCCGAGGAACGGTTAGTGACGATTGCGAGTGGGTCGACACACGGCACATCAAGTTTCTGCAGGGTGCGTAACATGTCGTACTCTCGCTTGGCGAGCTCGCTTGAGGTCTCCTTGATCGCCACCACATAGCCACTGAGGTTCGCAAAGCGCACCAGATGACGGGAGATGCCCTTGGGGAGAGTCGCAATCGCGTCGTCGGGCCACAGCTCGAGTGGCAGCGCCCAGGGAAGATCCAGCAGTGCCGGATCGACGGTGGCAGCGGTGATGTTGACAGAACCAGTCATTGGCGTTTCCTTAAGCTGAAACGAGCCCGTCGACGTATTCGAACACTGTTCGATGTCGACGGGCTCGATCGTAAAGCGGGAGTTAGCTCGTGGTGACACGCTTCTTGGTCAGGCGGAGACCTGACTCGGTGTCGAAGACGTGCACGTGGTTGGGCTCAGGCGTGAGGAATACCTTCTCGCCAGCGTTCGGGTGTGAACGGCCATCGACACGAGCAACAATGTCGACACGCTCGCCGTTGATATCGGCGTGACCATAGAGGTAGCCGTCAGCACCGAGTTCTTCAACAAGGTCAACGTCAACCGGGAGGCCGCTGCCCGAGGTCGAGACGATGACGTCTTCGGGGCGGATGCCGATGGTTACCGTCTTCGCGGTAGTCTCGCCGAGCGTCTCACGGTCGACGTTCACGACAGCATCGCCGAACTGCAACCCACCATCGACAATGTCGGCGCTGAACAGGTTCATGGCAGGGCTGCCGATGAAGCCAGCAACGAAGATGTTCTGAGGTGCCTCGTACAGGTCACGAGGGGTACCAACCTGCTGGAGGAGGCCATCCTTGAGAACTGCGATGCGGTCACCCATGGTGAGGGCTTCGGTCTGGTCGTGAGTCACGTAGACCGTAGTGACCCCGAGTCGACGCTGAAGGCTAGCAATCTGCGTACGCGTCTGAACACGAAGCTTGGCGTCCAAGTTCGAGAGCGGCTCGTCCATGAGGAACACCTGAGGCTGGCGAACAATCGCGCGACCCATGGCAACACGTTGACGCTGACCACCCGAAAGAGCTTTGGGTTTGCGGGCGAGGTAAGGCTCGAGGTCGAGCAGCTTTGCCGCCTCGAGCACGCGAGCTGCCCGCTCTTCCTTGTTGACACCGGCGATTTTGAGCGCGAAGCCCATGTTCTCGGCAACCGACATGTGGGGGTAGAGAGCGTAGTTCTGGAAGACCATCGCAATGTCGCGGTCTTTCGGAGGAACATCAGTGACGTCGCGGTCTCCGATGAGGATGCTGCCATCGTTGACCTCTTCGAGGCCGGCGAGCATGCGAAGGCTTGTTGACTTACCGCAACCTGAAGGGCCGACAAGTACGAGGAATTCGCCGTCTTCAACGTGAAGATTCAGCTTGTCTACAGCGGGGATCGTTGATCCCGGGTAGAGGCGGGTTGCATTGTCAAAAGTTACAGACGCCATTGTTGTATTTTCTCCTTCACCGGCAGGTACGTGCCGGACGATCCGTAGTGAATGGACTGCGATCGAAACCGCATTGCGTCATTATGGCACTCTTTTGGCAGTCACATGACCGACTGGCATCACCTTCAGAAGCATCTAGAGCAGGATTCGGTTGGGCAATTCCCAGAGAGTACTCCTAGAATTCGACGGGTGCGCCGTCATTTCTGGTGCCCGACACAGCGACATACACGGCAAAAGAGGTTCGATTGAGCAACGGCAACTCCGGCGGCAGCCAACTCAGCAAGAATGAGCGACGAGAAGCGGCGCGTGAAAAGGCGCGCGTTCAGCGCGATGTGCAGAAGAAGAAAGACCGCCGCACCAAGCTGTTCCTTCAGGGTGGTGTGGGCCTCGCACTCGTTGCGATCGTCGCCGTCATTGCACTCGTGCTGGTCAACTCGAACCAACCAGCAGGCCCCGGCCCTCAGAACTTCGCCAGTGACGGTGTTCAACTGAGCCAGGGCTTCATCGCGACACCCACCGACGCTATCGAAGCGGATGCTGACCCCATCCCGAGCGTTCCGGATGAGGAATCTGGCGTGCTCGACATCCAAATCTATGTCGACTATCTCTGCCCCATCTGTGGTGTATTCGAGCAGACGAATGCTGAATACATTGAGGGCCTTGTCGACAACGGTGCGGCAACGCTCGAAGTGCACCCCATCACGATTCTCGACCGCCTCTCGCAGGGGCAGCGTTACTCCTCGCGTGCGGTGAACGCCGTTGCCTGTGTCGCTGACTTGTCGCCGAACGACTTCTACAGCTTTCACTCCCTGCTGCTGTCAGAAGGCGTACAGCCTGAGGAGAACACCAGCGGTCTGAGTAACGACGATTTCATCACGCTGCTTGACACTGCCGGAGTTGAGAACGTGCCCGCCATCAGCGAGTGCATTCAGGAGGAGACCTTCAGGTCGTGGGTGAGCAACTCAACGGCACGCGCACTGTCGGGCCCGATCCCCAACTCTGAAATCGCTCAGGTTACCGGGACCCCCACGGTTCTGGTCAACGGGATCAAGTACGAGGGCGGGGTCAATGATCTTGCTGCTTTCCAGGCGTTTGTTATCCAGGCTGCGGGAGATGACTTCACCGAGAGCTCGACCCCAACGCCCACGCCGACCCCGACCCCTGCTTCGTAGGTTTCGTTGAACGTTTTCAGGCGCTAAATAAAACCATGCGAGCTACTTACATTTATGGTGCCGGCGATGTCCGCGTGATCACTGCACCGGACCCGACACTGGTCGAGGGCACAGACGCGATTGTGCGCATCACCCGTGCATGCGTGTGTGGCAGCGATCTGCACCCGTTCCATTCAATGAAGGCGGATGCGGATGGACGCCCGATCGGGCACGAGTTCATCGGAACCGTCGAAGAAATCGGCAACGACGTCACTAGTCTCACGGTCGGCGACTTTGTGATTGCTCCGTTCTCGTTCTCGGATGGCACGTGCGTTTTCTGCGTCGAAGGGTTGCAGACGTCGTGCATTCACGGCGGTTTCTGGGGTGGGGGTGGTGTCACTGGCGGCCAAGCAGAAGCGGTGCGAGTGCCCTACGCTGACGGCACGCTAGTGAAGGTTCCCGGTACTGTTGATGAGTCGCAGTATGCTGGGCTGCTGTCACTCTCTGACGTGTATGGAACCGGATGGCACGCCGCCCATCAGGCGCGAATCACTGCTGGCCAAACAGTCACCGTGATTGGCGATGGTGCCGTCGGACTGCTCGCGGTGCTGTCGGCCAAGCAGATGGGTGCTGAGCGCATCATCCTCATGGGTCGCCACACAGCGCGCACCGATTTGGGTCGCGCGTTTGGTGCGACGGATGTCGTGGCTGAGCGTGGCGAAGAGGGCATCGAGAAGGTGCGAGAACTTACCGGTGGCGCTGGAAGCCACGCCGTTCTCGAAGCGGTGGGCTTCATGCCCGCCTACGAGCAGGCACTCGGTGTTGTCCGTGCCGGTGGCGTGATTAGCCGTGTCGGTGTTCCTCAGTATGAAGATGCACCCGTTGGGCGCCGCAGCCTGTTCGGCAAGAACGTCACCCTCACCGGTGGGGTGGCCCCGGTTCGCGCCTACATCGAAAAGTTGCTGCCCGCGGTGCTCGACGGAACGGTGAACCCGGGTCTCGTCTTCGACCAGACCGTGAAACTCGAACAAACCCCTGAGGGCTACATCTCCATGGATGAGCGCACCGCCCTTAAGGTGATGGTCGACCCGACGTAGCAGCCCATCAACCAGCAACATCGAGAGCACCTAGGGTTCGCCCAAACCCCGACTGTCTTCGTTTGGATCCACGATCAATCGCAGACACAACATGGGAAAACTGTGCAGCGCTGTCAGCTATGCGGCTACCGTGCGAGCTCGTCTGAGATAGACCGCGAGGCCGCCCTGAGGGTGGCAACGAGTCGGGTCGCATCCAGCCGTGCCAGATGCACGACCACCCCGATGGCCGCGACACACGTGCCATTTCGGATGATTGGCACCGCGATGGAGCCGCTTCCCGCAGTCATTTCCTCACGGGTGATCGCGTAGCCTCGCTCTTTGACAAGCGCGAGTTCTGTGCGGAGCAGGTCGGGTGCAGTGACGGAATGCGGCGTCGGCCGAATCAGCTGTGCCGACAGGTAACGATCGATCACCGACTGTGATTGATAAGCGAGTAAGACTTTGCCAACGCCGGTGGTGTGTAACGGCAGGTGGCCGCCCACCCGGATAATCGTTGGCACACTTCGCTCGCCAACAAGACGGTCGACATAGAGCGCTTGACCCCGGTCGAAGACCGCCAAGGTGATGTTCTCACCGGTCTCTTCATACAATCTGGCGAGGGTCGGCAGTGCGCTCTCCCGCAGCCGCTCGCTCAAGGGGGCGTGCTGCGCTATCGTCCACAGTCTCGTGCCAACACGGTACTTGCGATCGGCACCGCGCATGAGAAACCCGCCGTCAACGAGCGTGTTGGCGATTCGGTGACAGGTCGAGATCGGAAGCTCTGACATCGCGGCCAGTTCGGTCAGCGACAGTGCCTGGCGAGTAGGACCGAAACATCCCAGCAGTTTCATCGCTCGTTCCAGAAGGGCGGTGGGGGCACCGGTTTGTGCACGTGCAGGGCTCATCTGACTCTCCGTTATTCAGAACATGGACGAGGTCACCAGCATGCGCTGTTGGTGGCCACGGTGGCTTCCATCCTATGGAAGTTTTGGCTTGATTGAACCGCCCGCGCACAGCATCGTTGATCCATACGATGAAGCCAGGCTTCAGGCGCATCCACTCCTCCAGAAACGGTTCAATGATGACCCAACACATTCGCACGCAAGTCGGCATTCTGGGAGCAGGCCCCGCAGGACTCCTACTCGCCCATCTGCTTCACAAGGCTGGCATCGACTCCGTCGTGATCGACACGAAGAGCCGTGAAGAGATCGAAGGCACCGTCAAGGCGGGCATCGTCGAATCACCCGCCGCCGAAGTCTTGTCGCAGTCGGGGGTCTCTGACCGCATCTATAGCGAGGGCATGAAGCACGACGGAATCGAATTTCATTTCGATGGAACCGCGCATCGCTTCGATTTTCAGAAGCACACCGGCAAATCGGCTTACCTTTACCCTCAGCACGAAGTTCTCAAAGACCTGATCGCCGCCCGCATTCGAGACGGCGTAACCCCGCTGTTCTCGCACACGGCGACCGCTATCCTCGATGCAGAGTCCTCGCAGCCTCGAATCGTCGGTACCAACGCAGTCGGTGAGGGCTTCGAGATTGCGGCCGATATCGTCGTGGGCGCCGACGGCTCGTCCAGTGTTGCCAGGTCGTTTGTGAACAAAGATCGCAACAGCTCCTACTTTCGCGAGTATCCATTCGCCTGGTACGGAGTTCTAGTAAAAGCGCCACCCAGCTTCGACGAATTGATTTACAGTCGCTCAGAAGACGGCTTCGTGCTGATCAGTACGCGCGACCGTGACGTTCAGCGCATGTACTTTCAGTGCGATCCCGAGCTTGATGCCGCCTCAGTCAGCGATGAAGAGATCTGGAGAAAGCTGCAGGCCGGCATCGCTGGCGTCGAGCTCACTCGGGGACCGATCTTCCGCAAAGACGTGCTGCGTTTTCGAAGTTTCGTCGCCAAAGAGCTACGCAATGGCCATGTGTTTCTTATGGGCGATGCTGCCCACACGGTGCCACCGACAGGGGCGAAGGGCATGAATCTCGCGTTCAGCGATGTGCTGTGGCTCAATGAGGCGCTGCGCGAGTATTTCCGCTCCGGTTCGGAATCGTTGATGGATGCTTACCCAGAGAACGCGATGAAGCGCATCTGGAAGGCCCAACACTTCTCCTACTGGATGACGACCATGCTTCATGTGGCACCGGATGCGAGCGAGTTCGACAAGAAGCGTCAGCTCGGCGAGCTGCGGTCTGTCACAGAATCAGCCGCCGCAAATGCCTATCTCTCCGAGGGCTATGTTGGGTGGGATTATGAGGCGGATGACTGGCGCTGATTCCTCTGCGAACATGGACCTATGAGCCCAACACTGAAAGTTGCTGTGATCGGTCACGGGGAAGCTGGGTCACTCATCGCTGGCGGTCTTCAGGATGCTGGCCTCGTGGTCATTGGATTCGACCCAGCCACTCCGGCTAACCCGACGGTACCGCTCACGGCGTCCGTCAACGAAGCAGTCGCAGGTGCCGACATAGTGCTATCGCTGAATTCTTCGACGGTAGCGTTCAGAGTGGCAGAGCAGGTCGCCCCAATGCTGAAGGAGGGCGTTATTTATGCGGATCTCAACACCGGTACTCCGGCACTCAAGAAGAAACTCGCCGCGCTGTTTGCCTCTGGGGCCTTTGCCGATGTTGCCATCATGCGCCCCGTACCTGGACTCGGCGCGAAGGTTCCGATGGGCGTATCCGGCACCGCCGCGCGCAGATTCGTCGACCTTTTGGAGCCGTTCGCCCTGAACCTCGAGTTTGTCTCTGATGTCGCCGGCGAGGCTGCAGCACGCAAGCTCATCCGGAGCGTTCTCGCCAAAGGAATCGCGGCAGTGACGATCGACTATCTGTGGGCTGCCGAGAGTCTCGGGCTTCAGGAATGGGCGTACGAAGAGGTGCAGCGCGAGTTCGATGCGATGAGCGCCGAAACGGCCCAGCGTTACCTCAGCGGCACGGTCAAACACGTCAAGCGTCGGCAGATCGAAATGATCGACGTGAATGAGATGCTCAACGAGAGCGGCTACCTGAGCACCATTGTGCCGGCGATCGAGCTCACCTATAACCGTGTCATCCACAGTGTGAAAGTGCCATTCAGCACCCCCGAAAAGTGAGCCGACGGACGTGAGCCCGGCCGCCAGCTTCTGTCAGTAGTCGAGTTGTTGCTGGAGTGCGTCGAGCACCACGTAGCAAGGCAGCACGGAAGCCACACTCGAGTTCGGTTCTCGGTTCTCGCTGATGGCCGCGACAAACTCACGATCCTGAAGCTCGATTCCGTTCATGGAAACCGCGACGTTCGAGAGATCGATGCCTTCATCCTTCCCGGTGAAGAGATCGTCGTAGCGCGCGATATACGTTGCCGTGTCTCCGATATACCGGAAGAAGGTACCCAGCGGTCCGTCGTTATTAAACGAGAGTGAGAGAGTGCAAATCTTCCCGGTTTCCGTCTGAAGCTGGATGGACATATCCATAGCAATGCCGAGTTCTCGATTTTTGGGGCCCTGCACGGCATTGGCTTTTACGATCTTCTCGCCAGTCTGGTACTGAAAGAGATCGACCGTGTGTGCGGCGTGATGCCACAGCAGATGATCCGTCCACGACCTGGTCTGGCCGAGAGCATTCATGTTGCTGCGTCGGAAGAAGTAGGTCTGAACATCCAACTGCTGGAGGGCGAACTCACCGGCAACAACCCTGTTGTGGATGTATTGGTGGGACGGGTTGAACCGGCGGGTATGGCCGGCCATCGCAATCAGCCCGGTCTCCCGCTGCACGTCAACGATCTCCTGTACACCGGCCAGGTTGTCGGCCATCGGAATTTCAACCTCCACGTTGATTCCGGCCCGGAGCGCCTGAATGGTTTGATCGTGATGCATTTGCGTGGGAGTGGCCAAAATCACCCCGTCGAGGTCTGGTTGCGCCAGCAGTTCGGCGTAGTCGGTGAAAGCTGCTTTCGCCCCATACTTTTCTGCGAACTCCTCGGCGACCGCCATCCGACTGTGCCCAACATAGGCAATGTTCGCATCATCGATGAGAGCGAGTGCGTCGAGGTGTTTCTGGCCGAAAGCGCCGAGGCCTACGACAGCAATGTTGACAGTCATTCTGAACCCTTCGGTGTGAGGATAAGGTGGCCAACCGCCGTATTGGAAGCTGGTACGTGATAGAAGCGATACACCTCATCCACTTCAGGGCCAAGCGCGCCCCGCATGATGAGCCACATGATGAGCTCAACGCCTTCGGAACCGGCCTCGATCATGTACTCGAGGTGCGGCTTGTACTGCAAAACTTCGGGATCGTTGATGAGGTCATCCATGAACTTGCGGTCCCACGGCTCGTTGATGAGACCGGCGCGTGCGCCCTGAATCTGGTGACTCATGCCTCCGGTTCCCCAAACCTGCACGTCTAGGTCGCCATCGAACTGCTGCACGGCGCGGCGAATAGCCTTACCGAGCGCGAAGCAGCGCGCCCCGGACGGCTGCGGGTTCATCACCACGTTAACGGCAAGGGGAATCACTCGTGTGGGCCACTTGTCGGGTGCGCCGAACATCAGCGAGAGCGGCACGGTGAGTCCGTGGTCGACCTCGAGCACGTTGAGAATCGTTAAGTCGAAGTCATCGGTGATCAGCGATCCGGCGACATGGGTTGCCAGCTCGGGTGCCCCCATGACCGGCGGAATCGGCCGGGGACCGTATCCTTCGTCACAGATTTCGAACGAGTTTGCGAGGCCCATGGCAAAAGTTGGCATGATCTCCATGCCGAAATAGGATGCGTGATCGTTGTAGACGATGATCGCGACATCCGGGGTGTTCTCGGCCATCCACTTCTTCGAGAAGTCGTAGCCGGCGAACATCGGCTTCCAGTAGTCCTCTTCGGTGCGCCCCATGTCGACCGCAACCCCAACAGCGGGCACGTGACTGGTGGAGATTCCTGCGGTTATCCGTGCCATTACTTTTCTCCCCGTTCCTTCTTTGAGCGCCAGCCATCGATGTTTCGACCACCGGCCAGCATCATCGCCTGGTATTCCGGCACATCCATATCGGTCATCGTGCTCACCGCTTGCACATAGGAGAGCCCGTCGCAGGCGAAAATCTTCGACAGAAAATAGACGTTGCCACCGGCATCGAGCATCCGTTGAAAGTCACGATTGAGCACCGCACTCTTTTGTTCCTCGGTCATTTTCCACTCGTCAAGGTAGGCGCGCTCATCGGCCCGAAACCGATCGCGATTCGGGGCTGATCGCAGGCTCATGCAGAACTGATTCAGTTCGAAACCCACGTGCGCCAACTCGATCGTGAAAATGGTGGTTCCCGGGATGTCCGTGAACTGTTCGTAGTTTGGTTTCATTAGTTACTCCAATACAGCTGGTTGGGGTTCTGAACGAGAAGTTGTGATTGCAGCGCAGCAGTGGTTGCGATGGATGGCACATAGTCGACGAGGATGCCGTCGTCTGGCATCTCCTTCTTCATATTCGGATGTGGCCAGTCGGTTCCCCAGAGCACACGGTCGGGGAACTCTTCGACGATTGTTTTTGCGAAAGGAATGACATCGGCGTAGAGCGGTGCGCCGGAGATGCTGAGCCGGTCGGGGCAGCTGACCTTGGTCCACACCTGTTCGTTCTCGCGCATGAATCGCAGAAACAGACCGAACTCTGAATTGTCGAGCGGCCGTGACACATCGGGGCGCCCCATGTGGTCAACGACGATCGGAACGCCGAGGGAGGAGAAGAATTGCCATTTCTCGGCAAGATCTGACGGTTCGAAATAGAGCACGACATGCCAGCCCAGGGGGCGGATCTTGTCGATAATTGTGCGGTAGTACTCATCCGGTTTCGGGTCGACCAGTCGCTTTACATAATTGAACCGCACACCCCGCACACCGAGCTCGTGCATGCGTGCCAGCTCGGCCGGTGTGACATCCGGGTTCACCGTCGCCACCCCCCGTGCTCTGTCGTCCGATCGGGCGAGAACGTCGAGCATCGCAGAATTGTCGGCCCCGTGACAGGTTGCCTGCACGACCACGTTCTTCTCAAATCTGAGCATGTCCCGCAGCGCGAAGAGTTGCTGCCAACTGGCATCACACGGGGTGTATTTGCGTTCTGGCGCGAACGGAAAGATGTCTCCCGGCCCGAAAACGTGGCAGTGAGCATCCACGGCACCGGCGGGGACTGTAAAGCGCGGCACGCTGGGGTTGGAGTCCCAGTCGAGCCAGTCGGCATCTTTCACAAATCCGGTAGGTGTCATAGCCCGCGAGCCTCCAATGCCGAGTGCAGGAGCGGAAAGACGCGACGCGCATTGCCCTCGAAAATAGCCTCACGATCGGCTGGGGTGATCTTTGCCGCATCGATGTACCGCCGGGTGTCGTCGAAGTACTGCCCCGTTTGTGGATCGATTCCTCGCACGGCACCGATCATTTCCGAGCCAAAAAGCACGTTCTTCGTGTCGATGACGTCAACGAGCAGGTCGATACCCGGCTGGTGGTACACGCATGTATCGAAAAACACGTTCTCCATCAGGTGGGTATCTAGGCTCGGCTGCTTGAGCATGTCGGCAAGTCCGCGATAGCGCCCCCAGTGGTACGGAACCGCGCCGCCTCCATGAGGGATGATGAGACGAAGCGTGGGGAAGTCGGCGAACAGGTCTCCTTGCAGCAGCTGCATGAACGCGGTCGTGTCGGCGTTCATGTAGTGCGCTCCGGTGGCGTGAAAGTTCGGATTGCACGAGGCCGAAACGTGGATCATTGCGGGAACGTCGAGTTCCACCATCCGCTCGTACAGCGGATACCAGTACTTGTCGGTCAGTGGCACGGTCTGCCAGAGACCTCCGCTGGGATCGGGGTTGAGATTGACCCCGATGAAGCCGAGTTCGAGAATCGCTCGGTCAAGTTCTGCGATGGTTTCGGTGAGGTCGGCACCCGGAGACTGGGGCAACTGAGCGACACCAATGAAGGTCTCGGGAAACAGGTCAACAACGCGTTTAATGAGGTTGTTGCAGGCAATCGTCCATTCACGGCTGATGCGCTCGTCGCCCTCATGGTGTCCCATCGCCGAGGCACGCGGCGAGAAGATCGTGAGGTCGGAGCCGCGCTCGGTAATGAGGCGAAGCTGGTTGGCCACGATGCTCTCTCGGATGATGTCATCCGGGATGTGCGGATACGCGGGGGTAGGCTGGCCAGCTTCGAAAGCCGCAAGCTGGTCGATGCGCCACTGGTTGTGTAATTCCGGAGCGGTCGTGTAGTGACCGTGAATATCGATGATCATTGGCTCTCCCAAGCGGATCGTGGCACAAAGACGTCGCCAGCCATCAATAGGCGGGCGGTGCGAAGCAGAGCAGATTTTGTCACGACCGGGGTTGACCCCGAGTTACCGAGTTCCATCTGCACAGTGAAGGATCCGGTGGGATGCTCTACTTCCACCTCAAGGCTCGAACCCACAGCACCGATTCCCGCGATTTGAGCGGCGACACTACCCTCGAGCATGCAGGCTGTCGCCACGGAGACAGCGCCGAGAACGCCGATCGACTCGTGCACGCGGTGCGGGATGAACGTGCGAGTGGCGACCAGTCCGCCATTCTGCGCGGTGGCCAGCAAACTCATCTTTGGCACCGTCTTGTTTGTCACGTCGCCAAGATTCATCATCGGGCCCACTGCGATGCGGATGCTCTCCACGCGCGCTCGAAGCTCGGTGTTCGCCTCGATCTCGGCGGGAGACTCGTACCCCGTGATGCCAAAGTCAGATGCATTGAGACAGACCACCGGCATCCCATTGTCGATGCAGGTGACCTCGACGCCGTTGACTTCGTCGACCACCCGACCAGTGGGCAGCAGTGCACCACAGCTCGAACCAGCGACGTCCTCGAAATTGATGGCGATGGGTGCATGGGTGCCCGGAACTCCGTCGATTCGCGCATCGCCGGCGTAGTTGACAACCCCTCCTGGCGTTTCAACGAGTGCTGTCGCCTTCGAGTCGGTGTTCACCATGTAGATCGCAACCGGAGTGATGCCTTCACTGGGCGGCACCAGACCACGCTCGATCGCAAATGGGCCAACGCCAGCCAGAATGTTGCCGCAATTCTGTTGGTCGCTGACCTCAGCCCGATCCGGCCACACTTGCAAAAATAGGTACTCGACATCGATACCGGGTCGGTCGGAGCTACTCACCACGGCAACTTTAGAGGTGAGTGGATGCCCGCCTCCCATGCCATCGATTTCCCGCGGGTCTGGCGAGCCCATCGCCGCCAGCAGCACTTGGTCCCGCACGGTACGGTCCGCCGGAAGGTCGGTCGCCAGAAAGTAGAGACCTTTCGACGTTCCGCCGCGCATGACGAAGCAGGGGATCGCTGTCTGGGACGCGGGGGATGACGAGCCACCTGACTGCAGCTTGTTCTCCAGCATCTTTATTCGCCTGCGTAGTCGACGTACTCGAGACCCTTAGCTGCGAGCTTTTCCCGCATCGAATAAAGGTCGAGCCCCAGTTCGCCGGTCTTAAGAATTGTGCGCTTGCCCGCTTCGTTCGCTTCGCGCTTTCGTGCTTCGACGAGTACGGTGGCGGCATCTTCGCGGCGCACAAGGCACACGCCGTCGATGTCGGCGACGATGACGTCACCTGGGCGCACGAGCTGGTCCGCCATCAGGATGGGGGTTTGAACGTTGGCGATGGTCTCTTTTACAGTCCCCTGCGAACTGATCGATTTCGACCAGACAGGGAAGCCCATCTCGGTGAGAGTCGTGACATCGCGTACCCCCGCGTCGATGATGAGGCCGCGCACACGGTGCGCCATCAGGCTCTCGGCGAGTAAGTCACCGAGGTACCCGTCGTCACAGGGGCTTGTCGGGGTCACAACAAGAATGTCGCCGGGTTTGGCTTGTTCCACGGCCACATGGATCATCCAGTTATCGCCGGGAGCTACTTCGCAGGTGAGCGCGTTGCCCGCGATCATGGCGGGGAAAATCGGACGAAGCCGCCGGTTAAGCAGACCGATGCGTCCTTGGGCCTCGTGAACCGTTGCCGATCCCAGCGCGGCAAGCCCATCGACAATTTCGATCGAGGTGCGCGGCGTTCCTTGAACGACCTTTGGCATAATTCTCCCTTGAATTCACGTGCTCGCAGCAGGCAAAACTGCCACTCAATCAGCTAACTGGACGCGCCCCATGTGCGGCAAAGCACATTCCGCTCAGCGGAAGTAAAGTTTAATGGCCACGGCATATCCACGGCAAAGGAGCTGCGCTCGCCCCAACGTTTAGGCACTGTCGGCAAGCTTCGCTGACAGTGCGGCCGCTGTGACCTGCATCACGGGAATCATGCGGGCGATCGTCGGGCTTCCGCTAGGCAGAACCAGTCCGAGGGCCGCAATCACGGTTCCCTTGCCGGTACCGGCCCTGATGGGAACCGCGATCGATGTCGCGCCGGAAGCGAGTTCTTCCTGCGTCTTTGCGAATCCCTGTGCCTTGATAGTTCGGAGCTGCTTCCTGAGTTCACCGGCGTCGGTGATTGTGTGTTCCGTGAAGCGGTCGAGGTTGTCAAGCACCGCATCCTGAAGCTCCTCGCTCCCGAAGGCGAGCAGGACCTTACCGACGCCGGTCGCGTGTAGCGGAAGGCGCGCACCGGGCTTACTGAGTACCGACATTGTTGCGGAGCCGGCGATGCGATCGACCACGAGGCAACGCAACCCATCGAGCACGGCGATCTGTACCGCATCGTTTCCCAGCTGGTAGATGTCTTCCATATAGGGCAGTGCGACCTCGCGAAGATCGGAGTGAACGGATGCCAGTATGCCGAGTCTCCACAGTTTGCTGCCGATCTCGTACGCGCCGTCAAAACCGCGAACCAGCGCATCGCGGCGCGCAAGTTCGTGCACCAGACGGTGCACAGTCGTCAGAGGCAGCTCAGAACGCCGAGCGATAGCCGCGAGGGACTGACGCCGATGCCGGGTGTCGAAGGTTTCGAGCACAGTGAGGAGTCGGCCCGCCACAGACCGGGATTCTGGGTCAGTTCCTGCCATACCGGTTCTCGCCCCCTTCCGTCAACGCCAGGGGTGATCAGCGCTGGCGATGGATCGATTTCATTCGACTGTAAGCGTTGATGGCCTCTGGGCCGTACTCCATGCCGATTCCAGAATCCTTCCACCCGCCAAACGGGGCAGCTTGGTTCGACCCGTAGAAGTTGATGCCGACCGACCCCGTTTCGAGGCGCGCTGCCATCGCGGCTGCGGCATCGACATCCTCCGTGAAGATCGACCCGCCAAGCCCGAACGGTGAATCGTTCGAGATACGAATGGCATCATTGGCGTCGTCGAAGGGAATCACCACCAGCACGGGGCCGAAGATCTCCTCGCGGGCAATGCGCATCTCATTCGACACTCCCGCGAAGACAGTCGGCCGCACGAAATATCCACGATCGAGGTGGTCGGGCCGACCACCACCACCGACCGCGACGCGGGCGCCTTCCTCGATGCCGATCTTGATGTAGCTCTCGACCCTGTCGCGTTGCTTCGCAGATGCCGAGGGGCCGTAGACGGTCGCCGGATCAAAAGGGTCTCCAATCGGCGTCGCCTCAACGATACCGACAACGGCATCCACCACCTCGTCGTAGATCGAACGCGGGGCGAGGATGCGTGTGCTGTTGTAGCAGGTTTGACCGGTGTTGCGCAGGCAGGTGCGGTTGACCATCGATGCGAAGTAGTCGAGGTTGGCATCCTCCATCACGATGCTGGCTGACTTGCCACCGAGTTCCAGCGTGACCGGACGCAGTAGCCGTCCGCACTTTTCGGCGAGCATCCGACCGACCTCGGTCGACCCGGTGAAGGCAACCTTCGCGACGAGTGGATGCTCCACGAGTGCGCCGGCAACATCGTTGCCGCACGTGACGAGGTTGATAACACCCGGGGGAATGCCCGCAGCGGTCGCGGCTTCCATGAGCACCCGCAGGTCGAGGGGGGTTTCGGATGCCGGTTTGATTACTACCGTGCATCCCGCGATGAGTGCGGGTGCGAGTTTCACCATCACGAGGGCGACGGGGAAGTTCCACGGTGCGATGAGCGCGGCGACACCGCGCGGTTGACGCAACACCTGGGTATACAGCGCGTCGTTGCCGGGGAAGGGTCGTTCATCATCCTGATCGACGAGAGAAGCAAGACCGGCGTAGTACCGCAGCATTCGGGCGGCATGCCCCGCTGCGAGCAGAGTTTCGGTAATCGCCGTACCGTTCTCGCTTGTGATGATGGCGGCCATTCGGTCGGCGCGCGTTTCCAACTCGTCGGCAAGTCTGACCATGTACACCGCGCGCCCTGCGGCACCGATATCGCTCCATCCCGACCCATGAAACGCTCGCGATGCAGCCCCGACCGCCGCATCAATATCGACGAGATTGGAAGAAGGAACCTGGCCCCAGATCTCCTCGGATGTGGGATCGGTGACGTCAATGTGGTCGGTCGAGTTCGATGCGACCCACCCGCCATCGATGAAGTTGTCGGAATGATATTCCTCGAGCGTAGTCATGGAGCTCCCTATTGGATGACGTCGAGCTTGAGCAACTCGATCGTGCGTGCCAATTCGACCTCAGCGATCGCGCGGGCTTCGTCGGTGACCAGTTGTGGGTAGATCGTGTCTTCGAGTCGAAGCCGAATCTCCTGGGGTGTTTTGTCGAACCAGAGCGCCGAGAAGGCCATCCCGGTGGGTTGGAATCGCCAGAGTCGGTCGGCATCGCGCACGATCGCATCTTCGATGCCGTCGTGCTGAGGGTTGGTATCGTGGCCGTCAATGATTGTGCACACGGCTTCGACGATCGTGTCGCTATATCCGAGCGGCGGCAGCACCTCGCGGGCAATGTTGCACCCCTCAATCTCGTGCAGCACGCGAACATCGCTGGTCATGAAGTTTTCGCTCCGAAAGCCTTCTGTCAGAATCCGTTCCTCGTCGACCCGCGCCCAGCCGGTGTCGTGGAGCAGAATGGCGAGCCGGGTGACGAGCGAGTCGGCTTCCGAATGATGGTCGAGCAACAATTCTGCGAATCCGAACGACAGCGGCAGGTGGATGTCGTTGGCGCGGGTTCGAAGATATGGCCGAACCGCAACCCAGACGGCGTCCACGTTGTCCCAGTCGCCGCGCGGGCTTGCCCCGTTCGCGAGCGTGGAAATGGAGTTGAGGGTGTGCGTGTATTCCATGGTCATTTACGCTTCCCGGCTCGTGATGAGCGTCTTGAGGGCAACGGATGAGTCGGCCGCCAGTTCGGCAGGGATCTCGGCTCCCGTGTCTAAGGCCCGTCGCACCGCGATGTAGTCGATCGGATCATTGACGGCGTCGATCGCTAAGAGTCGCCCGTCGCGGTAGTAGAGAACGGAGAACTTTTCTGACTCTTGGCTCCCGCGCTCAACGATCTGGTCGAAGCCTGTCGAGAGGCCGGCGATCTGAAGCTTCAAATCGCCCTGATCCGACCAGAACCAGGGCACCGCTCGGTGAACCTCGCGGATGCCGATGAGGGTTTTCGCCGCGACTTTTGCTTGGTCGACGGCGTTCTGCACTGATTCGAGGCGAACCTGCCCGTCGTGGCCGAGCGGATGCGGCAACAGCACAGCATCACCGGCGGCAACAATGCGCGGGTCGCTGGTTTCCGCATATTCGTTGACGACTATGGCACCGTTGATGTTGTCGAGACCGAGCTTGTCAGCTAGCTCGCCGCGGGCGATGACTCCGATGCCGACCATGACGATGTCGGCGGGGATGAATTCTCCCTTGGCAGCCCCGGCTCCCGCCAGCTCCACGCCGGTGACTTGTCCGGCATCGCCGACGATTCGTGCCAGTTGCGCCTCGAGCACAACTCTGGTGCCGCGGCGCTCATGTGCACCGTGATAAAACTCACTGGTTGTGGATGAAACTGCCCTAGCCATGAGGCGGTCGGCTACCTCAATGACGGTGACCGTTTTGCCGGCCGTGCGTGCGGCGGCCGCGACCTCAAGTCCAATGAATCCGCCACCGATCACCACCAGGTTCTCTGCCGCAGTCCATCGTTTCTTGAGTGCATCAGCATCCGCGAGGCTGCGCAAATAGAGCACACCGCCGAGATCTGCACCTTCGATGGGTAGTCGGCGTGGGGTTGAGCCCGGAGTGATGGCCAGCCTGTCGAACTCAAAGGTGCGACCGGAGGCCGCGGTCGCAATGCCCGCATCGCTGCTTCCTGGTTCACCCAGACGTACATCCACGATGGTCTCGCCCGTCACCATCTCGATGGCCTGGTCGGTGTAGAAGTGCTCGGCACGTAATTCGAGGGACTCCACGTCGGAATTCCCTGCCAGATACGCCTTCGACAGCGGTGGACGTTGGTAGGGGCCGTAGGCCTCGTCACCGACGATGGTCACTTCGCCGGCGAACCCTTCGTCGCGAAGAGTGACGGCGATCTGCATTCCGGCCTGGCCTGCACCGATGATCAGAATCCGGCCATCCATGGTCAGATCTGCTTCGGGGCTATGCGCACGGTCAGTCCATTGAGTGCGGGGTTCATCTTGAGCTGGCAGGATAATCGCGAATTCGGCAGTCGCTCTGCGGCTGTACCGTCGAGCATGTCATCCTCGAGGTCTCCTGGTTCTCCGACGGCGTCAGTGAACGCCTCGTCGACATAGACATGGCAGGTCGCGCAGGCGCAGGCCCCGCCGCACTCGGCGACGATCCCCTTCACACCATTCTTGACGGCGGTTTCCATTACCGAGTCACCGTCACGGGCGTCGAGCGTGGTCTGGGTTCCATCGGGGGAAAAGTAGGTGATTTCAGGCATGTGGTGTCTCCTTGCGTTGTGACTGGTGAAATCGAAAGCGTTGGCTATCAGCATGGTCGGTGGTCAAATGAACTGCTTGCCACCGTCGACGACGATCGTCTGCCCCGTGACGTATCCGGACTGGGAGCCTGCCAAAAAGAGGGCCGTTCCGACGATGTCGTCGGGCTGGCTGGCGCGTTTGATGGCGCCTCGGTCAACGCCGTAGGTCTCGGCATCGTCGATGAGCCCGAGGCTCGCTTCGGTGAGGGTGAATCCTGGGGCAATCGCGTTGACGGTGATCCCTTGACCGCCGACCTCGCGCGCCATCACACGGGTCATTCCGATGACGGCGGCCTTCGACGCCACGTAGTGCATCCAAAGAGGCGAGCCGCTGAAGACGGTGGCCGACGCGATGTTGATGATCCGGCCGCCGGGCTGGGCCATGACCGGGGAGACGGAGGCGGAGCACAACCATGTTCCTTTGACATTGACGTCCATCACACGATCCCACTCCTCGGACTCGATGTCGGTGAACGGTGTCCGCGACAGGGTTGCGTAAATCGCAGCATTATTGACGAGCACGTCGATGCGACCAAATTCAGCAAGCGCAGTCTGCGCGAGTTCATCCGTCGACTGCCGGTTGGTCACGTCGATCCGCACCGCAATCGCGGTGGCGCCCGCGGCAGTGAGTATCGCAGCGGTTTCGGTGACACCGGCGAGGTCGATGTCTGCAACAACGAGTGAGGCGCCCTCCGCCGCGAATCCCTGCGCGAATGCACGCCCGAGACCGCCGGCGGCGCCGGTGACAATGACGACCTTGCCGTCGAATGCGGATGCTTCACTCATTGCTCTGCGTCCTCTCGCGTGTAGGTGTTGCTCAGTTGTTCGGTTGAGTCGATGCAGGCGAGCGCGATAAGGGCTGCTGACAGTGACTTTGCTTCGTCGGTGAAGAGTTCGTCGTAGGCGCGGGCGGCGCACAGGCGAAGGGCCTGCTCGGCATCGAGCCCAAACCAGTCCATCACCACTCGGCGCCCGTGTGGAGTGACGCGCCAGACCTTGTCGGAGTCTTTGACGAGGGCGTCGTTGATGTTCATTGCCGTGCGCCGCGTATCGTGTCCGTCGATGATCGCCACGATCTGCTCGATGTCTGAGTCTGGGACCCCCACCCGCTCGAGAACATCCCGCGCAATCCGTGCACCCTCTTTTTCATGCTTGACGACGAGGTGTTCGCGGCTTCCGTCACGGTCGGGGGCGATCGCCTCCAGGTTTTCCTTCTCGTCGACCGTTGACCATCCGGTGTCGTGCAGCAGGATTGCCGGCAATACGATGTTTTCGTCCGCGGTCGGAGTCTGCGAAAGCAGCGCCCGAGCGATCCCGTAGGCGTACAGCGTGTGGGCGTCGTTGTCGCGGGTGGTCAGAAACTGCGAGGCGAGGTTCCAGATCGCCACGTCCCGCTCGCCCAGCTCGATCAGTCCGGTGACGCTGGATGACGCGGGGATGTTCCCCGAGACATCACGACCCAGGTGATTGATGGGTGAGCGGGAGTGTGACGACACGTTTTCTATCCTTTATTTGCTGAAGCGGCGGCTAGCCGATGATTTCGACTGTGCCGTTTGAGCCATCGACTCGAAGGGTCATGCCTGTCTTGATCAGGGTGGATGCCTTGCCGGTGCCGGTCACGGCGGGGAGGCCGTATTCTCGGCAGACGATGGCTGCGTGGCTCATCATTCCGCCGATGTCCGTCACCGTCGCACTGATCTTTCCGAACACTGGTCCCCAGCTCGGGGCCGTGACCGGCGCAACAAGGATCTCTCCTTGCTCCAGCTGGTCGAGCTCCTCGGGGCCCATGATCACGCGAGCCTTGCCTTCCACTATGCCAGCGGATGCCGCCATGCCCTTGAGCACATTGGGATCGCCGTCTTCAGCTCCGAGCCATTGCTGCACCTGCTCCGTGGTGATGCCCCAGAGCATGATCGTGAACGGCTCGTTGATCTCGGTTGGAGGCTCGTTGAATGCGGGCTCGGGACGCGCGGTCTTGAGCGCATCCACGATTCCCTTGCGACGCTCGATCTCGGCGGGCCAGTAGCTCGGGCCGATACAGTCGGCGCCAACGCCCCATCCGGTTGCCAGGTCGAACAGCACCGGGCGAACTTCGTCTCGCGTCAAGTACAGCATGTCGTCGGGGTTGGCCCAGAAGCCGTAGTCGTGCAGCAGTCGGGAGAGCTGGCGCACCTTGCGCCAGAAAACTCCCATGGTCCAGTGCTCGATGTAGAAGTTGTGGTCCTCGACGTACGGGTACACAGTGCGGGCAAGGCCAAGTTTGCCGTTGAACGTGTCCAGTGCCTCACCGGAAAGAATTTCTGCATACTCGCCGGCGATGCGGTCACGCTCTATGATCAGTGCGTCCTTCGGGCGGTGGAGCTCCTCGCCCTTGGCGGCACGCACGATGTAGTCCTGTACGTAGCCCATCGGCAAATTGAGGTTGTCACGCCAGTACACGTCCGAGCCGTAGAAACCATTGCCGGAGGTGTAATTGAACCACGGTTCCTTCGCTGCCTCCCACGCGGCGATCCAGGTTACGCCGTCGCTGGATTCAGCCAGCTCTGCGAGTGTCGTCGCAGCATCGTCGCCCTTGTCGAATACGGCGATGAGGTTGAGCTTCACTGCGAGAACGGCCAGATCCTTGAGTTCGTCATCCGGGCGGAACAGCACTGAGTCGACGCCCGTGACCATCTTCGCTATTGCGAGGTCAGGAATGCCGGGGAACGACTCCTTGCAGAATCCGAAGAAATCGAGGTAGGCGACGTATCCGAGGTTGAGGAACTCGAAGTGGTGCTCCCAGTTCTTGTAGGCCAACTGGATGAGTCGATCGTAGTCGGCCATCATTTTCGCGGTCGGGTCGATGCCGGCGCCGCTGGTGATGACCTCGATGTCGACCATCTCGGGCAGTGCCTCGAAATTGATGGCATCCATTTCCTCGATCGTGCCGAGCACCTTCTTCTTCCAGTTCTCGAGCAGTGAGTCCCAGTTCTCAAAGTAGAAACCGGCACGCTCCATGAAGTGAGGAACCCTGTCGGCGATGAGTTCGGGCGCCACCGCGACCGGGCTCATATAACAAAAGCCGTTGTGGATTCGGAATTCGATGCCGTTCGCCGGCGGAATAAGATAGTGACGTGTGTTGTAGGCACCGAGGCACCGCACGGCGAATTCCACGCCGATGGTCTCGAACGGTTTGAACACGTTCGGCCAGTGCTGGGAGTCGCAGAACCAAAACTTGCCGTTCTCGACGTCTTTCAGGTTCTCTTGGAATACCAGATTGTAGGGGTAGAGGTCTTGCCATCCCTCGGCGCCCTGAGGGGCGGGGAGGTCGTACGGCGAAACGAAACTCTTACGCTGGGTCGCCGCGGTCATTTCTGTGCCTTTGTGAAGAACATTGTGATGCCTTTCTCCTCGCTGAGAGTGGTGTTGTCGGGTGACGTGTTGTTTTGTAGTGCCGGGTGGATAGGGGTTCCGTAGTGCGGGTTGGTGGGTGACGCGCGAAGGTTAAATCTTTGCGCGGTCGCCGATTTGGGCCATCAGCGATCGCGTGATCGCTTCGATTCCCGAGCCGGCTGATGTGACTTTCATTTCTCGCTTCTTTTGTGACCACACTGTTTCGGGTCGGCTCTGCAGTAGCAGAACGTTGTTTTCTGGTGGCAGGTCGGCGTCGATTGCCCACTCGATGTCCTGCACGTTGCCGTAGTGTTTTTCGGCGGCTTTGGCGAGCCGGGCGACCGAAATTAATTCGGGGTCTGACAGGCTGGGGGAGTAACGACGGTCAGCGTCGACCTCTTTGCGAATGACTGTGCCGCGACCCGATGGCACGAGTTCCTCGTGCTTGTCGCTGATGATGCGATTAACGACGTGCAGCATGATTTTGTCGATCACGAAGTTGTCGGGCGTTACCTCTCCAGACACGACCATCTCGCCGAGGCCCCAGCTTGAGTCAACGACAATTTTTGAACGGTCGCCATTGGTGGGGTCGATGGTCATTGCAACACCGGAGGTGCGTGCGTTGACCATTTTTTGCACCGCCACCGCCATTGAGAGTCCTTCGTCAGAGATGTTGTTGGCCATCCGGTACGTGATCGCGCGAGCGGTGTAGAGGCTTGCCCAGCATTCACGAATCTTCTGGAGAACGTCTCTCTCACCGATCACCCAGAGGTACGTGTCCTGCTGCCCGGCGAAGCTCGCGTCTGGAAGGTCTTCAGCCGTAGCGCTCGAACGAACAGCGACGGGCGTGTCCTCGCCGCCGCAATACGCCATCAAAGCGCGGAAAGCGGCAGTGGTCGCGTCCCGCACATCCGCTGGCACCTCTTGCGTCATGATCAGTTCCCGAATGTGTGCGGCACGGTTATCGACATCCGCCACATCGTTCGGATCGAGATTCTGCAGGTGTTTGAGAATGTGGTCGCGCAGCGTGGTCTGGTTCATCACCGCGTCGAATGCGGCGGTGGTGACCGCAAACCCGGGGGGAACCGGCATCCCTGCGCTGGTCATGATCACGAGGCTCGTGCACTTTCCGCCGAGACGGTCGTGCTCCGGAGCTTCTGAGCTATCGAAAGAAAAGGTATAAGTTGACATTATTCTCCCCAGCTAGCGCGCTTACGCGGCCCACTCGACGGGTACCGAAGTCGGCACCCGGAACGACAGATTCTTGCCGAAATCGATGTCGGCTCCCGGTGTCATGCGCAAGGTGGGGAGCCTACGGGTGATCTCCTCGAGGGCGACTTTTGCCTGGAGCTTGGCAAGCAGATTTCCGAGACAGAAGTGGATGCCATAGCCGAACGAAAGGTGGCTTCGAGCGTTGTCGCGCCCGATGTCAAAGCTGTCTGGAGCGGGGAACACGTGGTCGTCGCGGTTTGCTGATCCCATAAGAAGCAGCACCCCTGAACCTTGGGGGATGGGGACTCCCGCGATTTCGGTGTCACGCGTCGCTTTGCGGCGCCACGCCACGATACTGCCGCTGAAGCGGAGAACCTCGTCGATGGCCGCAGGGATCTTGTCGGGTTCATCGATGAGCGACTGATACGCGAGAGGATGCGACAGCAGTACGCGGATGGCATTCGAGATGAGCGTCGTGGTGGTTTCGTGACCCGCGAACAGGAGGCTGTACAGAAAGGATGCGATCTCATGATCCGAGATCGATTCGCCCGCAGCTTGCAACGTGACGAGGTCGTTGACGAGGTCGTCACCAGGGTTTTCTTTGGAGTCGGCGACGCGCTGCTGGCAAAATTTCCAGTATGCGACCAGGTTGTGGGCGTGAGGAACCTGCTCGTCATCGGAGAGGTCGCCCCACGTCATTGCTGCCCGGCTGTTCGACCACTCTTTGACCTGCGGGATCATGGCGGTATCCACGCCGAGCAGTGTCAGAATGGTGATGGTTGGCAGATCGTAGGCGATGTCGTGAAGGATGTCACCTGGTTCGCCCTTCGCGAGCATTGCCTCAATCTGCAGGATGACGTTCTGCCGAATGAGCGGTTCGAGAACTTTGTAGCGGCGCGGGGTGAACGCTTTCGTCGCTACTCCGCGGATGCGAGTGTGCTCCGGGGGGATGCGGGCGGAGAGTCCCGAATATGTGGTGAAATCCCCATCATCCATGACCTTTTTTGCTGGAGCTCCCATGGCGCGAACGGGGGCCTGCGCGTTTTCGGAGGAGAAGGACTGCCAGTCGTCGAAGGTCGCTTTCACATCGTCGTAGCGCGAAACGACGTAGTAACCGATTCGCTCATCGAACATGACGGGCTCATCCCGTCGCAGCTCGGCGTATGCCGGAAACGGGTCCTTCATGTCGAAGGGTTCGAATCCGTGATGATCGACCGGGCAACCAGGTGCATTCATGGGCGTTCCTCCTTGAACGTGTATGACCTCATCGTGCGCCATCAATACGAGCGAGTTCTCGGATTGTCCCGCTGAGTGGGAATCGGGGGGAGATGTTTATCACGACGGGGGCACCGGCTACTCGCAGCGTTTGACCAGCGAGCCGTTTTTAGGTAGTTCGCCCTGCTGCTGTGTGACCGTCAGCGAAAGCTTCGGCTGTTTGCCCCACCACCGTATCGGGCGCCCATCGCCGCCTCGATGCGGTCGACAGTGCCCCGCAGTAACGGGATTAGCCGACGCCTTTCGCTGATCTTGCTGGATTCGAGAACTATGCCGGCCGCGGCGATTGCCGCACCGTCTACCATCACGGGCATTGCGATAGAGCAGGCGCCGACGCGCATCTGTTCGATTGTGATGGAGAGTCCGGTTCGGTGGACCTCATCAATCGCCTCGCGAAGCTGCGCCGGGTCAGTCACGGTCTTCGACGTTGGCGTCTCGAGTTCGCGCTCGAGGTAGGCATCGATGAACCACTCCGGTTGTGCCGCCAGCATTACCCTACCGACGGCTGTGCTGTGCAGTGGTAGCCGACCGCCGACCCGAGAAATCATGGGGAGCTTTCGTGAGCCATAGATCTTATCGACATAGAGGGTCTGGGTGCCTTCGCGCACGGCAAGGTGCACGTTCTCGTGGGTGAGGTCGAATAGGTCTTGCAAGAACGGATGCGCGCGGTCGCGAAGCCGGCGACCGGCCATCTGACCGAGTTCCCAGATTCGCATTCCAATCTGATATTTGCCGTCGATGGTTTTGTCGAGGCCGCCCCACTCCTCG
Organism: Rhodoglobus vestalii; assembly: GCF_006788895.1. NCBI lineage: Bacteria > Bacillati > Actinomycetota > Actinomycetes > Micrococcales > Microbacteriaceae > Rhodoglobus > Rhodoglobus vestalii. Next base: position 2,189,428 of record NZ_VFRA01000001.1, read on the forward strand.
AGTTCGTGCACGAGACGGTAGGCGGTGGAACGTGGTAACCCCGACCGCGAGGCGATGCGGCCAACCGAGAGTGGGCCGACAGAATTTTCGAATGCGGCGAACACCGAGAGAGCGCGGGCGGTGACGCTAGCGTTGGCGTCGTGCCGTGCCGTGCGAGAAGCAGGAACATCGCGATGTTGCACCAAGGTCTCTCCTTTCGCTGAGTGTAACAGCGTGCAGAAGAGCACGGTGGGGAAAATATTCGGATCTTGTGATCGCTGCGGCACTCGACATCACGCCAGGATTCGCGCACACGAATCGCACAGCCGTCAAACAGCAATGTCGAGGGCAGCTAGGTTTGAAACAACCCCGACTGCCCTCGACATTTTTGCTGGGCCTCCTGTCGGATTCGAACCGACGACCCCCGCTTTACAAGAGCGGTGCTCTAGCCAGCTGAGCTAAGGAGGCGTGGACCAACGTCCTATTTTAGACATGACTACGCCTACGCTCCCAACCAACCCTCGAAGTCGCCGTCGTGCACTGGGTGGGATCTTCGCTGCAGTCGTTGCCGGCGCTCTTGTGTCAACTCAAAGTCGCATCAATGGGGAGCTTGCGGTCGAGCTTGAAGACTCCACCCTCGCAGCGCTCATTTCGTTCGGATCGGGCCTCGTCATCCTCACCCTCATCGTGCCGTTCGTACCCACAGCGCGTGCCGGGTTGCGCACCCTCCGCACCGAAGTTACCGCAAAACGGCTGCCCTGGTGGTACCTCACCGGCGGCGCGTTCGGAGCGTTCTTCGTGCTCACCCAGGGGCTCGCCGCGACCGCCCTCGGCGTCGCCCTCTTCACCGTGGCAGTCGTCACGAGCCAAACCATCAGCTCGGCGGTGATTGACCGGGTAGGCATCGGCAGTCTGCAGAAGCGACCCGTCACGCCGCTGCGCGTCGCGGCATCCGTGTTGGCTGTCGGAGCAGTGCTGTTCTCAGGGCTCGCCGACCTACGACTCGACGGCCCATTCTTGCTCGTATTCTTGCCACTAGCGGCAGGATTCGGTATCGGATGGCAGCAAGCCATCAACGGTCATGTGCGTCAAGTGACCCGCTCGCCTCTGACCGCAACGTACGTCAACTTTGTGGCGGGCACCACGGTGCTAGCCATCGCAGCGGTCGCCTACGGCTTTGTCGGAGGGTGGCAACACCAGTTCCCGACCGACCCCACCCTCTACCTTGGGGGAGCGATCGGTGTGATCTTCATCGCCGTTGCCGCCGTGCTCGTGCCCATCACCGGGGTTCTGTTCTTCGCCCTCGGCTCAATCGCTGGACAGCTAATAGGTGCGCTCGCGCTCGAAATTTTCTTGCCCACAGACAACGATGGGGTGGCACCCACGACCGTAATCGGTGTGGTGCTCACCCTCATCGCCGTAGCGATCGCCTCACTGTCGAGCCAACGACCGACCAAGACAGTGCGGTCGCCCAAGAAACTGCGGTCGAACTAGTTGGCTTCGTCGAACTCCAGCGAGGTGGAGTTCAGGCAGAAACGATCGCCAGTGGGGGTCTGAGGGGCATCATCGAAGAGGTGACCCAGGTGCGAACCACAGGTTGCACACACAACCTCGGTGCGCATCATGCCCAGCGAGCCATCTTTGCGAAGCTCAACAGCATCCGGGTCGATGGCTTCATAGAAGCTTGGCCATCCTGAACCAGAATCAAACTTGGTTCCGCTCTTAAAAAGTTCAGTGCTGCACCCGCCACAGCGGTACGTGCCCTCACGCTTCTCGTCAAGAAGAGCGCCAGACCAGGGGCGATCGGTGCCCGCCTCGCGCAGAACCGAATACCTGAGCCCGAGCTCCTCGCGCCACTGCTCTTCAGTCTTATTCACCTTGTAAGTCATTGAGGTCTCCTTAAATCGTCAGCTTTCGCTGCCCAATACATTAAACTCGTGGTTGTGCCGAATGATTCCGTGATCGCCAAGTCTTGGGGCGAATTAACAACAACCGAGCTCTACTCGATCATGAAACTGCGCACAGACATATTTTTTGTTGAGCAAAAAGTTGATGAAGAAGAACTCGATAACCGCGACCAAGAAGACGCCACCGGCCACTACTGGATCGCCGACGAGCACGGAGTTGCCGCCTACATCCGCGTTCTCTGCAACGAAACCGCCGAATACCTTGACGGCCACCGCGTCATTGGCCGCGTCGTCGTTCGCGAAGATCGCCGCGGCGAAGGCCTCGCCCAGATCATCATGAAACGCATCGTTCTCGACTTCGGGGCCGAAAGCATGTTGTTGCACGCGCAGGACTACATTGTTCCCCTCTACCTGAAATTCGGATTCGAATCATTCGGGGACGCCTACGAAGAAGCCACCATCATGCACCAGTCCATGTACCGCGCAGGCCAATAATGCGCAGACTCAGCGTGTGCGTGCTCGGCCCCGCCGCACTCATCGTCACCGCCCTCGCCATCGCACTCACCCCGCTCGTCGGCAATGCCGCAGAGCCGGATGCCGCAGACGCTACCTCTCGTGCCGCTAACCTAACCCTCGCCGAAGGCTCCGTCTGCCCAGTCTCGGATGCCGAGATCACGTGGGGTGTCAAAGAGTCACTTCGGTCGTACATCAGCGGCACAATCGCAAATGGTGAATGGGAGGTGAGCGACGGTGCAAGCTACAAAACGCCCAACTTTGGTTGGAGCGAGGGAACCGGCCAACTCGACTCGGGCCGCGGCACCATCGCTTTTGACGGAAGCCTGCGCTTCACCGGCCACGATGGCATTCTCGACACCACCCTCACCGGACTAGAGATCGTCTTCGACGCCACCGCCACCGCCCACCTCGTCTTCGACGTCTTCGGCACAACACAAGAAGGAACACCGGTCGACGAGGTCGGGGTTGAGTTCGCCGACATCGACACCTCGGGCCTCACCGTTGCCGCCGGCACCGCAACACTCGAATTCGCCCCCGCGGTCCTCACCGAGCAGGGCTCCACCGCCTTCGGCACCTACCCGGCGGGCGAAGAACTCGACCCCATCACGGTGACCTTCAGCGCCACCAGCGACTGCATGCCAGCACCCCAAGCAGCCAACTCTGACCTCGAGCGAAACGCCTACGTGGTTGTCGCTGTCAGCGCCCTGACGATCGGCGCGGGGGTCGTGTACTTCGTCACCCGGTCGCGGGGCAGCAAGCTTGGGCCGCATAAAAAGTAGTCCTCGCGTACAGTCTCCGGTTACGAACCAGAACCGGGCGCATAGATTGCGCGGGCCAGTGCATCAAGCACCGTGACCGTGCGCGGGCCGAAACTCAAAATCTCGCCATCATCCATCTCAACAACACGCTGATTCATCCCCGCCTCAGTGAGAGCGACCGCCGGCCGCGCCTCAAGCAGCCCACTCACGCCACCCACACTCGCCAGCCCGCCCGTCATCACCAAAATGAGATCAGGGTTCGCCGCCACCATAGCCTCATCCGTCATCGGCCGCATACCCTCAAGACCGATCTCGGCAGCAACATCCACACCACCCAGCGCACCGATCAACACATCAGAGCCAGACTCCTGACCGAACAGATAATAAACACCCGACGTGCCGCGCAGGTAGAGGAACATCATGCGCAGACGATCGCCGCTCGGAACAATACGTGCGATCTCCGCGACCTTGGCCTCGATCTCAGAACTCAACTGCGCTGCAAGTCCAACGCCAGCAGCCGAAACACCCAACGCGTCGGCGGTCTGGCGTGCCAACTCAGCAACCCCAGCAACCGACGGATCCGTATCAACAAACACCACCGGGATACCCGCATCCCGCAACTGCAGCACCACATCAATCGGACCAATCGACCCATCAGTCACAATCAGATCAGGCCGAAGCGCCAAAATAGCTTCACTGTTCACTGTGTGAGCATTAGACGTAATCAGCGGCAACCCCGCGGCCTCATCGAAAGTTGTTGAAATATCGCGCGCAACAAGAGAATCCAATAACCCCAAACCCGCAACCGTCGCCGCAATCGACCCCGAAATATCCATCGCGATCACCCGGTCAGTCGACGACACCGTCACCGGCACATCACCACTGAGATCACGGGACATCACCGTCACCGGCAACACCTGATCCGGGGCATCCTCCGGGGCAGAAATGCCGGATGACGGCAGCGCAGCCCGCACAAGGCCGCTGTAATCCTTCGCATCATCAAGAAGCGCCAACTGCGCTAAAGGAGAGCCGAGATCGGCTGTGACCGTGACAGCCGGATTCTCAGAGATGGCAGGAGCCGAACATCCACTGGCCACAAGCGCAACACAAGACAGCACCACAGCAGTGGCCAAAAGTCGTGTGCGCATGAAAACCAATCCAAAACAAAAAATACTAAGGCTATCCTAACCTAAACGACCGTCAGCCGGACCCCGAGCCGAGTCGCTAGGCAACCACAAAGCAAGCACGCCCTAGAATTACGTGCATATTGGAGGTCCCGTCGTGTCTGAAACCGAATCTGCACCACACACCACGACCGACCTATCCGAACGCTCAATCCAAATCCTCAACTTCGAAAGAGAATGGACAAGACACGTTGGCGCCAAAGAAGACGCCATCAGCACCCAGTTCCACATCTCAAGCGCACGCTACTATCAAATGCTCAACGCGATAATCGACGCACCAGCCGCAATCAAACACGACCCCATGCTGGTAGCCCGGCTACGCCGCAACCGAAACAACCGAACACGCAACCGCACACCACCCAGAGCCGCCCACCACAACGAAGAATCGACAAACTAAGCAATGGTGAGTTACCCCAAAGACAGATTCGACGAAACACCGGACGACATCGAACGCGTCGGCGCCCACCGCGGACCCAAACGACGCGGACGCGGCTGGATCGGCCTCGCCTGGGCACTACTCGCCACCGGAGCACTCGTGCTCGGCGGACTCTTTGCCCTCAGCCAATACCTCGGAGACGACCTCGGCATTCCCCTCTTCGCAACACCCGAAGAACCCATCATCACCCCCGAACCAGAAGAAACAGTCGCCCCCCTCACCGACCCCACAACAATCGACCCCGCGCGAGCGCTCACCATCGACGTATTCAACGGCACCGCCGAAAGCGGACTACAAACCGTCGTACTCGACAAACTAGCCACCGAAGGCTGGCCCGTAGGCAGCGCAACAAACGCCTCCGCCCGCGACATCGAAGAAACCTACATCTACTACAGCAACCCCGCAGACGAAGACGTAGCCTCCGGCCTCGTCAGCGCACTCGGCCTCGGAGAAATCCGCTTCATCGAACCCGACATATTCCCCGCCGCACCAATAACCATCGTGCTCGGAAGCGACTACAACCCCAGCAGCGAATAAGCAACCAAACCGCAACCGTGCTGTCGTGCACTCACCCGTGTCGAGTGCGCCGTGCTGTCTTGCACTCGCCCCTGTCGAGTGCTAATTTTGACCTTGGCACTCTCATAGATCGAGTGCCAATTTATTCGCTTGTACGACGTCCGGGAGGGACGAGAAACACACATGGCAAAGATCATTGCTTTCAACGAAGAGGCCCGTCGCGGCCTTGAGCGCGGCCTGAACATTCTCGCCGACGCCGTAAAGGTCACGCTTGGCCCACGCGGTCGCAACGTAGTTCTTGAGAAGAAGTGGGGCGCTCCCACCATCACGAACGACGGTGTATCCATCGCCAAGGAGATCGAGCTTGATGACCCGTTCGAGAAGATCGGTGCTGAGCTCGTTAAAGAGGTAGCAAAGAAGACGGATGACGTAGCCGGAGACGGTACGACGACTTCTGTTGTTCTCGCGCAGGCACTCGTTCGCGAGGGCCTCCGAAACGTAGCTGCGGGTGCAGACCCCATCAGCCTCAAGCGCGGCATCGAAAAAGCCACCACCTCGGTAATTGAGGCACTCGTTGCGAGCGCCAAAGAAATCGAGACCAAGGAAGAGATCGCGGCTACCGCATCCATTTCTGCTGGTGACTCTGAGATCGGTGCACTGATCGCTGAGGCGATCGACAAGGTCGGCAAGGAAGGTGTTGTCACCGTTGAGGAGTCGAACACGTTCGGCACCGAGCTTGAACTCACCGAAGGTATGCGCTTCGACAAGGGATTCCTGTCGGCATACTTCGTGACCGACCAGGAACGTCAAGAAGCAGTCTTCGAAGACCCCTACGTTCTGATCGTCAACGGCAAGATCTCCAACATCAAGGATCTTCTGCCCATCGTCGACAAGGTAATCCAGAGTGGCAAGCAGCTACTCATCATTGCTGAAGACGTTGACGGTGAAGCGCTCGCAACTCTCGTTGTGAACAAGATCCGCGGCATCTTCAAGTCGGTAGCCGTCAAGGCTCCTGGCTTCGGCGACCGTCGCAAGGCTCAACTCGCAGACATCGCGATCCTCACCGGTGGACAGGTTATCTCAGAAGAGGTCGGCCTGAAGCTTGAGAACGCAACTCTCGAACTTCTTGGTCGCGCCCGCAAGGTTGTCATCACCAAGGACGAGACCACGATCATCGAAGGTGCTGGTGAAGAGGAGGCGATCGCCGGTCGCGTCAAGCAGATCCGTGCCGAGATCGACAACACTGACAGCGACTACGACCGTGAGAAGCTCCAAGAGCGTCTCGCGAAGCTCGCCGGTGGTGTTGCAGTCATCAAAGCAGGTGCGGCAACTGAGGTTGAACTCAAGGAGCGCAAGCACCGCATTGAGGACGCAGTTCGCAACGCAAAGGCTGCTGTTGAAGAGGGAATCGTCGCCGGTGGTGGCGTTGCCCTGATTCAGGCTGGCAAGATCGCCTTCGAGAGTCAGGCAATGATTGACTTGGTGGGCGACGAAGCAACCGGAGCGAACATCGTTCGTGTTGCTATCGATGCACCGCTCAAGCAGATCGCCCTCAACGCAGGTCTCGAGCCTGGTGTTGTTGCTGACAAGGTTCGCAACCTTCCGGTTGGCCACGGCCTCAACGCAGCAACCGGCGAATACGTCGACATGCTCGCTGCTGGTATCAACGACCCGGTTAAGGTAACCCGCTCGGCGCTGCTCAACGCATCGTCGATCGCTGGACTCTTCCTCACAACCGAGGCTGTTGTTGCTGACAAGCCTGAGAAGAACACGGCTCCAATGGGTGACCCGTCAGGCGGCATGGACTTCTAAGTTCCGCCGCTGTACACAGGTCCAGCACAGTACACAGAATGGGCGTCTCCTTCGGGAGACGCCCATTCTGGCGTTAAGCGGGGAGCGGTCTAGCGAGCGAAGAGGCGCGCGTTGGCTGCCTCGATTTCGGCATATTGCTGGCCCGCCTGTGTGAGGGCGTGGTTGATGGCGGCAAGGTTCTCTTCGACCCGCTGCTGGGTTGCTTTCCAGTCGGTCACGACTGTAGAAAACGCCGTCGCTGCTTGACCGGTCCAGGAGCCCTGAAGGTTGGTGAGTTGCCCGTGCAACCCCGCAACTTCTGCCTGAATGCGGCTAATCGAATTTTGTACCGCTCCGGTTGCACTGAGAACGGCGTCGCTATCAACTTGGTATCGAGTCATGTCTCGACGTTAGGCCGCGACAGCTGCGTGGCCGCGGTTTTAATCCTCTGTGGTGCCCTCAGGCGCGTCTGGCTTGCTGGGGAGGAGAGGAAGTTCTACGCGGAACGTTGCGCCGCCTCCGGGTGTCTCAAGGGCCTGAACGGTGCCCCTGTGGGCATGCACGATAGCCGCGACGATTGCGAGCCCAAGACCACTGCCACCGGTGTCGCGGTTGCGTGAGCTATCCGCGCGCCAGAACCGTTCAAAGGCTTTGTCGCGAATTTGTTCGGGGATTCCCTCGCCGTGGTCGATGACTGAGAGCACGGCAACTTTGCGCTCGCGGTCGACCCCCACACCGATCTCGACCGGGGTGTCAGGCGAGGCAAAACGCAACGCATTCGTCACAAGATTGGTGAGCACCTGGCGAATCTTATTTTCTTCGGCCAACACCACGGCGTGGAGATCCACCGGGGGCGGTTCCTCGACCTGGGTAATCCGTGCTGCGGCCTTGGCAGCAGCACTGGTCTTCTTGCGTGACGCCAGACGTGAAAGGCGAGCACTTGCAGCCGCGATCGATCCGGTCGCCAACGCAGCAACGCCGCGGGACGGGGTTCCCGGGTCGGGACGTGAACTCTCCGGGAGGTCAATCGCCATTGTGTCAGTGCTGTGTTCTGGTTGGAGCGTAGGGTGCGAATCGATGGTGGGGTGCGTGTTGATAACGTTCACGGTACGACCGGCGGAGGCGAGGGCATCCATCGCAGCATCGTGTGCCAGTGGCAGTAGGTCGACTTCGGTGAGTTGCAGCGGTTTAGTTTCGTCAATACGTGCCAGCTCGAGCAGGTCTTCAACGAGACCACCCATTCGGATGGCTTCCTTTTCAATGCGCTCCATGGCCTGGGCCACATCATCCGGCTTAGTGATAGCACCCATGCGGTACAGCTCGGCGTAGCCGCGAACGGTAACAAGGGGCGTGCGCAGTTCGTGGCTGGCGTCACCAACAAAGCGGCGCATCTGGTCGATCGTGCGCGCGCGATCGGCGAACGCGCGATCGATTCGGCCAAGCATGGAGTTGAGGGAACGGTTGAGGCGCCCCACTTCGGTATTGGGCGTTGCGCCGGAGAGTCGCTGGTCGAAGTCGCCGTCGGCAAAGCGGGCGGCTGTTGCTTCAACTTCGCGCAGGGGAACGAAGGTGGAGGTCACGAGCAGTCGGGTGAGGGCCCCGCCGACAATCACGACGGTAAGACCGAAGAAGAGGAAGATGGCGGCATAGCGGGCAACGATGGCGTTGGAATCGATGAGGTCGACCGCAATGACAATCGTCACGAAGTCAGGGCCGATGGTGCTGATGGCGGGGTACGCGATCACTCGCCACTGGCCGCCAATAGAGGTACTGGGAAGGGTGAAAGGGTTGGTCTGTTGGTTGGCGACGCCGATCGTGATGCCGTCAAGAACCGGGCGTGCGGCATCCTCTTCGCGGCTGTTGCAGCGCATGCTGCCGTCATGATTAAGAACCGCAAAATAAAGGTCGTTGGGCAGCCGTGAAACGCTGCACTGGGGGTCGCGGGCAGTTCCGGAATATTGGATTCGGCCATCGAGCCCGTCGGCTGCAGCCGTGATCTTCTCATCGGTCTGCTGCAGCAGGTAGTCGCGCAGAACTGCGGCGGTTCCGACGCCGGCAACGAGGAGCCCCAGGGTGAGCAAAAGCACCGTCACCCCGGTTACTTTTGTGCGAAGCGAGATGCGGCTCCACGCGTCGGGAATGTTCTCCTGCATTACTGAACGGTACCGTGCGTGGCTGGGAATCAGAGACCAGTTGCTGCCAACGCAAACGCTGGTGAGGGTTGCCCCAACTTCACTGCCAGGTTAGACCTTTGCTGCCTTCAGCATGTAACCGAAGCCACGCTTCGTCTGAATGAGTGGCTCCTCGGTGTGGATGTCGAGCTTGCGACGAAGGTAGGAGATGTAGCTCTCAACAATGCCAGCATCGCCGTTGAAGTCGTACTCCCAGACGTGGTCGAGGATCTGAGCTTTCGAGAGCACGCGGTTGGGATTCAACATGAGGTAGCGCAGAAGCTTGAACTCGGTGGGGCTCAGCTCGATTTGCTCACTGCCGATGCTCACCTCGTGGGTGTCTTGATCCATGGTGAGCTCGCCAGCGCGAATGATGGTTTCTTCGTCATCCGCCATTGTGCGGCGAAGAATCGCCTTAATGCGGGCAACAATTTCGTCAAGGCTGAACGGCTTCGTGACGTAGTCGTCACCACCAACGGTGAGACCCATGATCTTGTCTTCTGTGTCATCTTTAGCCGTGAGGAAGAGGATGGGGGAGGTGTAGCCGGATGCCCGCAGGCGTTTGGTCACCCCGAACCCGTTCATGTCTGGCAGCATGACATCGAGGATGATGAGGTCGGGTTCTTCTTCGAGCACCGCCGAGATCGTTTGTGCCCCGCTTCCCACGGCTCGCACCGCGAATCCTGCGAAGCGCAGGCTCGTGGTGAGAAGGTCGCGAATGTTGGGTTCGTCGTCGACAATAAGAATTTTCGGTCCGTCAGCCATCCATCTAGTATCTGCATGTTTCCTGAACGTTGGCTGATGGGCTTGGGAGTGTCGGCGAGTTGCTCTCTCAATCTTTCGTTGAGTATTTGTTAATTTTAAGCATAGAGTGGATGTATCGGTATTTCGGATGGAGGGGAGACGCGTGATGAAACGTCGAATGGTGGGAACACTGGTCGCGTTCGGCGTTGGGGCGCTGTCATTTGTTGCAACGGTGCTCATCGCAAACGGTGCGCACTCGAACGGCGCCCTGGGGGAAGCGTTGACGGGATGACTCCGATGTGGCCTCTGGGCGTCGGCTTCGGCGCCATGTCGTTGATGGCGCTCAGTATTGCCTTGTTAGTTGTGTGTGCCGGCGTTGGGCTGATTCGCGACGCGCAGCTGAAAAGCCGCGCAAGAGCGTAGAGAAGCGCACACTGCTCCACGCAGCCCCCTCGATAGGGCGGCACTGGAGTGATGGGGGACTCACATGGCTGGACCTGGCTTCGCGGTAGTCGACTTTGAGACGACAGGGCTGGCCGCTGGCGGGCACGACCGCGACCGGCACAATCGAAACGCCAGTGGAACTAGGTCGAGCAGCGAGCCTCGCCACTCAAACACCCCAGCACGCCGAAACCCCTCACCTCAGAAAACGACCCACAGCCTGCGCCGGTCGGGAGATTGAGGTTGAGCGGCGCCCGGTCTCACGCTTCGGCGGGTGAAATTTCCGCGCCCGGCTCATCCGACCGAGGCAGCAGGAGGTTGAAGGCCGTTTCTAGGGAGCTGCCCAACGCGAGGTGGCCACCAATCGCTTCGGCCAATTCGGACGCGACGGCGAGTCCGATGCCCTCCCCGGCGGCGGTCGAGTCTCGAACGGTTCGCCCGAAGATGGAGTTGTCTTTCGGCCGCACTCCTTGATCGGAGACGGAGAGGTGCAGGTGCGTCTCAGAATCGGCTGCCGTGACGATGATGGTGCCCACCCCGTACTTGAGGGCGTTCTCGATCAGGACGTCGAGGATCTGGGATACCGGCCCCGGCGGCACCTTGGCTGGGAGGGACAGCGGGCCGGGCGCGACCTGCAATGGGCGCCCGTTCGACTTTGCTTGGACGCTCCACCGCTCGACGGCATCACGGGCGAGTGCCGCGATGTTGATCTCCGTTACTGACGACAGTCGCTTGCCCCGCGCCAGTTCGAGGAGTTCACTGATGGCCGTAGTGAGTCGGTCGAGCTCCTTGAGGGCGCGGTTGAGTTCGGCGGTCACCGGGGCAGGCGTCTCTGGCCAGAGCGCTAGGTCCTCCAGCTCCAGTCGGAGCGCCGTGATGGGGGTGCGCAACTGGTGCGAGGCGTTGGCCGCAAACTCCTGTTCGCGGCGGATCAACTCCTGCAGTGCAGCGGAACTCGAGCGCAACGCGAACGCGATTTCCTCCGCCTCTAGCACCTTGTAGTGCGGGACAGTAACGTCGAAGCGTCCAGTGCCGAGACGTTCCGCGACCACGGCAAGCTCTCGGAACGGACGCGACATGCCCTGAGCAAGCAGAAACGCGGCGCCTGCGGAGAGGAGAATCAACCCCAGTCCAATCAGCACGACAGGCATGACGGCATCGGACACCCTGATTCTGATGAGCTCGCCGGAGCGTTCAAGCGTCAGCTCCCCGCCGCCGTCCACAGGAAGACTCATCGAGATGTCGTAACTGTTGCCGGTCAACGCGGGTCCCGCGGCCACCTCACGACCACCAGACCGATAGGTGTACCGCTCGCCCTCGTTGAGCAGCCGGGTGAGGAGCTCCTCAGTGACTGGTGCGGCTTCCCCCTGCCGTTCGGCGATCAGAATGGCGACCAAGGCAAGGGAACGCTCGACCTTACGTTCTTCGTTCACCTGCACCTGCTCGGCAACAATGTAGGCCCGTGGGATGCCGTACAGGCCCACCACCGTGATCGTGAGCGCGATGAAGGCAGCGATGAGGCGTTCACGCATCTGTAGGGTTGTCCTCGAGCCGGAAGCCGACGCCGCGGACGGTCACGACCCTAGTGGCGGATGCACTGTCCTCTAGTTTTTGCCGCAGGCGCCCAATTGTCACGTCGAGAGTCTTGGTCGAGCCGAACCAGTTCTCATCCCAGACTTCGTCCATCAGACGCTCCCTCGTGACAACCGCGCCGCGATTCTGAGACAAGAGGGCGAGAATGTCGAATTCCTTGCTGGTGAGCTGGAGCTCGCGCTGGGCTTCCCAGACCCGGCGGGCATCCGCGTCGATACGTAGCGTGGACGCAGGGGCCTCCCGCGATTCTTCCGCGGCGTCAGTTTGTGGGCGCGGCGCGCCGCGCCGCAAAAGCGCCCTCGTTCTCGCGAGCAGTTCCGCGAGGGCAAATGGCTTTGCCAAGTAGTCATCGGCTCCGACGTCGAGCCCAACGACACGATCCAGTTCGCCACCGCGAGCGGTGAGGATCAGGATTGAGCTGCTGACGCCGTCGGCACGCATTCGCCGACAAACTTCGAGCCCGTCAATGTCGGGCAAGCCGAGGTCTAGCACGACAAGGTCAATCTGTCCGGAGGCCGCCCGAGCGATGGCCGGGAGTCCTTCGGCCAGCCACTCGACACCGTAACCTTCGCGCTCAAGGGTGCGGAGGAGTGGAATCGCGATACCGTCGTCGTCTTCGACGAGCAGAATTGTGTGCCCCATTTTGTCGATTATAGCTGGGAAACCGCTGGCCTCACCGGCGGCGTGCGGCTCAGCATGACGAGCGCGATAACGGCCAAGGCCAACCCTGATTGTGCGATTCCCTCGATTGTCACGGGTCCGGGTCCTGCGCCCGGCAGGCCGATGGTGAGGTCCAGAAACTGACTGAGCAAGGTGAGCGACGCGAGCAGGATGACGATCAGCCGTGATTCGAAACAATTGTGGAACCAGAGCTTGATCGCGGAGAGAAGGCCAAGGGCGCACATGCCGGCGAGGACGGCGCCGAAATAGTTCTCGTTGGCGATGAAGCTCAAGGACGATCCGCCCTGGAGTACAGCGAGCACAGCGGCGGCAGCTGCTGCCCATTTCGAGAGGGTCATGCGCATCAGAACTCCCTGTCCAATGCGCCTGTCTCGGTGACGGGTGCGGCGGAGTTCGCATTGCCGTAGAGGTCACGAACGGCTGCAGACGGCGTCCAGACCATGCTGGCGAGTGTGCTGCTGGTGCGGGCTGCGCCGCCGGTGGCGGTTCCGAAGGTCACGGTCACCGCCGTCACCTGCACCCCGTTCACCGTTATGGTTGCCGCCGTCATCGCGGAGGCGAATGTGACCGTCTTGCCGCTCTTGACGTAGTCACCCTTGAGGTTCACCGTGCCCAGGTTGATCGTGCTGCCGGCTCGCTCGACCGAGAGGGTGTCGTCGGTATTGCTGAGTCCCACGACGTTCCCGTCCTGTGCCCGGATCGTGACGGGCAGGGCCGCACCGGTCCAGGCGGGGGTAATCGAGGTGAGGTTCACGAGGTCGCTGTAGGTGAAGGTGATCTTGTCGCCCGGCTCCATCTTGCCGACCGTGGCCGCGCCGTTTGCGGCCTGTATGTCGGTGCCGCGCAGCGGCGTGTTGTCGACGCGGCGGGCGGTCACGATTGCCGACGTTGTCACCTTGCCGGAGCCGTCGACGAGGATGGCTTGGAAGTCGTAGAGGCCGTCGGCGACCGTCGCGCTGTTCCAGACGCAGGAGTAGGGGGAGGTGGTGTCGGTGCAGACATCAGCCCACGTCGGGGTGCCAGTCGGGGCGCGTTGGATGCGCACCGAGGTGACTCCAGCGGAGGAGCTGGCGGAGGCGTTGAGCGTGGCAGTTCCCGTGATGAACGCGCCCGGGTCCTCCATCGACACCGACGAGACGGTGTTGTCGAGCACCCTGTTGGAGATGACGGCAGAGGTCGTGCGGTTGCCCGCGGTGTCGTCAGCGATGGCGCGGAAGCTGTAGGTGCCGTCGGGCAGTGCCGTCGTGTCGGCTCGGCACGAGTACGGCAAGGCGGTCACCGTGCAGAGGGTGCTGTAGGTGCTGGACCCGACCCGCAGGTACTGGATCTCGACCCGGGCGATGCCGGAGTGCGCGTCGGTGGCCGTGGCCGCGAAGGTTCTCGTGCCACTTAGCGGAGTGCCTGGGTCGGTCATCGTCACGGTCGGAGTGAGGTTGTCGACGAGGACGTCGGCGACCGTGGCCGAGACGTATGTGGAACTTCCGGAGACGGCGACCGAACGCAGGTCGTAGTAGTCGTTTGCGTACCCGGTGGTGACCCACGAGCAGGTGTAGGGAGATGCGAGGTTCGTGCAGATGTCTTTCCAGACGTTGGCCCCGGCGAGAGAGTACTGGACACGCACGGTGTAGGTCGAGGTACCCCCATTGTAGAGAGAGGTCGTGAGCGGCACGCTGCCACGGGCGAACTCGCCCGGGTTGGTGAGCACGACGAGCACCGAGTTCGCGACCGTCGTCCGCGCGGTGGCGGACGTCGTGGAGTAGCCGGCGGCATCCGTCGCGGTCGCGCGCAGGTCATAGGACCCGTCGGCGACGAGCTTGGTGTCCCACGAGCACGAGTAAGGGCTAACGGTAGCGCTGCAGAGGGTGACCCAGCTGGAGCCGCCGACGGGCAGGTACTGGAGTGTGACACTGGCAATGGCCGTATCGGAATCCGAGGCGTTGGCGGTGACGAGGACGGTGTCGCGAACGGGAGACGCCGGCTGGATCATTGATACGACCGGTGGGGTCCAGTCGGCGGCGGCGCTGACTGTAGAGACAGTGTTCTTGGTCGAAGATGTGAATGAGGCCGACGAGAATTCCGGCGTGCCCACCGCGGCAACCGTGGCAGTGATGCTCACGATGGCCAGGAGTGCGGCGATACGCTTCATGTCGGGCAAGCTCCTACTCGGTCTTCGGTCGGGGGGATGAGAATGGCAACTAGTAAGAAGCTATCGGGGGGCGCATAACGCCCCAGCCACAGAATGGCCACAGGATCACCACAAATGTGTGAACGGGCTGTTGCCGCCTAACCTCGTGTATCAACGAGCCGGGGCTTGGTTCCGGCCTGCGGTGCTGTCCGCGCCAAACCACTGGTAACTGGCGCTGGCGGTGCTGCCCTGCTCGGTGTTGTCGGCTGAGGAGGCAAGGGTGACCGTGAAAATGTACTCCCTGGGGGTCCCGTCGCCCCTCAGCGACAGAGGGCCCTCCCGAGTGAGTTCGCCGAAGGTGCCGGCCCAGATCGGTGTTGTCGGGGCTGTCGCTACGGCGATAGTGAGGGACAGGTTGTCCTTCTTCACTAAGCCGTTCGTGCCCCTCTCGGCAAGCCATCCGCTATTGGCGATGACCGCGGATCCGGTCAGCGAGTCGCCGGGCTTGAGGTTGCCGAGGCTGAATATCGCCGAATTGGCCCTGCCATTTGAGGAGGATAGGGCACCGGAAGTCGCCGATTGGGTCGTGACTTCCGAGCTGGATCTGAAGTCCATCCCGGAGCCGGCAGTGAGGGCCGCCGCGGCGATCAGGACCGCGAGCGGCAACACGACCAGACGAGCAGGAGGGTAGCGCCGACTGGCGCTGCCGAAGATGTTCATGAAGCTCCTCTTACCTAGCTAGCGGGCAGTGCCGGGTCCGGCGCCAGTTAGTGCGCGGATGCTCCGATTAGGTGGCGGTCGGTGTGGATGTGCGTGGCCGATTCTTCGGCGATCTCCTCCGCCTCGTCGCCGGCTGCATCCCATCGTGGGATTTGTGCCCCGTCCAGGTCGACTTCCTCGTCGGTGACGGGCTTGATGAGCCGGTTGGTGCGCAGCACCCGAATGAGCTCAAGCAGACTCAAGAAGGCGACGATGGCGGCCGGGACGCCGATGATGAGCATCCGCTGTGGGGGATTCGCCAAGGCGATGAACAAGTGGCCGACGACGGGGACCGCCGCTTCGACCTTTGGCTGGGTGGGCGCGTCGAGGAGGAACGTCCAAGGGTCGGCGGAGCCGTTGGCGTCGCCCTTGGTCTGGAAGAGCAGTCCGCTCTCACTGCTCTCGATGGAGTGGATCCTGTGCGTGACGAGGTTGGTGAGACCGGTGTCGGCCGGCGGCAGGTAGGTGATCACGTCACCGACCTCAAGCGAGCTCACAGGTACCTCTTGCTCGAACACGAGCGAGCCGAGCTCGATACTTCCTGACATCGACCCGCCAGTGATGACGTAGCGCTCGTAGCCCATGAGACCAGGAACGAGGAGCCCGGCGGCCAGAAGGAGGGCCGCGAGTGCGACGAGATTGATGCTCAGGCGGGTGAGGCGCTGCGCCATGCGGCGGGATGTCACGATCATGGCGTGTTCCTTTCGAGGACGGGCTGCGGTGTCGGCTGATCGAGGAAGAGCAGTGTGCCGGGCCACCTTGCGGCGACCCGGCACATTGGGCTCTGGTGGTTACTGGTTGTAGGCGACAGCGGCGGTCTGGATGGCGTCCCACTGGTAGCTGGCGCTGGCGTTCTTGCCCTGTTCGGTGTTGTTAGCCGACTGGGCGAGGGTGGCCGTGAAGACGTAGGTGCGGGCTTCGCCGGCGGCCCAGTCTCCAGCCAGGGCGAGGGGGCCTGCAGCGGTCAGGGCTCCGAAAGTTCCGGACCAGATCGGGGTCGTGGGAGCGGTGGAGGGAGCGATCTTGAGGGTCAGGTTGTCCGGGTTGACAAACCCGTTGGTGCCGGTCTCTGTGAGCCTGAACGATGCGGGGAGGGATCCGCTGTTGGTGATGGTGACCGTGCCGGAGAGGGAGTCGCCGGGCTTGAGGTTGCCGAGGGTGAAGATGGCGGTGTTGGCCTTACTGTTGGATTGGGTCAGAGTGCCGGTCGTGTAGGAGCTCGCGGTGTTGACGGAGCTGGAAACGAAGCTAGCGCCGGATCCGACGGCGACCGCAGCTGCGGCAAGCAGAGCGGCGAGGGGAAGGATGATGCGGCGGGCGGTAAAGCGGCGGTTGGTGGTTGCAGCATTCATGTGGAGGTCCTTAGATGTGGAAAGTGTCGGGTGGTTGGTCTGGGTAAACGCTATTGAGGCCACAGCCACGGCAGGCCAACGCCAACACCACAAACGCTGCCCAGTTGGACAACAGAAAAACCAACGCAGGCTGTTTTGGCCACGACGCGCCAACACGCGCGGCGCTCGAGCACGCGTGGCCAGCCCTCTATTCCGAGAATCGAAAATGGTTGCTACAACGCGCGAGAATTCAACCTACGTCAGGTCGTCGGCATCCAGAATGGTGTAGCTGTAGCCCTGCTCGGCGAGGAACCGCTGACGGTTTTGGGCAAAATCCTGGTCGACAGTGTCACGCGCCACAAGCGTGTAAAAGTTGGCGGGCAGGCCGCTCTCTTTGGGGCGCAGCAGACGGCCTAGGCGTTGGGCTTCTTCTTGCCTCGAACCAAATGAGCCACTGACTTGGATGGCGACGGTCGCCTCGGGCAGGTCGACCGAGAAGTTGGCGACCTTTGAGACCACCAGCACCTTCGTTATGCCCTCGCGGAACTCTTGATACAGCCGCTCACGTTCCACAACGGGCGTTGCGCCGGTCAACTTTGGGGCATTTAGTTGCTCGGCGAGATCATCAATCTGGTCGAGGTACTGCCCGATCACGAGTATGCGCTCACCGGCATGCTTCTGCACGAGTGCGCGCACAACCTTGGTCTTGGCTGGGGCAGTAGCAGCAAGCCGGAAACGTTCATCGTCAGCCGATGCCGCATACTCAAGCCGCTGGTTCTCCGGCAGATCAACGCGCACCTCGAAGCAGCTTGCGGGGGAGATGAAACCCTGTGCCTCAATCTCTTTCCACGGGGCATCAAAACGTTTGGGGCCGATGAGCGAAAACACGTCACCCTCGCGACCATCCTCGCGGACGAGGGTGGCGGTGAGGCCGAGACGGCGGCGTGCTTGCAGATCTGCGGTGAGCTTAAAGACGGGGGCAGGCAGTAAGTGGACCTCGTCATAAATAACAAGACCCCAGTCGAGAGCATCCAACAGCGACAGGTGCGCGTACTCACCCTTGCGCTTGGCGGTCAGAATTTGGTATGTCGCAATAGTGACCGGCCGAATCTCCTTCGTCTGCCCTGAATACTCGCCCACCTCCTCCTCGGTGAGGGTCGTGCGCTTCAGAATCTCGGAACGCCACTGACGCGCCGACACCGTATTTGTCACCAAAATCAACGTTGTGGTCTTGCTCTGGGCCATCGCACCGAGACCGACGAGAGTTTTGCCCGCACCACAGGGCAACACAACAACACCGGAGCCGTGATGGAAAAAGTTGTCGATGGCGTGCTGCTGGTACTCCCGCAAACCCCAACCCTGAGCATCCAAATCCATCTCGTGCCGAGTCCCTGGCGTGTAGCCAGCGTTGTCTTCCGCGGGCCACCCCAACTTCAAGAGTTCTTGTTTGAGCTGACCGCGCGCCCACGGCTGCACCACAAACGTATGGTCACCGCGGCGCTCGAACAGCAGACCCGCCACCTTCTTGCCACGAGTAATCTCCCGCAGAACAGCGGGATCGGTGGCGGTGAGAATGAGCGCGCCATCATCGTCACGGTTGATGACGAGGCGACCATAGCGGCCAACAGTCTCAGCAACATCCACGCTCACACTCTGGGGAATGGGAAACTTCGAATACTTCTTGAGCGTCTCCAACATTGCGTCGGCATCATGACCGGCAGCCCGAGCATTCCACAGCCCCAACCGGGTGATGCGGTAGGTGTGGATGTGTTCTGGGGCGCGTTCCAGCTCGGCAAACACCGCCAAATCGTGACGTGCGTCTTCTGCGAGGGGATGCGCGACCTCAAGCAGAACCGTGCGGTCAGACTGCACGATCAGAGGTCCATCGGGTGCAGTGTTCATCCGAGCTAGCCTACGCCCGGATGCTTAGCGTTCGGTGGTCGCTTCCACCGCGATGATGCTTGACAGCGGCAAGGTGCGCTCGATATCTGCCCCCCGGTCGAGTGCGCGCATCCGCCCCGCGGCCACGCTCGACGGCTCGAGGGTGTACACCACCTCACGACCATCGGGCATCGTCACGGTGACTGTCAGCAGCAACTTGTTGCGGATGGCGACCTCGATCTGCCGAGATAGCCACGCCTGATCCTCATCACCGGTATTGCCGCCCTGGCCTGCACGAAGCTTCGCTAGCAACTGCTCCGGCTGGGCATCCTGCGGCTCAGTAGCATCGGGATCGCTGATCTGGTCACGACGCAGGGACAAAATGGTGCCGTCGGCATCTTCGGCAGCAACAGGGTACCGGGCGTCGCTCAGGGCCCAAAACAGTTGCTCGACACCGAAGCGGGAGACGAGACGATCGGGCTCTTGACGCAACCCGAATGGGCCAAAGTTGGGGTCAACTGAGATTGACTGAAGCAACAAAGAGTCGGGTGAGGTGACATAGCTTCCGGCGGCCCCGTGGGCGCCGACCCGCACAAGGCCATGACGCGACGCCGCTTCCACCAACAGGTACTCCACCGGCTGGGGAACACCCGTCAGCGAAATCTCTGCCAGAAATTGGCGCATCCCCTCCAGCGTTTCACCGAGCGTCATTGCATGGTGCAGGCTCGACCGCGAAATGCGATAGGTGGATGCCAGAGCGCGAGTTTCAACATCGGCAATGGTGCGCAGGCGAGCATCCAGTTGCGCCGCCAACGGCCCGGGCGAGATCACCGTGAGGTCGGGCTGCACATACACTCGGTGCACCTCCTGCGGAAACAGGTCAGCCATCGCCTCAGCGGCTTCGGCGGGGGTGCGGGTGAGCAGTGCCACCCCGGCGGTACTGGGGAGCCTTTCGGCGGTCACGCCGAGCAACTGTGCATCCCGGCTGTAGCGGCGCAACTTTTCGAGCATCCAGTCGACGCCCGCCGGAAACAACCAGCGCACGTAATCTTCGACGCCATCGCCCCAGAAGCTCTGGGTGCGGTCAGCCAAGATAGTGCGGATGTCGTCGGGCACTCCCTGATGCCAAGCCTCGGCGAGGTGCAGCCAGCGTTGGTCTGCGGAGCGCGACATCCACTCGGTGGCGTTGACGGTGGGCATCCATTGGGCATTCGTTGCGGCAACAAGACCGGCACGCTCAGCAATGTCCACGAGGCTGGCGACCTTGTCGAGCGGCACGGCCATCGCTACGGCGAGACGTTTCGAGTCGGGTAACGAGACCCCGCCCTTGGCGAGGTCACGAACCGGGGTCGTGCGCAACTGGTTGAGAAGTTCAGTGACTTCGTTGGTTGTTGCGAATGCATTCTCGGCGGCGATGCGGTCGAGAGAGGCACGCTCGGTGGGCTCAACCGAGGTGAGGGTCGAGGGGGGAGCGGTCTGCAGAAGTTCGCCGGTCGAAGGAAAGCCATCGGCGGGCCAGCGGCTGAGATGATCGATGACGCCATCCGGGGAACTGTAGAGAGAATCGCGCACAATGAGCAGGGCGTGATCGACCAGTCGATCGAGCCGCTGCTGCACTGCCACCGGATCGGTGCCGAACCGGCCCAGTACTCCCGCGAGGTCATGTGCTGTGATCGACGCCGACTCGCAAACAACAGCCACAGTTGCCAGCGTGGGACGGTCAAGAGTGCGAAGAACCCGCTCAAGGGAGGCGGTCTGCTGCAGAGCATCCGCGAGGTCAAAGAAATCGCTGACAGAATTGCTGCGCACAACGCGCGAGCGCAACAACTCGAGAAGTTGACTATCGTCTAGTGCGCGCAGTTGAGCGGCGAGCAGAAGAGCAGCGTCGCTAATTGTGGCCGTTCCTATATTCGCGTTGGCGGCGGCGCCCATTGAACACCAGAAGGATGATGATGAACGCAACACCCAACGGCAGAGCAAAGTAGGGCATAGTGAGCACTGCGGGCCACGCACCGGTGTCAAAATCTTGTTGACCTGCTGCCGTGGCAACAACGACGGCGACAAAGCTCAGTACGGCGAGTGCGATCGAGATGGCGACGAGGTAAGCGAGCACACGCTCGATGCGAAGGTCGCGTTCAGTTGAATGATTTGTCACAGTCACAAGGATACGCGCTCGCAAACGTTCTAAGCTTGAGTCACGATTACAAAGGAGCATGCCCATGCCTACCGGCAAGGTTAAGTTTTACGATGACGAGAAGGGTTTTGGCTTCATCATGAGTGATGAAGGCCAAGAGGTCTTCTTGCATGCCTCTGCGCTGCCGGCTGGCACGACAGGGGTGAAGGCGGGTACCCGTCTCGAATTCGGTATCGCCGACGGCAAGAAGGGTGCGCAAGCACTCTCGGTGCGCGTCATGGAAGCTCCCACGAGCATGAGCAAACTCAATCGCAAGCCCGCCGATGACATGGCCGTGATTATTGAAGATCTCGTCAAGCTCATGGATGGTATTGGTTCCGGCCTGAAGCGGGGGCGCTACCCCGACAAGGCTCACGCCGCCAAGATTGCCTCGATGCTGCGAAAGGTAGCGGACGAACTAGATGCTTAGTAGCCGGTACGACGCGCTCGCACGGGGTGCACTCCTCGAAATCACGGATACGGCGTCGATTGGTGCGCTTGCTGGTGAACAGGTCGAAAGTGACGGCACCGTCTCGGTGATCTTCGCCTCGGCGATGCGCGGCTACCCGGGCTGGAACTGGACCGTCAGCATCGCCCATGTAGAGGGTGCCGAGCCGACGGTTCTCGAAGCAGAACTGATGCCCGCCGAGGGCGCACTGCTGTCGCCCGACTGGGTTCCGTGGTCTGAACGACTGGCGGACTACAAAGCTGCTCAGGCGGCAACTGAAGCAGCGGATGTCGAGAAGGCCGCTGCAGACGAAGCCGCAGGCCAAGACGATGACGACGACGACCTCGATCATGATGACGATGACGACGACGATGATTATGACTCTGGGATCTTCCGTGGGGGCGACCACGACGGCGTAAACGTTGACGACCTCGATGAGCCAGACGACGATGACGACGGGCTAGATGACGCGGAGTCAGAAGATGACGATGACGACGACGAGCTAAATGACGATGACGATGACGAGCTAGACGATGATGACGATGACGATGACGAGCTAGACGACGATGACGATGACGATGACGATTCAGAGGAAGACGACTAGTCCGACCGCTTTCCGTGCCTGACATGGGTGTACATCAGGCCGACGAGCCCAAGCGCGAGCCCTGCAACAGCTGTCCACAGCCACCACAGGTTGCCGGCAGCGTTCAGCGGCTCGATAAAAAGCAGCAAAACGGCTAGGGCGAGCACCCACAACACGATGCCCACGAGCATCGCCTTGCGGTCGTCGGTCTCGACCACTTCAGGGTCGGGCCGCCGTTCGGAGTCCTTGAGCCAGATGCGCACGGTCTCAGGCTAGCGGCTATTGGCGATGATGTAGTCGAAGCACGAGACCAACTTGCGTACGTCACCCGGTTCGATTGCGACGAAAGTGGCGACGCGCAACTGGTTGCGACCGAGTTTGCGGTAGGGGTTCGTGTCGAGAATTCCATTTGCGCGCAGTGCCTTGTCGATGGCTCCCGCGTCGATTGAGTCATCGAAGTCGATGGTGACGACAACCTGCGAGCGGTGGTCTGGGTTGGCGACAAAAGGGGTCGCGAGGCTGTGGGAGTTCGCCCAGTCGTACAGCACTGACGAGGATTCGCGGGTGCGGGCATCCGCCCAAGCGAGTCCACCGTTGCCATTGATCCAGTCGATCTGGTTTTCGAGCAGCAGCAGGGTGCTGAGTGCTGGAGTGTTGAGCGTCTGGTTGAGACGCGAGTTGTCGATCGCATTCTTGAGGGACAAGAATTCGGGGATGTAGCGGCCCGAGGCGGCGATGCGCTCGACACGCTCGATTGCGGCAGGGGAGAAGAGGGCAATCCACAGCCCACCATCCGAGGCAAAGTTTTTCTGCGGTGCGAAGTAGTAGACATCCGCCTGACTGGCATTGAATTGGATGCCACCCGCCGCACTTGTCGCGTCAACCACTGTGAGCACGTTGTCGCCGTCGGCCCGTCGCACAGAAGCCATCACACCTGTTGAGGTCTCATTCTGTGGGTAGGCAAACACGTCGGCACCGTGGAGCTCGTCGAGTTCGGCCCGCGACCCGCCCGGGGCAGTCACAACGTGAGGGGGTGTGAGGTGGGGCGCTGCGGCGGCTTTCGCGAACTTAGAACCGAACTCGCCAAAGGCGAGGTGGGCACTGCGACGTTCGATGAGGGCGAATGCCGCAGCATCCCAGAATGCGGTGGAACCACCATTGCCCATGATCACTTCGTAGCCGTCAGGAATCTGAAACAGCTCGCCCAGGCCCGAACGTACGCGACCAACAAGGTCACGAACGGGCGCTTGACGGTGTGAGGTGCCCAGGATCGTGTGCGCTGCAGACGCCAAGTATTCGATCTGTTCGGGGCGCACTTTGGATGGGCCGCATCCGAATCGTCCGTCGGCTGGAAGGAGGTCGGTGGGAATTGTCAAGCTCGGCATGCGTCCGATTCTATTGGCCGGTTGGGGCTAGTCTTGTCGCATGACCGATCTCGTTGACACCACCGAGATGTACCTGCGCACGATCCTTGACCTTGAGGAAGAGAATATTGTTCCGCTGCGGGCACGCATCTCCGAACGCCTCGGCCACTCTGGGCCAACCGTTTCGCAAACTATCGGCCGCATGGAACGTGACGGCCTTGTCGTCGTCGAAGGCGACCGCCACCTTGAGTTCACCGAGGAGGGTCGCCGCCGTGCCACGCAGGTGATGCGAAAGCACCGGCTTGCTGAGCGCTTGCTTGCCGATGTGATTGGGCTCGATTGGGCTCTCGTGCACGATGAGGCCTGCCGGTGGGAGCACGTGATGAGTGAGCAGGTTGAGCGCAAGCTCATCGAGATGCTCGATCACCCCACCGAGTCGCCCTACGGCAATCCGATTCCCGGTTTGGAAGAGTTGGGTGGCGTTGCCGCAGCCTCGTTCAGTGCCGGGATGGTGAACATTGTGGAGCTGGTTTCGGAGAGTTTGGTGCCCGTTTCGGGTCGCATCCGTCGTCTGGGTGAGCCTGTGCAGTTCGAGCCAGAGTTGTTGCAACAGTTGTTTAATGCGGGGGTCGTACCCGGTAAGACGGCCACCTTCTCCGCGGCGGACTCCTATGTTGCGGTCACCGTTGAGGGATTCGGTGAGGGTCTCGAGCTTCCCAACGAAGTGGCTGTGCACATCTTTGTAGAGAAGCCCAGCATCTAAGTTTCTGATTTTGGTGTTCACCGAGCCGTTACCGTCTCGTCATTCGATGCGGCGCGCCTGCGTGCGGAAAGCCTGAAAAATTGGGTTAGCCTATACCCCTTGGAGTTCCCGAATGAACCGGAGAATCGAATGTTAGGTAGGTGCAGCATCCAAACCGTGGATGCGCGTGCTCGCTTCTACATACGACACAGCAGTCCTGTGCGTGGCAGTTTTCGCGCGCAGAATCACTAGGCATCGTCTTACGACGGTGCGTTTATGTTTTCTGCCTCCCATTCGCAGAGCCTCAAGGAAGTCGATTGCCTGCAAGCCGTGCAGGCTCTTTCGAGAGGATGATAATGCGCACACTGGTACTGAACGCCGGCTATGAGCCGCTCGCAGTCGTGTCTTTCAAGCGAGCGATTGTGCTCGTGCTGAATCAGAAAGCGACGATTATCGCCGCCGATTCGGAGAATCCTGTCTATGGGACTAACGGATCCTGGGATCGCCCGTCGGTCATCATCCTGCGAAATTACGTGCGCATCCCGTCGACACGTCGACTGCCGGTCTCTCGCCGGGGGGTGCTGCGGCGCGATGCAAATCGGTGCGGTTATTGCGGGGGATCAGCCACCACTATCGACCACGTGTTGCCTCGTTCGCGTGGCGGCGAAGACACCTGGGAAAACCTAGTGGCCTGCTGTTTGCGATGCAACAACCTGAAGGGTAATCGCACTCCTGCGGAGATGAACTGGCGCTTGCTGACGAAGCCACGCCCGCCTCACACTAGCGCGTGGCTCGTGCGGGGAATTGAAAGAGCACTCCCAGATTGGGAAGAATATTTGGCTCCAGCCGCATAGCTGTTATGCTGTTGTGATTATTCCCGATATTCGAGATGTGCCCCCTATGTGTCTCGAATGTTCTGCACTGTGAGGTTTTCGTTTGTCCCGTTTGTCACCAGATAACAACGAAGTCTTTGGTGTACCTGCGACCGACGCTTCCGCCGGTGTTCCTGTCTTCGCCTCGCGTCGCGAAGCACGTGCAGCTCGGCAGTCAGCAGGTGCAACGACCCTAGGCGGTGCAACGGTCCCACCCGCTTTCTCGCAACCTGCGGATAGCCCAGTCGATCGGCGTCGCCCTATCGGTTCGACGAGGCGCGCCCGTCGCAATCCTGTAAAGGCTCTGGCGTCCATGGCAATCATTGGCGGACTTTTTGCGGTTGCTGGATTGCCCGCTCATGGGCAAGGCGAGCTTCTTGTCGCGGGCGGAGCCACCGCTCAGCCCGTGGCTGTCGCAGATTCGTCAACGGTGAGCGCGCAGTCCGTTACGGTCAGCGCCGACCTCGCACTTCCTGAGCTTGAGCGCGATCAATTTGAGGCGACTTCGCCCGAAGATCTGGAAGTTATCCGGCAGCAATCGGCGATCGCTTCGGAGAACGCCGTGTATGCGGCATCGGGTGCTCGCGAACTCGGCGATGACTACCCGTGGGCAACCGGTGGCTACTCACTGTCACCTCTCAACTACTATCTTCGCCAGTGCACCGACTTTGTTGCGTGGCGTTTGAACCGCGATGTCGGGTCGGTCTCAGCTCCGTTCCGGTGGGCATGGGCTGACCTCACCCCGAACGGTGGAAATGCTTCCCAGTGGAAAGCCGCGTGGGATGCGCACGGCTGGACCGTCAGCGCAACACCGGTCGTGGGTTCTGTGGCCTGGTTCGGTTGGGAGAACCATATTGCTTACGTGAAGACGGTTAACGCCGATGGCAGCGTTTTGGTCGAAGAATACAACTACGTGAACCGCGTATACGGTCAGCGCATTCTTGCGGCCGCCGACGTCGACGCCTTCCTTTACCCACCCGGCCAGTAGTCGGCGACTCAGCTACACTCGAACCGTCAGCCTCTGTAGCTCAACGGAAGAGCAACTCCGTCCTAAGGAGCAGGTTGGGGGTTCGAATCCCTCCAGGGGCACATAAAAATGCTGGTCAGGGCCACTTTACCGTAGGCTTGGCGTAGCAAAAGGGACAGGACTTTCGCCCGGCCCCTCACTTACTCAACGTTTACTCTGTCAACTCGCCTTCTCGACCAATGCCAGATGTGGCACCGGAGCCAGACTTTCTAGCGCCGAGTTGACGTCGGGTGATAGGTGCTGTTGGGCTTCAACATAGTGCTTCTCTGTGATGGCGGTTGAGCTGTGATTGGCGTAGGCGGTCGCCGCGTCGACGCCGAGTGACGTGGCGATACGGGTCAAGGCGGTGCGCCGCAAACTGTGAGGCGTCACCCACGACAGGTCGGCTGCATCCCTGAGTCGCAGCCACGCCTGCTGGACGTGGCGCTGGTTGATGAGCCCGCCGCGCGAGGATGCGAATAGCAAACTGTTCGCTCCCGCCAGTGCCGCTCGTTCGCGAAGAATGCTCACAACCCAGTTTGGCGCCAAGAGGGTACGATGCCCCTCGGGTCCGTCTTTTGTATGAGTCTGCCGCACAATGGGCGTCGATGAGTTGTCGACGGTAGCCCTGATGTGCACGCGCGCGCCGTCAGGATTATCCAGGTCCAAGTCGCCGGCGGTGAGAGCCAGCACTTCGCCAATTCTGAGCGCGAGCGCGAGCTGCACGTCGAATACTGCGGGAAGATAGGCGTTGCCCCTCTTTCGGGGTGAACGTACGGCCGCACGGAATCGCACCAGTTCTTCGTCGGTCAACGCCCGCGGGGTCGGTGTTTTGACCTTCGCTTTCGAGACGGCGCTGACCGGGTTGCCCATGACTGCATCACGGCGGGCAGCGAGCGCAAACGATTGCGACAGGATGGTGCGTGCAAGCTCTGATTGGACCGGGCGGGTGCGGCGCTCTCCGACGAGCCAGTGGTCGATTCGGCCGGTGGTTGCCTCCCTGAGCCGTAGTGCACCAAGGCCGGGATTGATGATGCGGGACATGATGTCGGTGTAGTTCACTCGGGTGCCGTTACTGAGGCTCGATTCGGTGAGCTTTGCCTCCCACCAAATGTCGAGCAGTTCGGTGATGGTGCTGTCACCGGTGAGGTCACCGTCGCGGGTGCTGGTGGCACGCTCACTGAGCGCTGTTGTAAGTGCTGCTCTTGCTAGCCCCTTCGTCGCACCACCGCGTTCGACGGGTCTGGTTTTCCCGTCGTTGTCGCGGAACCGCGTGCGGGCGGTCCATGCGCCTGGTCTGCCCGCAACGGAGATGGTGCCGTGAGAGCCGATGTCCAATGGTGGCCGTCCCACATCAGACCGCCTTCGACATAGCCCAGGCATCCAACGCCTGGATGTTGTAACGCACGGCCGACCCAAGCTTCAGGTACGGGGGACCGTCAATACCGGCTGCGCGCCAATTCCTGAGAGTCTTAGGGCGAAGGACCAGCCGCGCGGCCGCACCTTCTTCGTTCAAAAACACGGGGGCAGGCAGTGCCGCTGTTGTGGCTGCTTCGGTGATGGTGGTCATGATGTACTCCTTCTGCACCTTTACATGCGCGGCACCGGCCCGAGCGGGACGTTCCGGGGCGACCTCGAAAGGTGGAGGGCCGCTTGCACCCTCTATGCGACAAGTTATGGACCGGGTGGGATCTGCTGGGATAAGCCCTGTCGCGCACTGTGAACGCGTGGAACATGACAACGAATGGAGCGATCGTGAGCACGTCATGGACCCGCGAGGCACTGTGCTTATCGCCGCGTATGGGGCAGCCTTGCATGGCGGCGACGGCATCTCTAGAGGGTGGAAGGCGTTGGTGCGCCAGCTCTGCGATGCGGACTTGCCGGTTGGTCGCCTACCCGCGGATGAGGCTGTGGCTCCCCTTCCGTCTTCGGCCGCAAACACCCCAGAATCAGCCGCGCAGAGTCGAGCCATGGTTGAACAATCGAAGTCCCGAGACGGTGGCCGTCCGGAGTCATACGACAAACCCCATCCGAGCGATCCACTCTGGATCATCGTCCGGGGCACCGCCCTCGGAGATGACCGTATCCATGCCTTCCACGGTTATGCGGAGCTGCTCCAAACCCTCTCCGGCGACGCGCCACTTCCGCCGCGCGGTGATCGCACACCGGCAGGTATGGCCGCCCGGTGTGCAGCGTTGTCACGTGCCAGCGAGAGTCTGGTCGGAGATGCCGATCGTGCGACCGTCGCGCGCGGTGGCCAGTTGGGCTGGGGCAATGGCTGAGTTCACTGATAGCAGTCGGCGTTCTGGACTTGCGCGAGCTGGGACGCAGTGACGCGCCCTCCCCTGAGAACCCGAACACACCCTGATCTAGGTATGTATCGTCACCAATGCCCCAAACAACGGTGCTGGAGCGCGGCGTTTTCGTAAAAGTTTGATACAGGCTGCTCGCTCGCCGCCAACGATGCGCCCTCCGAATGTTGTCCGCTGCAACACGGGGCGATCTCTTGATGCGGGCTGGTTTGTCTTCTTGCCGTTGCCTTCGAAGTCGCACATTGCCTCGGCTTCATACCGTTGGCAGGAGTGCTGCGAGCGCGGCCTTAGCTCGCGTGCACATTCAGCGTTTAGCTGGTGACTGCGTATGCGAAACAGATAATTCCCACCGGTCATTTTCCTGTCGCATAGGGGCTGTGCGTGACAACGGTAGCGAGGTTTTCGCTACCGGTAAGCATCACAGACAGGACCAACAATGACGAAGACCACGAAGACCACGGCCCAGGATTATTCGGATGCGCAACTCACGCAGCTTGCCGATGCTTTCGAGTCGGCTTGGCCGGGAGCTGCGGACCAGCCGGCCCAGATGATTGATGGCTTCTGTGCTGGCGTACAGCCCCGACTTGCCCAATGTGGTGTCTTGGTCGCTATTGCGTTCGAGGACGAAGGTTTCCACAATGTGTTTGAGATGGTGGCTGGCAACCGCTCGCAAACGGAATGTGCTTGGAATCTT
The DNA here is from genome assembly GCF_006788895.1 of Rhodoglobus vestalii. NCBI lineage: Bacteria > Bacillati > Actinomycetota > Actinomycetes > Micrococcales > Microbacteriaceae > Rhodoglobus > Rhodoglobus vestalii. The sequence goes on from NZ_VFRA01000001.1 coordinate 2,218,435, forward strand.
GGCATCATGCCTTGCGCGTTCGCAAATTACATCATCAACAGGTAGCGGCCGAGGCCGGGGACGCCCCAGAATCGGGGCGGCTGTTATGGTTGCTCGGTGTTGGGCGTCCGCCCTGCCAGACGCAGGGGAGCGGGTTTTTAGCCTGGAGAGTCTGCTGTGAGTTGGTTAGTGCAGTGGACCCTGCTGGACGCGTGGAGTGAGGTCGCGGCTTGAAGCTCGACAGGCAGTCAGTGGCTATCGATAGCGTCCATCCTTAATCACGGTTTCGTCAACGAGGATCAGGAATACTGATGTCAGCGGCAACACCTGAGCTGGCTGCCAAGATTGTTGAGTTGCAACAGCGACGGAAGGGAATTCGGGTCATGACGGCGAAGCAAACGTATGCGAACACAGTTTTCTATGCCACCCCCTCGCGCCTGGAAGCACTTCGAGGCCCAGCCAGTGGTGTTATCGAGCTCCCGCGCTCACTCTATTGAGGTCCTGTTAACGCCGGTCGAAAATAGGGCCAGTTCTGCCGCCCGGCACTATTGGCCCTATTTTGGACCGGCGTTAACAGGTCCCGAGCGGCTCGTTGACTTAGCGGACCATTCCGATCTGCAACGCATGTATCAAGCGGTTGTGCGCATCGGTATACAGGAGAACCAAGAAGCTTGGCTTGACGCAGACCTACTGGTCGCCCTTTGGGCCAGTCTTGTACTTCCGCGACTTTGCACAGAGATATGGGAGTCGAAGTTTGTGCAGCTCCGGGGCCGTTCGTGCCATAACTCGGAAGCTCCTGGCGAACCACAAAGGTCGTTACTGCGACCCGTCGGGCATGAGCAGAGCTAAGGCCGCGCCGCCTTCGCGGGAAAGTACGTTGCCGTGGCGAGGTCAGGACACTCGGACGCCAACACACTGCTCGCGACCGGATACGAGCAGGACACTCGGTCGTCGCTGAACTCGCGGGCGACAACACCGCTGCGCGCGCCGCGTTGAGCTGAAGCTCCCGACGACGCGCGCCTGCTCGACGGATGCAGGAGCGAGCAATCACTGGCACCGAGGCTCAGGTGCCTAGAATTCGATAGCCAAATCCCCGAATGGTGGCGAGCGGCAGCGAGTCGCCGCTCGAGTCCTCAAGCTTGCGGCGGATGCGCCCGACCATCACGCGGATGCTTTTCGGGTCGGATACTGCGGGAAGCCCTAAGTACTCGGCCAGCTCGTCGGCGCTCACGACTCGGGGAGATTCCCGCATCAAGTAGCTGAGTAGTAGAAATTCGCGAGGCGAGAGTTCGATCACGCGCCCTCCCCGGGCGGCTTGGTGCGACTGCGGGTTGAGGCTCAGGTCGCCCACGTGAAGAATTGCGGCGGACTCGAGCGCGGGTAGTCCAAGGTGTTTGACAGAGGCGGCCAGCGCTCCCGCATTCAACGGAAGGTCGAGGAGCCTGCTTGCGCCCAGGGCGAGCGCCCGCGTGCCAGTCTCGACCGCGCTGGGTCCGGCGGCCATGCCGATGATGATCGGAACATCCGCCCATGAGCGGGTGGCACGCACGAACGCAATTGGGTCCATGCCAACTATGTCGGTTGGCACGAGCACGACGTTGGGGCTTTCGCTCGTGAGGGCGATCAGGGCTTCCGCGGGCGTGGCATGGCAGACGAGTTCGATTCCTCGCCCCAGAAATTCGTCAGCAGAATCAAACGTGAGGCCGCCTGGCGACTCGCAGGTGGACACGCGCGGCGGCCAACGGGATGCTATCGCGGTCGGCCATGCCACGCCGTCGCGCGCCAAATGCTTCATCGGGACTCCCTGCGATCTGTGCCAGATACCAGATTAGAATCTGAAGGTGAACGGAGGTTGAATGAAATCCGTCCATCCTTTACCGATTAGTAGACCGTCGTTAACGAGCCGTTCACCTTGGGCAGCCAGACTAGAGGGATGCGGTTTGGAAACCCTCTCCGCGCCATCCGCTTCTCCGGAGGAATCATGCAGCCAGACAGAGCTGCGGTCGTCGAGACGCCCGTGAGCACCCTAGCCAACGTGCGCGTCGAGATAGGTGCCGGCCGCTCTCCGCGCGCGATGTTCGGTACCGTCTTCGAGCTTCAGGAAGCGACCGTCAAGTATGGCTCGTTCACCGCGGTGAAGGGCGTGAACATGGTGATCCCGCGTCGCGAGATCACCGCTCTGATCGGACCGAGTGGATGCGGCAAGTCCACGCTGCTGCGAGCCTTCAACCGCATGAACGACCTGATCCCCAATGCTAAAGTCGAGGGCAAGTTTCTCTACAACGGTGAAGACATTTACGCCCCTGATGTCGACCCGGTCGAGGTTCGCCGACGCATCGGCATGGTTTTCCAGAAGCCGAACCCGTTTCCGAAATCGATTTACGACAACGTCGCGTTCGGCCCGCGCTTGAACGGTTACAAGGGCAGCATGGATGACTTGGTGGAAGAATCCCTGAGGAAATCCTTTCTCTGGGACGAGGTCAAAGATAAGCTCAAAGAGAGCGGCTTCTCGCTCTCGGGTGGCCAGCAGCAGCGCCTCTGCATCGCGCGGGCCATCGCGGTCGACCCGGAAGTGATCCTGATGGATGAACCGTGCTCCGCCCTCGACCCCATCGCGACTCTTCGAATCGAAGACCTCATGCGCGAAATGAAGAACGACTACACGATCGTCATCGTCACTCACAACATGCAGCAGGCCGCTCGCGTGTCAGACTCGACCGCCTTCCTGACCGTCGATATCGACGATGACAAAGGCGAACGCACCGGCGCGCTCGTCGAGTTCGACCGCACCGACATGATCTTCTCGAATGCCTCAGACCCGCGGACCGAAGATTACATCTCCGGCCGGTTCGGGTAACCAATCGTTGACTGACGGTCCACCCGCCGTTCACCTGAGCGCAAGCAGGTGTTTACTCGCGCTCCGCAGTCTGGTTCCGAAGCGAACAGCTCGCTTCACTTCCACTAAGCCTGAGGTAAGGAAAATCCGAATGACTATTCGCAGCAAGAGCATGATGGGTGTCGCGCTCGCCGCGGCACTCGTGATGACCGTCTCCGCGTGCGCCACCGACGCCGAGCCCGGTGCAGAGGAGCCTACCGAATCCCTCGCGGGAAATCTTGAGGGTGCCGGGGCCAGCTTCCCGGACCCCGTTTTTCAGGAGTATGCATTCGCTTACAGCGGCGACGTTCAGCCCGGCGTCCAGATCAACTACCAGTCCATCGGCTCCGGCGGCGGCATCGAGCAGTTCCTGCTTGAGACAGTCGACTTCGGTTCTTCAGAGAAGTTTCTAGACGACGAGACGCTTGCCGAGGCAAGCGAGATCCGCGGCTGTGACGCTATCCAGTTCCCCGTGCTCTTTGGCGCGGTGACGATCGCATTTGGCGATGACCAGTTCGATGGCCTAGTTCTTGAGGCCGAGACCATCGCGGCCATCTTCCAGCGCGAGATCACGAACTACAACGACCCGGCCATCGCCGCCCTGAACCCCGACTTCGACCTGCCAGACCTCGAAATCATCCCGGTCCACCGCTCAGACGGATCCGGCACGACGTCGGTATTCACCGTCTATCTCGATGATGCAGCTGACAACTGGGAACTGGGCAACGGCACAGAGGCTCAGTGGCCTTCCGGCACCATCGGCGGCAAGGGCAATGAGGGCGTCACGGCGGGTATACAGCAGAACGACGGTGGTCTTGGTTACATCAACCAGGCTTACGCGCTCATCAACGACCTGCCGACCGCGGCCGTTGTTAACGCTGATGGCAACGCCGTGGAGGCAACGCTTGAGGCAACCACCGAGGCGCTCGATGTTCTTGAAATTCCGGAGAGCTTCCAGTACAACATCCTCGGAATTGGCGGCGGCGGTTACCCGATCGCGGGCTCGAACTGGATCTTCGCCTGGGAGTGCGGCTACGACGAGAACCAGGAGGCTCTACTGAAGAGCTACTGGACTTGGGCAACCCAAAGCGACGAGGCAAACGCTCTCGCCACTGACCTGGGCTACGCCCCTCTGGGCGAAGGTCTCAAGCCTAAGGTGCAGGCGGCGATCGACCGAATCAACAGCAAAAACTAGCTCCGCCTGACAGTGGCGGAACCCCGCGAGGTTCCGCCACTGTTCTCTCGCCCTCCGGCCGAAATTACGAAGGACGGCATGACTCTCACCGACAAGCCAACTCCCGCCAGCGCGCTGCGCAGCCGCGGACTCGGGCGGTACTCGGATCGCGCATTCTCCGCGCTGCTCGTTCTCGCCGGGAGCAGCGTGCTGATAGTTCTTGCTGCAATGGTAATTCGCACACTGATCGACGCGTGGCCGGTGTTCGAGTACACCGGCTTTTTCGAGTTCCTCTTCGGGCAGGATTGGGAGGCGGGATACAGTCGCACCGAATTCACCGGCACTTACGGCGCCTGGCCTTTCATCTTCGGAACGCTCTACACGGCTGTGATCGCGGTGGTGATGGCACTTCCACTCGCCATCGGCGTCTCGCTATACATCAACTTCTACGCGCCGAAGCGTGCACGCACTGTGCTCTCGTACTCCGTCGAAATCCTGGCAGCCGTGCCGTCGATCATCTTCGGCCTCTGGGGGCTGCTCTGGTTTGTGCCCAATGTGCTGCACCCCGTCACCAAATGGGTGAACGCGACGCTTGGCGAGGTGATCCCCTACTTCGGCGGTTCGGTGCCCAACGCCAACTACTTCCACGCTGGGTTCGTGCTCGGCATCATGATTCTGCCGATCATTACCGCGATCGTGCGCGAGGTCATGGCAACAACACCTCCCGACGAGGTCGCGGCGGCCTACGGGCTGGGAGCCACAAGGAACGAGGTATTGAGCAGGGTTGTCATCCCTCGAAGCTTCGGCGGGATCGTCGGCGGCACGATGCTGGGATTGGGACGTGCTCTCGGTGAGACGATCGCGGTGCTCATGCTTGTGGGCGGCTCCCAACAGTGGGACACCCGCCTGTTCTTTCCCGGTGACTCGCTGGCATCGCACATCGCCTCGACTTTCCAGGACGCCTCGCCGGAGACCTTGACCGCGCTCATGGGCATCGGCGTCGTGCTCTTTATTGTGACCATGATCGTGAATGTCATCGCCCGCCTCATCGTCTGGCGGTTCGCACGCTCAGCTTCGGCGGGAGACGCACTATGACCGACCTAATCGACAAGAAGTCCACGGAGCAGGCGGGAAAGACCACGCCGACCGGTCACGTGAGCATTATGGTGCGTGGGGCGAACGCGGCTGGCCGGGCCCGCCGCGATGTCTTCACCAAATACCTGCTCGGAGCGGTGATGATTATCGCGGCTATCCCGCTTGTATTGATTGTCGCCGAGGTCGTGCGTGAGGGAGCGGGAGCGATCTCGCTCGAATTCTTTACCGAGCGTGAGCCCCCGCCGGCACGCGAGGGGGGCGGCTATGCTGCCGGTTTCGTTGGCACCGGCATCATGATGCTCATGGCGATCGGCATGGCGGTGCCGATCGGCCTGGCCGCCGCGGTCTACCTTGTCGATTATGGAAAGGGTTTTTTTGCCACCATCATCCGCTTCTTCACCGACGTCATGACCGGCATCCCGTCGGTGTTTGTCGGACTCGCCGTTTACGCCATCCTCATCCTCGGCAGCGGACAGGTCATCGGCTTTGGGGGGTTCACGGGCGCTGTTGCCATCGCAATCGTGATGCTTCCGATCATTGTGCGCTCATCAGAGGAAGTGCTGAAGACGGTGTCGCAGGAATTGCGTCGAGGGGCCTTCGCCCTCGGTGCGCGCAAGTGGCAGACCACGACGAAGGTCGTACTGCCTGCTGCGGCGCCCGGCCTGACGACAAGCGTGATGCTCGGCATAGCGCGCGGAACGGGCGAGACTGCCCCGCTGATTTTGACCGCATTCGGCAACGTGAACATAGTCTGGGCGTTCTTCAACGTCGCAATCGGCGCGGTGCCGTTGCAGATCTACAGCGGTGCGGGGCAGCCCTTCGATCCCGGCATTGAGCGTGCGTGGGGTGGAGCCTTGTCGTTGCTCGTGATCGTGATGGTGCTCACCGTCATCGCGCGGTACATCGGCGCGCGCGCAACCAAAGCGCACCGGATCTGAGATTTGCGGGGGCGCCAGCTACGCGAAGAACTTCATCGAGTGTTCGACGGCCCGATTAGCGACGACACCGACCACGGCGATCAGGGCAATGCCGACCGGGGATACCCAGCGGCGGGCGCGCCCCAGAACGAGTATCGCGCGAACCCTCAGGTTGTGTAGATCTTTGCAGGTGCCCGGCTCGCGTGAGGCTTCCGCACGCAGGTCGCACAGAGCAGCCCTGCCAAGTGGCAGCGGCTTTGATGCCGCGGTGATGTAGCTGCACCGACGGCTCCCGACGACGGATCAGTACCGGGTACGCGACAAGACTGGCCAAGGAGACTGTTGTGTACTGGCTAATTCTGATTTTTTCTGGAGTGTTCGAAGTCGTCTGGGCAACTGCGCTCGGCAAGTCCGAGGGCTTCTCGAAGCTCTGGCCGACCGTAGTGTTTGGCGTCGCTCTCATGGCGAGCATGAGTGGGCTTGCCTTTATGATGCGCGAACTGCCCGTCGGCACCTCCTACGCGGTATGGGTCGGCATCGGTGCTGCGCTCACCTTGACCTACACAATGGTGTTCGGCACCGAATCCGTGTCTTGGGTAAAAGTCCTGCTCATCATGGGGCTCATCGGACGTGTCGTCGGGCTCAAGCTCGTCGACTCGTCACGCTAGTTGTGTGGCCATAACCGCCGGATAGATAACCTTTTCTGGAAAATTTCCAAAAATAACGGAACGGTAACTAGACAGCGTTATCTTTCCGTTATACATTCATGGGGCAGAAGCTGTTTGCTGTGACAGCTACTGCAGAATGTGATTGCAGGACACTCTTGGTGCAAGGGAGAGTGTCGGTTTCATTCCTCTGAAACTGGCCCTCAAACTAGTTAACGAGGAACCCCGTGATACCCAGTCGACCGGCTGATCCCCTCTCTGTCAGGCTGGTGTGAGACACCCCGCGGTTGTGGGGTGAGCCTTTGAGAGGGCGGGGAACGGATCACCATCATGGAAGAATCACGACCCCCGACGACCGAGGACTCGGTCACGGATCCGGCCGCTCGGCCGGTGCGTCGGACGTATCCGGCGGAGTATCGGGCCAGGGTGCTCGCGGAGTACGAGGCGGCCCCGCACGGGCAGAAGTCCGCGGTGTTGCGCCGCGAGGGGATCTACCAGACCCTCGTCGCGGAGTGGGCCAAGGCTCGGGACGCCGAGGCGGCCGGGACGACATATAAGCGTGAGCGCAAGTCCCGCTCGAAGGACCCCGGAACAGCGGTCCAGGCGGTGAAGTTGGAGGCTGAGAATCAGCGGTTGACACAGCAGCTGGCGCAGACCCAGGCCGCGTTGGACGTGATGGGAAAAGTACACGGGCTCTTGGAGCTGCTCTCCGAGCGCAGTCCCCAGAGTCCGCCCGAGACAGGACCGAGCCGATGAGCGTCGAGACGATCATGGACACCGCGTTCACCGAGCTGGTCGCTCTGTCTTTGACGGTCGTTGCCGCGTGCGTGCTCACCGGCAGGTCCCGGGCCACGCATTACCGGCGGGTGAACCCTCCGACGAAGAAGGCTGATCCGGTACCTCAGGCGCAGCGGACGAAACCGCCCTCGACGCTCACCGTGGACGAGCGAGAGCGAGTGCTGGCGGTGATCAACCGGCCCGCCTATGCGGATCTGTCGATCTGTCAGATCTGGGCGCGGGAGCTGGACGAGGACCGGTACTACTGTTCAATGTCGTCGATGTATCGCATCGCCCGGACCGCAGGCCAGGTCCGGGAACGTCGCCGACTCGCGTCGCATCCGGCGAAGAAGATCCCGGAACTGCTCGCGACTGGACCCTCGGAAGTGTGGTCGTGGGATATCACGAAGCTACGCGGCCCGGTCAAAGGCGTCTGGTACCACCTGTATGCACTGATCGATATCTTCTCGAGGTACTCACCGGGATGGATGGTGCGCTCCTTTGAGGACTCCGTCGTCGCGGCCGAGTTCATCGACGAGGCCGTAGCCCGCAACGGGTCACGCCCGCACACGATCCACGCCGACTGGGGCACCTCGATGACCTCCAAGACCGTCGCGATGCTCCTGACTGATCTCGGCATCACCCGATCACACTCCAGGCCGCGGGTCTCCAACGACAACCCGTTCTCCGAAGCCCAGTTCAAGACACTGAAGTACGTGCCCGACTTCCCACACCACTTCGATTCCCTTGCCCAAGCGCAAACATTCTGCGACGCATTCTTCACCGATTACAACCACGTGCACCATCACTCCGGGATCGGCTGGCACACACCCGCGTCCGTTCACCAAGGCACCTATGCCGATATCGACGAGGACCGCCAAGCGACGCTGAACCGTGCGTGGATCGAGCATCCGGAGCGCTTCAATCGCCGCCCCCAGCCACCACAGATCAGCACAGAGATCTGGATCAACGAGCCCGCGAAGGAGACACCAGCGACGACCGCCATCACAGAAACAGTCTAGAAACCAGATGTCTCACTTGACTTGACAAATTCCGGATCGACGTCCAGGAAATCCTGGGATGCCATCACCGTTGAGTCGAATAGTGTGATGGTCTGCACGGTTGGCGGACCGTTCATCTCGCTCGCGGCTGGGAGCTGGGCTGGTCAACATCCCGCCCAATGCCGTTGGCTGGGGTCCGCTGCCGCGCATGGAAGTAGCATGGCAGTGGGAGGGATCGGACTCATGGCGGTGAAGCAGACATACGCGAACTCGGTTTCCTATGCCACCCCGTCGTGCCTGGACGCACTCCGTGGCCCGACCGGTGGCATCATCGAGCTTCCTCGCGCTCTCTATTGGGGGCCCGAGCAGTACGTTGATTTGACCGATCATTCTGATCTCCAGCGGATGTATCAGGCTGTTATTCGAATCGGTACCCGAGAAGATCAGGAGACTTGGCTTGACGCGGACCTGTTGCTCGACATTTGGGACAGCCTCGTCCTCCCGCAGCGTTGCATCGAAACTTGGGAATCGACGTTCGTGCAGCTCAAAGGTCATTCGTGGCGCTAACCGACATACAGCGCGCAGTAACAAAAGCGGGGCTGAACGCCGCCCGTGATTTTGGATTCGCGTTGGCAGGCTCAGGTGCTCTCATCGAACACGGCATCTCAACTCGCCTAACCGACGACGCCGATTGGTTCAGCACATTCGATAATGCGGCTGGATTCGATTCCGCGGCTGATGCAGTTATTACGAAACTTCGTGCTGATGGATTCACAATCAGCACGAGAAAACGGGACGCAACATTCTTCGGCTTCGTGGCCACAAACCCCGCAGGCGAGACGGTATCTGTGGACATGAGCCTTGATTGGCGCCGCTACAACCCCGCGGAAATATCGATAGGACCAGTGCTCGACCTGCTGTAGGTCAGGTCAAGATGTCACCTACTCCTGCAGCAGACCCCCCATAAGGAGCGACTTCGACTTGCGACGAAGAATGAAGCTCGGCGAGCTTCTATGGAGGCGCATCGACAGTTCAGATTCGGACAAGTTCTGGCTGTCCGAGCACTCAAAAAATCTGGTTTCTCAACCGCCCATGCACTCAAACAGGTCGGACTCAGTCGCAGTGGGTACTGCGACTGGGGCATCAAACTCGCGTCCCGCTTCGCCGCAGAAGAACTGTAAAACATTTTCCTACTTGGTGAGCTTGTGATTACCAAAAGCGTCCTCAGAAACAACGCGGAGCCGCGCTTTGGTGCGACACATAATGCTGATTCCACAGCAAACGCCTAGGATATTTCAGTTTGCGCAACTGACGCGCCCACTGCCTTCACAAAGCCGTTGAGCTGCCGACGAATGCGCAGCATTCTGGGTGCTTGATTTCGTCGGCAATTACAGACACAGTCCTGAACATTAATGCCTACACACAGGCGTCCCAAGTCCGACGGATTTTTCTCCCCCAAAGGGCTCGGAATACGCCGCAAAATGAGCCATGAAGGTCATTTCCCAGCCCCGCAAAACCCCCAAGCCGTCACCCGCCGCCGCTCCGATCTCCCTCCGTATAACCAAGGCTTCGCCCATATTGGTCAATAAACTGCGGGACACCGTTGCGCGCTGTACCCGCATAGAACCACGCTCCGCGCGGTTCGTTCCGTTGTCGCTCCGGTTCGCTGCGCTCACTCGTCGACTCCGCTACGGAACTGGCACTGCGTGCGCTCACGTTGTTCGCCCGGTGGTTGGGTGTTGCCCCCGTGTTGGTTTGACCGGTCTGGTTACCTCAACCGCTTACCTCCAGCGTCACCCATTCCGTCATCTGCCTGACCGGTCTGGTAACCCCACATGAACTACATGACGTCACCCTTACCTGGTCAACGAAACGTCAACGTGCCGACCACGATTCGTTGCGTAGCCCACACAACCCCACCGATGCCGAAGGCTGCCCCCGGCAGGGAAACCCCACCCAGAACTAGACGTCGACAAAGAGGCTCCGCACCGTTGCGCAACGGAACAGGGGGAGTCCACAAAAATAGACAGCCGTCCACTTAAATGAACACAGACCGGTGGAGTGGAACATACCGAAGCGGAACGGACCTCACACCGTGGCAGACGCGAAGCGTCGCGAGCGCAGCGAGCACCCAGCAGACATCACGCCCCACACAGAACCACACACCGCCGCGAAGCGGGCGAACGAAGAGAGCCCAATGCAAGTCGCAACCTGTCGCACAACCACGACGCCCCCATGAACCTCAACGGTCCATGGTGACATCTCGTTGCGCGACGGCCCGCTCTGCGAAACAGTTGCGCAGCAACCAAGCAGACATCACGATGCATAAAGGGAGACATGACGAAGTCACGCGAGGCGCGAAGCGCCGAGCTCTTAATATGGGCTCCGACACCCGCGCAGCTAATATCCACGTGTCCGGCTACCGCCGCGAGGGCAACCGTCGGCTGTCGCCGCCGGGGTCTTGCATGGGGCGGCCCCGAGAGCATGGTTGAGGTCCGGCTATCGCCGACGGTTCATCCAGCGGTCGAATATCACGAGTAGGTGACGGACGTTGGCGGACGGACATTCTGTCGCAGGCCCGGAGGGGCATCTAGTGTCAGTCGGTGGCCATCAGCAGGTGTCACCACAATGGACATGCGGACACTGTCCGTTGTCTTGACCCCGGACATTTGGAGGGACATGAGCGATCAGGATGTTGGGGCCTGCTGCACCGGCAGGTGACAAACATCTCAGGGGCCGAAGCGAGGGGGATGTGACATCCATAACTTGTGACCGGTGGAGCCGAGTTCACACGGCGGCGCTCGCAACGCAAACATCGGCTCTCCCGGTCTGCGTCAGTTTCCTCGCGGAGGGATTGCGTAGGGACCAGTTGCCTTTATCTGCAGGGCCAGCGCATTCAGGTTTCGCGGCTTGAACGAATAAATGCACGCACTGCTTGGCCGAGCTGCATTCGGGATTCGAACACACTGTCGGCGCGATTCTGCTTCTGCTGTGGCGAGGCTGTTGAGCCAAGCTTCGGGAGACGCGTGACGCGGTTGAGTTCCATCTGCGCTTGCTCGATCTCCGGGGTGTGGAATCTGCGCCGGGAACCGTTGGGCCAAACCAGTTCTGACCTGCTCTTGCCAATACGAACTATGGGATTACCTTCGATGGGTAAGGTTTCAAGCGACATACGTGTATCTCCGTTCAGCATTCGACGCCGAGACTTTCCGCGCCTCTTAACCTGTGCGCGGCAATTCAAGCGTGTGAAGACCGCCTCGATCCGATGCCGCGCACAGCTGTCAGTTCTCAAGTTACTTGAGACTGGATTCTCGACGATCTTGAGACCGTTGGTGCCTCACGGCGTGTGAAACCCGCGGTTCCCTGCGGATCTCGGTGACTGTCTCAACTACGCAAGAAGTCTCATCTAGCTTGAGAACTGACAACAGCCCTGCATGCAGCGCACCCACACAGCCGATTGATTCTGCCGCGCATAGGGATCACAGTGGTCGTCAAATAGGCGGCCGGAAACGGATTCCAATGCCCACCTTGACCCCTAGCTACGGCTTCACCCCAATGTCCGAAGCTGAAGTCCTTGCCGAGTACGGCCCAAACTTGGCCATGGCCCGGCTTTTCGAGTATTGCGATAAGCAGGCATCGCGTACCGAAAGGATTGGTGCATACAACTTTTTTGTCCTCCACTACATTTCCAACGCTGAAGTCAAGGTCATTGATGGGGAGTTTGTTGTCGGGGAAGATGTTGCTGAGATGTGGAGCGACGCGAAGTACTCCGACGCGGTCCACAACGTGAACTATTACATGAATGAGGAATACGCCCAGGGCAGTCTTCATCCGTGGCTGGTCCAGGCGTGCGAGGCATCCCGCGGATGGGAGTGGCACACTCACACCCATCCGGTGCAGGTCCTGCCGACGGTGAGGAGAGTTGTCGCGGCCAAGATGCGCAAGGGCATCATGAGCGGTTTTGCGAGGATGGGGCGCGTGGTTGGGCGCTCTTAAGCAGCCGGCGTGATATCCGTTGCGGCGGAGAGTCGGACCTCTGACGTTCCTATGCGTAGGAGGCTCTTGATATGTCAGCCCATTTGCGAAATGTCAAAGTCTCCCTGCTGGCTCGGTCTACGTTGATGTTCAACTCGACGAAGGCGCCATGTCTACATACTCAGCAGAGCCCGGCGAAACTTGGGCGACACGGAAAAACACTTACGGCAAACTTCTCCCGGTCTTAGTTCTAGAAGTGTCGGACCAAACCGACAGCAGACCCAGTCTTGGGGTGGCTGGTCCAGGACTGGCTGGCAGAGTTGGTGTGCCCGGTTGAGCGGAGTAGACCCCTATGTTTTTTTATACTGCTACTACAAAGATGCGTACTGAGAAGCCTGGTGTCGATCAGGACCTGACTCTTACTGCGAAAACCCGTTAGTTGTGGACCTAGATGCCGAGGGAATTATTTGGCATAGCTCGTTAGACACTGCTAAGTGGTTGTGGGAACCAAGCCAGGTGACCAGTCAGCGTTTTAGTTCCTCCAGAATGGTTCGGGCTTGTTCGTCGAGTATCTGTCGTACGATCCTCAGAGCAGGGCGATCGATACTGTCTTTCCGCTCCGTGCGCATCAGACGACGGCGGGGTGTTTGTTCGCTGAGGGTAACTGCCGCCACGCCATAAGGTAACGGTGATCGTCCCAGACGTGGGACAAGGCTCAGACCAAGACCATGGGCGGTGAGACTAATCTGTGATTCGTGTTCGTTGACCAGCCCAACCAATTGATATGGGATGCGAGCAGCGTCGAGAGATTGTTGGAGCCACCGCGCGTATATGTCAGTGGTATCAGTTATCCAACGTTCTTCAGGCAAATCGGCCACTGTGACCTTTTCGCGCTTAGTAGCGGGATGGCCACTGGGAACTATGAGATCAACATCGTCGGTTCCCAGCACGTACGTTGACAGGGCAGCAGGAATAGCGAGGGGTACCTGCTCCCACTCATGAATTACGGCAATATCTACATCGCCGTTAAGTGCTTTCTCAACACCCTCTTCGGGATACGCTTCGCGCACTACAAGGGAGATCTTGGGATAACGTGCGGCGATTCTAGCGGCAATCGGTCCAACCAAACCGCGACATGCGCTTGGGAATGCTCCTATAGTCACCCGACCCGCTGGAGTGCTTTGGAGCTCTTCCAAACGCGCTCGAGCACACGCATCGACGGCTTCCATTTCAATCGCAGCCTGCACTAAGACCCTCGCTGCCTCTGTAGGGTGCAGGTACCGCCCACGCCGCACCAGCAGCTCAACCCCGATCTGGCGTTGAAACCTCGAGAGCTGCTGTGAGACCGCCGAAGGCGTAAGGCGCAAATGCTCAGCCGCCGCGGTCATCGTTTTGAGCTCGACGACGGCTCGGAGGGATCGTAAAAGATCGCGATCAAACATAAAGCACAGCTTACAGATACTGTTTCAGATCTTTTGCTTTCCCTAAAGCCTCGTGAACACAAGAATGGATGTATGGCTCCAAGCAATACACACACTCGAGGCGTGTACCTCGCAGTGACCCTTCTGACCGCGGGCATGATTATGTCCGGGACTATCGGCTATTTTGTAGTCGAATCGGGCGCGCCGCCTGCCGTAGTTGTGTTCTGGCGTTGCGTTATCGGCGCCACCGGATTACTGGCTGTGATCTCCGTCCGGTCTAGCACCCGAAAAGAACTGCTCCACGCAGTGACTTCACGTGTTGGCTTGGCCATAGCCGGAAGCGGCGCACTTTTGGTACTAAATTGGATCCTCATCTTCACCGCTTACGACTACCTGTCGATCGGTGTCTCCACGGTCATCTTTCACATTGAACCCTTCATTCTGATCGCCTTGGGGGCTCTATTCCTCCGCGAAAAATTCAATCGACGCACCTTGGCGTGGTTTGGGCTGGGTTTCCTCGGGATCGTGCTCGTAGCTAAGCCGTGGGCAGCCAATGGGGAAAACGTCCACAGTCTCCTGATCGGAGTCTCCCTCACTCTCGTCGCCGCCACTTTGTATGCGGCATCAATCATCGTGGTACGGCATCAACAAGCGCGACGCCAAGCAGCGCCAAGCCCACTAGTAATCATCACGATCCAACTCATCGCCGGAGCAATCGTCACCTCGCCAGCCTTGGTCCTAAGCCCACATCAGGTCACGAGCTCAGGATGGATTCACCTGCTCGTGCTCGGACTGGTCAACACAGCCTTGATGTATCTCATCATCTATGCCGCCTATCCACGCCTCGGTACCGCCACCATCGGCGTCCTCGCGTTCATCTATCCAGCAGCTGCGGTAGTGGTCGACCTTATCGCTTACGGATCACCCATTACAGGTCTTCAAATACTCGGATTTGGTGCCATCACGGCCGCTGGCATCGGGCAGATCCTCACCGAGAGACGATCCACAGCGCTTACATTGGCGAGCCGTTACAATCCGCAAGGAATGAGTAAAGCAGTTCACTGATTCAACGTGCAGCATCGAAAATGGAGGATTTTAAGGTCAGGCAGAAACTTCACGCTAACGTCTCACGTGTTTCGTAGTAGTTGTATTAGCTCAGAACACCCCATTACCGCTGCTTACGATCCGGATTGCACCAGGGCCAACCTTGGAACGGCGGAACGAGATGGATGGAATACAGCTCGATTGAGGCCGCAGAGAAGGAGGCCCGCATTCTCGCGCAGCGCATGACCGTCAAGCACAACATCTACAAACCCGGGATGCTTCTATGAAGCTTCTATATCTCGTCAACCCCCAGTTTTGTGTTTGATTTCGTGTTGAGGTGTCGGTAGATACTGCGGGCGAGGTAGCGTTTGAGGATGCGGCGGATCTCGCGGTCGGTCTTGCCTTCAGAGCGTCGACGTTCGACATAGTCGTGTGTTCCCGGGTCGTGGACCATTCGGACCATCGCGATGATGTTCGACGCACGGTTGAGTTGGCGGTCTCCGCCACGGTTCAGTCGATGCCGTGTGGTGTTGCCTGATGATGCGGGAATAGGATTCACGCCTGCGATCGCGGCGAAAGCGGCTTCGCTCTTGACTCGACCAGGGTGGGACCACGCGACGAGTGTTCTGGCTGCGGTGACGGGGCCGATACCGGTCTTGTCAGGCAGCTCGGCCGCAGGGCTCGCTGCGACGAGGTCGCTAATACGCGTCATGTTCTGGCCGAGCTCGGTGTCTAAGACGAGGATGCGTTTGGCCTGACGCATTGCTTCTGTGCGCGCGGTGGTGGCGGCGAGGGCTTCTTCTCGGGTGTGCAAGCGCGCGACCTCGGCGATCTTGCGTGCTCCGAGGGGACGTCGGGCGTCGATGCCGAGGTTGATGATGCGTAGCAGGGCGGTAAGCGCGTTCACCGCGCGGGTGCGCTCCCCGGCGAGTCCGTCGCGTGCAGTCAGGAGGATCTGCGCTGCTTCCCGCACGCCCTCATCCTGACGTGGGGTGCGGAGTTGATTGACCGGCAAAGACAGCACAGCGGCGGCGATCCGACGTGCGTCGAGGGGGTCGGACTTTCCAATGCCGCGCCGGCCCATGCGGGCGGCCTCGACGACACGAGAGCCGGTGTCCGCTACGTTGCCGGCCAACTGGGCGCCGTAGCTGCCGGCTCCCTCGATCACCCAGAGCGCATCGGCAACACCGCCGGTGCGGCGCCCGGCCCAGGCGATGGCGCGGGAGCGACCAGCCGCGGTATTCGGGAACGTTTCGGTCCCGAGGTGCTGACCTGCCGCCGTGAGGACAGCGTAGGTGTGGGTTCTGGCGTGAGTGTCCACGCCGATAACGAACGAATGCGTTTGCGAGACGATCGTACTCATAGCGTTCCGGTTCCTTTCCTTGAGATGGGCGATGATCCGGTCGCTGACGACCGGCGCCGATCCGGTAGGAATCACTTCGGGGCATACCTGTGATGAGCCACGATCCGTACGGGTCGGGCATGCTTCTTATTAAGCCACTGAGGCGGGCCGGGCCGGTGTCGGTCACCCACCGCGACCGGACAGTTCATAGGCAAGGCACCCGCGAGGGGCCAGTTTTGTCATGAGTCACGACCACGGCGGAGCGACCAACACCAACTCTGCCAGCCAGTCCCGGACCAGCCAATCTAAGACTCACAGGTTTGTCAAGCGGCGAGCTGGTGCTCGGTTTGGTAGAGGGTGCCGTCGCGGAGCATCGCGTAAAGGACCTCGCAGCGTCGCCGTGCGAGAGCGATGAGGACTTGGTTGTGGCGTTTGCCTTGCGCGATCTTGCGGTCGTAGTAGGCCCGTGAGACAGGGTCGCGGAGGTCGGCGAACGCGGATAGGAATAGTGCCCGTTTCAGAATCTTGTTCCCGCGGCGAGAGGGATGCTCGCCGCGGATCGAGGATCCAGAACGTCTGGTGACGTGTGCGAGCCCGGCGTAAGAGGCGAGGCGCTCGACCTCAACTGTGATCTTTGCCCGCTGGCGGCGCAGAGCGGCCAGTTGTTATGCAGGCGCGGCAGCACCATTGATGCGGCGTTCGTGCCGACCACAACGACGGTCTGCGCGGTCAAAGCCCGGGTGATTTGCTCGGCGAGGCGGCGCCCCATGCGGGGTGCGAGTTTGATGAGTCGGTTGCCCAGTCGGGTGGTTCCAGCTGCTTTCATCGCGGCGGGTGTTGAGTATTTCTGCAGGAGATCCAGCACTGCGGGGTGATCTAGGTGCGGCCCCAGAACCCTCTCTAATGCGGGGTGGATCTGGGTGAGGAGGCCACGAATCCGGTTGCTGGTGGCGGTAGTTTGACCCACAAGATCATCGTCGAAGCCGCAGAGCATGGAGAGCTTGGCCACCTGTTCATCAGCGAGCTGGATTGACCGCAAGGGGTGCGGCAAAGTCCGGGCAGCCTGAGCAATGATTGCCGCATCCCGGGCGTCAGCCTTTGCTTCTCCGGCATGCAGGTCCGCGATGCGGCGCATCGCTAACCCTGGCAGGTAGCCGATCAGCACTCCTTCGGCCTCTGCGACGGCGATCTGCAGAGCCCCGATCGTCGCGGGTTGATCCACGACGAAAAGCACTCGGCCATGCTGTTTGAGTTTCCCGATGACCTCACGCAGCTTGCCCTCATCGTTGGGCAGAGCCTTGTCATAAAGCTGTTTTCTGGCGCGGTCTAAAGCGACCGCATGATGCTCACCTTTGCCGACATCGACACCGATGAAGACGTCGACCTGTTCATAGTTTTCGATTCACACTGTGTCCTCCGTCCGATCAAGTCAGCCTGAAAACCACGGCGGCGAGTCTCGACATCCACGTTACGAACGGCCTCGACAAAATGCCGGGTCCAGCCCCTATCAGCGGTCACTCGCTGCCAACCCGACCCGGTGACAACACCCCCCCGGATCATGAACGACTGGGGGCAACAACCATGCCGGGCCTCGCAGGCCAACACCCTCCAAGAATGACTCTCAAACGGCTACAAAGAAAGTAACGGGGCATGGTGGGCTACACCTTAGGCATCGTCGGTCACTGCGGTGGTCGTCGCCGGCTCGACTGGTCGAGCGACGTTCGAAGCTTGACCACTCCGCGCTGCGGTTCCGCATCAGCCCGCGTTGCGTCCGTCAGGGTTGAGTGTTGGGTGTTTCGCGCGAATTTCCGAGTCATGCGACTGCGGTTTCAGTCTCCTCGGCCAGCACGGCCGCTGCTGTGGCATGAGTGATGCGCGCGAAGGTGTCGGCCGCTGGGGGCAGTGTGTGGTCTGCCCGCCGGATGAGTTGCATCGTCCGTGGAGCGATTGGAGGATCGATCATCACAACGGCAATCCGGGGGTCGCTGGTGTCGACCGCCAAGGCAGGCATGACAGCCCACCCCATTCCGGATCCCACTAGGCTTTGGAGGGCGGCGTTGTCACTTAGCCGGTAGGCGTATTCGGGTCGGAGCCTGGCGGCGTTCATGCATTCGTCGAGCATTAGTTGGCACGTATTGTCGTGGGGGTGACCGATGAGGCGCTTGGAGCTGAGGTCCTTCAGCGACACGGCCGTGCCGGGCGCATCGCTTGTGGGAGCTATTACGACGTAAGGGTCGTGACCAAGAACGTCGATGATGACGCGTGGGTCAGGCCGGTGGTCGATGGTGAAGGCGAAGTCCATCTTGTCGTCAATGACGTAACGGACTAGTCGCTCCTGGTTGTCGGTCTCTGTGACTTGCAGGTCCACGTCGGGCGATTCATGGTGCATTTGAGTGAGGATGTTTGGCAGCAGTCTCGATGACACCGACTGAAACGCCCCGATGACCAGGTGGCCTGTGATACCCCGACGAAGCCGGTCGAGTTGCTCATCCATGTCTGTGGCGTGTTCGAGCGTGGCGCGCGCATAGTCGAGCAGAAGATGGCCGGCCGGGGTGAGTTTGACCGGCTTCGGTCCGCTGGGCCGGTCGAAGACCGGTAGATTAAGGGACTTCTCGAGAGCTGCGATCTGCTGGCTCACGGCAGATTGAGTGAACCCGACACGCGTAGCGGCTCGAGAGTAGGTGCCTTCGTTGACAACCGCCACAAGGGTGGCCAATTGCCTCAGGGTGATTTCGTTCACAGTCGACATAAACAACAGTTTATCTGTTTACTATCGCCAGAAAGCATCGCTAGCGCTAATAGGCCACAATCCGTAGTTTCAGGTCATGGACACTTTAACAGGCACCGCGTTGGCGGAAGCAATCGTTGCCGACGGATTCGACGCACACAGATCTGCTCTTGCCGAGTTGCTCAATCGCGCTCACCAATGTCAGGTGGACGAGGTGCTTCTTAGCATCCTTTCCGACGACACAACCCCCAGGGTCGCTCGCGAGCGAGCGCTCGGGAGAGTTCTAGTGTTCATGCAATATCGTCGCCGCAAGGCACTGGAAGATCACGAAGATTTGTGGGCACCTCGTCGCTCTAACGGATCACGCCCCGTTCGGTCGACCCACCAGGTCGGGAAGGGGTCCGCTGAGCGGCCTTCCGACCAAAGCGACCGCGAGCAGACGGAATCGGCTTTGTGTAGGTGAGGAGCGTGGCCAGTGAAAATGACCATGCGTAGAAGGAAGACCTCGGCGGTGCAGAGGTGCCAGCGCCGACCCTCTGAAGCCGCCCTTCGGTTCTGAGACAGCCCACTGACTCCGGACCAGAGTCGGAGGTTCGCCCGCGGACCGCTCCTAATCTTTGCGCCTGAGAGTTTCGATTAGCCAACAGGCTGTTGGCCAATCGAATGCAGGTCAGGTTCCTTTGTCGACTTGCCAGTCGAGGGCGATAGCAAGCTGGTCCACGGTGGGGAGTGCGCTTTTTCTTCCCTGACAGCGACTCGTAGGTGTAGGTCGACACTGCGAGGGGGATCCTGTTCGTCCGAGGGAGTAACGGACGGTGCGTTTGTTGCCACTACCGCAGATGAGGATGCCAACGGTCGGGGAGTGCACTTCTCGACGGGAGCGATCGTCGACGAGAGCGACATAGAACTCGAGCTGGCTGACATGTGCGGGTTCGAACTTTCCGATTTTCAGCTCGATGACGACGGAGCGCAGCTGTTCGATATGGAAGAAGAGTAGAGCGATGGAACTGGGCTGGCGTTTCTGAACGATCAGAAGCGGCACGCTTGGCCGACCGCTCGAGCGAGGCGCTCTTCTGACGCGGCTTCTATGCGGGCGTCCGTAGCGGGATCGGCTTGCGGCCGTAGCATCACCGGAGGTTCCGCTTAAGGTGAGCTAGGGAATTCGACCGCGTCCAGCAAGAGGCAACGAGACCGACCACCACTGCCCGAGGGATCCGTTCGATTCTAGCGACGAAATCTATCCGGTAACTTTCGAAACTCGCGCCTTGATTTGCCCGCAGTTTGTCAAACATGTTTCTGGGTAACGCGCCGGGGTAGTCCATCGACATGTTGGGGGCTGCGGGTACCTTGATCTTGCACGGTTTCAGGAAGTCCACCCGAAAGGATGTCCATGACGACCATCAATTGCGAATGCTGTTGGATCACTCCGGTCGCGTTGGGAATATCTAATTCCGACCATCGGTGTCCGCTCTGCCGCGGCCACCAGTTCGTAATCAAAAACCTGCTCGCGGATCACCAAAGGATCACCGCAGAGTTCATTTCCGTGCAGGCTGGCAAGTTGTCGAGCGCAAACCGCGAGGTCGAGCAGATCGACGCGAGATTGACCAGGGTGAGAGGGGAACGCGACGAACTCGCCAAGGCTAGTGGGGGCGACCTCGCTCATGCCTCGGAGGCGACACTCGCGGCCATTCACGCAGAGGCCGTCCTTGAGCTTCGCGAAGAAGTCACCCGGGCATACAAGACGCGTAACCGAGCGATGGTCGCCGTCTGGACAATCGACGAACGTCATCATGCTGGTGTGGGAGAAAAATGTTCTCGCGGGACGCCGCTCCACGGCTGCAAAGAATACAACGGGCTCGACTTCATTCGTAGCGAATACGAGCGTTGGGAAATAAAGCAGATCCAGCTGATGAAAGAGGGCAAGGATCACGGTCTGCCGGAGAATCATCCTGAGGCTCGGAAGCTGAACCGGCCATCCTACGAGTGGCGGGGGATGCGCTCGACGGAGCCTGAGCGGCTACGCCGTTGAGCTAACAGCTCTCTGGTGTCGTGTGCAACGACTAACTCTGTGCTGTTGTCCGAACAGGACACGGTGGACACATACCGCGAGGGACCGTAAAACATCGCGCAACAGGGCTGGGTGGTCGCCGTGACACTGACAGAGGACGCCCACTCGCCATCTCGGGGAGCACGGTGAAATGCTACCCGGTGATCCTTGCGCTTGCGGTCAGGCATTCCGCAAAGGTAACTTCCGAAATATTAAAAGGCTGCCTAGCTGGGGTACGCCCCAGCCTGACGTAGCGGCCGTACGTGTATGACTTCCGGTACGACGGGGCGTGGGGTTGCGTGCGGATCCTTGCCCTGAGCAGGTGTCGTTGTCGATGGTTGATCCGAGACGGTTCAACGTTGGTCGTGGCCGCCGCCGGTGTTAGTCAACTTCTAGGCCGAGGTGTTTGGCTGCGGCCTCGATGAATATTTGTGCGCCTAAATCGACGAGGCGAACGTGGAGGTCGGGGGCCGGTGGGAACGAGTCCGCTGCGCTTTCGAAGAGAGCGATGGCTTTCTTGCCGGTCGTGGCCGAATTGTAGAACACACCGTCGAGGTTGAGCGGGTTTGTGTTGCCAACATCGTGCTGCTGGTAGATCGCACGCGCCCACTGCTGGGTGGTGGTCTTTGGCCCGTGTGCGACAGCGAGCGTGGCGCCGTTGGTGAACCACCAACCACCGGTGAGGTCTAGTAAGCGCAGAGGTCTCGTGGGCTGCCAGAGAACAAGTGATGCACCGTTCTCGTCGGGGTCGATCGTCCGAGAGTCCTGGTAGGCCTCGGCGAACGGGGTGAGAGAATCCTCGGCGGCATAGATCACCCCGGCTGGTTGGTCATGCGCTGGGGGAATGTGGGGCTCGAATCGGAGCGCAGGTAACGGTCCGAAGTGGCGAAGCCCGTTCCAGGTCTGAGGGAAAGGGCCCGACGCTTTAAAGAGTCGCCAGAGGGGTGTCGTTCGGGTGAGGAGGTCCTCGGGTCGTGTTGTGAGGTGTGTGGGTGGGGCGGGGTTGCTGCTCACAGCGTTCCGAGGAGCTCGAGCTGTTCGATGACCCTCTGGGGCTCGCCGCCAGCGAAGAGCCAGTCGCGCGGCGAAACGGTTTCGCCGCCGATCACAAGGTTCGGGTGTGGGTTGGTTATGAAGTTATGGACGGCCAGCGGTGACGCCGTGCTTGGAATCGCTTGAGCGACGGCTTTGACGGCTGGTATCACTACCGCGCCATCGAACTGCCAGAGGGGCAGGAGCCGGTTGTGGCCAACGTGGTGAGCGACCAGGAGGTCCTTGCGGTAACGGTGCCGGACCGCGGAAGCACTGATGCCAAGCCGGTCCCCGATCTCGGCATCCGTAGCGGTGAGTTGATAGATGCGGGCCCGCGAGGTAAGTCGACGCCGGACAAGTGAACCGCTGGCAACGTCTTTCTCCAGCTCGCGTATTTCGTCAGTGCTGGGGCCTCCGGAGGCCGCGATAATCTCGGCGAGGTGGCTGGGGAAAGCGGTTGGCTGAGTATCTTCGACTGCTCGAAGTGCAAACTCGTAAAATTCCGCTCGATCGAACCCGTGCATGGTGATGGCGCGGTCAAGCTTCACTGCAGGGTCTCGTTGGTCATACACTGCGTTACTCATGACTTCATCCCTTCGCTTCACGAACAATCATAGGCGAGATTCTATGTGAATACGACTCTTTGAGGCATCGCGGGTGTCGTTTTCAGAAGCTGACTGGACCACGTCATGCGAGAGTATCTGAGTCGTGCAGAGGGGTCTTGACTATTGGCCGATCAGGAGTGGACTGCACGAAGCTGCATTCTGCTCACGAGCCCTAACCACGAAACACACTGTCGCGCAGTAGTCGTGTGCGCTATTCGCTGGGGGAGAGCCCGGCCTGGTGCCGGTAGAAGGTGGCTCGGCTCCATCCGACAAGCTGCGCTGCCGCGGCCGCACTCTTGCCGCCGGCTCGAGCAGCCTGCACAACTTGGAGCTTCTGTGCGATCAGCTGCGGGTCCGAGGGTGGCCGGCCGAAGATGGCGCCGGAGGTGCGGGCGGCCGCGATGCCCGCGTTGACACGTTCGACGATGAGTTCGCGTTCATACTCGGCCAGGGTACTGAGCATGTTCAGCAGGAGCCGGCCGCTGGTCGTTGACGGGTCGATCCCGTCAGAGATCGACTGGACCTGGATCCCACGCGTGCGGAAGTCGGCAACGGTGGCGATGACATCCAGAAGAGAGCGACCGAGCCGGTCGATGCGCCAAACCACAATGGTGTCATCCGGGCGCACGAACTCAAGCAGCTTCATCATCCCGGGCCGGGTGCGTGCATCTTTGGAACCAGAGATCACGTCCGAGAAGATTCGTTCCGCGGCCACCCCTGCTTTGAGTAGTGCGTCGCGTTGCAGCTGGTCATCTTGATGGACTGTGCTGATTCTGGTGTAGCCGAGAAGTGCCATGACGCAATTGTGCCTCAGAAACCCCAAAATGAGGCGGCAAGACACTCGGGACTACGAGACGACTTATCGAGACAGTCGAGTGCCTCCTATATATAAGGAACGCACTCTGTGGAACTCGTCCAGTTCGAGTGTCTTGAAAATCATTAGATTCTCGAGACACCTAGATTCGAGTACGCGGAGCTTGGCGGCGGACGGTGTCAGGGGCGCTGCCGTCTATGTTCGCCCCGCAGCTGCCCGTTCGGTGAGTTCTGCGCCAACGCGTTCGTGCATGCCGCGTACATCGCGGTCTTCGGTGCGCTCGCCTACAGCCCCGCCTCGCCACGAAGGACATCCTGTCCTGACGAGGTTCACAGCGCTTTGAGCGCGGCGATGGCGTCGTCGGCAGCGTCATCGAACGGCTCGAGAACGAGATTGATGACGTTCTCGTCGATCTCCCTGCCGAACTCGCGTGCTTCCGCCTCGGTGTGTGCCGTCACCGCGACGGGGGCGGTCGCGCCATGATGACGGAGCGATGTGGCGAGAACCTTGTTGACCTCGACGTTCGGGATGGTGCTGACGATCCACTTTGCGGACCGTAGCGGCAGGGTTCCGGGAAACTCGCCGTTGCTCGCGTCCCCGTAGGCGAGCGACACGCGATCCGCCAGCGTCGCATCCTCCAGGCGGATCTTGGCGTAGGGGTCCCAGTCGACCACCAGCACCGAGTAGCCCGCCCTTGCGAACTCCTCGATCAGGCGCCTCCCGAACCGTCCATGGCCGAAGACGATGACGTCGTAACTCTTCGGCTCAGGGAGCGCATCGTCGATCGTGCGGCGCCGCTCGAAGATGCCGAGGACCGGCTCGAGCACGGCGAACAGCTGTTTCGAGTACAGGATCATGTAGGTGGATGCGGCGATCGTGATCATCCCGACGAGTGTCACGAGCCCGACGGTGTCGTTGTCGACGTGGCCGAGGTCGCGGCCAAGGGCAACGAGAATCAGAGAGAACTCGCTGATTTGCGCGACGGCCAGACCGGCCAGGAATGAGACGCGCTTCGGATACCCCATCACGCCCATGATCACGAGAACGATGAGTGGGTTGCCGATGAGGATGAACGCGGAGAAAACGATGGCTGCTGGCACCTGGGTGCCGATCGAGGAGAAGTCGAGTTGCGCGCCGAGCCCGATGAAGAAGAACAGGAGCAGGAAATCCCGCAGGCCCGACAGAGACGACGCGATCGACTCCCGGAATCGTGTCGACGCGATCGCGAAGCCAGCGAGGAACGCGCCCACCTCCACCGAGAAACCCAAATAATCCGTGAGCGCAGCCACTGCGACGGCCCAGGCAACGCAACACACGATCAGCAGCTCCTGCGAACTCGCGACGAGCTTGAGGAGGCGGGGGAGTACCCAGCGCATCGCGACGGCGAGACCACCGATGACCCCGACTGCCGCGAGCAGCACGCCCACGATCTGTTCCCAGAGGGAACCGTCGCGCTCACCGCCGAAGCTGGAGAGGGCGATCATCACCAAGATCACGACGATGTCCTGCACGATCAGAAAGCCCAGGGCGATCCTGCCGTGGAGTTCGTCGAGTTCTCCCTTGTCCGACAACAACTTCACGATGATGATCGTCGACGAGAAGGTCAGTGCCACAGCCACGTAGACGGCCATGACCACTGGCATTCCGAAGAGAAGCGCGATACCGAAGCCGACGAGCGAGGTGAACAGAACCTGGCCGAGTCCGGTGACCAGTGCGACCGGACCGATCGACTTGACCAGGTGGATGTCGAGCTTGAGCCCCACGAGGAAGAGCAGGATCGCGATGCCGATCTCCGCCAGCAACTCGAGGGTGTCGCCGCCTCCAACCCAGCCTAAGAGAGACGGGCCGACAATGACTCCCACCACAATGAAAGCCACGATGAGCGGTTGCCGCGCGCGGTGCGCCAGGAACGCCATGATGGCCGCGACGGTGAGGACAGCCGCCATGGTGGCGAATGTGTCCAGCCCGGCCGCCATCATCCGTGGAGGTATCGGACGAGGCGCGCCAGCGCGTCGGGCCGCCCGACGACGACCAGCCGGTCCCCGACCTGGCATCGTCGCTCGACATCCCCATCGAGGAGCTCCTCAGTGTCGTCGCGAATCACCGCGAGCACCTGGGCCTGGTCGGGCTCGGGCACCTCGATCTCGTGGAGCCTTTTTCCCACCGCGGGGGACGCCGGCCGGAGCTTCACGGTTGACGGACTTGCGGCATCCGCCGCCCCCGCTTCGTCGGCGGCCCTGATCACGAACTTCACGCCGGAGATGAGGGACGAGAGGGTGACCGCCTCGGCGTTGCTCAGCCGCAGGTTCACGACGGGTGTGTCGGCGTCGGGAGGGAGAACGGCGAGGTGGCTGTCGCTCGAATCCGACTCGGTGAAGATCTGGAGCACTGTGCCGCCGGAGAGTGCCAACTCGAACAAGCGGGCGACGCCGGGCAACGGATGCTCGCGAACGTGGACCTCTTCGAGATCTGGGTCGAGTGCGGTCACGGTCTACTCCTATTGTCGCGGTCACGGTGCACTCTCAACTTAGCCTGAATCCACCGGTCGACTTGGAGTTTTGCGGGACCGGACGGGTATCGCGGGGGTTCCCGTTAGATAGTTTGAGGGTCGGTTTCAAAGACATGAAACCGACCCTCTCCCTTGCACCAAGAGTGTCCTGCAATCACATTCCGCAGTCGCTGCTGCAGCAAACAACTTCTGCTCTCTGAATGTATAACGGAAAGATAACGCTGTCTAGTTACCGTTCCGTTATTTTTAGAAATTTCACCCCGGGTTCTAGTTCGAAGTGCAACACGGTGTGGTTTCTTCGATGATAGTTCCTGGAAGATTTCGGCCGCCCTCCACCCAGCCACATAACTAATGCTGTACGCGCTGGTACCTGGTTCGAGGATCCCGATGTCGATATCTATCTGAACAGGTGTATTCAAGAGGAGCACGTTGAGTCGGCTCCGATTTGCCCACGATAGGCGGCCCGCCAGAACCCGTCGGGCCGAATCCGCAAAATGTTGCATTTGACGTACCTGAGCGACAATTCCTCGCGGGCGGGCTATACGCGACATCACAATCCAGTCGGCGGCTCAGGCCTCAGTCACGGTACGGAAGTGTTCGTACGCCGTCTCGTTTGCGGGTACCGTCTCGCGCGGGTTTCGTCCCAGCATCAGGTAACCTTATTTAGGTAGATCAACCTATTTAGGAGCAGCATGGTGATTGCTAATTCAGAGCCACGTCGACGGCGAGGCTCTGCGCGTGAGCGCCTTTTGGACGCGGCGGCTCGCCGGTTCTACGCGGGCGGAATCGCTGCGACCGGCATCGACACCCTTACCGCGGACGCCGGTGTCGCCAAAATGAGTCTTTACAACAACTTTGATTCCAAAGCGGAACTCGTCGAGGCATATCTTCAGGCTCGACACGAAGAGTGGTTGGAGCTCTACGCCGACCGCGCGAAATCAGCGACGGACAGTAAGGGGCTTATTGGTGCTGTTTTCGAGGCGTATCTAGGCCATGCGGAACTGGCGTATGAGAACGGGTTCCGCGGCTGCGGCCTTCTCAACGCAGCCGCCGAGCTCCCCGCAGGGCATGCTGGGCGCGCACTTGTTCGTCGTCACAAGGATGAAGTCGAAGTCATTCTTCGCTCGCATGTGTCTGAACTTGTCGATAGTGACCGGGTTGACGCTCTGACTTCGCATCTGTCGTTTCTTTTGGAAGGCTCTATGGCATTGGCCGGTCTCGCCGGCGATGGACGCAAACTTGCGCACGCCAAACGGCTCGCTCTAGATCTGATCGGCTCCTTGTGAGGCAGTCAAACCGTTACCGCGGGGGCGTCCTGTTGATCTTGGCTGCGTCAATCCTCTGGGGAACGACTGGGACGGCCGCAACATTTGCCCCCGAAGTCAGTCCGATCGCTATTGGCGCGGCGGCGATGGGATTCGGAGGACTGTTGCAGGCCCTGATCGCACTTCGATCAATCCGAGTCAACTGCCACAGTCTGCGAGAACAGTGGAGGATTCTGGCCCTGGGCGCGATCGCCGTGACGGTCTACCCGCTGGCTTTCTACTCATCCATGAGCCTCGCTGGCGTTGCAGTGGGAACGGTCGTCTCCATCGGCTCCGCACCAGTCTTTGCGTCCATCATTGAGCGTGTAGCCGACCAGTATCGCTTTACTCGCCGATGGGCGGCCGGAGCCGTCCTCGGAATTGGCGGCGCGACCGTGCTCTCCATTAGCGAGTTCGTGACCCCCGCAGCAACCGGAGACTTCGACGCTCAGCTGGGTATCGGTCTTGGCCTGCTCGCTGGGTTCACCTACGCCCTGTATTCATGGGCCGCTCACCGCGTCATCTCGGCTGGCGTGCCAACTCGTCCCGCGATGGGCTCCATTTTCGGCGTTGCCGGGGTATTACTCATGCCCATCGTGTTGGCCTCGGGGGCCCCTCTTCTAGCCTCGTGGTCTAATGCATCCGTCGGGATATACATGGCCGTCGTCCCGATGTTTGCAGGCTACGTTCTCTTCGGCATGGGCCTCGCTCGGGTGCGCGCCAGCACAGCTATCATCCTCAGTCTTGTCGAGCCCATCGTTGCAGCATTACTCGCCGTCGTGATCGTCGGAGAACAACTACCTACCCTGGGATGGGTTGGGGTGGGTCTTATTGCCAGCAGCCTGATGGTGCTCACCATCCAATCACCGCTCCGCGACGGACGGATCATCGGTTCCAACCGAAACGATGACCTGCAGATCAAGGATCTCCTGGGCGGACCATAGACGTTCCCGCAGAGGGTTCCTTGGGTTCTTGCGGTGGTTGCAACACCTGAGGGATGGTGTGCTGTGGCGACCTATTCTCTTCGTGTTCGACCTGATTTACTGCAATTGTTCTGGGCGGGCATGCAAGCCGGTGATTTTCTGGCAGATGCGGTGATCTCGCTTGGCATGGACCGAAGGACTTGGACACGAATTCTGATCGCTGCCGGTGGTCACGTCCCGCTGAGTCGATGCTCCTATCGTTGTCAGGCAGCTTTTTGGTTTGTATTGGACTTGTCTTGCGCGAGGTTGTCGAGCCAGGTTTCGTAGGTGTTTTGGAGTTCCGCATCGGAGCGTTCGCCAAGTTCCAGGCGCCGCAGGCGCTGGTAGGGGACGCCGAGCTGGTGGGCGACTTCGGTCATGGCCAGCTGCAGCGTTTGCCGCCGCTGGCGCAGCAGTGGTCCCTGAGGAGTGCTGATCTCTGGGTTGGTGAGCAGGGCGAAGATCTCGTTCGCGACGTGTCGTTTGAGGCAGCGGACGATGTCGCGATCGGAGAGACCCTCAGTGCGGCGTTTATCGAAGTAGGCCATTGTGCGGGGGTCTTTGTGGCGGCGCCGGCTGAGGACGATGCGGTGCAGCGCGGCATTGGCGTGGCGGTCGCCACCGCGGGAGAGACGATGTCGGTGGCGCACTCCAGAGGACGCCGGGACGGGGGCAACGCCGAAGAGCGCAGCGAACTGCGCTTTGGTGCCGATCCGATCTGGATTGTCACCCAGGGTCGCCAACAGGGTGCCCCAACGACCGGCCCGACTCCGTGGGCGGAAAGTAGTGCAGGGTTGCTCAGCCGGGTGAGATCCCCGAGCTGGGCATCGATATCGACGATCTCCGCCGCGAGCATCTGGGTGCGCTGGGCGAGGCGTTTGAGGCAGAGCCTGCTGATGTGGTCGGGAGTCGCGCCTTTCAGCGGTTGACCTGACCTATGGTTTGGTTTCCACTCGGGGTAGCTAGCCGATGGCCTTCATGAAAGGCTCACGTCTATGCCCCGCCCGTACCCACCAGAGTTCCGTCAGCGCGCGATCGCGCTTGTCCGCGAAGGTCGGCAGGTCAAACAGACCGCCACTGATCTCGGCATCCACGAGGTCACACTGCATTCCTGGCTGCGTCAAGACGACATCGATCACGGACGCAGGCCCGGCGATAGCACCCAGGAAGCTGCTGAACTTCGTGCGGCACGACAGCGGATTCGGCAACTCGAACAAGAACTCGAGATTCTGAAACGAGCCTCGAAATGGCTCGAAGAGGAGGAAGGCGTCGACCCAAAAGGGCGCACCCGGTGATCGATCGACTTGTCGACGCCGGGGCACCAGTTCAGGTTTGCTGCCGACTTCTCGGAGTATCCAGACAGGGCTACTACCGGTATCGAAAACGCCCGACCAGCTCAACGCAGCTCCGCAGACTCTGGCTCACCGGTCTGATCCGGGAGATCCATATCGCCTCCCGTGGCACCTACGGATACCGGCGTATCCATGCCGAACTCACGATCGGCATGGATATCCAATGCTCAAGCCGCCTGGTCTCGGTGCTGATGACGAAAGCGGGAATCGGCGGTCTTCCCGGTCCTACGCGTGTGAAACGTCTGAAGGGCGTGGCTACGGACGATGATCTCGTCAACCGGAAGTTCCATCGCCTCACTTGAACGAACTTTGGGTCACCGATATTACGGAGCATCCCACGCCTTGAATCCCAGCGATCGTCGCAACACTAGCGACGAGGAGCGGATATGCCTGCAAAGAAGTACACGGAGCAGCAGCGGCTCGAGTTCATGACTTTGATTGATCGTGGCGGCTCTGTTCGGGCGGCTGCGGTAGCAGTTGGCGCGCATCCCGATCGCGGCTATCAGTGGATGAAGCAGGCGGGGTTGTCCACGCCGCGCAGCACGCAGCGTAAATACACGGCGGCGGAGAAGGCGGAATTCTTCAAACGATTAGCGGAAGTGGGTAACGTCTCGGCGGTCGCGCGGGAGCTCGGCTTGAATCGGGTGAGTTGCTACGTCTGGGCCCATAAGGCCGGGATCTTCATGGCGGCGTATTCGGATGCGAAGCGGCAGGAGTTCCTCCGGTTGCGACGCGAGGGTGTATCCCGGCGTGAGGCCGCGGGCCGGCTCGGGATCGAGGCGCATCAGGCGCTGGACTGGGACAAAGGTATTCGGGTGTTCTCCAAGGGGCGCATCTACCCCGATGGCCGTATCGTGCTTTACCGTCCGGCCGAGATGCTGGCTAACGTGAAGAATCCGAGAACCGCGTGGGTGCAGGGTGAACGAGTTGCTCTGGCCAGGGTCGAGCAGGTCATCGATTCCCGCTACCTCAGTCTGCTGGAGCGGGAACATTTGAAGGATCTGCAGTCATTGGGGCTGTCTATCACGAGAAAATTTCCGCACCCCACGGCTAAAGCCGGGAGCGTGCGCGCTACCCAAGAAAGTCAGGGCCGAGACCTGATGCACAGTATTTGGTGCACTGGGACCGCCTTGGGTGAGTTGACGGAACGATGGTTGCTCCCCAGCGCTACGACCAGGTCCTGCGTCCGGCGCGTTCCGCGAAGGTGTCAAGCGTTTTGAGGATCTCGTCGCTTCGCCAGAACTGGCCAGCGTGGTGCTCGTTCTTCGACTTCAAAATGCCCTGTTCGGTGAGTGTGTGCAGCAATGGGTACACGTTTGGCTGTTGGATTCCGAGCTCGGCGGCCGCGGTCGTCGCATTGATCACGGGACGGCGCTGGATGACGTCCAGCAGGGCCCAGACTTTGCTGTCGCTTCTGACTTTGATCGCCGTGCGCCAGTCGGCCGTGACCATGTCTATCTCGTCGAGCATGCGCCTCGAATTTGCGATGGCGACGAATGAGGCATCGGCGAACTGGTTGACGATGGGGTTCGGGTCGCCATCTCTGTAGGCAGTGAGTGCATCGTGGTATTCGCCTACGTGAGCTAGCAGGCCCGCAGATACGGGCACTGCGACGTTGCGGGTGACTCCGCGTTTGCGAAGCAGAGCCTGGGCATAGGCCCGCCCGGTGCGTCCGTTGCCGTCACTGAACGGGTGAATGGTCTCGAACTGTGCATGAGCTATCGCGACCTGCGTCAGCGCTGGGACGTCATGGCGGGCGCCGAACTCGGCGAGGTCGGCGATGAGCGCGGGGATGCGGTCTTCGTGTGGCGCGATGAAGGTGGCGCCAATAGGGGTGCGGGCGTTGGTGCCGATCCACACGGGTTCTGTTCGCCACTGGCCGGGCGTGTGCTGTGGCTGGTGCTCCATCAGGGCGGCGTGCATGTGGAGCATACTCTCGCCGGTTGGCTCGTCAGCGAGAGCAATTGCCGCTCGCAGTGCCGTGGTGTTCGCGGCGATCAGCATAGCGTTACGGTTGGTTGTCGCGCCGAGCTCGGCGGTCAGGATCTGCCGTGCGGACGCGGTGAGGTTCTCGATCTGTGAGGACGAGGCGGCTTCCGAACGCAGAAGCACGGGGCCGAAGTTCGCCATCCGATCGCCGAGGCCCGCATCGAACCGGCTCAGTTCGATGGTGGCAGCGTTGGACTTCTGCACCGTCTCGGGGTCGAGACCAGGCGTAAGCGACGCGATGTGTGGAGGTACGGCGGAGTTGTATTCCTGCGGCCTGGCCATCCACATCTCAGCTTCGGGCCCGAGAAAAGCCTGGGGGATTCCCGTCCATGTCTGGCTCTCGTACCCAAGCGCGGGCCATGATTCGTCCAGGACCACTTCTGCCTCACTGTTCCGCCGGGCGGAGAACTGGCCTCCGCCGGGGCGGCCCGCTGGCTCACGCATCATTCGCTACCTCATAAACATATCGGAGTTGATTATGACTTAGCAAACTATCTCATAAACCACCGACGTTCCTTTATGACCTAACTGTGAGAACCGCGTCTCGACCCGTTTGAGAACAAGTACAGCCAATTAGGTCAACGGCGACGCGCGGCGCATCGAGCGATGCTTACGGCGCTGCCGACCATAAAAGCTTCACTGCGGCGCCGATTTCGCAGGAAGGCATCACGGGGGCGCGCCTTGGGCAACTCGTAAGGATTCCTTGCCAGTTCGCTGGGAATAGGTGGCCTCTTCTCGCCCACACCTGAACCCGTGAAGGCCAACCGGTCGAAAATCCCGCCAGCTTGCCGCTCATGGAAACGAGGGAATGCGCATCACACCGGAATCGTAAGACTGAGGCACCCGACCAAAGCGGTTTCGCCGCATACATAATGTTGGAGAACAATTTTTGCGCCCCTAAGCCTCTGTCAGAGGCTTAGGGGCGAGTTGACTTCAGGTATTCAGCCAACTTTGTTCCCATTGGCCCCAAACTGTCAGCACCTCTGAAGAGACAAACTGTTTCTCACGCGAACTGGAAAGGACGCGATCTAATTGCAAAATTCCGATGACATCGCGTTCAGCCACCATCTGAACGTCGTCCAAGTAGCGGATTTCTTCGTTCAACAGGATGCGCTCCGTGATGAGCCAGACGTTACGCCGATGAAGCTCCAGAAGCTTCTCTATTTGGCTCAGGCCAACTATCTTGCATCTGCAAACGAGCGGCTATTTGACGAACCTGTGGAGGCACACGCTCACGGGCCCGTTGTTCACCGTGCTTGGCAGGTGTTCCCCGGGCAGCAAATAATTGCCACACAGACGACACTTGACTTTGCTTCCAGAGCTGATGAACGTCTTCCACTCGACGTCGAGACGTTTCTTGGTGAAGTGTGGTCAAAATATAGGGATTGGTCTGCAAGCCAATTCCGCAACCTCGCTCACCTGCAAGATCCATGGAAAAACCACTACCGAGCAGACGCGTACCGGACACAAATACCGGACGACGAGATGACACATTACTTCCGTCAGAGTGTGGCTGCGTCTGAGCGAGTGTTTCACAGCAACGTCGTCGGCATCCCCGCGGGTTTCATCGAAAGTTTTGACGACGACGAAGCTGTCGCCGCGTTCAACCGCTTCATGCGGGCTTGACGAAACCGTGGAACCGTGTCGAAAACCTTGGTGAAGCGCACGACATCACCGGATTCTCCTGCGGCTTTCCGCAGGTGGACACATGGCTGCATAATCAAGCTAGGTCGAACGCACATTCTGTTGCGACACATCTTTGTCTAGATGATGGCGGTGATATCCGCGGGTTTTTCTCGTTTAAGACCGTGGTGGTTTCAGTCGAAGGCATGACCAGCGCACAGCGACGTGGGACTAATTCGGAGAATCGGTCAACATCACATTTACTTGCTCGGAGGCTTACGCCAATGCTCTGCAATGGTGGCGCCGCCCCGGTTGTGGGCCTTCACCCAAATTGCCCCAGGTTGAGGCTGAGACAGCGGAATTGTGGTGCGCGGGATTGTGACGCGGACGGCCTTCGCGATGTCTAGCTGCTCTTGGTCGAATGCCCCGCCGATCAAAGCGATCTGAGATGCGGGCAATCTCAATGAGGTGGCTACATCACGCCACCTCTCAAGAGCGGTTGCGACCGAGAGAACGGACTCGGCGGCCTCCTCAGACGACAGTCCATATGTCTGCGAGCTGTTCAGCAGATTTCTGATGTCTCGTTTGCGCGGGTCGTCGTCAGCGTTGATGGCCCGCGAGTTGATGGATCCGCGGTGTGGGCTGGGGTTGATGTCGAATGCTGGTGCCAAACGCCAGCCTTTTTTGTCACGAAGGAAGCCATGGTTGCGCCAGTGGTCATCAACGTTGTTCATCAGGACAGTCAGAGCTATTCGCGAAAACATCTCGCGCAGGTCAGCGCCCGGATTTGTCGACAGGCGGCCGATTGCATCAGCGAAGTCCTCATATGTGCGGGCACCGAGGTCGTTAGCGCCAATGCCAAGCGCCGTTGCAGCTGAAATGAAACCGCGCCGGTCGTCCGACCCGATACGGTCAAAACGTTCAAGCACCAACACAGACTTTCCGCCAGGCGTCTGAACGAGCTGAAACTCCGGAGTTTGAATGTTCACGGATTTCGCGATCGTCAGCGCGACCGTCTCCCACGCTTCGACATCGAGGTCACCATCTTTCGAGTGAGGAAGCTTCGCGATGGCCAGGCGCCCCCTCTTCGTCATGACGTTGGCCTTGGGTCGGGCACCCCCAGGACTTGTGGCGATGTCGTTCAGGTATGCAACTTCTTCGTCGGTCGCCTCGTCATTCTCGTAACGTGCAGCAACCCTGACAATTCTGTCCAGATTGTGGATGTTGGCAACACCATCGTAGGAAGATTGCCACCGACCATTCGGGAACCGAAGCCGAACATCGCCCATTCTGGTGGCATCGGATACGCCCATCAGGTAGTCGAATTCACCCATCTCTCGGGGGAGCTCGGGGTTCTTCTTTCGCAGGATGGCCCGGTTGGCCCCTATGACCTTCTGGCCCCATTCGTCTGGGGAGGCGTCGGAGAAGACCCCAAACAGCGTCTTATTTGCTGGTGTGAAGATGCGGCCTGTTACCAGGGGGAGGTCCGGCGACAAAGGCGCGGCGCTGCGCGACTGTAGGTAGCGCGGGGTGTATTCGAATGAGGAACTGGCAAGCGAACGGCCGCCTTGAAAGGATGGACGAAGGGTGCCGACCATTGTCGGCGAGTCGCCACCACCGATCGCGACTTCGATGATGTCTATCAGTTTCATATGGTGCCCCCGGCGTTGAGAATGTCGTCGATTCGACTTCGACCGGCGTTGTTGTTGTACGGGTCTGCCGCATCCACGATGATGCCCTCAACCCCCAATACCGCGAGCACAGCAAACAGCGAGTCCATACGTGCGGTGCCGGTGCCATTCTCGATGTTCCGAAGCGTTTGGCGGGTAATGAATGCCCGCTCGGCAACCTGCACCGCGCTCAGGCCATTGACCTTGCGCCACCGCCGGATGTTAGCGCCGAAGTCTCTCAGGATTCGCTTCCGCTGGGATGAACCACGCTGAACCACGGGAACCCCTTTCTGATAGTCATAAGTGCCATGATATGCCATATTGGAATCTATAGCTATCATCTGGTGGCATAATTTCGAGTCAGCAATTGGCTAATACTCGGTGTGAGCCTGCCGCTCTGATGCCGTGCAAGTAATGTCGGTCACGCTGGTCATTATCTGGCAAAAAGTCGATAACGCACAGCGACAGCGACGTTAGGCTATGTCGTTGACTGCTGAGCTCCTCGGTCCAGTCGACGTCCTCCTGGCCCGAGAATGCGGCATCCGCCGCCCCACGAATTAGGTGATGTTGAACTAGACATGTGCGGCGAGTTCAACCCAGTCCAGGCGGATGTCAATGAGTTCCAGATACGCTTCGTTACCCTCCACAGCAATGACCTTGAAACCCAGCTTCACCGCAGCCTCAGCAGTCGTACCCGAGCCCGCAAACGGGTCCAGCACAGTGCCGCCCGCCGGAGTGACAAGCTTGATCAACCATTCCATGACCGACAATGGCTTCACTGTGTTGTGCTTCGTACCATCGGCGGCGACAGGACGTTCCTTGACCGTTGCGCGGCCCGCATAGTGGAAACGCAACCTATCCTCGAACTCGACATCGTCGCCCAAACGTGGGAAGAACCGAGACGGGCCACCCTCACCGTCATACCCAGTTCCACCAGAGGTCACCCCCTGACCTGGACCAGCCAGACCAGAACGGGCTTTACCCTTCCGGGAACGGGACACCGGGTTCGCAGCATCCAACTCTGCAGCCGCACCCGAATCAAACATGATGTTCGTTGGCCACCGTCCAGGAGGGGCGTAATCCTTACGGACACCACCGGCCGGGAAGTCGCCATACACAGCGTTTCCGCCATGCAGAGTGCCGTACTTACCATGCTGGTTCTTTCCCCACGACTCAGCACGGTCAGCATCCGACACGAAATCGGTACGACAACCCTCAACATCCAAATTGCTGGTACCCCAGAGTTCAACATTCTGTGCAATCGTGCCCACCGGAGGTTTCTGAGCCAACAAAATAGGTTCATACCCGGGTTTCAAAGACTGCTTCGTCTTCGGGAACACATCCGAGCGCACCCACTGCAAACCATCTTTTATCCGGAACCCCGCCAGACGGATAGACACACCCATCAGATCCTGAGTGCGAGTACCGGCAAACGACACCAAATATCCGCCCGGTTTCAACACCCGAAGGCATTCCGACCACAGAGCTGGCGGCGGAACAAATCTGTCCCAGTCAGCACCCATAAACCCGCGCCCATCAGCGGGGATGAACTCCGGCTCACCAGACACCCACCGAGTCAGAGCTTCGCCAACCTTCCCCGCAGACAAATCCGCCAACCCATACGGTGGATCAGTGACCACAGAATCAACCGAGTTGTCGGGAAGCAGACGAAGCACCGCCAGGCAGTCGCCAGCGTAGATCATGGCGTTATCGTCTTGACGGTAGATGCGGGGTGCAATAGAAGAGTCCATACCCGCTCTATGCGGGTCAGTTTGCACCGGCTGGTGGATGCTGGGGTCGGCGTTCGCGCAGTCTCAACGCTTGAACTCAACGATGAGCGAGAGACTATCAAGCTTGCAACCCGCGAGAGAGCCCTTATCGCTCTCGGCAAGCGGTCCGTGACAGTGGTTGTCAAAGCACCATCTGAGGAGAAGGAGTTTGCGGCGGCGGAAATCCGTGCGCGCTCACTTGTTTCGGAAGTCGTTTGGACAATGGGGCTCGAAGCCCAGAATTTGACGCCGGAAGCGATCGAGGATTTGGTCAAGGATGCTCTCGCCGACGAACTTAGCGATCTGTGAACAAATCTGGCGGCGGTCCCGGGACGAACCAGCACGGGACTCGGGGCGTTGGGAAGGACTCAGATCGAGCGGGACGCTTGGAGGCACAAGTAACACACACTCAGTGTTCACGATGTCCAATACGGTGAAACTCCGATCGACCCGGATTACTTCGAATTTCTGACGTCCGCGGCCGGCTGCGGATCAGATCAACTCGATCTGTGCTTCATCGCGTTCGTGTCCTCTGAACTCGCCGCCCCGGCTCTGTGGAGCACCCTATGGTGTCGGCGAGAAGAGGCCACCCACTCCCCGGCAACTGGGAAGGAATCCTTCCCAGTTGCCCACGGCGCGCCCCCGTGATGCCATCCTGCAAAACCGACGCCGCCCTCAAGCTTTCAGGATCGGCAGCGCGGTCGCCACGATGTTGAGTGCGCGGAGCACCCGCCGGATTCTGTTGTCTGCCGCGCATAAAGCATTTATGAACACCACGCTGGGTACGATTGAGGCCATGACAGCTTCGCCGCAACTCATAACAGCTCCGCAGGCCGCTGCGCTCGTGCGCGACGCCCTTTCCGCTGGAAATAGTGACCTAGCGATCCGTCAGCTGACGGAGGCCATTGCGCGGCTGATTGAAAGTAAGGGCAAGAACATCCCCGCCGATGAGTTTGCAGAGCCTGAAACTACCGGAGATGCGAACTACGACGCAGTGCTCGCGGCCGCCTTCCTCTACGCAGCCAACATTTGCCAGCTCGAAGCCCCAGGTTGGACAGAACTCGCACCGCTGACGGAACTGTGGCTTTGGGGTGGGGACGGGTTCGAGTCGGAACAGTACAAAAGCCTCATTCGCAGCCAAACGCCATCTGAGTTCCTAGAGCGAAACATCCTCACGCGTCCGCGTGATTGGGTGAACGCTTGAGTGACGATTTTGACGACAGCTATCGATCGCTCACGGTCGAGGACATCCGGGAGTTGCTCGGAGAGCTGCTGGATCGTCAAGCTGCACGGGGCGTCGAGGTTGAGGCGTATATCGTCGGTGGCGCGCCATGGCGCTGCACCTTGGTCGCGAGCAACTAACTCCCGACATCGACGGGATCTTCACGCCGCAGACGGAGGTCTTCGCTGAAGCAGCCGCGATGGCCGACGAGTACGGACTCGACCCGCACTGGGTCAACTCATCATTTCTCTCTTACATGTCGTTCTCACCCAAGGACGACGGTGAACCGACTGTCGTTGAACTACGCGGACACAAGGTGACGATCGCGTCAAAACGAGTGCTCCTCGCAATGAAGATCGCTGCCTCGCGGTCGAAGGACCACACCGACACAAGCCGCCTGATTCTCGACCTTGGAATCACCGACGCCAACGAACTCGTGGATCTGGCCTTCTCACTATTCGGCGAAGGAAACATGACGCTGAGCGAAGACCGAGAAGAGGTCACCCTCATAGTCGAAGAGGCACTGCGGCGCGCGGAGCGCTACGGCGCCGGTATTCGATCGGCAGGCGTTACCCGCCCCGTGCCCGCGGGCACACCCATCGCCGGTGGGGCAACGTCCGCTGCTGGCCGCTGCGGGAAACCGCGCACCAACGGCAAAGGTTCCTGCATGCGACGTGTCAGCGAGCACGGCTGCCCGTATCACGGCTAAGAGCTAGGTACGGCAGCCTCCTCTGCCATCCGCGCCGTAAGCATCGCTTGACGCGCCGCGCGTCGCCGCCATCGTCTTCTGTGTCGCCGTTGACCAAAGGCTGTACTTGCCCTCAAACGGGTCGAGCCCGCTCTTGTCGTAGACCTCGCGGTACTCTCGCTGTAGGTGGCCTGATGGCTGCGGTGTAGGCGGCGCAGTCATCGGCGCAGGGCATCGACAGGCGCACCAGCTCCAACACCCGGTTGGTGCGGGCGCGGTTCTTGTACGAGTACATCCGCGGCTCCATCAGGTTCCTCACCTGAGCCAGCGCAGACTCCACGGCACCGTTCGCGTGCACGGGTGGTCGGTCAGCTCGGCGAACCGCCTGGATGCGAAGCTTCACACCGGTTGCCGACCCCTGCAATTGGGTGAACATCAAGCCGTTTGGAGATGGCGAAAAGGACTCTGGACGAAGCCGAAATGATGGCAAAATTCACCCTGCCATTGTGAAAATCAAGCCGTTGGGGGACAGCGAAAAGGGCTCTCGGCGACGCCGTATGACGACAGCGAAAAGGGCTCTTGACGAAGCCGTTTCGGACGCTGGAATCCGGGTGGTTTCGGGGTGGGAAAAAGGGGGCTGGGGCAGAGGGTTGATCAGGCCGGAAAGTGTGCCCTATTGATCGGGTGTGGGTCGGTGTTGGTGGGGGCGTTCTGGGCATCATAATTGTTCCGCATCCGGGGGCGATCTAACGTTTTTGGCCCGCATTTTTGTACCCCGGTTGCCGCCCTTGTGGACGAAAATCTGTACCAGAAGGTGCCATTCGGGGTCAGAAACTGCCCTCTCGGGACCGATTTGGGGAAGATTTCGACGATCAGTCGAACCTTTTGGGGAAGATCTTGCATCGGCGTCGACCGTTTGGGGAAGATTTCGGTCACTTCCGATCGACGTTCGAGAGCTCCGGAGAGCAAAAAATCGTCAGAATGTGTTTTTGGCGATGAGCACCAATTTGAGCCAAAAATCACAGGTCAAATAAAAATCAGCGGATTTCCGCGGAGTTGCCCAAAATCTGTACCAGACTACTTTCCTTGTACCAGATTGGGTTTGGTACAGAAGTGACCAGTTGATTGCTGGGAAGGGGGCCCTCTACTACTACTTGTACCTTTGTACTTAAGAGAGATATATACACTACGAGGCAGAGGGTATGTATATATAGGGGCCTAGGTATCCATATATATCAATAGGTTTTCTCTCTATAGGGGTACTGTACAAACCTGGTACACGAGTACAGACCCGTTTTGGGCCCAAAATCCTATATAAACACTGGGAACTTCTGTACCAAACCCAATCTGGTACAGAAAAAGCAACCTGGTACAGCCCAAATCCGTACCCCGATGCCACGCACAGGTTTTTCGTGCGCCCAATTCCCTCATCAGGCGATCCCGAAATTGCCCCGTTCCCGACACCGCTCCCGGCGCCATAATCGACCAATGGATTGAGGCTGCCGCAGGGGTTCTCAAGGCCTCCGGACAGGCCCATTTTTATGGACATTTATCTGGCAGGAATTGCGTTCCGCCAAGATGGTGTTCCGGACATCCCCAGTACCCAGTTTTCGGCCTCCCCTGCCGGGGCTCTGCGAGCAGGGAATCCGCACCCCGTTCGTCGCGCCAATCATCGTTCGGACACTGCTTCGCGGAGCCCATCGGATCAAGCCCAGACCTCAGTCACCGGCCGGTCAGATTCTCGCGGCGGTGGACGACGGGGCTTCATCTCCGGGCCCGCCTCATCCAGCTTGTGAAGCGCCGCAACACCCTCATTACCTTCGTGGCCAAAGACGAACACTGGTTTTAGCACTCGAACGAAGACACCCGCCCGCGAGCACGCGGCGGACCGGAATTTATTACTGCCCACGTCCCGACAAGTCGAGGCGGGTTCGACGACAGATCGAGCCTCCACCTCGCCGCCTAAAGCCTTCAGTGCCCCGTTAAGGCGATGGATGCGTCACATTCTCTATCGACTGCTTGGTCCCTCAAAACGAGCGCTCACGGCGCTTGTGTGGGTTGTGAGCGCGCGAGACGGCGGTTGCTGCCCCTCCGCTTCACTCCGGGTCTTCTCCAACAGGCCCATCCCGACGAGCACGGTGACGAGCACGGTGACGAGCACGGTGACGAGCACAGCGACGTCAGTCATCTGCAACAGTGCCGTTGCCTGATTGCCACCGATGCCGCGCATGAACATAGTAGAATTGCGTATACGCACAGATTGGAGTCGTTGTGGAAGCCAAAGAGCTCGTTCGTTCGATGCGCCTCATCGGCGGTCTATCGCAGGTCGACCTCGCGAATCTGGCAGGTGTTGCCGCATCAACGATCAGTCGCATTGAGCGAGGCTCTCTGGAACCGACGTGGTCGATCATGAGTCGACTGCTCGACTCAGCGGGATACCGTCAGACCGGTGATCTGACGTCCCTCGGAGACAACGCCGCGGTCGCTGCTGCCCGTATCGCGCTGGGTGAGACCATCGACGCGCGCTTAGACGACGCTCGGGTCAACGGCTGGCTCGAACGCTGGAAGAAGGCCCGCTTCATCGACGAGACCGAAAGAGTTCGGGACATCGGAAAGCTTGGCGCACAGGCTGGGATCGCGTCCCGGATCTTCGACCGCCCGAACGAGAGGCAGTCGGTCGTCTACGACAGGCCGTGGCAGAACATCGTCGCGGCCTTGGCCTCCTCCGGGGTGCGGTACGCGGTCTCGGGCATCACCGCGACGAGTCTGACCCGCACACGTGACGGTGCCGCGTGGCCGTTGATCTACGTCGACTCGGTGCCACAAGCACTCCAGGCCGCTGAGCTTCGCCCCCAGGCGACTGCGGGGCCGCGGGTGACTCTGATGAGTTTCGACCGGGTGGCGGCATCCGGAATTGTCGACGAGGACGGCATCGCCTTCGTCAGCCCCGGACAGGCCCTCATCGACTCTTATGCAGGACCCGGCCGAATGGCCGACCTTGCCGACGCTGTCGCATCGCGCTGGATGGCCGGGGCGGTTGCATGATGGCCGAGCCGAAGTGGACTGTCGGATCGAACCAGCACGAGAAGACGCCAGCAATGAGCTCGACTCCCGGGCCCACACCGCCGGAGATCTCACTGGTCGCGACGAACTCGTACATGACGCTCGGCCCCGAGATTTTGGAATCTCGGAAGCTGCTACTGAAAGTGATCGGTCTGCTCAAGAAGCAGTCCAAAGCCCTCACCGTACTGGGCGCGCACGCCGTCTTCGAGCAGACGAAGACGATCGTGGACCTCCCGTCGATGGACTCGACGAACGATGCGGACCTCGGCGTCACGCCGGAGTTCCTCCTAGACCTGCCGCTGCTCAGCGACATCATGGACTCGGCCGGCCTTGAGCCGGCAAGCAACAGCAGGCCCGGTGTTTGGGGCCTCAAATCCGAGCGCGACCTCGACCTGCGCCAGCGGCTCACGATCGACCTGATCGCCCCAGCATCCGTCGCAGGAAGCGGCCGCCGCAGCGCCGAAGTCGGCCCGCACGGGAAGCGCTCCGTCTCGAAGACGACCGGCACCGAGCTGAGCCTTATCGACCGCCAGTGGATGGAGATCGACTCGCTCGACAGTACGCCGAACGGCGAGGGCTACGTCGCAGGAGTTGCCGCGCTAGTCTGCGCGAAGGTGTACAAGATCTTCGACCGCATCGACCCGACAGAGCTGACCCGGAACCCCGAGCGGTTCAAGCCGAAGGACGTTTCGGACCTCTTCCGACTTATGGTTGCGATGGATGGTGCAGAGGTCAGAGGCGTCTTCGAACGTGGCATCGCCAACCCGGACATCGCCGTTGCTGTCGTTGAAGGGAAACGTCGCCTGCTCGCGCTCCGTGATCTCGGAGACGGAGACTGGATTGCCGACCAGGTTATCCGCCAGTGGGGAGACGAAGTTCTAGAACGACCACAGATCCAGAGCGTCGTCTATGAGTGGTTCACCGATTTCAGCAGCTGACACCGATGGCTGCATCCGCCTACCGATAGACGAAACCGGATCCCACTGACCCCTGCACGCCCACAGCGGGCACATGACCGGCACCTGCCGCGGACGTCTACGACAAACGCGCCCCAACGCCCTGCTTCCACCCGCAGTACCGGTCGCCGCCGACCTCACACTCTTCTAACCCGCCCCCGCACACCTCTGGGGTATGGAGACATTGCGTGAGAAACATCTTGGCGGCATCAGCACCAACCCTGGGAGGTTCGCCGCCCACCGGCGGGCCGAATCAGACACCACCCTGAACTGTGTCCCCGTCGAGCTCGCCGGCGGTCACACAGTCAATCTGACCCCCGGAATCCTCGACCATCACGCCCGAGAAGCACTGACCGGCGGGCAATGTGTCGCCCTCGCAGTCGCCCTCGCCGATACCCTTGACGTCGACACCATCAGCGTCCTCATCGACACCTCCGGCGCAGAAAGAATTGCGCATGCCTGGGTCGAAGACCCCGACGACTGCGAACTGATGTTTGATGGAAACGGGCGGAACAACATCGACCAATACCTTGACGAGTTTTACCGCAACCGCATCGAAACCTGTGGTAACTGTGACGGCTGCGAAGACATGTGGGGATGCGAAAATGCCACCGACGGACAAGAGGGGTTGGAGCTCAGATTCATCCCCAAAGACGAACTGCGCCAGATCGAAAGCACACCCCTAGGGCAAGGCCTTCCACCCCAAGAATGGGAACTCGCACGCAGCTTCACCACACCGCTACTCGCCCACCACCCCGGCTAAACACCGCAGAATAAGAGGCTGACACCCACCGCCTAAACGACCTCACAGCAGGTCTGCGAGCGTCACACAATCAAGCTCAAACTCAGCCCGCACAGCACCTCCGGGGACGGGTTTCCGCTACCAGAAATTCATGCTGCCGCAGGGCGAAATGTGGCCTGTGGGTGATGCCGCAAAGGCGTCTGTCAGAGGCCGTTTCGACGTCTGAAAACAGGGTGGTTTCGATGAGTGAAAGACGTGCGGAAAATGGGGTTGAGGAGAGCCGAAAAGTGCTCCCCTGTGACAGGGTGTGGACGGGTTGTGGTGGGGGCATTCAGGCACCGAATTCACCTGATTCCTGCCCCCAAAATGCCGCCCTGAGCACCAAATCTTGTACCCCGGTTTCGGCATTCGGGGTCGAATATCTGTACCAGAACGGTCCGTTCGGGGGCAGGAACTGACCTCTCGGAGGTGTTTTTGGGGAAGATTTCGTCGATCGGTCGACCTTTTTGGGGAAGATCTTGCATCGGTGTCGACCGTTTGGGGAAGATTTCGGTTACCTCCGATCGACGTTCGAGAGCTCCGGAGAGCAAAAATCGCGCGATTGACTTTTTTGGTGATGAGCACCAATTTGGGCCAAAAAGCGAAGGTCAAATAAAAATCAGCGGATTTACGCGGAAGTTGCCGAAAATCTGTACTCGACTACTTTCCTTGTACCAGATTGGGTTTGGTACAGAAGTGCCCAGTTGTTTGCTGGGAAGGGGGCCCTCTACTACTACTTGTACCTTTGTACTTAAGAGAGATATATACACTACGAGGCAGAGGGTATGTATATATAGGGGCCTAGGTATCCATATATATCAATAGGTTTTCTCTCTATAGGGGTACTGTGCAAACCTGGTACACGAGTACAGACCCGTTTTGGGCCCAAAATCCTATATAAACACTGGGAACTTCTGTACCAAACCCAATCTGGTACAGAAAAAGCAACCCGGTACAGCCCAAATCCGTACCCCGATGCCGCGCACAGAGATTTTGTGCACCCAAACCCAGCTTCAGGTGACCCCGAAAATCGCCTTGTCTCCGGCTCCGTAATCGACCAATGGATTGAGGCTGCCGCAGGGGTTCTCACGACCTCCGGCCAGCCCCATTTTATGGACATCGATTTGGCCAGAATTGCCTTCCACGATCAGGGTGTTCCACCCATCCCCAATAACCGTTTCACCGCCTCACTGGCAAGGCTCTGCCAGAGCGAAATCCTCACCCCATTTGTCGCGCCGATCATCATCCGGACGCTGCTTCGCGGACCGCACAGAATCAGGCCCCGACCGTCATCACCGGCAGGACAAATCCTGAGCGCAATCGATGACGAAGGTGGGATCTCCGGCCCGCGTCTCATCCAGCTTGTGAGACGCCGCAACAGTCTCATTACCTTCACCTCGAATGAAGAAAACTGGTTCTGACCATCATGCCCAAACAGGTTTCACACCCGGCTCAGATCCAATTGCATAGAGCAGCCATGACTACACTTCCAGCACTCATCGGTTTCGGCGGCAAGCCCGGCAGCGGCAAAGACACCGCAGCGGACCGACTCGTCGACAACAGCGGGTTCACCAAGGTAAACATGTCCACTGCTATTGCCGAACTCACCG
This sequence comes from Rhodoglobus vestalii, assembly GCF_006788895.1. Classification (NCBI taxonomy): domain Bacteria; kingdom Bacillati; phylum Actinomycetota; class Actinomycetes; order Micrococcales; family Microbacteriaceae; genus Rhodoglobus; species Rhodoglobus vestalii. The sequence continues at coordinate 2,263,424 of NZ_VFRA01000001.1, forward strand.
CCATCATCAACCCCATCGTCGGACGTGCTCCGGGTGTCCGAGGTTTCTTCGGGAAGCTCGAACGCTACAACGATGTCGTTGCCCGTCGGGGTTTTACCGACGCCAAGAACCATTCCGAGGTGCGTTCAACCCTCCAGAACGTCGGGACGGGTGTTCGCGACGTCGTTGACGCCAACGTCTGGGCTGACATCGCCGCCCGAGTCATCAAGGCTCATCGTGATGCTGGCCGTCCGGTCGTGCTCTCCGGCGTCCGTTACCCCAACGAGGCGGATGTCATCACGGAGGCTGGCGGCACACTGGTGTGGGTTGCTCGACCGGGGTTGGCTGAGGACACCAATAGCCAACATGCTGTCGAGAACTCCATCAGCCGCAGCGACTTCGATGTCGTCATCGACAATGACGGTACGGTGGCTGAGCTTCATGCTGAGGCCGAAGCGCTGCACATTGCAATCGCGGGGGTGCGCTGATGTCGCGTGGACTCTTCATCACCCTCGAAGGTGGTGACGGTGCGGGCAAAACCACTCAGGCTTCCCACATCGCTGGATATCTGTTGGAGCTCGGCGGTGAGGTACTTCGCACCCGCGAGCCCGGCGGCACCGACGTCGGCGCGGAGATTCGTGCGATCGTCCTGGGCTCGAAAGGGTTTTTGGAACCTCGGGCTGAAGCTTTGCTGTTCGCTGCCGACCGTGCGCAGCACATCTCGACTCTGGTGGAGCCGGCGCTGGCCACTGGCACCCATGTTGTTCAGGATCGCTACTTCGATTCTTCGGTGGCGTACCAGGGTGCTGGTCGTGCGCTTGACCCCGAATTGATTCGCGGTCTTAGCCTGTGGGCTGCCGGAGACCTCATCCCCGACCTGACCGTGCTCCTCGATTTGGAACCTGAACTCGCTGCGGCGCGCGCTGCGGCCGATGGCAAACCCGACCGCATCGAGGGTGAAGCCCATGAGTTTCGGGTTGAGCTCCGTCAGGAGTTTTTGAACATCGCTGCCCGTGAGCCTCAACGTTTTCTCATCGTTGACGCTTCGTTGCCGGAGTTTGACATCAAGCAAATTATTTTCAATCGTGTCCACCGGTTGGTGCACGCTCGATGACGGTTCGGGTGCTCATCACCGGCAGTCGCGAGTTTCTTGCGCGGGCTGTTGTTGCCGGAGCTATCAGCGCGGTTGCCCGCGAACATCCGGGTGAGGTTCTGATAATTGTCCATGGTGCTGCTCGCGGTGCGGACAGTATCGCGGGGGCTGTGGCCCGAGATTTTCCTGGCCGTCTGGTCGAAGAACAACATGTTGTCACCGACTGGGGTTCGAAGGCCAACGGGACTTTTGATCGCACAGCAGGCCATCGACGCAATCAGCGCATGGTCGATGCCGGTGCCGTGGTGTGCTTGGCGTTCCCTGCCCGCGACCATAAAAGCGTTGGTACGTGGAGTTGTGTTGCGAAGGCGAAAGCTGCGGGTATCGAAGTTCGGGCGTTCTGGGACCGGCCCGAAGACGAGACAGTCAGCGACTGACCCCAGCCGAGGTTGACCTGCTCGCATAGGGCTGGCATGGCCCAAGTCACCTCTCGCGATATCCGTGAGCTCATCGAACTCATCGACCGTCGCGCCGCTGGTGTTCAGGTTCACATCAGTCGCGATCCCGACGATGTCCCCTTTGTGCATCTGATCAATGTCCCGCCCACCCAGCGTGGTTTCGGTCTTGGGCAGCGGACACTGGACCTCATCCGCCAGACGGCTGATGCCTGCGAGTGGACGTTGCGTCTACACCCGACCGGTGAACTCGGCTCTGACTATGGCCGTCTTCCTGAGCTGGTTGATCACTGGGCTGCGGCTGCGGCTTGGGCTCTGAGGAGACACCTTTGTCGATAACATTATTGCTGTCGCTGTCCGTGTCGCGCTGAGGAGGCTTCACAGTGACGAAGTCGTTGTGGCCCGCCGTTTTGGCTGCTGGCATGGTCTGTGGCACGATTCTTGCGGCCGAACCCAACCTCACCGTCGGCGCTCAGGGGGCCCGTGAGGCCCTAGCAGCGTCTCGACGACCAATTTGCTGCTGTGATGGCTGCTGGGGCGCTGGTGCTCTGCCTGGTGGGCGTGGTGGGCACTTTGGTGCTGACCCGTCGCACCGCACGGCCGCAACGCGGCGCGGAGCAGGCTCCGTGACACCTCGGGTAGAACGCCGCGCATTGGGCGTCTTGATGAGCGAGCCGACGGCGCAAGAAGCCGAATTCCCCCCGGTATCAATCTTCTGTCTGCCGCCGTCTGCCCACTCAGGATGTTTACCCGGCTGGCCGCAGCTCTGTCGGTGGGGTGACCCGAAGAACCCGGGCCCTCACCGCCGGAGACCGTCTGATGTACGCTGCTCAACGCGCATCGGCTCGCAACAACTCGCGAGGGGGTCCAGCTCGCTAACCTGCACTATCTACCCGACCGGTAAGCCCGGCTTCTATAATGGGGCCGGACTTTTTGCTGTCCTGAGCCATTGCAGGTTTTGTATTGGCGTTTGATTGGCTTGCCCCACGTTTACCCTACGTTTACTCGGGGGCATGGACCGTACGTGCCGGGACATGAAGGGCACGCGGGAGACCGACACCCACCAGGACCCGCGTAGTTCCGGGGTTTTCTCTGTCCTTGAGCGTCCCGCTGAGACCCTCCCAAAAGTGATGATACCTAAGAGCAGGTTGGGAGTTCGAATCTCTCCAGGGGCACTTTGTGAAATTTCTGGTCAGCGGCGCTATCTTCCCGCAAACTCGCGAATTTTGAATCGTGTTTGCCCACAATTGAGCAGCATCGGCCTGATGTTATGTCTCAGGACATAGGTAACAGTTCTGCCCCAATAGACCGGTGACAGTTCTGGTGGTCTTGGTGGTGACACTTCTGATCGATGTTTGAGGGATGAGCCCTGTTGAGCCTGTTGATCCTCGTGTCCGTCTTGCAATCGCCCGGTGGCCTGATGATGCGCCGCGGGGGTCGGTGATGACGTTCTGTCTTGAGCATGAGATCGCGCGGAAGACGTTTTATGCGATCCGGAAACGAGCACGGTTGGAGGGCCAGGCTGCAGCTCTTGAGCCTCGCACCCGTCGGCCGATGGCGAGCCCGAACCGGATCTCGGATGAGGTGAAGGCGCAAGCGGTCGGCGTTCGTGCCGCTCTCGAGCAGTCGGGTTTGGATCATGGCCCGATCAGCGTTCACGAAAAGATGCGCTTTCTGCGGATGGAGCCAGTGCCGGCGGTCTCGTCGTTGGCACGGATCTTCCGCGACGCGGGGGTTGCCCGGTTGGAGCCGAGGAAGAAACCGCGAGCCTCCTACCGCCGGTTTGTTTATCCAGCGCCGAATGCATGCTGGCAGCTCGATGGCACTGAATATGTTCTGACCGGTGGGCGCAAATGTGTGATCTTCCAACTCATCGATGACCACTCCCGCCTCGCTATCGCCTCCCATGTTGCGTGGGGGGAAACCTCGGCAGGCGCGATCGCCGTCGTGACGAAAGGCATCACCGCGCACGATGTTCCGCAGCGTCTTCTCAGCGATAACGGGGCTGCACTGAACCCGTCCCGACGCGGTGTTCTGGGTCAGCTGGTGGCCTATGTCACCCCGCAGCGGGCATGGGAGGCGACACCGAAAGTCGAACCGCCCCCACCGACGCCGAGGCCCGCTGCGACCCTGTAGCCCCGCCGACAAATGGGGCTCTTTTCGTTGCCGGGCCTTGGTGGGGCCACATACTCAATTCGTTCTCGGGAGTGGGCTAAAGAGAATCACGGACGCATGGCGTGCAGTCCGCACAGCGGGGATGGTGCACTGCAGGGGGCGGAATCAGCCGTGCAGGGTTCGAAGCAGCTTGGCGCTGGAGGTCATTGCCCCGCCGAGCACCGCGGGGATTCCGCCACCGGGGTGCACCGATGCTCCGACACGCCAGAGCCACCGGCGTCGAGGATCGCGGTAGGCGGGCGCATGGAACGGGCCGCTCTGCCAGAGCGGACGGGTCGCGCCGTAGAGCGCCCCGCCCATAGCACCCCAGCCGGAGAAGTACTCAGGATCGAGAATCTCGTACTCACCGAGCATCTGGGTGATGGGCCGATCGAGTCCCATCACTTCGCTGATGCGCTCGACCTCCCGTCGTACGAAGGGGTCGTCGAGGCCGTAGCGGCGACCATCGGCGGGCGTGGTCAGTAGCAACGCAACGGTAGCCTTCTCGTTTGGGTAGATCTCGCCCGGACGGTAGTAGTTCACGAAGGCCATCGTCTGCTGGGGTACGAGCCCCGCCGCGAGGCTGCGGTGCAGGGCGGCCGGGTCGTCCGGCAGCACCACGGAGTGTGTCGCCGTGGCGTCCGGCAGAAGCCTCTCAAGCACGCCGTAGATGGCGACGCCCGAGCAGGTGAGATCTCGCGCCCGGGACGGCCCGCCGCCCAAGAGCCCGGTGAGCACCCCCGGGTCGAGGGCGCTCACCACCAGGTCAGCCCGGTACTCGGCCGCGACCGTGCGCACCCGCGATCGCTGAACCGACACGACACTCTCGCCGGTGTGAACCCGCGCACCGGCCTGGAGGGCGAGCCGGTGGAGGGCAAGCGGGAGCTCGTAGACCCCACCCTCGGGAACCCACACGCCATCCCTGGCCATCACCGCGGGCATGCTCGCGTAGAGCGAGAGGCTGCGGGTGGGCGGCACCCCCGCGTTCAGTGTGTGGATGGCGATCACCTCGCGTAATCCCTCCGGCATCCAGGTCAGGGCGTCAAGGAAACGCTTGGTCGTGAGTCGGGTGCCGTACCGGCGTGCGAGGACGCCCACCGCGGGAAGCGTCTTCGGGTCGATCGGATCGGCGGTGAGCAGCGAAGTGATCTGTGGTCCGAGGCCACCGTGCTCACGATCGAAGCGTTCCCACGCCGCCCGCCAAGGGTGCCCCTCCTCGACCGGCAGTGTGACAGCCTGGCCGCCGTAGAAGTAGCGCCCCACCTCGGGCAGGCGCCGCAGCTGCAGCTGGCCCGCCGGCGGGTCGCCCCCGGCATCGATCGCGCCGCTCGGCGCACCGCTTGCGCCAAGCGCGTTGTAGCGGCGCATGAGTTCATCCCACACCGCCGGGAACGTGACAAGGGAGGGGCCAGTATCGATTCGCTGGCCGCCGACCTCAATCCGCCGACTTTTGCCGCCGACCCAGTCGTTGCCTTCGAGCACCGTGACATCGTGCCCGGCCTTAGCCAGCAGTGCGGCAGCGGTGAGCCCGCCGATGCCGGCCCCGAGCACGACGATACGCCGCGGTGTTATTGCGGTCACGGATAGCCTCCGAGCATCAGCGCAGCCACGATCTGGACGCCGGCAACCGAACCGGCCGCATAGGGGAAGGCGATCGAATACCGGTAGAGACGGCGGGCACCGTTCGGGGTTGGATCCCGGCGCAGGCGCAGCAGCAGCCAGCCGGCGATCAGCGCGTTCACCACGGCAACCGGGATGTTGACGATCGCGAAGCAGACGGTTGAAACCGCCCACCAGACGGCGCTCCACACTGCGGCCCGGTGCGGCCCCAGGCGCACTGCCGTGGTGATGATGCCGGCGGCTTTGTCCTCGTCGATGTCCTGCACGGCGTCGAAGGTGTGCTTGGCCACGCTCCAAGCCATCAGCCCGACCGCGGCAGCCCAGACCGGAGGCTCCCCGAAGGAGAGGGGCACGAACACGAGCGGGAATGCGTAGGCTGCGTTGCTCAACGCGTCTAGGTAGGACCTTGCCTTGAAGCGCAGGGGCGGTGCCGAGTATTGCACGAAGATAACGATGTAGGCGAGGATCCAGGCAACTGCGTCCAGCGGCAGTGCGATGAGGAAGTAGACAACGAAGGGCACATTTGTCAGCACGACAGCGGCGAGGATGCGTCGGGACTCGGGGGCGGCGATCCGGGCACCTTCGAGGCCACCCTTCCGCGAATTCAACGCGTCGGTCTCCTGATCGAAGATGTCATTGACACCGTAGATCAGGAGGTTGAACGGCAGCGTGGCCCACAACAACAGGGGAACGACGTCCCACCGCCATAGATCGCCCGCGAGCCACATGGCGATCGCCGTCGTGCCGACCGTATTCACCCACAACACCGGTCGCGATATCAGAACCAGTCGAAGGAGCACCTTCCCATAATAGTGGTCGCGGATGACCGCCCTGTCAGTCCCACCGACGCCAGCTCGGTCGCCATCGACTCGTTCGGGAGCAACGAGCTTCCGGCCGCACCGACCGCGCCAGCACCGACCGCGCCAGTAAGAGGAGCGGTCGAAGGTGCAGTCCTAGCAACAGTGCCCGGTAGAAGTTCTGGGGCTCGCACCCCGGGCAAACCCCGGGTGGTTGTCCTGCCCGGCAGACAGGCGAGCGCATCCGTCAAGGGGCTCCGCATGGTTTTACTGCAACAACTCGCGAATGTCTGCGGCGGTGAATTTCGCGCCGATGGCCGCGCCATCCGTCGTCACGCTGTCAAAGAGCTTGGCTTTGACCGCGTTGAGAGCAGCACCTTTTCCTCGATGGTATCTTTGGCCACAAGCCGGTACACCATGACGTTCTTGAACCGCTCGATGACTTTGGCTCGGCTCCTGGTCTTGCCATCAAGGCAGGAGTACGAAATGCCGGCAGCATCCAGCCGGCTGCGCTGAATGCTCGGTGATGAATCTCGACACCGAGATTGTGAAAGCACTTCCCCGGCGTTGAGACTCTAAGGTGACGTCGTTAGTACGGCGATCTCGTGCGTACGATCGTGAACTCGAAGTCCTTTTCGGCGAATAGGGTCTTCGACCACGTGATGACCTTGCCGTCCGCGAGGTAGGACTGCTGTGTGAGGCACAGATATAGTGCATCGGGTTTTGCCAGGCCAGCCCAGTCGACAACTTCAGCGCTCGCGTGCACGTTCGCCACGGCCTGCTCCGGGAGCAGATCGAGCGAGGCAAATACCGAGAAGATGGAGCTGGGAAGGGTCGTCGGATCAAGATCAGGCGGAAGGATTGCGGCATTCAGGAGAGCCCACTCGAAGGCGACCGGTTCGTCACCTGCCACGAAGCAGCGCTCAAGCGCGATCACTTCGAATGGTGGGTTCGATTCGAATAGCATCGCCTCGTCCTCAGTGGCTGCTCGCCGCTCACGAAGGCGGTAGCGTACTTCTGAGGCGCCGCGAGATGATGCGATGGTCTCCGAGGTCGATCGCAGTTCCTGCAGCCCCGACACGATATGCGAGGGTCGCGCGGTTACGAATGTTCCAGAACCGTGCCGCACTCGAACGAGGCCGATCGACACCAGCGACTTGATCGCGGCCCGAATCGTCGGACGGCTGACCCGCGCGGATTCGGCAAGCGCCGACTCAGAGGGGAGTTGTTCGCCCGGTGACCACTCACCAGCAAGGATTCGATTGCGCAGGTCCTCGGCGACTACGAGGGGCAGCGGACGCACGTCGCGAGGGATAGTCATTCAGATACTATGCATCATTCGCGGCTCCGGTGCATTCCGCGACTCGATCCTGATGGCCCTGTGACCTGACCATTGACATGAACATATTTGTGACTGTACTCTCGACCCAAGAAAGTCGTCAGTTGTCAGACGACTGAAGAATAGAAGACAAGGAAGTCGCGATGACGAGTCTGCAGACGGAAACTGAGATGGGTATGCCTATCACCACTCTGGAAGACTCCGTGAGGTTTATTGACGGTGTCGTTCGGATCCTGGATCGCCGGATTTTTCCGGAGCGCATTGAATGGGTTGAGGCGCGCACCGCCGCAGCCGTCGCTGGCGCGATTCGCGACATGGTGACTCAGAGTTCCGGGCCCTACTACGCTGCGGCGCTAGGGATGCAGCTGGCGGCGACGCAGGCGGTCGGGCTCGATCTCGCACGAACTCGCGAAGCGCTAGCTGAAGCTGGAATCATGCTCGCGACTGCTCGCCCGACGAACAACCACCCGGCGGAAGCGGTCGCGCAAATTCTCGCGGACGCTGAGAACGCGACGAACGCTGACGATTATCGCACCATGATCGTGGATGCGTCGCGAGCAGCCGTGGATCGGTATCGCAATCGGAGTCGTGCACTCGCAACGCACGCTGCCGCGCTAGTCCCCGATGGCGCACGTATCCTCACCCACTGCTGGATGGACACCTACCTGGTAGAGCTCGTCCGTGCCGGTCGTCGACTCAACCGTCAGTGGGAGTGGGTGGCGACAGAGACGCGTCCGTTCCTTCAGGGAGCGCGTCTTACCGCCCACACGCTTGCCGAGATGGGTGAGTCGGTGACACTGATTAGTGATGGAATGGTGGCGGCGGCTTTGGCCCCCGGGTCCACACTCGGGCCGATCGACGCGGCAATTACCGCGGCTGACCGAGTCACCATGGACGGATGCGTGATCAATAAGGTCGGGACGTTGGGTGTTGCTCTCGCGGCGAATGCCTTCGGGGTCCCCTACCACGCGCTCGTCCAGTCTCCAGATTCCGGAGCTCCGACTGCGGCGGATGTGGTGATCGAGGAACGCGATCCCGAAGAGGTCCTGAACACACTCGGACACCGCACGGCGTCACCGCTCGTCACTCAGGCATGGTATCCAGCCTTTGATGTGACACCGTCACGTTTCGTATCGCGCATTGTTACGGATCGTGGAGCGTTCGAACCCGCGCAGCTTGCTGACTACTTTGGAGGCACGAAATGAGCAGTGGACTGCTGACCGATCGCGACGGAGTCGTTGCGTATCTGGAGTTCGCGCACTTGAGTGCGACCCTTGCTGACGAAGCGGATCACATCACGGTGCGTGAAGTGACCGCGGGCAACATGAATAGGGTGTTCATTGCCGAGGGGCCGCTGGGTAGTCTCGCTATCAAGCAGGCGCCGCCATTCATCAATGTGATCGGGGAAGGCGCCCCGATGGATCCGTCGCGCATCGGCGCCGAGGCTCGTGCGTATGCGCAGCTCGCCCGGCTGGCCCCCGATACTGTGCCAGCAATCGCTCACCTGGACCTCGACGAGTACGTGATGGTCATGGAGGATCTCTCCGAGCTGACGGTTCTTCGCGATGGGCTAGTCGACCAAGTAACTGCTCGACTGGCCGGCGAGGCCACGAGTGAGATCGATTGTGCTGCTATCGGTTCTGTCGTTGGCAGGTTCATCGGAGAGCTGACTTTCAGTACCAGTGAAACATCCTTGGGGCGCAGTGCTTTCGAGGAGTTGACTCGGGAGTCAAGCAATCCTGACCTCTGCGCCCTCACTCTCCAGTACGTGCTCGGCGAGCCGTACCGCGATGTCGCGAACAACCATTGGGTACCCGCACTTGAGGGCCGTGTTCGTCAGCTCTGGAACGATAGCGCGGTCGCAGCAGCTGTCGAGAGGGTTTCCAAAGTATTCACGGAATCCCCCCAGGGACTTCTCCACGGCGATCTCCACACTGGTTCGGTGATGGTACGCCTCCCGAACGTTGGCCATGACCTAGACGTCAAAGTCTTCGACCCTGAGTTCAGCTTTGTCGGCCCTATCGGTATGGACCTTGGGCTCTTTTGGGCGAACATGCGGATCGCGGCGATGGCAGCCGACGCCGCGGGCCAGACCGATCTCGCTGTTATGCGGGCCTCGGCCGTCGACACTAGCCGGGAAGCGTTCCGTGCGGCGTGGCAGGACACCGCTTCGCCCGAGTTCTTGGATCAGGTCGAACGCGAGGCCTGGGGTTTCGCGGGGGCGGAGATGATCCGGCGGGTGATCGGAGTGGCCCGAGCGGCCGACCTTGAGTTGCTTCCAGCCGATGAATGTGCGGCCGCATCCGTTGCGGTCTTTGACGAAGGCCGCTCGCTTCTTCTGGACCCGTCGACGGGCCCGGTCGCACATATCTGAAAAAACTTCGCGACGGGGTTCGAGCGCTTCGCCACGATGGGTCCCAGTGGGACCCGCACACACAGCTCATGTCAATGACGACTATTTGGAGGAAAAAATGGCTACATCTTCTCGAACCATGCGTGTTGCCGCTCTCGCGTTCGCGCTGAGCGCTGCGATCGCGCTTGGAGGTTGCGCGCAGAGTTCCGGCACAGCCGGTTCTTCTGGCGCAGTGCCCGAGCCGGGCGCTACCGCTACCGGTCCTCGGCCCGCTCCGTTCGATGGCGACCCGGTAAAGGTTGCTCTCGTTCGACAGAGCGGCGCTGGCGACTACTTCCAGGCGTGGGGCGCAGGCGCAGAGGCTCAGGCCGAGATCGCCAACATCGAACTCACTATTTCGGATGCACGCAACGACAATGCACAGATGGCTAGTGACATGCAGCGCGCGATCGACAGCGAGCCTGCGGCCATCATTGTGAGCCACGGACTCGCCGACACCATGCAGCCTCTCGTCTCGGAGGCTGTCGCCGCCGGAATCACTGTCGTCGTCTACGACCTCGCGTTGACCGACGCCGAGGGAGTCGTCGTCACGTCGCAGTCTGACGAAGAGTTGGCCTCCAACGTGCTTGACCTCATGGCGGAAGACATTGGGGCTGGCGCCAAGGTTGGTTACGTGTCTGCGACTGGGTTCGCTCCGCTCGACCGTCGAGCCGAGGTCTGGAAGTCCTTCGTCGAGGAGTACGACTGGGACGTCGTATTCTCAACTGGAAAGGTCAGCGACTCGACGGCCAATGACAACATCCCTCTCGTTGCCGCGGCGATCGCCCAGAATCCTGATGTGGAGGCCATCTTCGCGCCGTACGACGAGATCACTAAGGGCGCTGTGGCCGCTGTGCTTCAGGCAGGCAAGGAGGATCAGATCAAGGTCTACGGTATCGACATCTCGAATGCCGACATGCAGGTCATGCTGGGCGAAGGAAGCCCCTGGATCGCTACTGCTGCATCTGACCCGTCGGCTGTCGGTGCTGCCGTGGTCCGGACCGCCGCTATGACCCTCGCCGGTCTCAACTCGGAAATGTCGATTGAGTTCCCGTCGGTACTCATCACTCAGGAAGCCCTCAGGTCAGGTGGGATCACTAACGTGGATGATTTGCTGGCCGCCGAGCCCAAGTTGCTTATGCGGGATGTCATGACCGCCGCCTGGCTGCCGGCAATCTCTTGAGTAACGTGTTCGCTCCGGCGGGCGATGCCGAATCTGGAGGGCTAGTGGCGGGCGCACCTGTTGTCACGGTGACTGGCCTATCGGTCGCCTACGGATCGAACACGGTGCTTCGTGACGTCAACCTCGAGTTCCAAGCAGGGCGGATCACCGCCCTGCTTGGGGCCAACGGGGCGGGAAAGTCGACGCTCATCAAGGCGCTCAGCGGCTCGAACCCTCAGTATCGGGGCTCGATCCTCATCGATGGGCAGATTGTGAGCCTCGGCTCACCCGCAAAGGCAAAAGCCCTTGGTATCTCCACCGTCCACCAGAAAGTGGCGGACGGCGTCGTACCTGGGCTCAGCATCGCCGAAAATGTGCTGCTCGATGACCTCGCTCACGCCTCGAAAAGTCCGATCCTTAATTCCCGTCGCATGCTGTTGGAGGCTCGGAAAGCGTTTCACAAGCTTGGTGTTGATTGGTCTGATCGTTTCCTTCAACTTGATGCGGGGCGGTTGAATATCTCGGATGCGCAGATGCTCGTTCTCGCTCGCGCATTGCGGGGCCGTCCACGGATGCTGATCCTCGACGAGCCGACGTCAGCCCTTACAGCGTCGGAGTCTGAGCGGTTGTTCGCTGTGCTCCGCGATCTGAAGGGCACCGGTCTGGCGATTGTCTATGTGTCTCATCGATTCGGTGAGATCGATGCTCTCGCCGATCGCGTTACTGTCCTTCGTGACGGTGTTGTGCAGAGCACGATGTCACGACCGTTCGAGTGGCCGACCATTTTGTTTGACATGCTGGGTCGTCGAGCCGACCTCAAGCGAGAGCGCACCGATGTGTCGAGGGGGAAGGCTGACCTTCTCTCAATCTCGGGGTTGCAGCTCTTTGACGAGGGGACACCACTCGACCTCGTTGTGCGTTCAGGGGAGATCCTCGGCGTGCTCGGTTTGATTGGTGCTGGCAAGACAGAGCTCGCGGAGACACTTACCGGTCTCCGTGCGCCGTTGGCAGGCCGCATCGAGCTCGAGGGAGCGAATTATGCACCGCGGCGCCCCTCGGATGCGATTAGGGCGGGAGTTGTCTTGGTTCCCGAGGATCGCCAGCAGCAGGGTATCCTGCCGGGTTGGTCGATCGCGCAAAACGTATCGTTGCCGTTCCTCAAGCGGCTCTCTCGTGGCGGAATTCTCCATAGACGCTCTGAACTGGAAAGTGCCCGCGGGGTCATTGATGACCTTGGAGTCGTGACGACGGGAGCAGACGCATCCATTGACGATCTCTCCGGCGGCAACCAACAGAAAGTCGTTGTGGGCCGGTGGTTGTCTGGCCAACCCAAACTCGTCGTTCTCGATGAGCCATTCCGTGGGGTCGATATCGGCGCTCGGCGCGACATCGGCGACAAGCTGCGGTCAATGACCGGATCCGGGCGAGGCGTGATCGTGTTCGCGGGTGACGTCGACGAGATACTCGATGTTGCTGATCGCGTGGTGGTGCTGGTGCAAGGATCGGTCGAACTCGACGCATACATAGATGAGACGGACGAAGACGCCGTCATCAACGCCTTCTTGGGCGATATCGGAACGCAGGAGACAATCACATGACCACCACAAGCACAGGAACCGAGCCGGCCAACGCCAGCCGTGACAGGGGTGGCGTTGGTCCCGGACTTTCGCCCCGACCGTTGCGAGAACGGCTGTCGGCTATCGTCGTACGATGGGGATTCATTGCGGTGACCATCGCTCTGGTCGGCTTCTTCACGCTGATCAACCCCAACTTTCTCGCCCCGGATTCGATCTTCGGAGTTCTGCGACTTGTCGCTCCGATCGGGCTCGCGGGGCTGGGCGTTATGCTCACTCTCACCGTCACTGGGATTGACCTGTCGGTCGGGTCGGCTGCTGGGTTTGCCGTGTCTGTCGCGGCTTGGACGATGGTCGTCGGCAACCAAGTTGGAGGCGTAGCAATTCTGGTTGTCATGCTTGGCGGCCTCGCGATCGGCCTGCTGAACGCGCTGCTCATCTTGGTTGCCAAGATCCCCGACCTGCTGGCAACCCTCGCCACGATGTTCGTCGTCGTCGGACTCAAGCTGCTGATCGTGGACGGAAAGTCAATTTCGTCGAACATGTCACTGGCGGATGGTTCGACAGCCGCGGGGCGTTTCACCGACGACTTCCTTGCTCTTGACCGAGGAACTGTTGGCCCAGTGCCGGTGCCGGTCATTATCTTCGCCGTCATCACGGTCGTGCTCTGGTTCATTCTGGAGAAGACCAAGTGGGGGCGGGTTCTCTATGCGATCGGAGCAAACTCGGAAGCCACTCGACTCGCAGGTATCCGGGTGAAACTGTATCGGACTGCCGCGTACGTTGGATGCAGCCTTCTCGCCTCACTTGCCGGACTGCTGCTTGCCGCCCGCATTGGTCAGGGCGACGTCTCGGCGGGCGGCTCCCTGCTGCTCGATGCAATCGCTGTCGCGCTTGTCAGCGTTTCGGTTCTTGGTCTTGGTCGACCGAACGCGTGGGGCACGGCTCTGGGGGCTGTGCTCATCGGCGTGATGACCACGGGGTTCACGATGATCGGGCTTCCGTACTACGCCCAGGATCTCGGCAAAGGGGTTGTGCTTGTAGTGGCGCTTCTCTTCAGCTTCACCTTCTCAAAGAAACGCATAAATGTGGTCGCCGGGTCAACGTCAAGCGTCGGCTGATGATCGGGGGCGGGCCTGACGTCGGTTTACTGAACTCGAATCACCCGTGAGTAACGTTCGCCCAATGCTTGAGAGGAACGAGACCCCCGGGGATTCAGGTCGTCAGAGCGTTCGCTGTTTCGTAGTCAGTGACGAGGGCCGTGATGATGCCTCCGGTCAGGGCGGCTTTGATTACCTGCACTTTGTCGCGGCCGAAGGCCACACCGATGCGCACAGGCAGGGCGAGTATCTCAGCGTAGGTGAGCCCAATCATCCGGTCGTCCACCGGGCCAGTGACGAAGCGTCCGCCGAGATCGAAAAATGACCCCGAGATGTCTCCAACCGCACCGCGAGCTATGAGTTGCGAGACCTTCTCGTCAGACATGGTGGTGTCCACCACTGTTCCACTACCGTGCGTGACGCCACCGAGGCCGAATAGCCCGATGTCCGCATGTCGCGCTAGCTCGAGAGCTGAAGCGACATCGGGTTCCGACCGAATCATAGCTGCTGAGAGCTTCGAGGAGGCAAGATAAGGTGCCGGGAGATGATATGCACGCGCTCCGGCGGCATCCGCCAACTGCCGGGCGACTTCATGGGGACTCACTGAGCGACGGGCTCCTGGGCGGCTTCCGATTGCGGGAACAATAGTCACATCAAGTTGGTCGGGGCCAAAGTGGGGTGCGATCGATGCGAGGGTTGTTGAAAGCCCTACGGCAACCGTTGCCCCCGGCCTCAGGGCCGACTGCAGGCAGGCAGCCCCTAAAGTGCCAACGGACGCGAGGGTCTCGTTGGGTTCAGGAAAACTAGGTGCGATCCATGTGCTCGCGATTCCGTACCGCGACGCGAGTGCTACTTGGAGGTCGGGGAAGATTGGCTCGTCACTGTGGATTCGAATCTCGACGATGCCTTCGCGCCGCGCCTTGGCAAGCGCGCGCGTTACTTGCACACGGGACAACCCGAGAAGATCGGCGATCTCTTGGTGGTTCATGCCATGGAGATAGTGCAGGGCAGCAACGCGTCCAAGCATCGCTCACCTCTTCCTAGTATTTGTTGCCCAGCGCGTCACTACTAGGAATGAACAGACAGCACTTGGTCCGCAGGGAATGCCGTAGTGGCGTCGCCGAGCGCTAGCGCGCGGTAGGTGTTCTCTGCGGCTTCTTCCAGGTTGAGAATACGCCGGTAAGCCATCGTAAGCGTATCGCCCACGACTACGCAGCCATGATGGGACATGATTACGCAGTCGTGGTCGTGAAGCTGCGAAGCAACCCCTGACGCCAGACTTGTCGAGGCGTTGGGCGCGAAGGGTGTCATTCCGACTGACTTCACATACGAGACATGGTCGAGTGTTATCAGCCTGACGCGATGGCCCAACGCGTCGAGCAGCACTGAGTACTGCGGGTGCGCATGAACCACTGCATCTACGTCTGTTCGTGTCAGGTACGCCTCAGCGTGCACGCGCCATTCGCTTGATGGTTGGGCTGACCCGCTCAGCACGGTTCCGTGCATGTCGATGTGGCTCAGGTCCTCTTCGGTCAGTGCGTCGAGCCAGGATGCTGCCGCGGTGACGAAGAACCGGGTCGGGTTCTCGGGGTCCCGAAAGGAGATATTTCCAGCGCTTGCAAGAGTCAGCTTGCGGCGGACGATGTCTGCTCCCATTGCGATCACCTGATCGATTAGTGCGGCGTTGAAGTCGGAGTCAGTCATGTGTTTAATCCTTTACTGTACATTTGTGCCATTGACGTACTATTGTTCACTGTAGCCGATCCAGCAGCGTAGCGAGGCTGGTTTCAGCGCATTCCAACGAGGAGGAACGTGCATATGAGTCATACCAGCACAGTCGATACGACAGAAATAGAGCGAATCGCAGCGGGAATTCGTCGAAGGGTGTTGGAACACACCCTCACCAACAACGGTGGCTACATGAGCCAAGCGTGCTCGGCCGCCGAACTGTTGGGCTGCCTCTACGGGGGCATGGTTGACCTTGCTCCCCTTCCGGCTCCGCTCATCCCGCCAGCTTTCCCGGGGACTCCGGGACCCAACGGAATCAACCGACGCTCTGGTGCCGACTTCCACGGCCCAACCAGCCCGTCGGCAGACCGACTGGTCTCAAGCCCTGCCCACTATGCACTCGTCATCTACGCGGCTCTGATTGAGACGGGTCGGCTTGACGAGAACGCTCTAGACGACTTCAACCGTGATGGCGGCACCGTCGAGATGATTGGCGCGGAACACTCTCCTGGCTTTGAGACCACGACCGGTTCACTTGCCCAAGCAATCTCTCAAGCTGGAGGAATCGCGTTAGCTCGCCGGCTCAAGAACGAGACGGGCAGAACCTGGGTATTCATGAGTGACGGAGAGTTTCAAGAAGGCCAAACCTGGGAGGCGCTGAACGCTGCCTCATTCTACAAACTCAGCAAGCTTCGGGTCATTGTCGACGTCAATGGAGGCCAGTGCGATGGCCCCATGGACACGGTGATGGGCATTGAGCCCCTCGCCGAACGCATCGCGGCCTTTGGCTGGAACGTCCATTCCGTTGATGGACACTCGATCGAAGCAATACTCGAGGCCGGTGCCGATGAAAACGATAAGCCGACCATGATCTTGTGTTACACGGACCCGGTCCGGGGCCTTCCTATCTTGGAGGAGCGCCGCCCCGTTTTGCACTACTTACGATTCACAGGAGAAGAGGAGCAAGCCCGTTACCAGGCTGCTCTCGAGGAGATGAGCCGATGAGCTACGACATTGTTGCACGCCCCCACCAGCAGAACTTCATTGATTGGGCTGCAGACAAGCCCGAGGTGCTCGTGCTCTCTGCCGACCTCACCAACTCGTGCGAGGTGGGAAAATGGCGCGACACGTACCCCGAGCGTTTCTTCTCCATGGGGATGGCTGAGCAGAACATGCTCGGCTACGCCGCAGGTCTTGCGCGCGAGGGTTTCGAGCCTTGGCTGCACACCTTTGCCGTATTCCTCTACCGTCGGCCCCTTGATCAGCTGCAGATGTCGGTGGCTTATCCCTCGCTCAAGGTTCGACTAATCGCGTTCTTGCCGGGCATCATGACGCCGGGTGGAGTGACGCACCAGGCCATCGAGGACATTGCCATCATGCGCGCAATTCCCAACATGACTGTGCTGGAGGTTGGCGACGCCACAGAGGCTCAAAGCGTCTTGGATGTAGCTCACGCAATTGACGGACCAGTTTATGTTCGTATGCTCAGGGGCGAAGTTAGTCGAATCTTTCCGGAAAGCGAGCCTTTTCAGCTCAACACCGCTCGAATTCTCTCCACGGGGGAAGATCTGACACTGATCACGTCAGGAATCATGACCGAAGAGGCGCTGCGTGCCGTGCCGATGATGCAAGAGCGCGGGCTTTCGATTACCCACCTTCACATCTCCACCCTGAAGCCGTTTGATGACCCGCGTGTGATCAGCGCTATCGCCCGCGCTCGCCATGGCGTGATTACGATGGAGAACCACATCACTGTTGGTGGACTGGGCAGTGCTGTCGCTGAACTGATGGCGGAACATGCTGTAGGGGTCCCGCTGAGGCGGATTGGGGTTCGCGATACCTATGCGCACGGTGCCTCGCAGAAGTACCTCATGGCGGAACTTGGTTTGGATGCGCGTTCGCTCGTTGAGACCGCTGAAAGTCTCGTGGGTCGCTCACTGGGAATTAATGATGACGAACTGACTCAGGTTCGAACAGTAAATGTCCACAGCAGTGCCAAAGCGGAAGGGCTCTAGCCATGACGGATCGAATTGTTGTCGATTACCTGATCTACGGAAACGACGCCCGTGAAATCGCGGAGGCAATTAGCGTCGAGCAGTCGATTGAGTTTCCGGCGGAACTTGCTGAAGCGTGGATTCAACGAGAGGTCGTCGGGCAGATCGACAGCATCGGCGAGCAGGTCGATGGTGCGACGAGTGTAACCATCTCGTACGACCACCGAAACGCGGGCGGCGAACTTCCCCAACTCTTGAACGTGCTCTGGGGGAACGTCTCTATGCTTCGCGGAGTACGGCTGATCGACGTTTCTATTCCTGATGTGCTCACCAAGAAATTCTCGGGGCCGAGATTCGGTGTCGCAGGACTTCGTGAACTCTTCGATGTGCCTAAACGCGCACTGGTGGGAACAGCGCTCAAGCCAATGGGGTCGTCATCTGCGGACTTCGCGCGTATGGCATCGATCTTGGCGAC
Organism: Rhodoglobus vestalii; assembly: GCF_006788895.1. NCBI lineage: Bacteria > Bacillati > Actinomycetota > Actinomycetes > Micrococcales > Microbacteriaceae > Rhodoglobus > Rhodoglobus vestalii. The sequence goes on from NZ_VFRA01000001.1 coordinate 2,281,286, forward strand.
AGCCGGCTTCGACACCATCAAAGATGACCACTCACTGGCAAACCAGCCCTGGTCCATGTGGCGTGAACGAGTCGAAGTTGTCTCCGCAGCTGTTCGCGAGGCGAATGAGAAGACAGGGAATCGCTGTGTTTACGCACCGAGCCTGAACCTGCCTGCTGACCAGATTCAGGATGCCGCCCGCGAGGCTAAGAGTCTCGGTGCCGGTGCGCTGATGGTTCTCCCGGGAATCTCTGGCTTTGACATCATGCGGACAATCGCCGAAGACGACTCGATCGCACTACCGATGATGGGTCACCCGTCAATGTTGGGCTCACTCGTAGTCTCACAGAATGAAGGGATCGCCCACTCGGTTGTGTACGGAACTCTCATGCGGCTTGCTGGTGCCGATATCTCGATCTTCCCGAACTTCTCGGGCCGTTTTGCGTTCACCAAGGATGAGTGTCGCAGTATCGCCAAAGCGGCACGGCGTCCGCTCGGTACTCTTGCACCGATGTGGATATCTCCTGCGGGAGGAATGACCATTGAGCGACTGCCGGAGATGCTCGACTTTTATGGTAGAGATACCGCTGCACTTGTTGGTGGTGCTCTGCACCGTGGGGACCTTGCCGCCAACGCCGTTCAAATGGTCGAGGTGATGCGCGGCTAACTACAGCGGAGCTTGCGCAAGCGCTGCCCCGAATTTTGTGATGTCTCAGGACATCGGTGGCACTTCTGGGGGTCTCGGTGGTGACACGTTTGTGCGATGTTTGAGGGATGAGCTCTGGTGAACCAGAGGCCCATGCGAACCCCTCGGCACCGTCATGGGGCCAACGTATCGCGACCGTCCTCATCCTGTTTGCGAAGCGATTCGATCGATCGGATGCCTTCTGGGCGCCCGGCGCGAACCCACATCGCCCACAGGATGGCCGCGATGAGTGCGGCAGCGACGAGGCTCACGAGGGGCCATCCGCGGGAAAGGTTGACGATTAGCGTGAACGCCACAATTGCTGCACCAACGACATTGAGCACGAAACGTTTGCGCTGACGGGCCACATGCGTGAACCGAGCCATCGCTAGCAAGCCCGACAGAAAGCTCAAAAATACAGCGACCGCGTAAAACAGCACGAGCCGCTGGTCGTCAGCGCCGGTGGCGGCGAGGACGACCATCGAGAGGGCGGTGAAGAGTAGGAGACCCCAGTATGGGGTGTGGCGCCGATTCACACTGCCAAATGCCGCGGGCAGAATACCCACGGCATTCGTGCCCGAGGGATGAACTGCGAGCGCTTTCAGCAGGCCAGGGCCCGCCTGAAAAGACGAACTTGCTGCGGCGAGGAGTAGCAGCGCGGTCATCAACTGAAATAGCCCAAAGAGCGGGGCTGGGGCGACGTGTCTGGCAAAGTCGGCGATGAGAGTCGACCCTTCGTCGGGGATGCTGACTCCAAGACGTGTTGCTTGCACCGCGAAGGTGAGCGTGAGTACGCCAACGATGCCAAAAGTGAGCCACAGTGTGAGTTGCCCGAACCGGCGGCGACCATCAGAATCGAGGCCGCCGAGCTGGGCAATCGCAGTTGAGGGAGCCTCGACACCGGTTGCGAGTGCCATCGCGACGGGGAACGCGAGTATGACGGCGACAGCGCCCGCAAGCGCGTTCGGATCGGCAGCTGCCGAATCGGCGAGGACTGCCGAGTCGAGCGGCGCGGCAACAACACTGAACAGGAGCACCGATGCTGCTACCGCGACGAAGCTCACCGTCATCAGCGCGAACAGGATTCGCCCGAGATTTCCGAACAGGGACAACCCGCCAACAACGGCCACAAGCGCGAGGGCAATGAGCAAGCGCCACGGCGCAAGCACGGGAAAGTAGGCGATGATGGCCGACGCGGCTGCCGAGACGCTGATCGCGATGGTCAGTACGAAGTCGACCACGAGCGAGCCGACTGGCAGAAACGACCAGCCGTCGCCGAAAGCTTCGCCGACGGCAGCCGATGCTCCACCGCCCTCGGGATACCGGGCGATAAGCGCCCGGTAGTTCAGAACAACGAGCGCGATGATCGACATCACTAGCGCCATCGTCGCGACAAGCAGGTCGAGCCGACCATCCAGCGCCCGGAGCGCCGCTTCGACCGCGTAGGCGACGGAAGACACAGGATCAGCCATGATCGTGAATGCGAAGGCTAGAAAGAGAATGACGCGAGAGCGTAGGCAGGGCACGCGGCGACCCTACTCCCGCCGTCACCTGATCCAACGCGCGCCGCGGTGCGACCGAGCGAAACTCGGGCGCGTAGCCTCACGCACGGCCTAGCGAGCGGGACACGATCACCGCGCTCGATCGCTCCCCGGACGAACTCGTGCCAGTCGCGCACGAGTTGTGCAACCGCGCTGGGTAGCGGACCTTTGCGCGAGCCCAGTTCGGCGCTCGCTGCCGCGAAGAAGCAGCCGCCGCTGAAAACCCACACGTGGCCGACGGGATCGTGAGGTTCCTCACCGACTCGGGTGCGCGAACCAGCGCATCAGCATGGTCATTGTGAGGGTCTAAAGGATGAAGGGCACCGTCCACCTCCGAAGTGTGGGAGATGTCCTCGAACCACACACCTCCAGGGGAACTGTGTTCTCCGCTGCGTTCGGGAGCCCGGATCGACAGCTTTAGCCTCTGTATAGTCGGAAGTGTGAATGAAAAAGATCTGCTCGGCCTCTGGTCTGGAGCGCGCCTGCACATCATGGTTGCGCAATTTGCGCCAACCTTCCTGCTCACTGTGGTCATCACCGCTCTTGCCCTTGGGGGCGGTGACGGCGGCCCGATTGCTGTGCGGATCGCGGCGACGGGAATCTTGCTTGCCTCGGGAATCCTCGGTTCCATCGCTCAGTACACGTCCGCCAGCGAAGCGCAGGCAGTCGTGGCCGATCTGCGCCAGATCGAGAACCCGTCCAGAGTCGTTCAGCAGATTATTCAGACCGCGTGGTGGACGACGATCGTGAAGTTCGTTACTCCGGCGATCTTCATGGTGATCTATCTGGCGATCCTCTGGCAATTGTTCATCGCGGGCTAGGTGTAGTTCCCAGTGAGGTTGTGAGCGCGGAAACGGAACCTTGTCGTTACTGTGCCAAGCTGCACGCGGCATCCACCGCTCGCAGACTGCGGGTTGACACCGCCCTGTTGTGCCGGCACGCCAGGTTCCAGCGCTCTTATCGCTTCGCGCTGTAAACCACCAGAATGCGCTTCTGAGCGGATGAGATCATGCCGGAACGGCACTACGGGGTACTGTCATAGTGTGAAAATTACGGTAACCGGCGCAGCCGGACAGATCGGCTACGCACTCCTCTTCCGCATCGCATCCGGTGCGATGTTCGGGCCGGACGTACCGATAGAGTTGCGCCTGCTTGAAGTGCCGCAGGCGATGCGTGCCGCCGAGGGCATCGCCATGGAACTGGACGATTGCGCCTTCCCGCAGCTGAAATCCGTCGATATTTCGGATGACCCAACGCGCGCCTTCGACGGAACCAGCGTGGCACTGCTGGTTGGCTCCCGCCCCCGCACGGCAGGTATGGAGCGGGGCGACCTGCTGGCCGCCAACGGCGGCATCTTCGGGCCGCAGGGTCGTGCGATCAATGACACTGCCGCGGCCGACATTCGTGTGCTCGTGGTGGGCAATCCCGCCAACACCAACGCCATGATCGCGGCAGCACATGCTCCGGATGTGCCTGCTGCCCGGTTCAACGCGATGACCCGCCTCGACCACAACCGCGCTCTCTCACAGCTTGCCCGTCATACCGGAGCACCCGTCTCCTCCCTCGCACGTATGACGATCTGGGGCAACCACTCGGCTACGCAGTATCCGGATCTGAGCCAGGCGCTGATCACTGGCGATCCCGTCAAGGTGGAGCAGGGATGGGTCGAGAGGGAGTTTATTCCCACCGTGGCCGGGCGCGGGGCGGCGATCATCGACGCACGCGGTTCCTCGTCGGCGGCCTCCGCAGCGAACGCCGCCATCGATCACATGCGCGACTGGATGCGGGGCACCAAGGCGGGCGACTGGACCTCGGCCGGGATCGTCTCCCACGGCTCGTACGGCGTTCCGGCTGGGCTGGTGTGCTCGTTTCCCGTCACCTCGTCGGGTGGAAACTGGCAGGTTGTTCCCGATCTGCCGATCAACGCATTCTCCCGGTCACGCATCGATGGATCAGTGGCAGAGCTGCTCGATGAGCGCGCCGCCGTCGCGGCACTCGGGCTGCTACCGGGCCAGGCTTAGCCTCGAAACCTGGAGGTCACATCAGGCAACGTGCATAACCTCGCGGACGGAAATTCCAACAGTTGATAAGGAAGAGATTATTATGCCTAATATTGTCGAAACAGCCGTCAGTGCTGGTGACTTCACTACGCTCGTCGCCGCAGTTAAGGCCGCCGGGCTTGTGGACACATTGAGCGGTCCTGGACCATTCACCGTGTTTGCGCCGACCGACGCAGCGTTCGCGAAGCTCCCTGAAGGAACAGTGGAGTCGCTACTAGCTGATATCCCCAAGCTCACAGCGATTCTGACGTACCACGTGGTGTCCGGGTCTGTGCACGCAGCCGACCTTCCGGGTACCCCCAGTGCGACAACCGTACAAGGAACCGACGTGACTTTTGATACCTCATCCGGTGTCAAGGTCAACGATGCGACGGTCACCCAAGCGGATATCGCCACGTCGAATGGCGTAATCCATGTGATCGATACGGTTCTGATCCCCGCATCCTGATCACCCCTTCCGCGTCTGGGGTTGATTTTCTGGCTCCCGACTTCATGCCAAGTGGCCTGTTGGTCAGGAAGAATATCTACTGACCTAGCCATTCGACCCGCCAAGAGAACATCTCGAAGGTGTGGATTCTTTGCTGGTCCACCACCCCGGCTACATGGTTCGGCGGCGGCACCCGTGCCGCCGCCGAACTGTTCGGCTGTTTTGGCGCAAACGCAGGCCCGAAAGTTACCGTTGCGGACGCCCACCCGCACTGCGATTAGTGGCACGGTGAGCACGTGAACAGTGTTGTGTTTGCTGCGGGTTTGGCCTTTGCCACAAACGTTCCACCCGAAGACCGGCAACGGCGATCGATCCTCCCGCACGCCTACATTAATCGGGGCCGCAGCATCCGCCTCGCTAGACTGTGGCTCATGTCGCTGCCGCGCTTTCTGTTCGCCGACCAGCTCGGACCGCACTTCGACGATGGCGGGCCGATTATTCTCGTCGAGGCAGAGGCGGGGCTGACCCGTCGCCCGTACCACCGGGCGAAGGCGCACCTCATCCTCAGCGCCCTTCGGCACCGGGCGGCCGAGCTCGGTGATCGGGCCGAGTTTCTGTCTGCACAGCACTACCGGGACGTGCTCACCGGACGCAAGCTTGAGGTGATCAACCCAACCTCGTGGGGGTCACGCTGGCTCGTCGAGGAACTCGGTGCGGTCGTGTTACCCAGCCGGGGGTTTGTCACCGCCGAGGCCGATTTTCAGGCCTGGGCGGAGGGACGCGGGGCGAAACGACTCCTGATGGACCACTACTACCGTGCGCGCCGGACTGCGACCGGCACCCTCATGCACGGGCCGGAGCCGGAGGGTGGACGCTTCAACTTCGATCACGATAACCGTCAGCCACCACCAAAGAATGCGGCAAGCCTGGGCCTGCCGGACGTGTATTGCCCGGTGGAGGACGAAATTGACGCAAAGGTGCGTCGTGACCTGGATGCCATGGAAGCCGACGGTCGTGCCCACTTCCTCGGCCAAGACGGCCCGCGCCGTTTCGCAGCAACCCGCGCCGAGGCTCTTGCTGCGCTCGACGACTTTGTGGAGACACGCCTGTGCGACTTCGGACCATTCGAGGATGCCTCTCTGCTCGGCGATAGCGAGATGAGTCACTCCCGCTTGAGTGTGCCCATGAACCTTGGTTTGCTGCACCCGCAGGAGGTTATCGATGCTGTCGTGGCCGCGTTTGAACGCGGTGACGCCCCGCTGCCGAGCGTCGAAGCCGTCGTGCGGCAGATCATGGGCTGGCGGGACTGGGTCTGGCATCTGTACTGGCACCTCGGCGAGGACTACGTGCGGCGCAGCAACTACCTTGACGCCCGCGAACCACTACCCCGCGAGTTTCTCGAGCTGGATGGCAGCGCGGTGCGGGCGCGCTGTCTCAGCCATGTGCTCACCGAGGTGGGACGAACCGGCTGGGCCCACCACATCCAGCGACTGATGGTGCTCGGCAATTGGGCGCTGCAGCGCGGATACCGGCCCGACGAGTTGACCGACTGGTTCACGAATGCGTTTGTTGATGGCACACCGTGGGTGATGCCCGCTAACGTCGTCGGAATGTCCCAGCACGCCGACGGCGGACTGGTCGCCACGAAACCGTATGTTTCAGGTGGCGCCTATATTTCGAAGATGAGCGACTTTTGTGGCTCGTGCACGTTCAACCCGAAGAAGCGGCTCGGTGAGGATGCTTGCCCGTTCACGGCAGGGTATTGGGCTTTTCTTGACCGCGTGGAGCCCCGAATCCGTGACAACCATCGTATGGCTCAACCGCTTGCCGGCCTGCGCCGGCTGAGCGATCGCGAGGCAGTTGTTGACCAGGAGCGCACCCGCACTGTCTGGTGAGTTGCGTGGCAGATCGAGCTGCGCAGCAGTTTAGGCTGCTGGCTGCGGTGAGAAAGCCCCACTCGGCAGGTCGCGTTCACCGTTGATGATGCCATCGACGATGCGGCGGGCCACCTCGGCGGGGTTGAAGCCGGTGGGCATGTTTGGGGCGGTGCCGGCGACCGGCCTGGTGGCGAGTCCGGTCTCGGTGTGGCCCGGTCGGGCGTCAACGAATCGGATGCCGTCGCGGCGTAATTCGCGGCCTGCGGCCTGCCCGAACGCGGCGAGGGCCGCTTTGGACGCGGAGTAGGCGGCCATGTTCGCTGTGGGGGACTCGCTGACGATGCCGGTGAGGGTGAGAAAGAATGGGTCACGCTTCGCGGCCGCCGATTCGAGCAGGGCGGGTCGCGCTGCACGTAGCAGGCGCATCGGGCCGAACGTGTTCACTGCGAAGAGCGTGCCCATGGTCTCGTCGTTCACATCAGCCACAGGCCCAAAGGCAACCACACCGGCCGCGTTGATGACACCGTCGAGTTGTCCATGAGCGTCGAGTGCGGCGTTGACGAGTTCACTGTCGGAGCCGGCATCACGCAGGTCGGAATTGACGAAAGTGCCCGGCAAATCGAGGGCGCGCACTTTCTCCTCTGATCGCCCGTGGAGCGTCAGTAGCGCGCCTTCTTCGGCTAAAATTCGGGCGATCGCGGAGCCAAGGCCGCCCGATGCACCGACGACAAGAATGGATAATCCCGCAAGTGAAGTCATGCGCTAACGATACTGTTCGAGGTTGTGAAATGCCCTAGTTGCCGGTGAGCACCCGCGGTCAGCGCTGCAAGCTTTGCCTCACCGATCGGCTCGTGGGCTATTAGCAATGCAGGGGGAGAGGAGGTCTTCGCGACGCCCCCTTACCGGTGAAGAAAGAGGAACCTGGGGGATCTGTGAGGAACTTCATCGTTGTCTCAGCAACATCGAGTTCTGCCGCAGCAACTCTCGGCCGTCTTCTGGGTGAGCCCAAGCTCGAGGCGCTGAGTGGATGCTGTGGCACCGGTAGCAACGGTGACACCGTCGACTACTATCAGTGGTAATCCATTCGAGCCGGAGGCGGGCAGGATCAGCCAACCCCTTCGAGCGCACGGCGAGACGTACCGCATCATCCAGGGGAAAGTCCGGCGTTGATGACAGTGGCGCGCAGCAGATGGGCGACACACCATCCAGTGCCGGAAGAGCTGTGGGCATGGCCCCGATACGGCACCTATTCGACATACATCAAATAATTGGGTGGCCGTGTTTCGCTATACGGTTGGGGTCAGCTGCGAGTGGATGTTCGTGGGGCTGCATATCGTGCCGTTCTCGTCCGCGAACATAACGGCACCGCACGGGCATATCAGTCCTGTGGAATTTGAGATGCGATACTCATCAGAGCGGGCGGGAGGTTGGCTCGCCGCTTGACCCGTGTCCACGAACCGGGGGCAGGGCCACCGTTTGTGCACGCAGCAAGAAATTGGGATGACACGATATGAGCGCAGCACCTAACATCGGGCACGACCTTCCGCAGGGTGCGCGGGTAGCATCAACCTTTCAGGTTGTGGAACCCCATGCGTTGAGTTGCGACGCAGTGCTCGACGTGATCGGTGGAGGCCCTGACGGACTCAGTGGCAGTGAGGCCACTGAGCGTCTGTCAATAGTTGGACTCAACCGGCTGCCGGAGCCGAAGAAGAAGCATCCACTACTGCGGTTTCTCACCCACTTCGCCGACATACTGATCTACATACTGCTCGCGGCGGCGGCAGTCAAGGCCGTTTTTGGTGACTGGCTCGACGCGGGGGTGATTCTTGCCGTCGCCGTCATCAACGCCCTCATCGGATTTTTGCAGGAAGGGAGGGCAGAGAAGGCAATGCAGGGCCTTCGCACCATGCTCTCTCTGCGAGCCCGGGTTCTGCGCGATGGCGTGTGGACTGACACCGATGCGCAGAGTCTCGTTCCTGGCGACGTGGTGCGGGTTAAGTCTGGTGACCGCGTACCGGCCGACCTGCGGTTGCTCAACGCGACAATGCTGCGGGTGGAGGAGTCTTCGCTCACCGGAGAATCAGTGCCCTCTGATAAACACCCGGAACCGGTCGCGCACGACGCCGGGATCGGTGACCGGCAGTGCATGCTCTACTCCGGAACTCTTGTCGCCGCAGGACTGGGCGTCGGAGTGGTTACCGCAACAGGGATAGCAACGGAACTCGGCCGCATCCAGACCATGATTGGCGAGGTGGAGACCCTCGATACCCCGCTGACCAGAAAGCTCAACGCATTCGGCAAGAGAATCTCTCTCATCATCCTTGGCGTTGCCGGAATGATGGCCCTTGTCGGGTGGATCCTGCACGGCCAGTCCGGCAATGAACTGTTTTCTGCAGTGATCAGTTTCGCGGTGGCGGCGATCCCAGAGGGGCTGCCCGCGCTTGTCACGATCACGCTTGCGATCGGTGTTCAGCGAATGGCCAAACGTAACGCCATCACGCGAAAACTTACTGCGGTGGAGACGCTCGGCTCTGTCACCACCATCTGCACTGACAAGACGGGGACGCTCACCCGCAACGAGATGACCGCCCGTACCGTCGTCACCGCCGACGCACAAGCTCAGGTCAGCGGCATCGGATACGCACCGACAGGTGACATCACCGTCAACGACGTACCAGTCAATCTCAGCGCGGATCAGGCGCTGCACGGACTTGTCGAGGTGATGGCGGTGTGCAACGACGCCTCACTCACGGAAAAAGACGGACACTGGCACATTGTCGGGGAGCCAACCGAGGGGTCCCTCCGTACCCTCGCTTCGAAGGCAGGCTTCGAGGCGCACGACTACGATCGTCTCGCGACGGTGCCGTTCGATTCGGTGAACAAGTTCATGGCGACCCTCGGCAGCACACCGACAGGCGCCGATGTGATCCTGGTCAAGGGAGCCCCTGATCGACTATTGGAACTCTGCACAACCCAACTCACCGCAGACGGCTCCACAGTGCCACTCGACACCGGATGGTGGGAGCAACAAGTGGACAGCCTCAGCGCGGAGGGGTTGCGTGTCCTTGCCGCTGCGCGCGGCGTACCCCAGGCCGATCAGCGCACCCTTCAGCCGGAGGATCTTAACGGACTCACTTTCTTGGGCATCGTGGGCATTGTCGACCCACCCCGGCCGGAGGCGGTCGCGGCGATCGCGGCGTGTCATAACGCCGGCATCAGGGTGAAGATGATCACGGGCGACCACGCCGGGACCGCCCGTGCGATCGCGCAGGAGATGGGCATCATTACGGACACGGATGCCCGCGTCGCCGTCGGTGCCGAACTTGAGTCGATGAGTCAGGACCAGCTTGCCAGCGTCGTCCGCGATATCGACGTGTACGCCCGCACAAGCCCAGAACACAAGCTCCGAATTGTGACGGCGTTACAGGCACACGCCGAGGTTGTCGCTATGACCGGCGATGGAGTGAATGACGCCCCTGCTCTCACCAGGGCCGACGTGGGGGTGGCGATGGGAATTAAGGGTACGGAGGCGAGCAAGGAGGCAGCGGCGATTGTGCTTGCTGACGATAACTTTGCGAGCATCGAGCGCGCAGTCAAGGAAGGCAGGCGAATCTACGACAATCTGCAAAAGTCGATCGTGTTTTTGCTACCCACGAGCTTCGCGCAGGCACTCGTCATTTTGATCGCGGTCCTCTTTGGCTTCACCCCACCGCTTCAGCCCACCCAGATCCTCTGGATAAATCTCATCACGGCGGTCACGCTCGCGCTCGCGCTCGCGTACGAACCGGCAGAGGGTGGGATCATGGACCGCCCGCCGCGCCAACCCGGGAGGTCTATACTTCCACGCGACCTCCTCGCTCGTGTCGTCCTGGTCTCCACTCTCATCAGTGGAGCCACGATCGCGGTCTACTTCTTCGAGCTCGCCAACTCCGCTAGCTTCGCACAGGCACAAACCAGCGCGGTCACGATGCTCGCTCTTGGTCAGCTCGCCTACCTGTTCAATGCCAGGTTTCTGCGCTCCACGAGTCTGCGTTTCACCGTGCTCACCGGCAACCGAATGGTGTGGATCTCCGTGGGCGCCCTGCTCCTGCTCCAGCTGCTATTCGTCTACACGCCAATAATGAACACCTGGTTTCATTCCACCCCGATCGGTCTGCGCGAGTGGGGCATTGTGCTTGGTTTATCGGCAGCCATATTCCTGCTTGTGGAGGTGGGGAAGACAGTTGAGCGCGCTGTCGCCCGACGCTCCCGATAGTCAACGTCAACCCTGTCGGTGCGGGCTCGAAGTCGTGACCGATAGGCTTCCGGAAGTTTTCGAACGAGAGCATAATAGCTCCAGAATCCTCCGCTCTTACTCGTACCGCAGAGATTCCACAGGGTCGGCGCGGGCAGCGCGTGCGGCGGGTAGGGTGCCGGCTAGGAAGGCGATTGCCATGACGACGAGGATGATCACGGCGACCGAGATCGGGTCGAAGGCGATCAGCGTGAGGCCCGGTAGGTCGGCCAGGATTGCGCCCGAGAGTAGCGAACTGATCGCGGTGCCCACGATCATTCCGATTCCGACACCGATCGCGCTGCCCAAGAAGCCGATGAATACAGCTTCGAGGCTGAACAGGCCGAACACTTTGCCGCTGCCCATACCCATGGCTTTCATGAGACCGATTTCGCGGGTGCGTTCCTGCACAGACATGAACAGGGTGTTCACAATTCCGAAGCTTGCAGCCAGCAGGGCGATTATGGCGAACGCATTTAACACGAGCACGATTGCGTCGATGATTGTTTTGAACGTGCCGAGCTGGTCGGCCACAGTCGTGCCTGTGAATCCGGCATCCGTGAGCCGATCCTTGAGCGCAGTGATCTCGGCATCCGTTGCTGCCGGGTCGAAGCGGATGCTCGCCTGGGCGTAACGCTCCTGCTGATCAGCCGGGATCCCAACGTTCTGGGTCTGATAAAGCTCATCGGTCAGCGCAGTATTCACAACAAGTCCGCCAGCACCGGGTGCAGCAATGCTCTCCTCGGCAACACCCACGATCGTGGCGTCAACAAAGTGTTGGGTGCGTTCAGCATCCGTGATCGCGATCGTGAGGGTCTCCCCCACAGCGGCATCTGCGTCAGCGAACCCGAGCGACTCCACATAAGAGCTGGGCACATTCAGTTCGAGGGCATCCGAATCTGCGGCCGGCGCTCCACCAGCGGCAAGCTGCACGGTCTGGCCGGCTACGAGTGCGCCGACAGAGCTCAGGTACTGCGTTCCGTTGCCGTACTGAATCCAGTCCGGGGAAATCGACTTTGTCGCCTCAACATCGAGCACACCCGCGATGGTGGCGAGCGCATCCAAATCGTCGGGAGTGAGGGCCACGACAGTGGAACCTGGACGGCTGAAGCCTCCGCTGACCACCGCATCAGGGTCATATTCGGCCGGCCCAGTGGCATCGCCGAACCCCGCATTTGCGTCCTGGGTCACCGAAACCGTCATCACATCTTCTGCGCCAATCGAGGTGACGGTGTCATCGATGTACCGATTGATGCCCGTACCGAGGCCGTTGGTGATGGTGAGAGTGAACGCACCAACGAAGATCGCGAGAATCGTCAGAATGGTGCGGGTCTTCGAACGGAACGTGTTCGACGCCGCAGAACCAATCAGGTCGAGGGTTTTCATGCGGCCACCTCCGTGGTGTCGTTCACGAGCAGGCCGTCGCGAATGTAGAGACGTCGGTCGCATCGTGCTGCCAGCTCCTCGTCGTGAGTGACCACGATCAAAGTGATGCCGTTATCGCGGTTGAGATCGAACAGGATGTCTTCGACGACTGCGCCGGTGGTGGTGTCGAGATTTCCGGTGGGCTCATCAGCGAAGATGATGCGTGGGTTGTTGACCAGCGCGCGCGCGATCACAGAGCGCTGCTTTTGACCACCAGACAGGTTGAGGGCCTTACTTGACGCCTTGTCGGCCATTTCGAGTTCCTCAAGAGCGGCAAGGGCTCGCTGCTTGCGCTCGCTGCGCCGGATTCCCGCAATTTTCATCGGCAACATCACGTTTTCGAGAACGGATGCGTTTGCGGTGAGGAAGAACTGTTGGAATACGAACCCGAAAGTCTTGTTGCGTGCGCGGTTGAGGTTCGTGCCCTTCAGCGTGCTTGTGTCCACGCCTTCAAGCTCAACGTTTCCCGATGTTGGGGCATCAAGGAGCGCGAGAATGTGCATCAGGGTTGATTTGCCCGACCCGCTCTTGCCGATGATGGCGATGCTTTCGCCCTCAAAGATGTCGAAACTCACCCCCTTGAGTGCATCGAATCGGTTCGGGCCTCGGCCGTAAGACTTGTGTACATCCGTGACTCGGATGATCGGGGTATCCATACCATCAAGTATCGCGCTCTGACGCGGCAACGGAATCAGCTCAGGGGAGACACCTGCCTACTGCGAGCGGTGTACGTTTCTGGCCGACCGGCCGCTGCTGCTACTCTCCACTTGCGCTGCGGTGTCGCACCGTCTCAAAATCACTACCGGATCGACCCTGCATTCGGCGGTGGATGGAGCCCGCCATCCGGGTTGCTTGTCTTTTGGCTAGATCTGCCGTTTCGCCGATGAAATGTGAATCAATCGTTGCGATCCACAGCGCCAGCCAACGGTCAAAGTGATCGCGAGTGAGAGGGTGACGCTTGTGAAGCGCATAGTGGATCTGGAGCGCGTTGCGATGGTAGAGATTCGCATTGAAGAGAACGGTTTCCCAAAAGTCGCACATGATCGGCAAATGATGGTCGAGGTCCATCTTGGCGACCTGGGTGAAGATGGGCCCGATTAGTGGATCAGAAAATGCCTCCGTGTAGAACTCTCTCACGAGTGTCTCAATGTCATCCCTGTTGGCCAAATCATGGCGCATGCTGACACCCTACCCAGATAAACAAGAAAGTAGTCCCGCTAAAGCTTCAGCTTGGCTTTACGTTTTTGCTCTGCGGCCCGTTCGAGGCGCTCAACGCGCAGGAGATCGACGAGCAGTGCAGCAATAGGGATGACCGAGGCGATGCCCAGCCACTCTTGGGTGGCACCGGTGGTGACGTAGATCACGTTTAATGCCACAGCCCAAACGACTCCGCCGATGAGCCACAGCAGTCGCCACCATGGTGTCGTGAGCTGGCGGATGCGGTTCTTTACCGCCGACGGCGGTGTGGATGGCGTCGCTGGTTCGGTTTCTGCCGCGGGCGTGGTTTCGTCCATGCGCCAACTCTACGGGCACCAGACAGGTGATTAACCGCATACCTGTGGCTGCCCGAAACCTACTGGTAACACCCGTAGGGCACGTTTTACGCGCCCGAAACATAACTGTGCGCCTCACGAAACGCTGAGACGGGATGCTGTGTCGTGCGGGTTGGTGGGAGTGGAATAATCCGGCACTCACTGAAATCCGCCACAGCACTAGGTGTGCACCAGGCGCACAAAGCGAAAGAGGTCGAGATGGACACAGTGGTTTGGGTACTCATGAGCACCGCAATGGTTCTGCTTATGACCCCCGGTTTGGCGTTCTTTTACGGTGGACTCGTCAAAGAGAAGTCAGTGGTCAGCATGATGATGATGAGCTTCGGAGCGCTCGGCCTTGTTGCCGTTCTCTGGATCCTCATTGGCGCGAACATGAGCTCGATCGACGGTTCAGTCTGGTCATTCTCCGGCAACCCGTTCAGTAACTTCGGTCAGGAGGGCGTTGCAGGCTCCGACCTTTTGGTTGTTGCCTTCGGCGGAACCTTCGCGATCATCACTACAGCACTAATCTCGGGTGCAATCGCAGATCGCGCTCGCTTCGGACCCTGGATGATCTTCACCGGCATCTGGGCAACGCTCGTATACTTTCCGGTCGCCGCCTGGGTCTGGGGCGGTGGATGGATCCAGAATCTTGGTGAGATCTTAGGTGGACTTCCCGAAGTGATTGACTACGCCGGTGGTACCGCAGTTCACATTAACGCGGGTGCGGCTGCTCTCGGTCTCGCGCTGGTTCTTGGCAAGCGGGTTGGCTTCAACAAGAACATTACCCAGCCACACAACGTTCCGCTGGTTTTGATCGGTGCAGCACTGCTCTGGTTCGGCTGGTTTGGTTTCAACGCTGGAGCCGCGAGCGACCCCGATGAGGCCGGCCTGATCGTGTTCAACACTCTCGCCGCACCTGCCGCAGCAATCCTCGGTTGGATCATCGTTGAGAAGCTTCGCACCGGAAAAGCCACTGCAGTGGGCGCCGTGTCGGGTGTTGTTGCTGGACTCGTTGCCATCACCCCAGCATGTGCAAACCTGACGCCAGGGTGGGCTCTGCTGCTCGGTCTGATCGCCGGTGCTGTGTGTGCTCTGGCAATCGAGCTCAAGTTCAACCTGGGCTTCGATGACTCGCTCGATGTTGTGGGCCTCCACCTCGTCGCTGGCATCATCGGTACGCTCTACCTCGGCTTCTTCGCGACCGGCACCGGCCTGTTCGTCGGTGGAGATGCGGGCCAGTTGGCAGTTCAGACGATCAGTGTTCTCGCGGTAGCAACCTTCTCTTTCGCGATGTCGTGGTTAATCGGAACCGCCATTCAGAAGACCATCGGATTCCGCGTTACTTCTGACGAAGAAATCGCCGGTATCGATCTCGCCGTCCACGGTGAGTCGGGCTATGCAATGCAGGCGCGGGGAACCGTACCGGCTGAGTAGAGCCCACAACCTCGGGAGGGGCACAACTGTTATCGCGGTTGTGTTCCTCTTTTGGCGTGCGGCTACGGCGTTTCGCGCGAGTGTACGGAGTGTGGTGTGATGCTACGGCTGCAGCCGCATCCGCTCCCATTCACCTGACGCCGCGCGCATAAACCGCACCCGGTCGTGCAGGCGTGAGCTGCGGCCCTGCCAAAACTCAATTGTGTGTGGCTCAACAACGAAGCCGCCCCAGTCATCTGGGCGCGGCACGTCACGTCCGTCGAACTCGTGCTCAAGTTCAGTTACGCGCTGTTCGAGCAGAGCCCGGGATGCGATGGGCTGCGATTGTTCGCTGGCGTGCGCCGCGATCTGACTGCCTCGCGGTCGCGTGGCGAAGTACTGGTCAGACAGGGCTGCGGCAACGGGCTGAGCGCTACCCCGCACGAGCACTTGCCGGTGGATTGAATACCAGGGGAACACCAGCGCCGCCGCGGGGTTCGCGATCAGCGCCCGACCTTTGATTGAGCTGTAGTTCGTGAAGAACTCGAATCCGGTCTCATCGATGGCGCGTAACAGTACGGTGCGGCTGCTGGGGGAGCCGTCGACATCCACTGTGGATAGCACCATTGCGTTGGGCTCGTAGACGGAAGCGTCGCTGGCGTTTGCCAGCCACAGCCGGAACTGTGCGATTGGATCATCGAGCACGTCAGAGTCGCCCAGCGGCAGTTGGCCGTAGTCGGTGTGTTGGCTCAGTGGGTCTGACACAGGGTGTCCTCTCGCGGGTTCGGTGGGTTTCGCGGGTTCGGCGGGGTTGCCCCCCCCCGAACCACTTCTAGTTTTCGTCGTCGATCAGTGCCGTGTCTTTATCGGGGATGCCGTCTTGGTTCATGTCCGCGTTGCGGGCCCGGCGTGAATCCCAGCGGAGGCTGATCGCCGCGAGGATCGCTGCGAGGGCGGTGCCGATGAGGATGCCGATCTTGGCCCCGGTGGTATGCACACTGTCGGGGAACGAGAGCTCTGAGATGAGGAGGGAGACGGTGAAGCCTATCCCGGTGAGGAAACCAATGGGCAAAAGGTCACGAATTCCGATTGCGTCAGCGAGACGGAACTTGGTCACCTTGGTGATCAGAGCGGTCGTGCCGAGCACGCCGATGATCTTTCCGAGTACCAAACCGACGACGATCGCTGGCACGACGGGCTGAACCAGAACAGCTCCGATGTTGTCGTCGCCGCCCAGCGAGACGCCTGCGGCGAGGAACGCAAAGATCGGCAGCGCGATGCCAGAGGAGGTGGGGCGAACTGCATCGTCGAAGACGTGGGTGCGAACCTCTTTTTCTCCGTGAACGAGTTTGGCCGGAACCGTGAATCCGAGCATCACACCCGCGATAGTGGCGTGCACTCCCGAGTCATGCATGAAGGCCCAGGCGACCAGCGCTAGGGGAATCAGGAGCCACCAGTAGGGCTTGCGTGAGCGAACAACAACACCAAACAGGGCAATCGCGATGAGTGAGAAGAGAAGTGACATCAGATCAATGCTGTCGGTATTGAAAAGGGCGATGATGGTCGCAAGAAGGTCGTCGACGACGGCCATGGTGAGGAGGAAGGTGCGTAGTGCGCGTGGCAGTCCGCGGCCGAAGATCGCGAGGACTGCCAGAGCAAATGCGATGTCGGTTGCCACCGGAATTGCCCACCCGTGCAATGCTGACGAGTCGCCAAGTGTGAGCACAATGATCACGAAGAGTAGCGCGGGGAAGAGCATCCCGCCGATCGCAGCGAAAACGGGAACGGCGGCTCCGCGTGGCTTGCGCAGGCTGCCGGCAACCAGTTCGTGCTTGAGTTCAACACCTACGACGAAGAAGAAGATCGCCAGTAGGCCGTCAGCAGCCCACGTGGCCAGCGGAAGATCGAGGTGCAGGGCCTCAGGGCCTACGACTGTTTCAGCGAGAGCTGCATAACCTTCACGCCAGGGCGAGTTTGCCCAGATGAGAGCGAGCACTGCGGCAAGCATGAGCAGGACGCCGCTGGTGGTCTCCATGACGACCCACCGGCGAAGTCGCTTACGGGAGCCCGGTTCCTTAGTGGATATTGTCACTGAATTCCAGACATTGAGTTTCGTCAGTGGGGGTCACCGACGCAATCGCCGACTAGACTTCCCGGCACTCCCCTCACAATTCTACCGTGTGGTAGTTGGGCAATGGCACGAATACGCACCCTGACTGCTGGCTCCACTGCGCATGAGAGTTGTCTCACAATCCCCGCTAACGGTTGATGCGAGCCGCTGAGTACGGAATCGTGGGGTGTTCAATTCGCTGAACTTGGAAGGACGAACATATGCTCACCCTCACCGAAACAGCCACCACGGTCGTTAAGACGATTGTTGATCAAGATCCCAACACTGAAGCGTCGGGTCTCCGCATCAACGGAGAGCCTGGTGCCCCCAACCTCACCGTTGCCGTTGTTGCAGAGCCAGAGGCTGGCGACTCCGTAATTGAGGCCGAAGGCGCTCGCGTTTTTCTTGAAGAGAACGCAGCGATCGCCCTCAGCGACAAGACTCTCGATGCACAGGTCGGCGAGAATGGCGCAGTGAACTTCGCCGTACTCGACAAGACCTAGTCAGGCATAACCCAATTGGTTAGACGGGCTCGTCGGCGCACGGTCGGCCGAGTTCTTTGACTAGTAGCGGGCGAGAGCGTCAGCATTTCGAGCATGAGCTGACGCTCTGCCTGCGCTACCCGCGTGCGTGTACTCGCGCTAGCACCGCCCGCCCGCGATCACCCAGCGTGCGCTCGAGCGCATCTTCGGGCCACGAGGCTAGGGCGCTCAGTTCTTCGTTTGTTCGCGGTTTTGGTAGATGTCGGGCACTCCGTCGCCGTCCGCATCGACGGAGTCGCGTTCGCTGATCTTGCGGTACTGTCGGTTTCTGGCGGTGAGCACTACCGCGGCGAGTGCTGCCGCGAGTACCGAAGCGGTAAGGACCGCGACTTTGGCGTGGTCATGTGCGGGGCTCTCTGGAACAAAGGAAAGCTCCGCAATGAGCAGCGACACGGTGAAGCCGATGCCGGCCAGGAGTCCAACCCCCGCAAGGTCAACCCATTTCAGGGAAGGATCGAGGCGCACATGCGCGATCCGGGTAACCAACCACGTTGCCGCTGTAATGCCGATCGGTTTGCCGAGCACTAGAGCGGCGATGATCGCGATCGTCAGCGGGTCGGTGAGCGCGCCGACGAACCCATCGATACCGCCGATTGCGACGCCGGCGGAGAAGAAAGCGAACACCGGTACGGCGAAGCCCGCAGAGAGCGGCCGGAAGCGGTGCTCAAACTGCTCAGCGAGACCCGGCCCGGCACTCGACCCGCGATCGCGGTGCAGAACTGGAACTGTGAAGGCGAGCAGCACACCGGCGATTGTCGCGTGAATGCCCGAGGCGTGCATAAACCCCCACGCGACCGCCCCGATCGGCAGCAGGATCAGCCAGGCCGCCCCGGGTTTAATCCCGAAGAAGCCTCGGTAACGCTGGGCGATGAGACCGTAGATGCCAATCGTCAGCAACGCGAAAGCAAGTGGCACAGGGTCGATGGCGTCCGTGTAGAACATCGCGATGATGCCGATCGCGAGGAGGTCATCGACGACCGCGAGCGTAAGCAGAAAGATGCGCAGTGAGGAGGGCAGGTGTGAACCGATCAGCGCGAGCACGGCCACCGCGAACGCGATGTCGGTTGCGGTCGGGATCGCCCATCCGTTCCTCAACTCCGGGTTCTGCGAGACGATCGCCAGATAGATCAGCGCCGGAACAGCTAAACCACCGACAGCGGCGGCGATGGGGACGATCGCAGTGCTGAAGCGGCGAAGATCACCGGCAACAAGCTCGCGCTTGAGTTCGAGGCCGACGAGGAAGAAGACGATCGCCAGCAATCCATCCGCAGCCCACGCACCTAGGCTCAGGTTCAGATGCCACGGCTCGTAGCCGATTCGGAAGTCGCGCAACGCGAAGTAGGTTTCCGACCAGGGTGAGTTCGCCCATACCAACCCGACCGCGGCCATCGCGACAAGAAGTGCACCGCCAACGGTCTCCTTGCGCAGAACCGAGCCGATTCGAAGGGCCTCGGCGTAGCTCCCCGGGGCAGGAAACAGCCCTACTACTCTGCGGAGTCGTGGCGGTTTCGGCGCGGGCTGGGTCATTGATGGGCTCCTAGGGCGTGTCTCCTAATGCCTTAGCCCAGATGATTATGGCCCGGAGGACAACCCCGCCGCGGTAGGTGAGGGCGAGTTTGTCGTAGCGGGTGGCGATGCCACGCCACTGCTTGAAGACCTCGAAACACCGCTCAATGACGTTGCGGCGTTTGTAGGACACCTTGTCAAAAGTGGGAGGGCGACCTCCGGCTTGGCCACGTCGTTTCCGATTGGCGACTTGGTCCGATCGTTCCGGGATCACGGCATGAATGCCACGATCCCGGAGCATTTTCCGATTAGCTTTGGACGAATACGCTTTGTCACCCATCGCTCGATCCGGCGTCGTGCGAGGCCGACCCCCGCCGAGCCGAGGCACTCGCAGGCTCCCCAAGACTTCGGGGAACATCGGTGAGTCACCGCCCTGCCCCGGTCCCAGCAGAATCACCAACGGTCGAAGATTCGCGTCACACAACGCGTGAATCTTCGTCGTCAATCCGCCGCGTGACCGGCCAATTGCGTGGTCAGCAGGCTCAGTGAGCAGATTCGTGTAGTTCTGAAGTTCCCCCTGTGGTGCGCGGAAGATTGGTGCCGTGCTGGTGGGCGCGGTTGACCGTGGAGTCCACGGACACCTCCCAATCAATCAACCCAGCAGCGTCAGCCTGCGAAAGCAGCCGGGTCATAATGGCGTCCCACGTACCGTCGCCACTGAAACGCCGGTGACGTTTCCAGACGGTCTGCCACGGACCAAAAGATTCCGGCAAATCCCGCCAGGGAATCCCCGCCCGATACCGATAAATGATGCCTTCCAGAATGCGGCGGTGGTCTTGGAACGGACGACCCGGGCAATTCTTCGAGGACGGCATCAACGGCTCAAGGCGAGCCCACTCACTGTCAGACAACACGGCAGCACGAGACATGGATTAAGTCTGTCAGACAGGCCCGGCAGCATTAGGAGACACGCCCTAGTTGTCTGACTGTAGAGGGACCGCCGAGGTATCCCGGATAATTGGCGGTCAGGCGCGACTCGCTTGCATTCAGAGCCCTGCGAAGGCTTTGGACCATCGTCGATGGTATTCGCGCTGGGAGATTTCGCCTCTCTCTACCTGCCGTTCAGCCTCCTGAAGTCGGTAGACGGTGGTGTGTAGTTGGTCGAAAGTGATTTCGTCGTCGAGGTTCGGGCTGATCAGGGACTTCCAGGCTGACGAGGTTGCGAGCCGGCTATTGATGGGTGCGGCTACCTGTACCAGCGCGATCCATGCCAGGAGGAGGAGGACGGCGGGGCCGATGCTGGCGGTGAGGAGGGAGACTTCGATCAGGGTGACGACGATCGAGGCTGTTCCGAGGGTGCTGACGGCTGAGATCGGCAGCCAGATGCGGGCGAGGTGGGCGCAGCGTCGGAGTTTCCGGGGGGTGTCGGGCGGATAGATGTGGACGTACAGGGATTGGTTTCCGTATCGTCCGGTGCTGGAGGAGGAGTAGCCCCATTGGTATCGTCCCTCGAGTGACCATCGGAGCCATCTGCGTAGGGTGGTCGAGTTCATAACCATGGGTGTCATTCCGGGGGTGCGAGGTCGTCGAAGCGGACGTGGCTGAGCTTGGTTCGGGTGAGGTAGGCGGATCGTGCGATGGCTATGCTGCCGATGGACGAGGTGGCCAGTTGCAGGATGATGATGAGCACCACTTTCACGGTGTCGGTGAGGCTGGGTTGTAGGAGGAGTGCGCCGACGATGACGAATACGGTGCCGAGGCCGCCGGCCGTGCCGACGGCGGATATGCGGGTGTAAGCGTCGGGGAATCGCACGATGCCTAGTGCTGCGGTGGCGAAGATGAGTGCGCCTAGGACGATTACGATGTTGCCGATGAAACTTAGGGCGTTCATCGTTTTCCTCTCGTGAGGATGCGGGCCAGTGAGAGGGCGCTGAGGAAGCCGACGAGCGAAGCGATGAGGACGATGTCGAACGTCGCTGTGCTTTGGATGCGCACGCCGAAGAGGGCGAGGAGCCCGATCATTCCGAAGAGGAGCAGGTCACCGCCGATTGCTCGGTCGGCTTCGGTGGGGCCGACGAGTATTCGGTAGGTTGCGGCGAAGCAGGCGATGACGATGATGCCGATTCCTATGTCGATTCCGATCATCATTCGGTGATGCCCTTTCGTCGTAGTGCGTTCAGCAGTCGTGTTTCCATGTCGTCGAGTACGTCGCGGAGTTCGTCGGCGTGTACTTGGTACATGCCGTGCACGAACAGCACGCGCGTTCCTGGATCGGCCTCGTCGTTGTTCATCCCGTCGCTGATGGTGGTGCCGAGTGTGAGGGTGCCGGGGGTCAGCGTAATCAGTGCCGCGAGGAGGGTGATTTCCGTGTCGGTGCTGCAGCGTGTGGGGAAGCGGGCGATGCCCGTGGTGGAGCGTTGTCCTGGTGTGAGGTTGTCGTGGATGACTGCTCCGTTCGCGACGACGAGTTCTTTGGCGAACCAGGCGCAGAAGCTCAGGAGACGCCAGGGCCAGCTTGCCCAGGTCATCGGCCGATCACCGCGTCCGTGTAGGCGCTCGTATCCAGCAGGCCTGCCGCTGCGGTGTCGGCCAACTGCAGGAGGACGTCTCCGCCGATGCCGAGCAGGATGGTGAGCGCGGCGAGGATGATGGCGGGGGCGGTGAGGGCAAGTCCGACTCGTGCCTGTAGTGGTGCTTGGACGGTGACGGTGCCGTCGGATGCAGGATGGTCCCGCGGCGACGCGTGCTCATGATCGTCGGGAAGGTGACCCCAGAAGACACCCGACCAGATCTTCAGCATAGACAGCAGTGTGACCAGGCTGACCGCGAGCATCGCGATAACGACGACGATCTGGCCCGCGTCCACGGCCGCCAAGACCAGGGACAGTTTCGCGACGAACCCGGAGAAGGGGGGCAGGCCGGCCATCGAGAATGCGGCGATGAGGAATACCACCGCGATGAGTGGTTCACGGCGGCCCATCCCGCCGAGCCTGCTCAGCGCACCCGTGCCGTACCGGACCTCGATAGCGCCGGTGGAGAGGAAAAGCGCTGCTTTCACGATCATGTGGTGAATCAGATAGAAGATTCCCGCGGCCAATCCGGCGCCGGTAAAGAGGGCGATACCGATCAGGATGTAGCCGATTTGGCTGACCATGTGGAATGCGAGGATGGATCGTGTCGTGGTCTCGCCGACGGCGGCGAAGACACCGACAATCATGGTGAGGGTGAAGACCGCGATGCCGATGCCGAGGAATCTGTCGTCGCCCTCAAAGAGCTGCGCGTAGATGCGGTAGATGGCGTAGATGGCGACCTTGGTGTGCAGACCGGAGAACAGGGCGGTCACGGCGGGCGATGCGGAGGGGTAGGTGCGTGCCAGCCAGCCGTGGACGGGTACGACCGCCGCCTTAATCGCGAGAGCGAACAGGCAGATACCGGCGGCGAGGGCGACCGCGTCAGATTCGTGTGCGGCACCGGCGAGCTCGGCGAGGTTCACCGTCCCGGCCGTTCCATAGATGAAGGCAACTCCGGCGAGGAAGACCGTGGAGGTAAGAAGGTTCACCGTCACGTAAAGGCGCGCCCCTGTGACCTGGCGCAGGCGTCCCTTGCCGGGGGCGGCAAGCACGAGAAGTGCGTAGGAGGGAAGAAGCATCACTTCAATAAAGACGAAAAGGTTGAAAAGATCGACCGTCAGCAGGGCACCGTTGACTCCGGCCAGAAGCACCAGGACGAGCGGTGAGAAGAAGCGGCCGTCCGCTGTTCCCGAGGTGATGGCAAACAGCGAGCACACCGCGGTGAGCAGTCCCGTCGCGGTGAGCATCAGCGCCGTGAACATGTCGGCTGCCAAGGGGATGGCGATGCCGAACGGCCAGGCGCCGACACCGTGCGCCACCACACCGGTGGTGTTGACGATGCCGATCAATGTGAGGCCGGCGACCATGGAGGCAGTCGACACGGTCAGGAGGAGTCCGGCCTGAAGTCGCGGGCGCCGGCCCACGGTCAAGAGCAGACCGGCGACCAGGATTGGGGCGGCGGCGAACATGGGAAGCAGCATCGCGGTCATGCGAGACGCTCCTCGTCTGTGACGGTCCCGACCAGGCTCGTGCGTGGGAGGCCACCCACGTCAGAGTCACCGTTGTCGACAGTTTCGTCGTCAGTGGTGTCTTCGTCGACGGTGTCGTCGTCGTGCTTCCCGGTGATGGCGAGGCTGAGGAGGAAGATCGTGATGGAGAAAGCGATCACGATCGCCGTGAGCACGAATGCTTGCGGGAGGGGGTCGGCGACACCGGAGGTGTCGTTGAAGGTGCCGAAGGGCGCGGTGCGGCCGGCGGATCCTCCGGACGCCATCAGGATGAGGTTGACGGCGTGCCCGAGGAGGATGAAGCCGAGGATCACCCGGAGCAGTTCGCGGCGGAGTAGGAGGTAAACGGCGCCGCAAACAAGCAACCCGGCAGAAATGGCCAAAGTCATCGGAGGGTCCCTTCTTTCGTGCGGATGGGTGTCGTGGAGGTGGCGGGCCCGCTGGTGCGGGTTGTGCGGCTGCGGCGGTCCAGGCCGAGCAGGTTCAGGGAGGCCAGGACGACACCGATCACGGCGAGGTACACGCCCACATCGAAGAGCAGCGCGGTGGTGAGGTGCATGCCCAGTACATCGGCGTGCAAGGGGCGAAGGAAGGATCCGTCGACGAAGCCGAGCAGTCCGCTGAGGGTGGCCACGACGATGCCGGCGCCGATGAGCAGGATGTAGGGCCAGCGGATTCGCGCGGCATCGTCGGTGGGCGCGGCGAGGTAGACCAGAGCAAACCCTGCGCCGCCCACCAGCGCTGCGATGAAGCCACCGCCGGGATCCTGATGACCGCGCAACAGCAGAAGCAGCGACAGGAGAATTGTCAGCGGTCCGGCCCATCGTGTCAGCGACTGGGCAAAGACCGAGTTGTGCCGGGCATTCGCCAGTGGGGAGTCTTCGTCTATTGCTGTGTCGTCAACGGCCGGGGTGATGGTGCGTCGTGCCGAGAGGAGCGCGGCGACGGCGACGCCGGCGACGCCGAGAACGGTCAGCTCGCCCAGCGTGTCGAGCGCGCGGAAGTCGACCAGAATCGTGTTGACAATGTTGGCGCCTCCGGTTTCGTTTTCGGCGTTGCGGAGGTAGTAGTCGGCGGCAGTGGACAGTTCGCGGCGCCCGGTGAAGGCGATCACTCCCAAGGTCGTGGCCACGCCGGCCGCGATGGCGACCGTCAGGGACGATATCCGTCGACGCACGCTGTCGCGGCGGAATCGTCGCGGCAGCCGGCGCAGAACCAGGACCAGAACGCAGATGGTGAGGATCTCCACGAGCAGCTGCGTCAGCGCCACATCGGCGGCACCGAGCCAGAAGAACCACAGCGTCATCGCAAACCCGATCACGCCCACGACGACGACGGCAGCCACCCGGGTGCGGGCCAAAACGGTCGCTGCCGTTCCGACGAGGATCAGGGACACCAGGACCCAGTCCAGCGGGTGGGTGGGATCACCCACGATCGGCGGCAGCTCTCCGAGGAAAATCACCCCCACCCCCGCGATCACCAGAAGCGACAGGACGGGAATTAGCAGGTGATGTCGGGGGGCGCTGGATGCGCTGAGCCGAGCCACTGACGCGCCGAAGCCGATGATCGAGGCCCGTATGCTGTCGACGACGCTGAGTGCATGGAACGGGAAGCGCACACGCGACATGACCGGGTCGACTTTCGCGCGCAGGAGGACCAAAGCGGTACCGGTGCTCAGTACCAGGATGGAGATGAAGAGTGCCGGTGTCAGTCCGTGCCATAACTCCAGTTCGGGCGTGATCGCCGCTCCGAGCGCGTTCGAGCTGGCCGCGCCGACGAGCGGATCCAGAAGTGCCGGTACGAGGCCGAGCGTCAGCCCGGCCGCAGCCCACACGGCTGGTGCCGCCCAGAAGAGCGCCGGGGCTTCACCGACCAGCCGTCCGGCCCGGCCACCAGCGGCGCCGATGACGAACCGGCCGGCGTAGGCAAAGGTCAGCACAGCAGTCAGCGCCGCGACGCTCGTGATCACCGGAGCCAGCCACTCGGGTCCAGGGGCTGACAGAAGCGCGACGAACATGCTCTCTTTACTCACGAAGCCCAGCAGCAGCGGTACGCCCGCCATCGATAGTGCAGCGAGGGCCGCGATCGTGAGGGTCACGGGCATCCGCACGTTCAGCCGCGCGAGCTCCCTGATGTTTCGCGTGCCTGCCTGGTGATCGAGGATCCCCACCACCATGAATAGGGCTGCTTTGAACAGGGCATGGGCCACGGTGTGCACGACAGCCGCGGTCAAGGCCTCCGGTGTGCCCACACCGATCAGCAGAACCAGCAGGCCCAGCTGACTGATCGTGGAATACGCCAACAGCTCCTTTAGGTCGGTGCGTCGTAAGGCGGCGATACCACCGAGGAGCGCCGTGACGGCGCCGCTGTAAATCAGCAAGATCGACCAAAGTGCGTTGTCGTTCAAAACGGGCGAGAACAACAGCAGCAAGTAGATGCCCGCTTTGACCATGGCGGCCGCGTGCAGGTAAGCACTTACGGGGGTGATCGCCACCATCGAGTCGGGAAGCCAGGCGTGGAAGGGGAACTGCGCGGATTTTGTAAATGCAGCACCGACCAGCAGCACCACAATCCAGGTCGTGACCGAAGAATTCTCCGTCCAGAACGACGCCTCCAGAATCTCACTGATACGGGTGGTGCCGGCTGCGACAGTCATCGCCGCTGCTGCTCCAAGCAGGCTCAAGCCACCTAACGCGGTAACCATGAGGGTACGGATCGCCGGCTCACGCGCATGCGCCCCGGAGCGGGCGATGAGGAAGAACGAGCAGAGCGTCGTCGCCTCCCACGCCACAAACAGTAAAACGACGTCGTCCGCCAGGACGAGCACAAGCATGGCCAACGCGAACACGCTCATCAAGACGTAGAAGCCGGTATGGGCGCCACGGCCCAGGTAGCGTGCCGAGTAAAACAGCACACCCGCACCAATTACGGTCACGAGCAGACCAAACAGCAAGCCCAGACCATCCAGTCGCAGCGCGAAGCTGACACCGATGCTTGACATCCACGGCCACACCTCAGCCCTGGGGCCCGCTGCGGACGCCACAACGAGCAGACCACCGGCCGCTAAGAGCGGAAGCGCGAGAACAAAACCAATATTGCGGCCGAGAGTTCGGCCAAGCACCATAGCTGCCACGGTCGCAGCAGCGATGAGTGCGATGCACCCGATGAGCATCAGTCCACCTTTGAGTCAATTCGACATAGAAGTACGTCGAACCGAGCAGGGCTGTGCTCACCGGCGCTAAGCGCCTGATGACCTCGGATCGACGTTAAATGTCGATGACCGCGGGAGAGGAACCCGCAAGAATGGCACCCCAGCTGGAGAGGTAGCCGTTAGTTCCCGGGTGCGTCATAACCCAAGACGTCGGCAGAAAGCCGACGTTGGACGCACTGGAAGTTAGGAACATAACCCTTAGTCTACAGAAAATCCGTGCGTGACCCATTCCGCTCCTGCGACACAAGGCCACCTGGTCGTCGATATGGAGCCAAAGAATGCTCGTCCACACGGTGCAGCGCATGCCTGTTAACGCCGACTGAAAACAGGGCCAAAAACGCCGACTGAAAACAGGGCCAAAAACGCCGACTGAAAACAGGACCACCCAGCAGTATGAAGGGTGATCAAATTGGACGATTGGGCGGAGATTCGCCACCTGCATTCGACAGAGAAAATCTCGAAGCGGGAGATAGCACGACGACTCAGCGTGTCTCGAGGAACGGTCGACCGGGCCTTGGCCCCGGACCGGGCCCCGACCTATCAGCGAGCAGGCAGCGGGTCGAGTTTCGACGAGTACGCGCATGCCGCACGGGCACTGTTGGCGGCCACGCCAACTATGCCAGCGGCAGCCATCGCGGAACGCGTCGGCTGGTCAGGATCGGAGTCGCTGTTCCGGTCGAAGATCGCTGAGATCCGGCCCGACTACCGGGTCCCGGACCCTGTTGACCGGCTCGTGCACCCGCCGGGCTTCCAGATGCAATGCGACCTCTGGTTCCCCCACGACGACATCCCCCTCGGCCACGACCAGGTTGACCGGCCACCCGTGCTCGTGATGACGTCAGCGGCGTCCGGATTCATCCAAAGCCGCATGCTGCCGACACGGATGACATCAGATCTGCTCGGCGGCATGTGGTCTCTGCTCGAGGAAGCACAGGCCGTTCCCTCGCGGCTGCTCTGGGACAACGAGTCCGGGATCGGGCGCGGGAAACTAACCGAGGCCGCCGCCGCGTTCGCCGGTACGCTCGGGTGCGAGATCAAACTTTTGAAGCCCCGCGACCCGGAGCCCAAGGGCATGGTCGAACGCATGAACAGGTTCTTTCGGGGCAGGTTCATGCCCGGTCGCACATTCGCGTCTCCAACGGATTTCAACGCCCAGATGGCCGACTGGTTACCGATCGCGAACAGCCGGTTTTCCCGTGCCCGCCGAGGCCGCCCGATCGATCTGGTCACCACCGACAGGGCAGCGATGCGGGCACTGCCGCCAGTGGCTCCCGAGGTGCTGTTTCGCAACATCGTGCGCCTACCAAGGGATTACATGGTCCGTGCCTTCAGCAACGATTACTCCGTCGACCCGGCCCTGATCGGGCGTCTCGTCCACGTCACTGCGGGCTTGGACACGGTCAATATCCACCACGACGGGCTCCTCGTGAGCTCGCACCCGAGGCAGTGGGCGCGGCAGCTAAACATCATCGATCCCGCTCATGTTGCTCGGGCTGGTGAGCTGCGGAATCAGCACCGGAGCCAAGGCCGGAAGATGCCCGTGTTAACGGTCGTGGAGACCGCGTCGCTGGATCATTACGACACCCTTTTCGGCCTCACACCCGACGCAGCGGCCATCGTGGCGGTCGCCTCATGAGCGGCGTAGTGGTTGGTGGGTCGGAGACCGCCTCGCAGATCGAGTACTACTCCCGGGCGCTCCGGGCGCCGCGGATCAGCGACGCGTTCCGGCGCCTCGGCGACCAGGCCCGCGACGCGGGCTGGTCCCACGAGGAATACCTCGCCGCGGTCCTCTCGCGGGAGGTCTCGGAGCGGGAAGCGTCGGGGTCAGCGCTGCGGATCAAGGCTGCACGGTTCCCAGGATTCAAGACGTTGGAGGACTTCAATTTCGACCATCAGCCGTCCGCCGACCGGAACCTGATCGCGCATTTGGGTTCCGGGGTTTTCCTCACCGAGGGCAAGAACGTGGTCCTGTTGGGGCCGCCAGGGACGGGGAAAACGCACCTCGCGATCAGTCTGGGCGTCAAGGCCGCACAGGCCGGACACCGGGTCCTATTTGATACCGCAGTCGGTTGGGTCAACCGCCTCCAAGAAGCTCACTCCCGCGGGAAACTCGACGCAGAGCTCAAGCGACTGCGTCGCTACAGCGCACTGATCGTTGACGAAGTGGGGTATATCCCGTTCGATCAGGACGCTGCGAATCTGTTCTTTCAACTCGTCTCAAGCCGGTATGAACAGGCGTCGCTGATCTTGACGAGCAATCTGACTTTTAGCCGGTGGGGTGATGTTTTCGGTGGCCCGACAGTGGCATCAGCGATGATCGATCGGATTGTTCATCATGCCGATGTCATCAGTCTCAAGGGTGCCAGTTATCGGATGAAGAACCACCAGCTGCCGTCAACTACGGCATAGTAGAAACACACAACCGTGGCCCTGTTTTCAGTTGGCGAAAGTGGCCCTATTTTCGGTTGGCGTTAACAATGCCAGAGCGAGCAGTCCTTGGCAGAATTCGACAAGTACCTATGCGAGACAAGAAGCGGCCGTTTGGTGGCATTTAGGCGGGGTGCAGGAGGCGCTGCAACTACACCGCCCTTTAGCCAGACGGTGAACGAACGCTCTTCGAGCCGACTCACCGTTGCGCGCGGTACCGAGCTTCGTGCCCGTTAGCCGAACCCCCTACGGGACGGTCACCTGTCTCGCAGTCGCTCATCGTGGGCAGTGGAACAGGACGCAATGCTGTGCGTCACCGCGTCATTACTACTTCGACCAGAGACTCTGACGCGGGCCGCCTGGAAGCAGCCAGCGGCCAGCGATCACCCCGAAACTTCGGGACGATCGTTCACGTCCTTTGGCCTGGTGCGCTCGTGACCGTATTCTGCTCGGCGCTGCAAACGATCGAGCCTTAGACCGGGCACCGTCCGAAAGGCGCCAGCGAGCACGCGAAAGATTGCTCCGCTGTGAGTGATGGTGGGGACTGCTGAAGCTTTGGTTGACTCGGTTCCTTAGGCCGCCAGTGTGACGGTCTTTTTCATTATGGTCTCGTATTCGATCGGTGTCAGCCTCCCAAGTCGGCGTTGTCTCCTTCGCCGGTGGTAGGTGCCCTCGATCCAGTTGATGATCTCGAGTCGGAGCTCGTCGCGGGTGACCCACGAGCGTTGATTCAGGACATTTTTTTGCAGCAACGCGAAGAAGGATTCCATGGCTGCATTGTCACCGCATGCCGCGACTTTCCCCATCGAGCCCAGCAGCCCGTTCTGGGCGAGTGCGCGCACGAATTTCCGTGACCGAAATTGGCTTGGGATCCTCGGTCGGAGTGAACAATCACTGCCGTGGGGTGCTCCCGGTGGGTGACGGCCATGGTGAGCGCGTCAACGGCCAGCCGAGCTTTCATCCTCGTATCGATGGAATAGCCAACGATGCGATTCGAGAACACATCTTTGATTGCGCAAAGATAAAGCTTTCCCTGACTCGTTTTGTGTTCCGTGATGTCGGTGAGCCACAGCTGATTTGGCCTCGACGCGGTGAAGACCCGCTGCACCCGATCGTCGTGCACGGGTGGGCCTGGTTTCCGGTTGCGGCCCTTCTTCTTCGCGAACACGCTCCATAGTCGCTGCTGGGAACAGAGCCGCCAGACGCGGCGTTCGCTGGCGGTGAAGCCCAATTCGGCGAGTTCGTCAGCGATGAACCGATACCCGAACGTCGGGTCATCGGCGTGCGCATCGAACGCGGCGTTAATAAGATGAGCATCGTCCCAGTCCCGGGCGGAGACGGGGTTCTTGACCCATTTATAGAACGCTTGCGGGGAGAAGCCCAGCACCCGGCAGGCCACCGTGATGGGAACCCGTATCGGGGCATCCAGCGCGGCAAGGTCACGGACCAGCGGGAACATCATTTTGGGAGCTGCGCCTGAGACAGATACGCCACAGCGCGCCGCATCACCTCGGCTTCCTGCTCGAGCAGGCGGATACGTTTGAGCGCCTCCCGCAACGCCACCACATCACCAGCAGCTCCGGCTCCGGTCGATGGTCCGACGAGGCCACGCTCCTGCAACTCGGCCGCGCGCATCCACGTCGACAACGCAGACTTCGACACACCGAAGTCCTTCGCGATCTGCCGCTGCGTTGCCGCGCCCTGCTTCGCAACCGCGACGACATCGCGCTTGAACTCATCCGTGTAATTCTTCGGCATGATTACCATCCTCCCGCATCGCAAAACGATGCAGTCCAAGTGACCTGCCCCACAGTTTGGTTACCTTGTAACTTTTGGATTTTTGGGCCTTGCTGGAAGGCTGTGAAGCATGCCAAGACCGTATCCTGCCGAGTTCCGCGCCCGCGCTGTCGCGTTGATGCGTGCCGGGAAACCAATCGCGACGACCGCTGCTGCGCTGGGTGTGAGCCAGTCGTGCCTGCATAACTGGATCCGACAAGATCAAGTAGATCGTGGTGATCTGCCTGGTGTCACGACGTCGGAGAGCGCCGAGCTGAGACGAGCGCGCAAACGCATCCGTCAGCTGGAGTTGGAGGTCGAGATTTTGACGAAAGCATCGCATTTCTTGGCGGAGGATGAGCCTCACCCAAAAGGGTTCACCCGGTGATCGACAGGTTGGTCGACGCCGGGCTACCTCCGAAGGTGTGCTGTCGTGTCCTCGGGGTCAGCAGCCCCGGCTACTACCGTTACCGGAACCGGCCGCTCTCACCCACGCAGATGCGCCGGAAGTGGCTCACCGGCCTGATCCGTGAAGTCCACGTTGCCTCCCGTGGAACCTACGGCTCCCGTCGCGTTCACGCTGAACTCACCCTGGGGATGGGAGTCAAGGTTAGTGAGCGACTGGTCGCGGTGTTGATGAGTTTGGCCGGAATCTACGGACTCCCGGGCCCGGCGCGCGTGAAACGACTGCATGGGATTGTCACGGCCGATGACCTGGTGAATCGCAAGTTCCACCGCCTGTCGCCCAACGAGCTGTGGGTCACGGACATCACGGAACATCCCACGCGAGAGGGGAAGGTTTTCTGCTGTTGCGTGCTGGACTCGTTCAGCCGAAGGATCGTCGGCTGGTCAATCGATACTGTCCAAGATGCCAACCTGGTGGTGAACGCCCTGGATATGGCGATCAAGAATCGCAGGCCAGAGCCTGGCAGTGTTGTTCACGCCGATCACGGCACCCAGTTCACCTCTTGGGCCTTCACCAACAAGATTCGCTCGTCCGGCATGATGCCATCCTTCGGTTCTGTCGGGGATGGACTCGACAACGCGATGATGGAATCCTTCTGGTCGTCGATGCAGATTGAGATGCTCAACCGGAAGAAATGGAAAACCCGGCTCGAGCTCGCGAACGCAATGTTCGACTACATCGAGATCTTCTACAACCGACAGCGACGCCACTCCGGCCTCGGCTATCGAACCCCAATCGAGTACGATCTAACATACGAAAACCAATCAATCTCCGCCTGAAACTCCACACCTCAACAGGTAACTGAAACATGGGGCAGGTCAAAGAATCAACCAAACCTTCAGCAGTCCCTTGGTGATTCTGCTGGGACCGGGGCAGGGCGGTGACTCACCGATGTTCCCCGAAGTCTTGGGGAGCCTGCGAGTGCCTCGGCTCGGCGGGGGTCGGCCTCGCACGACGCCGGATCGAGCGATGGGTGACAAAGCGTATTCGTCCAAAGCTAATCGGAAAATGCTCCGGGATCGTGGCATTCATGCCGTGATCCCGGAACGATCGAACCAGGTCGCCAATCGGAAACGACGTGGCCAAGCCGGAGGTCGCCCTCCCACTTTTGACAAGGTGTCCTACAAACGCCGCAACGTCATTGAGCGGTGTTTCGAGGTCTTCAAGCAGTGGCGTGGCATCGCCACCCGCTACGACAAACTCGCCCTCACCTACCGCGGCGGGGTTGTCCTCCGGGCCATAATCATCTGGGCTAAGGCATTAGGAGACACGCCCTAGATCGGTCGAGGGAAAGAATGTCGACCAGACTTCCCAACTCACCACAATTAACTCTACCGCCCATCGCTGGATGCCGACGCAGGCAGCGAAGCCTCCGGAGGCCGCCGTGAGCGCACCGATAGTCTGGCGTGATGCATACGACGATGGCCGCCGGTGGGAGCCGGAAACCAACCCCACGGTATTCACTCGTTGCTGAGGACGTCCTGAGGGAGTCCTCGACGTCAACAAGTGGCCTGAGTCAGGTGCCGGTGGCGCAGCGCCTGCAGGAGTCCTGCCGTGGGTGGTCCGGTCGCCGCAAGAACGCTGTGGTGCTCGTGTGAGCGGTGGTGACCGACCGGCGTACGACGCGGTCATCTTTGACATGGATGGCGTCGTCACCGACACCGCATCGCTTCATGCCAAGGCTTGGCGAGTCGTGTTCGACGACACACTTGCGCAGTTCCCAGAGACCGAGACGCGTCCTTTCGACCCCGACGTTGATTATCGCCGGTATGTCGACGGTCGCCCCCGCGAAGACGGTGTGCGCAGTTTCTTGCTCTCCCGCGGCATCACCCTTCCGGAGGAGAGTTCGGATGGCGGGACGACGGTGGCGTCGGTATCGGAGCAGAAGCAGGCCGCCTTCGACGCGCTACTCGACCGGGAGGGCGTCGCCGCTTTTCCTGACGCGGTGGCGTTGCTGGAGCGCCTACTCGTCGGGGCTGTTCCGGTCGCGCTGGTCACGTCAAGCCGCAACGCCGAACGCATCCTTGACGCGGCTGGGCTGGACTCATACTTCTCAGTGAGGGTCGATGGCATAACCGCAATTGAAGCGGGCCTGCTGGGCAAGCCCGATCCGGCGATGTTTCTTGAGGCGGCCCGGCTTTTGGGGGCATCTCCTCAGCGCACCGTTGTTCTCGAGGATGCCGAAGCGGGCGTCAAAGCTGCTGTCCGCGGCGGGTTCGGTCTGGTAGTCGGGGTGGCACGAACCGGGCACGGGGACCAGCTGCGTGCCGCCGGGGCGGATGTCGTCGTCCGCACGCTCGACGGGTTCGACCCCATGTGGGCACCGCGGCGGCGCCCACATGAGTCGGAGCATCGCGATCAGGGGAACGACCAGTGGGTGCTGCGCTACGACTCCTTCGACGCCGCAACCGAGGGGCAACGGGAAACGCTCTGCACGGTGGGCAACGGCTACTGGGCCACTCGTGGGGCCTCGCCTGAGGCAACCGCCGACGAGGTCCACTATCCCGGGACGTATCTCGCCGGCATCTACAACCGCGTGCGCACCCCGCTCGCTGATGGCGTGGTCGAGGATGAGCATCTCGTGAACGCTCCCAACTGGCTACCGCTCTCGTTCCGCATCGATGGCGCTGATTGGTTCCACCCGTCGAATACTGAGGTCGTGGACTTCAGCCAAGAACTTGACCTGAAGGTGGGCATCCTCACTCGGGTTCTCCGGATTCGTGACACGGGGGGCCGCAGCACGCTCGTCACATCACGCCGCTTCATTTCGCAGGCAGATCACCACGTCGCTTGTCTGAAGACGACGTTCGTGTCCGAGAACTGGTCGGGCACGGTCACGGTGCGTTCGGCGATTAACGGTGCGGTGGCGAACCGGAATGTCGACGAGTACACCCTGCTGGCGGATACGCACCTCGTCCCCGTGGCGGTTTCGGCGATCGACGACGAGACGACCCTGCTCGAATGCGTGACCTCGCAATCACGCGTGCACATTGCGATGGCCGCACGTACGCGGGTATTCGCAGCGCATGATCTGGTGTCCAGTACCCGCGACCTGATGGCGCAGCAAGGATATGTGGCGCAGGAGTTCGATCTGGAGGTGCACCAGGGACGCCCGGTCACGGTCGAGAAGGTGGCCGTGGTCAGCAGTTCTCGAGATCGCGCCATCGCGTCACCTTCGTATGCCGTGACCAGTTGGATTCGCAGACTTCCCGACATTTCCGTGCTGGAGGAGGCTCATGAACGCGCATGGCGGGGCCTGTGGCGCGATTTTGCGGTTGAGATCGACGGTCCAGCACGCCAGTCGCTCGCGCTCAACCTGAATACATTTCATGTGCTGCAAACTGTGGCGGCGGCCAACGCCGATCTCGACGCTGGCGTTCCGGCGCGGGGACTGCACGGCGAGGGCTATCGCGGACATGTTTTCTGGGACGAGATCTTCGTCTACCCCATGCTGACGATGCGTCGCCCCGACCTCAGCCGGGCGCTCCTCGGCTACCGTTATCGTAGACTGCCGGAAGCCAAGGCAGCCGCGCGCGAGGCCGGACACGACGGGGCGATGTTCCCGTGGCAGAGCGGCGTCGACGGTCGCGAAGAGACGCCCGTTCAACTCTACAATAAGCGCAGCGAGCGCTGGATCCCCGACAACTCCCGCTACCAGCGGCACGTCGGGCTCGCCGTCGCTTACGGCGTGTGGGAGTACTTCGAGACGACCGCCGACGAAGCTTACCTGTTGGACCAGGGCATCGAGCTGCTCGTCGAGGTCTCTCGCTTCTTCGCCAGCCTCGCGCGTTTCGACGGCGATTCCGATCGCTATGACATCGACGGCGTGATGGGCCCGGATGAGTTTCATGACGCAAACCCTGGTGCCGACCGGCCGGGCCTGCGGAACAACGCGTATACGAACGTGATGACTGCGTGGGTGCTGAAGCGCACCATCGATGGGCTGGGTCGTGTACGTGGACGCGCCAGCCATTCGGTTTGGGAACGCATCCATGTCACCCCTGATGAGCTCGAAAACTGGGCGCACATCAGCCGACGGTTGCGTGTTCCGTTCCATAAAGATGGGGTGATCAGCCAGTTTGAGGGCTACGAGCAGCTCCCCGAGTTTGACTGGGCAGGGTATCGAGCCAAGTACGGGCGCATCGGGCGGATGGATCTCATCCTCCACTCGGAAGGTGACAGCACCAACAACTACCGGTTGTCGAAACAGGCCGACGTTCTTATGCTGTTATACCTCTTCTCTGCCGAAGAGTTGCGCGAACTCCTGGCGGACATGGGCTATGGCTTGTCGCCTGAGACGGTCCTCAGCACAGTGGAGTTCTACGGCGCGAGATCGACGCACGGGTCGACGCTCAGCAACGTCGTGCACTCGTGGGTGGAGGCGAGGCGGGACAGGTCGCGCTCATGGGAGTTTCTCACTCAGGCACTCGACAGTGATCTCGCAGACATTCAGGGCGGCACCACGAGAGAGGGAATACACCTTGGTGCCCTCGCCGGGTCGGTCGACCTAGTTGTCCGCTGTTACACCGGTCTGGAGTTTCGCGGTGACGCGCTGTGGTTCAATCCCGTGCTTCCGCCGGAATTGCCCCGCGTGCACTTCACGCTTGTATACCGAGACCAGCCCATCCGGGTCGAAGTGACCGCGGAGCACCTGCGGCTCGCTCTCGAGCCTTGCGAGGCGGCCCCCATCACAGTAAGGACCCCCCAAGACATAGTGGTGCTCGCAGCTGGTGACACACACGAGTTCCGGCTTCTGCCGTAGCGGGCGGGAACTGGGGGTGTTGCCGGCGACTGAGTCTCGCGAAACTCGCGGTTGTTGCACCATTTATTGCTGTTAGACGCTTAAGGTGGCGGTGTGTGGCGTGCAGATAAAGTTTCAGATGACTTCTCGGTCGACCCAGGTTCGGTTGACGAGAATGTCGACGACGCCGAAAACGAGCACTCACATCCCCACATTCAGGTAACAGCGCCTCATACGCTGAGTTTTGGTGAGCCGAACATCATGGCCGGAAATGTTGCAGAGCCCACGTGGACGCTCTGGCGTTCGCAATTGTCAGAGCTGGGTGGCCAGTCGCCGCTCGTACACTTCGTCGATTCGCCCCGCACGCGCGTTGAGCTGTCTACGACGCATCCGGGCGGTTTGGCCCAGTTCATCACCGGTAAGCGCACACTGCTGTCGAGTTTGATCCGTGACGATGTTGCTTTGCGCTCGGCCAAGGTCGCGGCCGGTGCTGTTGCAGCGAAGGGTCTTGAACTCTCGACGGCTCGCGGAATTGATTCCGTGCACTTGGGCATTGGCATTGCCCGCTGGAACCACGACCACGTTGAGTACTGTGCCCCAGTGTTGCTGCGGCCCCTCGCCATCCGCCGGCACGGTCGTGACTTTGAGTTGAAGTTGCGGAGCACCGCCTACCTCAACCCAGAATTTGCTCGTGCGCTGGATGAGCAGTTCCATTTGCGCCTCGACGCTGAATCATTCGTCGCTCTCACGGATGCCGATGGCACCTTCAAACCGAATCCGGTAATCGACCGTTTGCGCGGCCTCACCTCGCACCTCACCGATTTCGCGGTCAGCCCCCGACTAGTGGTGTCATCATTTGCTGATGTTGCGCCGGGCCTTGCCGACGATGCCGCTGAGTTGCAGCATCCGATTCTCGATGCACTGGCCGGCAACACCTCCGCGGCGTGGACCATCACGGAGGGTTACGCGCCGGTTCCTGCCCTGTCGGCTGATGAACGCTCACCGCAGACTGACCGTTTGCTGCTCGACGCCGACGCTGAGCAAGAGAACGTGATCGCTCAGATCGAAGCGGGCAACTCGCTGGTGGTTCGCACCCTTCCCGGCACGGGCGGAACGCAAACAATCGTCAACGCTGTCGGTGCACTCGTTGCGCAAAACAAGCGCGTGCTGGTCGTAACCCCCCGTCGCGCCTCGCTCCACTCAATCGCTGACCGCTTCGATGACATTGGGCTACCGGGTCTCGCCGTGGCACCGCGCACGCTGCGTCGCGACATCATCCGTTCCATCTCGCGCAGCGAAAAGGCCTCACAACCTCAGATTGAAGACGTGGATGATGCGCTGCTGCGCCTGCGCAAAATCATGCTCGACTATCGCGGGTCAATGTCTATAACGGATGGCGTTCTTGGAGTCTCCGTTCTCGACTGCGTCTCAGAGCTGAGCCGACTGGCGCTTCTTCCCCACCCGCCGTCAACCACCGCACGCCTGTCACGAGAAGCGGTAGAGAAACTGGCGAACGATCGCAGCTCCGCCACCGACGTGATCATCGCCGCAGCAAAGCTCGGCGAATTCAAATATGGCCCCGGCGACTCGCCCTGGTATGGCGCCCAGTTCGCCAATGGTGACGAGGCACTCAAGGCACACGACGTTGCCAAGCGCGTGAATCTTCAGCTTTCTGACCTGCTCGGCGTCGCCAACCGGCTGGTATCAAACACCCGCATGCGACCGTTCCAGAGCATCGAAGAGCTGGGGGTCTACCTGCGACTGCTGGTTGATCTGCGAGAGACACTCGACCGCTTCGTGCCTACCGTTTTCGACCGTGCGATCACTGAACTCATTGCCGCGACAGCACCGCGTCGTGATTTCCCCGAGATGACGAGCGCTAACCGTCGCCGCCTCAAGAAGCTTGCGCTCGAATATGTGCGCCCCGGCGTTCGCGTCACCGACATGCACACTGCGCTCATTCGCATCCAGAAGCAACGCGTTCTGTGGCACCGGTTTGTCGCCGAAGGGGCAAGCCCCGCTGTGCCTGTTGGCATCGGCGAAGTGCAACGTTCCTACCAGCAGGTGTCCGAAGATCTTGCAGCCCTCGATATTCCGCTCGGCATTGCCGATTCGCATGTCGCGCTGACGAGTCTGCCGATCCCGTTCCTGATCGATAAAATTTCAGCGCTCGCCGCCGAATCCGACGTACTCAACAATCTGCAAGAGCGCACCGCCCTGATGGGCAGTATGCGTGACCTCAAACTCAATCCTCTGATTGAGGATCTGGCCAAGCGGCACGTGCCCGAAGATCAGGTTGCCGCCGAGCTCGAACTGTCGTGGTGGAAATCGGCGCTTGACTCCATGCTCGAGATGGATCGTGCACTGCTCAACGCCAACACCTCGGTGGTGGATCGCCTCGAAGCAGATTTCCGCCTTGTTGACGAAGCACACGCATCGGCGAATGCGAAACAATTGTCGTGGCAAATCGCCGAGAACTGGAAGGTTGGGCTTGTTGACTGGCCCGACGAAGCGAGTGCGCTCAAGCGTGCCCTCTCCAAGGATCGGCTCACCTCCTTCGATGTTCAAACGTCGGCACCCCACCTCTCGCGCACCATTGCGCCCGTCTGGCTTGCCTCGCCCTATGAGATCGACTCTGTTGTCGACACGATGCCGTTCGATACGGTGTTTCTCGTTGACGCCGGAGCGATGACGGTGGCTGAAGCGGCGGGAGCGATCCGCCGCTCGAAGCAGGTTGTTGCTATTGGTGACCCCGTAATCCAGTCGCCTACTCCGTTTGAGATTGCGGTTCGCGATGCTACCGCCGATGCCCCACCACCCATCGACAATGAGGTGCGTGAAGCTCTGGTCGAAGATTCGGCCTTCGCTCGACTGAGTGGGCTGCTCCCGACGCTCACGCTGACTCGAAGCTACCGTCCGGGGGGCGAAGAACTCGCTGAACTGGTGAATCGTCGCTTCTACGGCGGGCAAATCGAGTCGCTGCCCTGGGCCGGAAGTTTTCTCGGCCACGGCAGCCTCGCGGTGAGCTATGTTGCCGATGGTGTCGGGATGCCCGACCCCGACTCGGGAGCGGTAGAGAGCCCCGACGCCGAAGTCTCTCGTGTCGTTGAACTCGTTGTCGATCATGCCACTAAGCGCCCACAAGAGTCGCTGATGGTGATTACGGCGAGCCCGTTGCACTCGGTGCGTGTGATGCAGTCGGTCCTGGATGCTGTCAGCCGTCGTCGCCCCGAACTCCTCGATGTCATCATCGGCGATCGTGCCGAACCGTTTACGGTCACCACGATCGATCAGGCTGTGGCCCAAAGCCGCGACCGGGTCATTTTCTCGATCGGATATGGCCGCACACCCCACGGTCGCGTGCTCTCTGACTTCGGTTCACTCGGCGAGCCCGGGGGAGAGCGCCTTCTCGCGGTCGCGATGACGCGTGCTCGCCGTTCGCTTGAGATCGTGACCTCGTTCCGGTCTGAAGATCTCGACGACGGTCGCATGAAGCACGGTGCCGTTGCCCTCGCTGAGGTACTCGACGAAGTCGATGCTCGTTATTCTGAGGCGCCGGTGCCCGACGATAGTGACCCGATGCTGGTTGATCTTGCACGTCGTCTCGAGCGGCGCGGGTTGCGTGTCGCCCTCGGTCACCGCGCCAAGCTGGGATTGGTTGCTTCGCTAGGCGGTCGCTGCGGAACGATTGAAACCGATGCGATGGTGCACGGCGCGAGCCTGCGCGAATCGTTGCGTTTGCGGCCCGAGTTGTTGCGTCGACTGGGCTGGCATTATCTGCGGGTGCATGCCTTTGAGCTGTTCGGCGACCCCGATCAGGTGGCGGACAAGCTGGCGCGGATGCTCGGAGCTGAGCCTGCTCCCACCACTGAGCCCGTCTCGATCATCCCCGCCACACGTCCCGAGCAGTAACACGTGGGCGGCACCGACAACTCCCGTTCGAGCGAGCAGCACGACGAGAACCCCGACGATGAGAACCCCGGCGATGAGCACGACGAGAGGGACGACGCGCAACCTGCGAAGGGTAAGAAGCGCCGCCGCGTTACGACAGCACCGCCTGAGGGGTCAGATCCTCATCCTCGCGCTGAACCCTTGCGGCATCCCGCCAATGAGAACGACGAGCGGCTCAAGGGCGACAAACCACCGCACTGGGGTTAGGTTTTTTGGGCGAGCAGGTCTCTGGTCTGAAGGAGCAACTCGGCCTCGGTGGGCCCGGCTTCGGACTCGACCACCCGGGGTGAGGGTTTAGTCAACTATGACGGTTTTGTGGCAGAGGGAGAGGCAGAGGAAGTCGACGAGGTCGACGAAGAAGATGAGCCTGACGAGCTTGAGCCTGACGAGCTTGAGCCTGATGATCCAGCGCCTGATGATGTGCTCTTCGATGAGTCACCAGAGGAAGAGCCTGACGACGAGCCGGACCCGCTTGAGCCGGAGTCGCTTGAACTCTTGGTAGCCCGCGAGTCGTTGCGATAGAAGCCTGAGCCGTTGAAGGTGACACCGATTGCGGAAAACATTTTGCGAAGTTTGCCCTGGCAGGCGGGGCAGACGGTCAATGAGTCATCAGTGAATGACTGCTGAATGTCGAAAGCGTTGGAGCATTCGGTGCAGCGGTAAGAGTAGGTAGGCACTAGATCCTTAGTTGTGCTCGGTGATGGTCACAATTCCCGTGGGGGTGACTATTCCATTGACTGGTTGGTCATGAACTTCGGTGGGAACGACATCCACGTATTCGTTGTCAAAAATTACGGCGTAGACGGGTGGTTTCGCTTCCATCGAACCCAGTGTTTTATCGAAATATCCGCGCCCCCAGCCCATGCGCATTCCGCTGCGATCCACGGATGCCGCGGGCACAATAATCAGGTCGACATCGTTGATAGCGATCGGGCCAAGAACCTCACTGGTGGGTGCTGGCATACCGATTAGGTCGCTGTTTTCTTCTTCGCCGTCATAGGGTGCCCAGTCGAGCAGGCCGTCGGCGCGCGAAATGGGCAGTAGCACGGTGATGTTGTGTTCTGAGGCCCAGTGGAGGAATCCACGGGTTTGGGGTTCGTCTGTTGTGGAGAGGTAGGCCGCCACTGAGGTTGAGCCGGTTCGTGTGGCAAGTTCGATGAGGTTTGCGGTGATCCCCACTTCAGAATCGTTCCGTTCTTTGGCGGTGCAGATGCGGCGGCGTTCGCGTAATTCGGCCCGGAGTGCACGTTTGTCGTGACTGACGTCGTCGGTCATGTTCTCATTCTACGAGGCTCGCCCACTACCCTGTACCTATGGCATCGAAGATTACTAAAGCGGTCATTCCCGCTGCAGGTCTGGGCACCCGATTTTTGCCGGCAACAAAGGCTATGCCGAAAGAGATGTTGCCGGTGGTCGATAAGCCTGCAATTCAGTATGTCGTGGAGGAGGCCGTTGCTGCGGGTCTCACCGATGTGCTGATGGTGACGGGCCGCAACAAGAATGCGCTCGAGAATCACTTCGATCGGATGACCGAACTTGAGGCAACTCTTGAACTGAAGGGTGACACTGATCGTCTCTCCAAGGTTGAGTTCTCTAACGACCTCGCCGACATGCACTATGTGCGCCAGGGTGACCCGCGGGGTCTTGGCCATGCGGTGTTGCGGGCCCGCATGCATGTGGGCGATCAGCCATTCGCGGTGCTGCTTGGTGACGATCTCATTGATGCCCGGGATGTGTTGCTTTCGCGCATGCTTGAGGAGCAGGCGGCGCGCAATGCGACTGTCATTGCCCTGATGGAGGTCGATCCAGCTCAGAGTCACATGTATGGAATCGCTACGGTTGAGGCCACTGTGGACGATGATGTGGTGCGCATTACGGGTCTGGTTGAGAAGCCCGCCCAGGGCACTGCACCATCCAATCTGGCCATTATTGGCCGTTACGTTTTGCGTCCCGAAATTTTCGGCATTCTTGAACGCACCGATCCTGGTAAGGGTGGCGAAATCCAGTTGACGGATGCCCTGCTCGAGATGGCCGAAAAAAATGTTGCCGGTGGTGTCTATGGGGTTGTGTTCCGTGGTCGCCGCTATGACACTGGTGACCGTCTCGACTACATTAAGGCGATTGTGCAGCTTGCTGTTGATCGTGAAGATTTGGGCCCCGACCTGCGCCCCTGGCTCAAGCAGTTCAGTTCAACGCTGGAGTAGCGGATGGCGTATGGCATTCCGACGCTCCGCGACGGAAACATCAGCATTCGCCCGATCCG
This sequence comes from Rhodoglobus vestalii, assembly GCF_006788895.1. Taxonomy (NCBI): domain Bacteria; kingdom Bacillati; phylum Actinomycetota; class Actinomycetes; order Micrococcales; family Microbacteriaceae; genus Rhodoglobus; species Rhodoglobus vestalii. Next base: position 2,323,572 of record NZ_VFRA01000001.1, read on the forward strand.
GGTTCGAGATGCGCGCGTATTGGAGAACGAGCTGCGCGATAACAGGCGGTGGCTGCGCCAGTGGGAGGCCACGAGCCCCGTCGGGCCTTTCAGCTTTGACGTGAAGTCGAGCATCCGCGGGCTCCTTCAGCAGTCTCGAGCTGGCTCGGGGCTGCCCTTCGTGATTGAGCACGAGGATGAAGTTGCGGGGCAACTCAATGTGTCATCGATCACCTACGGTTCCCTTGCTTCGGCAACGATCGGTTACTGGGTGTCGGAGCGTTTCGCCGGCAGGGGGATAACGCCTACCGCGGTGGCTCTCGCTACCGACCACTGTTTCTTTCAGCTCGGATTGCACCGCATGGAAATCTGCATTCGACCCGAAAATGCGCCCAGTTTGCGCGTGGTGGAGAAGCTCGGCTTTCGTTATGAGGGCTTGAGGCGTCGTTTTATCCATATCGATAGCGACTGGCGTGACCACTTCTGTTTTGCGCTCACTGTGGAAGAAGTTCCGCAGGGGGTCCTGCGCCGCTGGCAGGCGGGTGCCGCCCCTGAAGGCGATGCTCTGGTTCCGACTGCGGATCGCACCTTGGCGGCTACTCCGCTGATCCCTCCGCGCCGCTAGCGGAATCCGCGCCCGCCAGCAGTCCCGTCCCGCCAGCAGCCCTACCCGCTGGAGGACAATTCTCAGGAACTTTCGTGTCCACTCCCGCGTGCCGACGGTCTGTGTTGCGTGGATGCTCGTACCGTGTAGGCATGGAATTGACCAGCATCGGCGGCGGCGTGATGATCGCGCTCGCGGCGGGGTTGTGGTTGGTGTACTTGGTTCCTAACTGGTTGAAGAAACGCGAATATCTCGCGACCGAGCGAAATGCGGTTCGCCTGCAGCAGACGATTCGTGTGCTCGCGCAGACTTCAGAGCTTCCCGATGAGGTGCGCGCAGAGACGGTGGCGCGCAGAGCGGCTGAGCTTGCAAAAGCTCGTGCGCTGCAAGGGCCGGTCGCTGTGGGGCGAGCGGTAACCCCACCCACTCGGCAACAGATGCTCGCGCTGTCGGCGCGACGCCTTCGCCGAACGCGCGCATTCACCGCGCTTGTGCTCCTGGCGAGCATCGTTGTTGTCGGTGTGCAGCTTTCGCTCATTGTCACGGCCGGTGCCGCCCTCGTTTCGGGCACCTGGCTTGTGCTCGCCACCGCTGCTATCGCCGGAATCAGCGCAAGCGCGATGCTCTCTCGCCTCGCTGAACGTTCACGTGCTCGACGCGAAGACATCGCTCTGACCGCGCAAACGGCTGCGCCGCGTCGCCGAATTGTGCTTTCATCTGAAGCACTCGTTGAGGAGCCGACCGCGCAGGTCAGCTGGACTCCGGTGCCCGTGCCCAAACCCATGTACCTGACGCGCAGCAACGCACCGGCAGCAGCGGTGGCCGCCGCACGTCGCGCTGCCGAGATCGACAGTGAGCTGCGTGCCGCCGCAGAATCGGCCGAACAGGCCCTTCGTGCGAACACCGCTGCAATGGCCGCGGCAACCCGCGAAACGGAACGCGCGCGCGAAGCTGGGCGTGTGCCAACGGCACCGGTATCGGCGCCCGCTGCGGCATCGATCCCCAACCGTTTTGCTGGCATGGGCATAGTCAATATCGAGGGCGGTGCACCAGACTTGGATGCCGCGCTCGCTCGTCGCCGTCGCGCTAGCTGTAGTTCCCCGGGACGTTGTGATCGCGCGAGTTAGCGAAGACCTCCGGCAGGATGTGGGTACCACCCTCACATCCCCAACCGAAGGTCTTCATGACTCACGCTAACGCCCCGTTCGCCCCGGAGGGGCGGCTTCGTCTTGCTCGTCTGATCGTGGAAGGCGGCTGGTCCGCTCGTCGTGCCGCAGAACGATTCCAATGTTCACCATCAACAGCATCGAAATGGGCTGCACGTTTTCGCGCTTGTCAACCCCTGACTGACCGCTCCTCACGACCGAATCGTTCACCGGCGCGCACCTCGCGCCGCCTTGAGCGACGCATCATCGCGTTGCGATTCACCCGTCGGTGGGGACCACATCGGATCAGTTACCACCTGCACCTCAATCGCTCCACAGTCGAGCGGGTACTAGCCCGCTATCGGATGCCAAAACTCGCCTGGCTCGACCAAAGCACGGGACTCCTCGTCCGACGATCAAAACCCGTGCGCTATGAGAAAGCGATACCGGGCGAGCTGGTGCACGTTGATATCAAGAAACAAGGACGTATCCCTAACGGGGGCGGCCACCGAAAGTTAGGCCGCACCATCGGCAACCACAACAACCAGAAAGGCGGCCGCGGATACTCGTTCCTGCATCACGCCGTCGACGACCACTCCCGACTGGCATATTCAGAGATCCTCGACGATGAGAAGAAGGAAACCGCGTCCGGGTTCTGGCGCCGCGCGAACCAGTTCTTCGTCGATGCCGGCATCACCGTGACCGCCGTGATGACCGACAACGGTTCCTGCTACCGGTCAGCCGCCTTCACCACAGCCCTCGGCCCCGCAATCAACCACAAATTCACCCGCCCCTACCGCCCGCAAACCAACGGGAAAGTCGAACGCTTCAACCGCACCCTCGCCGAGGAATGGGCCTACGCCCACACCTACCTCAGCGACGAAGCACGCGCGGCAACCTACCCAGCCTGGCTCCACAGCTACAATCACCACAGACCCCACACCGGCATCGGCGGCCAAACACCATCAGACCGCGTCCACAACCTCACAGGGAACTACAGCTAGCTAACGCAACCACCCAGAGAGTCAGCAGACACCCTCTCCTAGAGGTCGAGCGCGGATGTTTGCGCAAGCTTTCGAGATCGCACGGCGATGAGGCGTGCGGGTTGGTGGTGAGTCCAAGCCGCACGCCTCGCCGTCGTTCTAGTGCTCTGTTGCGGTCTCCGCACCGTGCCCGGTCAGCGAGCGCACATCCATCTCGGCTGCGAGTTCAGGATCCTCCTGCCGCTGAGAGGTGACCGTTCCCAGCCAGCCGAGTGCGAACCCGAGCGGAATGGAGACAATGCCGGGGTTCTTCAGGGGGAAAATCGCGAAGTTGACATCCGCGCCCAACATCGACGTTGGCGTGCCGCTCATCACTGGCGAGAAGACGATGAGCAGAACCGCTGCAGCCAGACCGCCGACCATGCTCCACACGGCACCTCGGGTGTTGAACCGCTTCCAGTACAGGGAGTAGAGAATCGTGGGTAGGTTCGCGCTTGCCGCAACGGCGAATGCGAGTGCCACAAGGAAGGCGATGTTTTGGCCTTGAACACCGATGCCTCCCAGTACTGCAAGCACACCGATCACCACGACGGTGCGTCGAGCGATCTTGACCTCAGCGTCGGGGTCTCCCTTGCCCTTCTTGATCACGTTCGAGTAAATGTCGTGAGCGAAGGATGCCGCCGCTGTGATCGTGAGCCCGGCAACGACCGCGAGGATCGTAGCGAAAGCGATCGCCGAGACGAAGCCCAAGAGCAATGGACCTCCGAGCTCAAGTGCCAGCAAAGGAGCCGCAGAGTTCACGCCGCCCGGTGCATTTTGGATGGTGTCGGAACCCACAAGGGCTGCAGCACCGTAGCCGAGCACGAGCGTGAGCAGGTAGAAGCCACCGATGAGCCAGATCGCCCACACCACTGAACGTCGTGCCTCTTTTGCCGTTGGCACCGTATAGAAGCGCATCAAGACGTGAGGCAAACCAGCGGTACCGAGCACGAGTGCAATCGATAGTGAGATGAAGTCGAGCGGATTGGAACCATATTGGAGCCCGGGTGCAAGGATCGCCACAGCAGGTGTAGCCACGGAATTGTCCACGGCACTCTGCAGCACACGTGAGAGATCGAATCCATTGAGAATGAGCACCCAGATGGTCATTGCGATCGCGGCCCCCACCAGCAGGAACGCTTTCACAATCTGCACCCAGGTGGTGCCCTTCATGCCGCCGATCAGCACATACAGGATCATGAGACCGCCGACGACCGCAACCACAACTGATTGACCGAGCTTGTCGTTGATACCGAGGAGCAGCGAGACCAGGCCACCGGCTCCGGCCATCTGCGCAAGCAGATAGAAGAAGCAGACTGCGAGCGTTGTTGCCGCGGCCGCCATCCTGACCGGGCGTTGCTTCAGACGGAATGACAAAACATCCGCCATCGTGAACTTGCCGGTGTTGCGCATCAACTCTGCAACCAAAAGCAGGGCGACGAGCCAGGCGACGAGGAAGCCGATGGAGTACAAGAATCCGTCGTACCCGTTGATCGCAATTGCTCCAACGATCCCGAGGAAGGATGCTGCCGACAGGTAGTCACCGGTGATCGCGAACCCGTTTTGTGGGCCCGTGAACGAGCGACCTCCGGCATAGTAATCCGCGGCCGTCGCGTTGTTGCGGCTGGCACGGATCACGATGAACAGCGTGATGGCCACAAATGCGAGAAAGATCGAAATGTTGAGAACCGGATTGCTCTGGGACTCCGCGTCTGCGGCGGCGGCAAGTGTGCTCAGGCTGAGGGCGATCATGCGACGGACTCCTTCGATTCAAGATCTGTTCTGATCTGGGCGGCAAGAGGATCCAGTTTGCGGTTGGCAAACGAGACATAGGTCATCGTGATCACGAAAGTACTCACGAACTGGCCAAAGCCGAGCAGTAGCCCGATATTGATAACACCGAAGACGGGGGTTGCCATGAAGTCATGCGCATAGGCGGCCAGAATCACGTAGCCGAAATACCAGAGCAGAAAGACAATCGTGAGCGGGAATACAAACGAGCGGTGTCGCCGTTTGAGTTCCACAAAAGCAGGGTCTTTCTCTTCTTCGCGGTAGTCGAGCCCGGCAGGCGCCCGTGGCGCGCTTTCAGGATCGGCGGGTGGGGCGGTTGTATCCCTGTTGGGGGAGCTTTCATCAGACATCTGGGGCCTCCTTGCCTCAAAAATTGATAGATGGGGTGGATCGTTTGAAACTAGCGAACGGGGGTGCGGCCTGCAGCGACAAAGAGGGGATCAAGTACCGTGATGTCTTCAATCGTCGGAGGAATACGCACTTCCTCGCCGTCAAAGATTTGGCGAATGGTTTTACGAAGGATCTTTCCGGAACGCGTCTTTGGCAACCTCTCGACAACCATCACGTCGCGGAACGCGGCCACTGGGCCAATGACCTCGCGTACAAGCGCCACAAGCTCTATGGCGAGATCGCTTTCTGACCGTGTGTGACCGTGTTTCATGGTGATGAAGCCGGCCGCGCGTTGGCCCTTTAGCTCGTCGTGCAGACCGAGAACGGCGCACTCGGCGACGTCAGGATGTTGGGAGAGAACTTCCTCAAGTGATCCTGTTGAGAGGCGGTGCCCGGCCACGTTGATGACATCGTCGGTGCGCCCCATCACGAAGAGGTAGCCGTCGTCGTCGAAATAGCCGGCATCACCCGTTGCGTAGTATCCGGGGAACTCGGCGAGATATGAGCTCACGAATCGTTCGGTGCTGCCCCACAGGCCGATAAGGGTGCCCGGAGGAAGCGGCAACTGAATTGCGATGTTTCCCTCGGTGCCTGGCTGAGTAACGTCATTGCCCTCGCGGTCGAGAATGCGGGGAAGGAAGCCGGGCATCGGCACGCCGGTCGATCCCGCTTTCGAGGGCAGTTGCTGCACACCACGAGGGTTCGCGCAGATCGGCCATCCGGTCTCTGTCTGCCACCAGTGATCGATGATGGGAACGTGGATGCCATTGTTGGCCCAGTGCCACGTCTCAGTGTCGAGTCGCTCGCCAGCGAGGTACACGGCCTTCAAGCTGGAGGTGTCGTATTTGCCGAGTTCTTCGAGCGTGGGATCTTCTCGGCGGATAGCGCGCAGCGCCGTCGGTGCGGTGTAGAGCACGTCGACCTTGTAATCCTCAATGAGCCGCCAGAACGTGCCAGCATCGGGCGTGCCGACGGGCTTACCTTCGTACAAAACTGTCGCCGCGCCCGCAATTAACGGACCATATACGATGAAGGAATGGCCAACGACCCAGCCAACATCCGAAGCGGTAAAGATGGTGTCTTGGTTGTCGATTCCGTAGATATGACTCATGGCCCATTCAAGAGCCACGGCGTAGCCGCCGGTGTCCCGAACCACCCCTTTGGGGCTCCCCGTGGTGCCTGATGTGTAGAGAATGTAGAGCGGATCTTGGGCGCGCATCTCAACAGCATCGGCGGGCAGTGCGGCAGACTCGAGCTGCTCCCAATCACGCCACGTCACGTCGACCGAGCCTCCGGCTGTGGCGCCATTAGCGTATTCGGTTATGTCGCCGTCGAGTTGAGGCCGGTCTTTGACCACAACATTTCGAACGCTTCCGGTACTCAGAGCGATCGCTTGGTGCAGGATTGGGAGGTACTCCACTGCACGGGATGGCTCGAGACCACCGGTTGCGGTGACGATCACTGAGGGCGTGGCGTCGTTGATCCGCACCGCTAATTCGCTTGCGGCAAAGCCGCCGAACACGACAGAGTGAATGGCCCCGATTCGAGCGCATGCGAGCATGGCCACAACCGCTTCGGGGATCATGGGCAGGTAGATCAAGACGCGGTCTCCCACACCAACGCCCAGTTCGTGTAGGCCTCCGGCAAAATTGCGGACGCGTTCGAGGAGCTGTGCGTAGCTCAATACACTCTGTTCTCCAGTCATCGCTGAATCGGAGATGAGCGCTGGTTGGTCTCCTCGTCCGGCGGCCACATGGCGGTCGAGCGTGTTGACGCTCATGTTGAGCGTTCCGTCGGCGAACCAAGAGCCCCGATCGGTCCCGGGTTCGGTTGCTTGCACCGGAGTGGCACACGTTGGTGGGGTGAACCAGTCGATGCGTTCTGCTTGGTGCAACCAGAATTCGTCGGGAGCGGAGGTCGCGTGGGCCTGAATCTCGGCGAAGGATCCGCTCTGGTGGGGCGCGCGAGGTATAGGTTCCCGTGGAGGCGTTCGCGCTGGCGAATGGGCATCTGACATCAATTTCTCCTTTGAAATGCTTGATGTGGAATTTCACTTGTGGGGTGAAAATCCCGTGCTAATCTCAGGCTACGTAGGGGCTTAAGGCACGTAATACCCCCGAAAGTTGGGAATCCGCAATGACGCAGACAGCTGAACCGAGTGACGTCGATCTGATCCAGAAAGCCACTCAAGAGGTCGCAGCAAGCACGGGATTTAGCTTGTCGTTTGGGGGCCTCATTTCAGGAACCGAGCTGACCATCAATGCGTTTAGCGGCGCTCGAACCGGCCGACTTGATGGGTTACAAGTGCGAAAAGAGCGAGGCCTCGGCGGGCTTGCAATGGCTCAGAAAAGCCCGCGTTTTACTCGCGACTACGAGCACTCTCCGCAAATCACGCACGATTATGATGCCCCCGTTCTCGGTGAAGGAGTGGTGTCACTTCTCGCCATTCCGATTGTTGCCTCGGGAACGCTGCGGGGGTTAATCTATGCGGGTTCGCACTCACTTCTCATGCCAGACACTGTCGCCGCCCGCCCTGCCGTCGCAATCGCAGACGCACTGGGCAGAGAGCTTGCTATCCGCGATGAGGTGACACGTCGGTTGGTGGCCTTACAGTCGCACCAGGGCGGAAGGTTGTCTCCCACAGCTGAGGAGCACCTGCGGGAACAATTTGCGCAGATCCGCCAGCTCGCCGCCGACGTCTCTGACCGCGACGTCCGGCTGAAGCTTCGAAGCATTGGGCGGAGCCTTGCCGACGTTTTAGGAGATGAGTCAAATGATACTCAGCTGAACGCGGCGGCCGTTCTGCTATCTCCGCGAGAGATAGACGTGCTCTCGTACGTCGCGCTCGGCTACACCAACGCGCGTACGGCGGCGCTGCTCTACCTCACCGAGCAAACCGTCAAGGGCTATCTCAGTAGCGCAATGAAAAAACTCGACGCATCTTCGCGCTATGCAGCGGTAGCAATCGCGCGAAAACAGGGGCACCTGCCCTAGCGAAAGTGGGATGCGGCGGGCGACATTGGCACGTTCTGATCGGCGATCGGCGAATGATATCGTTGTCACTGCAGCACGGGCCCTTGGCGCAGTTGGTAGCGCGCCTCGTTCGCATCGAGGAGGTCAGGAGTTCAAATCTCCTAGGGTCCACTCCGTAGCCGTAGCCGTAGCCGTAGCCGTAGCCGTAGCCGTAGCCGTAGCCGTAGCCGTAGCCGTAGCCGTAGCCGTAGCCGTAGCTAGTCGGCGATGTTCATGAGCAGATGGCCTGACGCCACCGTCAAGCCGACTCGCGCGTTCACTGACGCCACAACGCCGTCTTTGTGGGCCACCAGCGGTTGCTCCATCTTCATCGCCTCGAGCACAAGGATGAGGTCTCCTTTGATGACCTTGTCGCCCTCGGCAACAGCAACCTTCACGACCGTCGCCTGCATCGGGGCCTTCACTGAGTCACCGGTGATGGTGTTCACGGCGGAGGCCGCGCGACGCTTGGGGGCGGCGGTGAGGATAGCCCCGGTTGTGGCGCTGGGGGTCAGCTTTGAAGGCAGGTTCACTTCGACGCGCTTACCCGCAACCTCCACTACAACGTTGTGTCGCGGGGCAGGGGCCGGATCGGCGAGCGAACCCGTCCACGGCTCGATGTCGTTGTCGAATTCGGTCTCGATCCAGCGGGTGTAAATCGTGAATGGGTTACTCGTAAATGCAGGATCGCGAACGATCTTGCGGTGGAACGGCAGCACAGTGGGAAGGCCGGCAACCTCAAACTCGTCGAGTGCACGGCGTGAACGCTCAAGGGCATCCTCACGGCTAGAGCCAGTGACGATGAGCTTCGCCAGAAGCGAGTCGAATGCGCCGCTGATCTCATCGCCGGTAGTGACACCGCTGTCGACACGCACGCCGGGGCCGCCGGGCATGCGCAACACGTGCACCGGGCCGGGGGAGGGCATGAAATTGAGTCCGGCATCCTCACCATTGATGCGGAACTCAAAAGAGTGACCGCGGGGGGCGGGGTCGTCGTAATCGAGAACACCACCCTCGGCGATGCGGAACTGTTCACGAACCAGGTCGATACCGGTGACCTCTTCAGAGACGGGGTGTTCAACCTGCAGGCGCGTGTTTACCTCAAGGAACGAAACTGTGCCGTCTTTGGCAACCAAGAACTCGCAGGTTCCGGCACCGAGGTAGCCGACTTCGCGCAGGATTGCCTTAGAAGACTCATACAGGGCCTTGTTCTGCTCATCGCTGAGGAACGGCGCCGGTGCCTCCTCAACAAGCTTCTGGTGGCGACGCTGCAGCGAACAGTCGCGGGTAGAAATCACAACAACGTTGCCGTGCGCATCCGCAAGACACTGCGTTTCGACGTGACGGGGCTGATCGAGGTACTTCTCGACGAAGCACTCACCGCGACCGAATGCGGCAACAGCCTCGCGCGTTGCAGAATCAAATAGTTCGGGGATCTCTTCACGCGTACGCGCAACCTTGAGACCGCGCCCGCCACCACCGAATGCCGCTTTGATGGCAACGGGGAGACCGTGCAGGTCAACAAAGTCGAGCACCTCCGCGGCGCCACTCACCGGGTTCAGGGTTCCAGGAGCCAGTGGCGCACCCACCTTTTCTGCAATGTGGCGGGCAGAAACCTTATCGCCGAGCTTCTCGATCGCCTCGGGAGATGGACCGATCCAGATGATGCCCGCGTCAATAACAGCGCGAGCGAATTCTGCGTTCTCCGCTAAGAAGCCATATCCCGGGTGGATCGCATCAGCACCCGAACGGCGAGCAATCGACAGGATCTTGTCGATGACGAGGTAGGTTTCGGCGCTGGTTGTACCGTCGAGGGCGTACGCCTCATCGGCAAGCTTGACGTGCCGGGCATCCCGATCCTGGTCTGCATACACCGCGACCGAGGCAATGCCGCTGTCTTTAGCGGCGCGGATAACGCGAACGGCGATCTCTCCGCGGTTGGCGATGAGCACCTTCGTAATTCGAGCCATAGTTACCTAGCCTAAGGGGGTAAGGGCCGAAGCCTTGAGATATCGCATACAAAAATAGGCGCCAAGCACTGTGGATGCCTACAGTCCGGGGTGCTCGATATTCCAGAGATCAGTCCACTCGGCATCGAATTCGCGCAGCAGTTGACGCAGTAAAGAGACCGAGAGCCCCACAACGGCGTGTGGATCACCCTCAATACGTGTGATGAAGGCCGCACCCAAGCTATCAATTGTGAAAGCACCAGCGACCTTCAGAGGTTCACCCGTTGCGACATAGGCATCGATCTCGGCATCGCTGATGTTGGAAGCAAAGGTGACACTCGCGCTCGACACTGCCCCGGTCGCCCCACGGACTTCACCGCCGCGGTGATCGATAAGCCAATGACCCGAATGCAACACCCCAGTGCGGCCCCGCTGTGCGGCCCAGCGCTGGGTAGCAATTTCTGGCTCATGAGGTTTTCCAAACAATTGGCCATCCAATTCGAAAGCAGAATCGCCCCCAAGAATGAACCCATCGATGGGATGCCCGTTGATGCGCGAATCGGTCACGGCTTCGGCCTTAGCGCGGGCCAATAACTCAACAAGGGCGGGGCCGTTGAGGGGCCCAGGAGCTGCCGCCGCCACCGCTTCTTCATCGACACCCGACACCAGAAGGATCGGCTCAACACCGGCCGCACGCAGGGTCGCAAGCCGTGCGGGAGAGGTGGAGGCAAGATAAAGGCGCACAAGGATCCTATGCTCAAGGGATGGGTGAATGGCTAGGCCAAATGATCGAAGTAGACGTTACCAACATTGCGCACGGGGGTGTCAGTGTTGCGCGTCACGATGGTCGTGTCGTTTTTGTTTCTGACGCAATCCCCGGTGAGCGCGTGCTCGTGCGCATTACCGACGACAAGAAGAAATCGTTCTGGCGCGCAGAAACGGTGAAAGTGGTCACCGCCAGTAAGCACCGCAAAGACCACGTGTGGTCGGCGGCGAGCATCGACCGCGATCCGGACAACCGGGCCGGTGGTGCCGAATTCGGTCACATTGAGCTCAGTCACCAGCGCACTCTCAAAGCCCAGATCTTGCGCGAATCGCTCGAGCGCATGGCGAAAGTCACCCACGCTCCGGTCGTCGAAGTTGTTCCCGGTGATGACGAACGGAATGGACTCGGATGGCGCACCCGGGTCAGCCTCCACGTCAACGACGCAGGAAACCTGGGCCCATTCGCGGCCCGCTCACACCGAGTGATCTCGGTTCGCGACCTGCCACTGGCAACCCCCGAGCTTTCGGCGGCGGCCCCCCTCGACCAAAACTTTGCGGGGTTCGAACGCGTTGACGTTCTCAATCCCAGCTCAGGCGGCGTGCGGCTGATTATGGGTAAACAAAAGCCGCAGGTCATCACCGAGTTGGTGGGGGAGCGCGAATTCTCGCTACTCGACTCCGGGTTCTGGCAAGTGCACCACGGCGCCGCCGAAGTGCTGACCGCGGCCGTGCAAGACGCGATCGATCCAGAATTGTTTGACCCCGCGGCATCCAATCTGGATCTTTATGGTGGCGTTGGTCTATTCGCCGCAGCTGTGGGCGACAAGTTTGGTCCGGCAACCAAAATTACGACGGTTGAAGCAGAGTCTTCGGCTACTGATCACGCCGCCCAGAACCTCTCGGAATGGTTGGGTGCCCGCGCGGAGACGGGCCGCGTTGATCGGTGGCTTCGTCAATTGGTGACCGGTGCGAGCGCAACGGAACGTGCTCGACTTGAACGCGCCACCGTTGTGCTTGACCCTCCCCGTTCTGGTGCCGGCCGCGAAGTGGTCGAATTGCTGGCATCGGCCGCACCGGCTCACGTGGTTTATGTGGCCTGTGACCCGGTGGCATTCGCCCGCGATGTGGCATTCTTCGCCGAAAAGGGATACACCCTCCGCGCAGTGCGGGCATTCGATCTGTTCCCGCACACGCATCACGTTGAAGCAGTGGGAACGTTTACTCGAGATTGACTACGCGTGTTGGCCGTGAGGTGAGCGTGAGTGGGAACCAACGTGACTACGATGGGGGACAGAAACTCAGGAGGACGCCACATGGCCGAGACAGAACCATCCGGGACGGCTTTAACCAGTGGGAGCGCGCAGAGCAAAGTCACTGTTGCTGTCGTTGATGACCACGAATCGGTTCGGCTTGGGCTCAAAGCCGCCTTTATCGATGAGGGCTACGATTTTGTGATGGCCGCGGCGACCGTTAAGGAACTCGTTGAAGGGCTTAACGGGCGCGAAGTAGATGTCGTTGTGCTCGACCTTTCGCTCGGTGATGGCTCCACCGTCACTGACAACGTCAAAAACGTTCAGGCCACCGGATCAGCGGTGCTCGTGCACAGTATTGCCGATCGTGTCGCAAGCGTTCGCGAGGCTCTCGCGGCCGGGGCAGCAGGGGTCATCCCCAAGTCATCCGCCACCAAAACGGTGCTCGCGGCTGCGGCGACCGTTGCGCGCGGCGAGGTGCTCAATAACCTTGAATGGGCGACCGCGATCGATGCTGATCGCGATTTCGCAAAGGCACAATTGGGGCGTCGCGAACGCGAAATTCTTCACCTTTATGCCTCCGGCTTGCCGCTCAAGCTTGCGGCACAGCAGCTAGGAATTGGTTACTCGACTGCGCGCGAATATCTTGACCGCATCCGCGTAAAGTATGTCGAGGTTGGCCGGCCAGCGCCGACGAAGGTGGACCTCTTGCGTCGTGCCGTCGAAGACGGAATCTTGCCGGGACTCGACTCGGAAGGCGTTGATGGTCGCTAGGCTCGAGGTGGCGCGCCAAGCGCCGGCGGTGAAGCAGCCGCGAAACCCGATCAGCCGCAAACAGGTTGAACGGGTCATTTCGCGTTCGGTCGCGGTGATTGGCGTTGTCTTTGGCGTTCAAACCATCCCGTGGCTCTTGTCGCAACTGGATGAAGCGCAGCCCTGGTGGTTGATTGTCACGGTGCCGTCGCTCTTCGGCCTATTGATCGTCGTGGTTGTTGCGTCATTCGCGAATCGTTGGGTGCGCGAAGCCCATGGCACTTTCGCGGTGATCTATTTTTTGGCGCTCGTCAGTTGGCCCTTCACGGTGCTTCCTGGAGTGGAAGTCTTCAACGGAATTCACTGGCTCGATTACCTCATCACCGTCGGCACTGCAATGGCGACGATCGCTTTTAGGCCGGTTCTCGCGGGTATTTATCTTTTTGCCGCCCCGATTGTGTACGGCATCGTGCGAAGTCTTCCCGAGGGCGGAGGGGCAACGGTGGAATTGGCTATTTTGGAATCTTTCTACGCCCTCATCTTGGGCAGCGCAATCATGATCATCGTGACAATGCTGCGCCAAGCCGCCTCCACCGTCGATAACGCTCAAGCGACCGCGCTGGGACGGTATGGCAACGCAGTGCGGCAGCACGCGACAGAAGTGGAGCGCGTTCAGGTTGATTCGATCCTTCACGACAGCGTGCTCACGACCCTGATCTCTGCCGCGCGTTCCTACACCCCCGAGGCGGAACGCCTGAGCGCTGTCATGGCTGGAAACGCGATTGGTCATCTGAAGGAAGCAGCATCGACGTCTCCGGATGACCGTTCCACCGTGCAGGCCACGGAACTCGCCGGGCGGGTGGTGACCTCCGCGGAGATGCTTGACTCGAACTTCACTTGTTCGGTGCGCAGCGTCGGTGCACGGTCGTTTCCAGCGATCGCGGCGGAGGCTGTCCACTCAGCTGCCGTGCAAGCGATGGTGAACAGTCTTCAACACGCCGGTGGGTCAGATGTCGAGCGCCACGTGACCGTTCGCGGGCTGGAAGGAAACGGCATCGAGGTTCAGGTCATCGACACGGGTCGAGGATTCGATTTGGACCGCATCCCTGACGAGCGTTTTGGGGTGCGGGTCTCGATCGTGGAGCGCGTTGCCAACGCCGGTGGCCGCACCATGATCAGGTCTGCGCCGGGAACGGGCACCCTCGTGTGCATTCAGTGGCCCCTGGGTGATGAGAAGTACGGAGCACCAAGCGACGATGACGGCGACGGGCGCACCTCGTGAAGATCGGAGTACCCCGTTACCTGATAGTCGGTCTGGCGGCCCTCTTCTCCGCCTACCACGTGGTTTTGGCAAACTATACGATTGAGGTGGCCGCCCGCCCGATCCCCATTTATATCGCAACATCGCTCTACCTTATTGCGACGATCATTAGCCTCTTGCCGTGGGGTCCCCTGCGGATGCCCGTCTGGATGGCAACTTTCAATTTTGCCACCGTCGTGGCAATTACTCTCCTCGTTGCCAACGAACTCGATTTTGGTCGTGAGGGTGGAACGGGGTATGCCACGTGGTACGTCGCAGCCAGTGGCACACTGCTCACGATTACCTCCACGCGAGGACGCCACACGTTTGCGTGGCTGGGGATCGGATTTCTTGTCGCCCACACGTTCAGCCTCGGGCCAGTGGGCCCCGCCGGTCTCTTCAGCCTCGGCATCGTCGGCAGTGCGTCGTGGGTTGCGGTCTCGCACGTTCTGAGTAGCGGCCTCGCCAAGGCGACTAAGGATGCACGGCGCTTCGTTCTTGCCGAGCAGGAAGCCACCGACTGGCAAGCGGCTCAGGACGCTCATGTGCATGAGCGACAGTTCCGACTCGAACAGACCGGCGCGATGGCGTTGACAATGCTTCAGCGCATCCAGGCAACAAGCGGCGACCTTTCGGAGGAGGAACGCCGGGAGTGTCTCCACCTTGAGGGCGCGATTCGTGACGAAATCCGTGGTCGCAAGCTGCTCAACGATGCCGTGCGTGATCAGGTCATGAATGCGCGACGGCGTGGGGCAACCGTGACGCTTCTCGACGAGGGAGGAATCGACGATCTGTCTGATGCTGATCTCGACAGAGTGCTCACGAGGCTCGCGCTCGCAATCGAATCCACCAGTGCTGACAAGATAATTGCTCGCACCGTGCCCGAGGGCTCGGATGTAGCTATCACCGTGGTTGGTCTTCACAGCGCTGGTGACGGTGAGTCGACCGCCCTCGGGCAAGACTCGCTTGAGGATGACGTGGTGGATATCTGGCTGGAGATCCCGCGCGTCAGCACCCTGCAGTCCAGCCTCGAGCGGGAGTAATGCCAGCCTCGAGTGGGTTAATGGCAGCCTCGAGTGGGTTAATGGCAGAAGAACCGGAGTGGCTATCAGAAGCACTTCTCCGGCCCTTCGCTAGAACCCGGGTCAGGACGATAACCCGAATACCGTCCTGACCCGCCCCCAAAGAATTGGCCCGCTTACCCTAGTTGGCCAATCTTTGGCGGTGTAACTCCTGTGGAGAGACACCTAGCACTTAACATTCTGCACCAAGAATTGGGACTGCAAAGTCGGTTCTTTGGGGGACTCTCGGGGGACAATAATCAGCTAATAGTGCGGAAAACACTGAATTTGCTGGGAATTGAACGGATTCCAGAGTATTCAAATGGGGTACGGTCTCGCAGTCGGCGGAGTCTCGAGCGAAACAAACCTTAGTGCCGTGCGCTCGCGTTCCACTCACCGGGGCCGGGAGATAGTGGCGCGCGAATGGGCCGCTGGGTGCGTGCCCACGTCGACTCCGGCGCCAGTTCGCCCGCCCCGGCTAGCTCTCCAGACTCGGCAAGCGCTGTACGCACGACTGCGGTCGCTGCCGCGGCTTCCTCCGGCGTAACGTTCGTCGAGACGATTCGGATGTCGGGAAGACTTTCGCCGGTATCGGGGTCGATCACAGGGGGATATTTCCGTGCTTCTTGGGCGGCACACTCGCTCTTTTGGTGCGGAGCGCACGCAGCGCCTTGACGACCTGCACGCGAGTCGCCGCAGGTTCTATGACCCCGTCGAGCTCGCCACGTTCAGCGGCCAGGAATGGGCTAGCGACGTTGTAGGTGTATTCGTTGGCGAGGCGGGTGCGCACTGCTGCGACATCCTCACCCGCAGCTTCTGCAGCCTTGATCTCGCCGCGGTACAGAATGTTGACAGCGCCCTGGCCCCCCATCACTGCGATCTCAGCGGTTGGCCACGCATAGTTGAGGTCTGCCCCCAACTGCTTAGAGCCCATCACGATGTACGCGCCGCCATAGGCCTTGCGGGTGATGACGGTCACCAATGGCACTGTCGCTTCGGCATAGGCATAAAGGAGTTTGGCGCCGCGGCGAATAACACCGGTCCACTCTTGGTCGGTGCCGGGGAGGTAGCCGGGAACATCCACAAGCGTCAGAATTGGGATGCTAAACGCGTCACAGAACCGCACAAACCGCGCCGCTTTCTCACCGGCCTCGATATTGAGGGTTCCGGCCATTGCCTGCGGCTGGTTGGCGATGATGCCCACTGAGCGGCCCTCAACGCGACCAAAACCGACAACGATGTTGGGGGCGAACAGTGGCTGCGTCTCCAAGAAATCACCGTTGTCGACGATGTGCTCGATGATCGTCTTTACGTCGTAGGGCTGATTGGGGCTGTCGGGGATGATCGTGTTGAGTTTGCGATCCTCGTCCGTGATTTCCAACTCGACTTCGCTCTCGTAGAGTGGCGGATCCGAGAGGTTATTGTCGGGCAGAAACCCGACCAGCGTGCGGGCGTAGTCGAGGGCATCCGCTTCGTCGCTGGCAAGGTAGTGCGCGACACCGGAAACCTTGTTGTGGGTGAGCGCGCCCCCCAGCTCCTCCATGCCAACATCTTCACCCGTGACGGTTTTGATGACGTCGGGGCCGGTCACAAACATCTGGCTGGTTTTGTCGACCATGATGACGAAGTCGGTTAGCGCGGGGGAGTAGACGGCTCCACCGGCGGCCGGACCCATAATGATTGAGATCTGAGGGATAACGCCAGAAGCCTGGGTGTTGCGACGGAAGATTTCGCCGTACTTGCCGAGAGCCACAACGCCCTCCTGAATGCGAGCCCCGCCGGAGTCAAGCATTCCGATGATCGGAACACCCGTCTTCATCGCGTGGTCCATGACCTTGATGATCTTCTCGCCGGCGACCTCGCCGAGTGAGCCACCAAAGATGGTGAAGTCTTGGGCGTAGACCGCAACTTGGCGACCGTGGATCGTGCCAACACCGGTGACGACGGCATCACCATAGGGGCGCTTTTTCTCCATGCCAAAGGCGTGGGTGCGGTGGCGAACAAACTCATCCAGTTCAACGAACGATCCGTGATCGAGCAACTGTTCGATGCGCTCTCGGGCGGTCATTTTGCCCTTAGCGTGCTGCTTCTCGATTGCCGCATCACCGCTGGCGGTCACGGCTTCGTGATAGCGGTTCTTGAGATCGGCAATCCGGCCGGCGGTCGTGAACATGTCTGGAGTCGTATTGTCTTCGGTCACTGTGTCACTTTACCCACCCATCGCCCGCTTGTGTGGTTGGCGGAACCCACAAGTTTGTGGTCGGTTTCATTGAGGAAACACTAGAGACGGGGCCCCGCCCTCTACGCTGAAGTGATGCACCTGCCACTGAGTTCCGCTGTCGTGCCGCTGCTTGATTACGTCGATGCGGTTGGCTCGACCAATCATGAGCTGCTGGCGCGGGCGGCCAGAGGCGACGCGCAGCACCTGTCTGCGCTGGTGACCACGAATCAGACAGCCGGTCGCGGCCGACTGGGCCGAGAGTGGATCGCACCCCCCGGAAAAACGCTCGCCGTCTCGGTGTTGCTGGCGCCGACGCAGGCATCCATCGAATCGTTGTCGTGGATGCCGCTCATCGGTGGCCTGGCAATGGCGCGGGCCGTGCGCGGCTTGGTGAACGATCGCACAGTCACCCTTAAGTGGCCCAATGATGTTCAGATCGAGGGGATGAAGGTGTCAGGGCTGCTCTCCGAACTGGTGGCGGATGGTTCGGGGGTGGTTGTTGGTGCGGGGCTGAACCTCACTATCGAGCGCGATGAGCTGCCAACATCCGTTTCGACGTCCCTGCTGTTGGAAGATGCAGAACCGGGCGTCGATCTCGCGCTGAGCAGTTATTTGAGAGAACTGAGGAGCCTGTTCGAGCAGTATTGTGAGGGCGAGTTCGACGCTGTGCACAGTGGAATAGCGGATGCCGTACGCACCGAATGTGGAACGATCGGTCGTCGTGTGAGAGTTGAGCTTCCCGGGGGTGCCCGTATCTTTGGTACCGCCGAAACTGTCGATGATCATGGCCAGCTGGTCGTGAAGGATGACGCGAACGGCAGCCTCCAGCACGTCGCGGCCGGGGACGTCACCCACCTGCGGTATGAATGAGTCATGCGAAATGAGACGGTGAGCGTTCAACGCGAGGCGATAGTCGCGCGCGTTCGTTCGCACGCCCGCGCGCTGATTTTTCCCGGCATCGTGCTGCTTGCCGCGGCCGGAGCTCTCGGCTATTTCTTTGGCAGCTTTCCCGAAGACTGGCAGAACCTTGCCGTTCTTACGGCGGGTATTCTGCTGATCGTCGTGGCGTGGTTTTTGCCGTTCTTTGGGTGGCTCGCCAGAAACTACACCATCACCACACGTCGAATTGTGCTCTCGAGCGGGGTCTTCGTTCGTGTCAGACAGGAACTGTTGCATAGCCGCGGCTATGACGTCACGGTGCGTCAAAACTGGGTGCAGCGCATGTTCGGCAGCGGTGATCTTGTCGTTAACGCTGGCCATGATTATCCGGTCGTTCTGCGCGACATTCCCTCGGTCACGATCACTCAGGCAGCGTTGCACGACCTCATGGAAAATAATCAGAATGTGGTTTCGATGAGGAGGCAACGCGACGAATCGCGGGCCTCAGACGAGACCACCGCGTGGGGCATCGGATAGGGTGCCGAGCGTGAAGATTTCCGTTGTTGGATGCGGCTACCTCGGTGCTGTTCATGCCTCCTCTCTTGCAAAACTTGGCCACGACGTTGTCGGCGTCGACATTGATCAGGCGAAAGTGGACCTGCTGGCATCTGCCCAAGCGCCGTTTTATGAGCCTGGGCTGCCCGAACTTCTGGGTGAAACGCTTGCCACGGGTGCGCTCGCATTCACGACCGACCTGAGCCGTGTTCGCGGTGCAGTTGTTCATTTCATCGCGGTGGGCACCCCCCAGCAGGAGAACTCAAACGCAGTAGATTTGCGTGCGGTGGAGTCGGCTTTTGATGCCATCATCCCGCACCTCACCGCGGGAGATGTCGTGGTGGGAAAGTCCACGGTTCCTGTGGGAACGGCCCAGCGACTTGCCGCACGTATTGAGGCTGTCGGTGCGCATGTGGTGTGGAATCCCGAGTTTTTGCGGGAAGGCTATGCGGTGAAAGACACCATCAGCCCTGATCGTCTGGTGTATGGGGTGCGCCCGGGTGATGACCATGCTGTTGCGGTACTTGATGAGGTTTATGCCTCCGTTCTCGCCCAGGACATTCCCCGGGTGGTCACCGATTTCGCAACCGCTGAGCTCGTCAAGGTCGCCGCGAATGCGTTCTTGGCCACCAAGATTTCGTTCATTAATGCAATGGCTGAGGTGGCGGAGGTCACCGGTGCTGATGTGACTCAGCTCGCGGATGCCATCGGTTACGATCAGCGCATTGGCCGCAAGTTTTTGAATGCCGGTCTCGGTTTCGGCGGTGGCTGTCTGCCCAAAGATATCCGTGGATTCATGGCGCGCGCCTCGGAGCTTGGCGCGGGAGACGCGCTGAACTTCTTAGGTGAGGTCGATGCGATCAACCTGCGTCGCCGCGAGCGCATGGTTGACCTGTGTCGCGAAGTGCTCGGCGGAACCATTGAGGGTGCGCGGATTGCGGTGTTGGGGCTCGCATTCAAGCCAGACTCTGACGATGTGAGAGATTCGCCCGCACTTGACGTTGCGGCGCGCCTCGCCGAATTAGGCGGGCGGGTTCGAGCTACCGATCCGCAGGCTATTGAAACGTCGCGACGGGTGCGCCCCGGACTCGACTACGTTGCCACCGCCAAAGAAGCGGCTCGCGATGCCGATGTTGTGCTGGTGCTCACCGAGTGGCGAGAGTATCGGGATATTGACCCCGACGAGTTTGGTTCAGTCGTTGCGGTGCGTGCGATCCTCGACGGGAGAAACTGTTTGGATCCGGTGCAGTGGCGTGAGGCCGGCTGGACCTATCGCGCGCTCGGTCGCCCCTAGAACGGCATCCGCCGCCGCATTTTCGGCTGCAAGCACTCCCCGGCTGGGGCTAAAAACCCACCAGCGGTAGAGGGCGAAACGGAACAGGGCGCCGAGTGCGAGACCCACAACGTTGGTGGCGATGTTGTCGGCGAGCAGCGAGGTGAAACCGAGCACATAGTGAGACACCCACAGGCACAGCACGCCAATTGCCATCCCCGCGATGCTCACAAGTGCGAACTCAACTCCCTCTCGGGTGGCGCCGGTACGGCCTGCGGTGGCAAAAGTCCAGCGACGATTGCCGATCCAGTTGGCACCAATGGCCAGCGTGGTGGAGATCACTTTGGCAAGAATCGGGCCTTCATGAACAACGTCGGGTGAGAGAATTGTGAGCCGCAATAGGTTGAATACGGCAATGTCGATCACAAGCCCGCCGAGGCCCACTACGCCGAAACGTAAGAATTGGCCGAGCAGCTTTCGCATGTGATCTCCGCAGTAGACAAGAATGGGCAGGGCGGTTGGAAGTCTAACCCGCAAAGTTCGGCCCGAAGCTGGGCATCATCTTCGACAGTGCAGGAGTCACTAGTGCCACCGATCGTGGGCGTAATTGGCGGGGGCCAGCTGGCCAGAATGATGATCCCGCGCGCAATCGAACTCGGGATCGAGCTTCGCGTGCTCGCCGAGAGCGACGGTATGTCAGCCCAGCTGGCTGCCACAGCGGTGGGTGACTACCGGGATGCCGACACTGTGTTGGCGTTCGCTCGCGACGTTGATGTGATCACCTTCGACCACGAGCACGTGCCTCAGGATGTGCTGGCTCAACTCATCGAGGCTGGGGTCTCCGTGCATCCCGGGCCCGCGCCGTTGGCAATTGCGCAAGACAAGATTGTGATGCGCCAGGAGCTGAGCCGACTTGGGCTGCCGGTTCCGATCTGGGCGAGTGTGACAACACCTGCTGAGCTTGACACGTTTTTGATGGACAACGGTGGCCGGGTGATCGTTAAAACTCCTCGCGGTGGTTATGACGGCAAGGGTGTCCGATTGGTGTCATCCTCACGCGACGTGGCTGACTGGTTCGAGGCGGGTGACCCGCTCTTAGCCGAAGAGCTTGTCTCCTTCACGCGTGAACTTGCGCAATTGGCTGCCCGTAGCCCGAGTGGCGAAATTTCCCTGTGGCCGCTCGTGGAATCGATTCAACAGGATGGTGTGTGTGCCGAAGTGGTCGCGCCCGCACCCGCTCTCACCGCCGGACGGTCGGATGCCGCAGCCGAGATAGCGCGAAGTGTCGCCGAAAAATTTGGGGTAACGGGCGTGCTCGCCGTCGAGCTCTTCGAAACTTCCGACGGGCGCCTGCTCATCAACGAACTCGCGATGCGCCCCCACAACAGCGGACACTGGACAATGGATGGCGCCGTCACCAGCCAATTCGAACAGCACCTCCGTGCTGTGCTTGATCTGCCCCTCGGTGCGACCGCTGCGCGCTCGCCGTGGACGGTCATGATCAATGTTCTCGGGGGGCCGACATCCGGAACCATTGCCGACCGCTACCCGATCGCGTTCGCCAACCAACCTACCGCCAAATTTCACGAATATGGCAAAGCGCCGCGTCCCGGACGCAAGGTCGGCCACGTCACTGTCAGCGGTGACGATCTCGACGACGTGGTGTACCGCGCGCGTGCCGCAGCCGCAATTCTGAAGGATTGACACCTACCATGGGTTCCGTGACTCAACCGCAAGTAGCCGTAGTGATGGGATCAGACTCTGACTGGAATGTCATGGTCGAGGCATCCGCGGCCCTCAAAGATTTCGGGATCGCCCACGAGGTCACCGTGGTGTCTGCGCACCGCAGTGCGGAGAAGATGATCGCGTTCGGCAAGGAGGCTGCGGGCCGCGGCATCCGAGTCATCATCGCTGGTGCCGGTGGGGCAGCTCATCTTCCCGGGATGCTGGCATCGGTCACCACGCTTCCCGTGATCGGAGTTCCCGTTCCGCTGTCACGCCTCGACGGCCTGGATTCGCTGCTGTCGATTGTGCAGATGCCCGCCGGAATTCCGGTGGCGACGGTGTCGATTGGTGGCGCGCGCAATGCAGGAATTTTGGCCGCCCGAATTCTCGGATGGGCCGACGCCGAACTTACTCAGAAACTTGCCGACTACGCCGCGCAGCTCGAAGCGCTCGTTGAGGACAAAAACGCCGCACTGAATGCGAGCCTGTGAGCGCTGCAAGTTCTCTCCGTCAGCCGGCCGATCGGTCACCGCAGACGATGACCAAACGCGCCTGGTGGCTGCTGGGCCTCAACGTGCTCATTCCCGGCTCGGCGCAACTTCTTGCCGGAAACCGCAAGCTCGGCCGTTTCGGTGTTGTGGCAAGTTTTGTGTTCATCCTGATCGTCGTCGTCCTTATCGTGCTGAGTTTTGCGGCACCAATGGTTCTCCTGACCGTTGGCAGCAGCACGCTCGGGCTGTGGGCGATTGCGCTCATTTTGGCGTTCTACGCCGTGGTATGGCTCGTGCTCACAGTGAATGCTTGGCAGCTTGCCAACCTCGGGCGTGCGACCCCGGCCGGTCGTACCGTAGTCGCAGCATTCAGCGCGGTTGTTCTCGTCGTCGTTGCCGGCACTGCGGGCTACGGCGCTTACGTCGCGACGACCGCAAACTCGTTCCTCAGCGATGTCTTCATTTCCGCTCCCACTAAAGAACCCATCAACGGCCGCTACAACATCCTGCTCCTCGGCGGGGATGCCGGAGCCGACCGCGATGGTCTCCGCCCCGACAGCATCACTGTCGCCAGTATTGACGCAGAAACGGGGGAGGCGGTGCTCATTGGCCTACCGCGCAACCTGGAGCTCGCCCCCTTCGTAGCCGGGTCGCCCCTCGCCGACAAGTATCCTGAAGGCTACGGTGCCTACGGTTGTGACGTCGACGTGTGCCTCCTCAACTCGATTTACACCGAGGCAGAACTCGTTACCCCCGAGCTGTATCCTGACGCTGCTGATAGTGGCAGCTCTCCGGGAATCGAAGCGATGCGGGACGCTGTTGAGGGAATAACCGGCCTCGGCATCCAGTATTACGCCCTCATCGAGATGCAGGGATTCTCGGACCTGGTTGACTCCCTCGGTGGTGTCACGATTAATGTGGAAGAGGCGGTGCCGATTCATGCGGATGCCGAATTTACGATTGTTGCCGAATGGATCCAGCCGGGCGTGCAGGTCATGGATGGCTACCATGCGCTGTGGTATGCCCGCTCACGACACGACACCACCGACTACGATCGCATGGAGCGTCAACGCAAACTTCAACAGGCCGTTATCGAGCAGTTCACCCCGTCGAACGTGCTCACCAAGGTTCAGGCCATCGCTGCCGCCGGCTCGAAAGTTGTCACGACCGACATTCCACAGGGGAGCCTGCCGTACTTCGTGAATCTCGCGTCGAAGACTCGGGCACTGCCCATTGGTTCGCTCGAACTCATTCCGGCAAACGATGTCGTGCCCGAAGACCCAGACTTTGAGTACGTGCGAGAGCTGGTTGCTGCCGCGTTAGTTCCGACCGTTGTCGACGACGGTGCCGAATAGCCTGCACCGCCGAGTTGTCAGGGTGCGGTGCAGATGTTTGGGCGCGACTAAAGGTCAGCGTGTAGCTGCCACACCTTCTCGGCCGACATGCGCCAGTTGAAGGCGCGAGCACGGTCCTGTCCGGAATAGAGCAGCCGCTCGGCGAATTCGGCGTCATTCAGTACGCGAGAAATTCCGTCGGCAAGTGCTTCGCTGTATCCCTCGGCGGGCTCGCGCTCCACGACAACCCCGGCATCGACCGCGAGCTCGAGCAGTGCGGGTGCGTCGGAGTGCACAACGGGGGTTCCAAACGAGAGGGCCTCAAGCACCGGCATCCCGAAACCAACATCAAGGTTGGGGTAAACGAACGCGGCAGCGCGGTCGAAGGCCACCGAAAGATCCTCGTCGCTGAGGGTTCCCAGGCAGCGAACACGTTCGGGGGTTAGGCCTTCCGCCGCGACGAACGCGGCAACGGTATCGTCCTCGGGTTCTGGCCCAACCAGCAGCAGCGTCACATCGTCGTCAAGTTCGCGAAGAGCACGGATGAGGTGGTCAATCGCGCGATGTGTCTCTAGCCCGCCAATTGCGAGCAGGAATCGCTGGGGCAACTCAAGTTCCGAGGCGCGTTCATCGACGTTATCGGGAACGCGCAGGCTTGTGCTGGCGGCGCCGCTGATCACCCGCACACGCTCACCAAAGTTGGCGACATCGTCGAGCTGTTCAGCGACGGTGTGGCTCGGCACAACGATTGCGTCCGCAAATTTTTCCGCGCGGTTGAGCATGGCACGGCTCCACGCTGCCTGCCGGTTGCCGAGCGATTCCGGCCGCGTCCACGCGACAGTGTCGTGCACGGTGACCACGATCTGATCCCCGCGGTTGAGTCGATCGTGGCGGCGAAGCGGGGCAAGCAGGCTGGGGGCGTGCAGCATCCCGCTGCCGGGAACCTTGGTGAACCCGTGGTGCCACGATGCGCGCAGTTCTCGACGGCTGAGAGCACTCTTGTGAAGTGCGGCCAGATCGGGGAGCCGTTCGTGAATGAGAGCGTACTCGGCCTCGGCAGATGCCGATACGAAGCCTTCCACAAAGCAGTTGCGTGGTGCGCTCGCAATGAGGCCCCGGGTTAGCTCTTCTGAGTACCGGGCGACGCTGCCGCGAGTCGGTGAGAGCATCTCATCGATGATGACGCGCAGTGTGGTCATGCTGCAGTCAATGCTCCTGAATCAAAGGCGGCGTGCAGCGCCTGCTTCCAGTCCCGCATGGGTTCGATTCCCGCATCAAGCCACGCTTGATGACCAAGCACCGAGAAATTTGGTCGTGGTGCAGGCCGCTGAAAAGCTGAGCTGTCGGTCGGTTTGACCCTATCAGGGTCGAGCCCGGCGCAAACAAAAACTGCTTGGGCTAGATCGAACCAGGTTGCACGCCCCGAGTTGGTGCCGTGAAAGATGCCGGACGGGATTGCTGAGTCGACGAGCGCGACGAGTTGCGCCGCAAGGTCGCCCGTCCAGGTGGGTTGTCCACGCTGGTCGTTGACGACTTCGAGAGTTTCGCGGTCCGCAGCGAGTTTCAGCATGGTGCGGGGAAAGCTTGACCCGTGCTGGCCATACAACCAGGCGGTGCGCACAATTGTGGTTCGGCCCGGGTTGTGCTCAAGTGCGAGCAACTCGCCGGCAGCCTTCGTGCGGCCATAGGCCGACACTGGATGCCGGGCAGCGTCTTCCGCGTACGGTTCTGTGGCCGTTCCGTCAAATACATAATCTGTCGACAGCTGCACGAGGCGCGACCCGTGCCGTGCCGCAGCCAGCGCAAGGTTGTGGGGGCCAACCGCGTTGACAAGGTGGGCGTTCTCTTCGTCGGTTTCTGCGTCATCCACTCGCGTGTAGGCGGAGGTGTTGATGATGACGTCATAGCCGCTGAGAACGTCGAGTGCAGCTTCGCGATTGGTGATGTCGAGTTCGGTGCGCGTCAGTGCGGTGGCATCGCGGTTGCTGAGCGCCTGCATGAGGTCGGTGCCGAGCATTCCGCCGGCCCCGACAACGGCAATTCGGGTCACAGCGCGGCCTTGGCTTTGAGCGGCTCCCACCACTGGCGGTTATCGCGGTACCACTGCACAACTTCGGCAAGTCCCGCCTCGAAGGGAACCTGCGGTGCATAGCCAAGCTCAGCGCTGATCTTGGAGATGTCGACGCTGTAGCGCAGGTCGTGGCCCAAACGGTCTTCGACGCGGTCGACCGACGACCAGTCGGTGCCGGTGTGATTGAGGAGCATTTGGGTGAGTTCTTTGTTGGTGAGCTCGGTGCCGCCACCAATGTTGTAGATCTCACCCGCACGACCACCGGAGAGCACAAGGGCGATGCCGCGGCAGTGATCGTCAACGTGCAGCCAGTCGCGCACATTGTTGCCGTCGCCATACAGCGGAACGTGCTTGCCATCGATCAGGTTGGTCACGAACAGCGGGATGAGCTTTTCGGGAAAGTGGTAGGGACCGTAGTTGTTGGAGCAGCGCGTGATCGAGACGTTGAGCCCGTGGGTGCGGAAGTAGCTGCGGGCCAGCAGATCGCTGCCCGCCTTCGATGCGGAGTAGGGCGAGTTGGGCTCTAGGGGCCGCAGCTCATCCCATGAGCCCTCCGCGATCGACCCGTAGACCTCATCGGTGGAGACATGGACAAACCGCGGTGTTTTTGCGCGCAGCGCGGCGTCGAGCAGTCGCTGCGTGCCGAGCACATTGGTCTCGACGAAGGCGCTGGCGTCGCGCACCGACCGGTCGACATGCGATTCGGCAGCGAAGTGCACGATCGCATCGATATCGTCGAGCAGTTCATCCAGCAACGCAGCGTCACGAATATCGCCCTCAACGAAGGTGTAGCGGGGTGAGTCAGCCACGGGCGCCAAATTTTCCAGGTTGCCGGAATAGGTAAGCGCATCAAGCACCACAACATCCGCCCCGGCCACACCGGGGTAAGCATCTTCTAGCGTGCGTCGAACGAAATTTGAGCCGATGAATCCGGCACCGCCGGTCACGAGAATCTTCATGAGGGGTTCCTGTCGTTGGTGGGCGCTGCGGCGGAAGTTGGTGCGCTGCTGGCGGGAAACTCCGAGGCGAGTGTGCGCTTGAGAGCCTCGTTCAAGCTGTAAGTGGCGGTGTAGCCGGAGTCGCGAAGACGGTCAGTGTTCACCGTAGTGTCGGCAGCAAACTTGCGGATGCGAACGGCACTGATCGGAAACGTCCGTCGGGTGATTTTAGCTGCAGCATCAAAAATGTGGCCCGCGACTATCCCCAACCCCAGAGGTAGACGCAGGTTGCTCGCCGCGTGCACATTCATTTCGTCTCGCAGAATCGAGATGAGATCTTTCGTTGAGAGGTCGGGCTTGTCGGCGAAGTTGCGGATCTCGATTCCGACGGGGGCATCAAGTCGGCTCGCAATGTAGCCAACAATGTTGCCCACATACGCCATCGACTTCTTATTATCGCCCTTGCCGACCATGATGAAACGACCAGAAGAAACCTGCTTGGCCAAGTTGTACACATTGCCGCGATTGCCCTCGCCGAACACGACTGAGGGACGAACGATGGCTAGCGAGCGTGCCACATCCGCGTTCGCCCACTCACTGAAAACACCTTCGGCGGCGAGCTTCGAGCGGCCATATTCGTTAAAGGGTTCGGGCACCGAGTCTTCGGCGGCGTTGTTCTTGTCGAGTCCGTAGAGAGCAACTGTGCTCGTGAACACGATGCGCTGGATACCGTTAGCTTCGGCTGCAGCGACGATGGCGTGGGCACCCCCAACGTTGACCTCGGTGTAGAGGCTGAGGGGAGAAACATCGTCGCGGTGTTCGGCCGCGAGGTTGATGATGGCGTCGTGGCCGACGCTTGCGGCAGTGAGCTCGTCAGCGGAGCGCACATCCCCCCTCACGGTCTGATCCGGAAAGCGCGGCGAAAGCTGGCGGTCAAAGTTGGTGAATTGGTGACCCTGCTCGTGGAGGGTTTCGAGCAGTCGAGTGCCGATAAAGCCACTGCCGCCGACGACGAGAATCTTCATAGAGTTGCCTTGTCCGTTCACGACAGATTGTCCATTCACCACAGGTTGTTCATTCACCACATACCAGCGCCAATCAGTAGCGCAATTATCCACTGATCTCTTGGGCGTCGCCTGAGTTGTGATGCGCGACGAGCAAGAGCAAATCGGGCACGCAGGTTTCGCTGATCGACGAGGTCTTGCATCCGGAGCAGCTCCGGTCGATGTTCCTCGTCGGCAACACTGAGGGCGATTCGGGTCAGCAGTCGTGCTTGACCCCGATGCCACTGTTCGCGAACCAGCGACAGTCGTGAAATCGCGGAACGAGCACCAACATTGGCGCCCATAACGTTGGCGTCATGCTGGCGGTACTCGACGGTAGGTACACCGTCGATGTGCCACCTCCAGCCGTGTGCCCGCGCCAACACATACAGTAGCCAGTCGTGGTACTGCGGTGGCGTGGTGGTGGTGGTGGTGGGGGAGTTGAGGTAGTCGCGAGCCAGCGCAATGAGTCGATTCGACATCAGGAAGGTGGAGCCGGGTCCAGGGCTCTCCAGTAGGTAATCGAAGCGGCGCTGTGGGAAGTCCTTTTTCACGAGGCTCTGCTCGCCGTCGGGAGTGAACGACGTCACATTTGAGGAGACACCGTCAACCTCGAGCGCGGCACTCAATCGCACATGAGACGCAAGTTTGGTGGGAACCCAAATGTCATCCTGATCACAAAACGCATAGAACTCGTGGTCAGCCGGTGCAAGCTGCACCAGTCGGTAAAAGTTTGCTGCAGCACTGCCGGATGCACCGTCGCTGGGGATGATGGTCAGCCGGGGTTCGGTCGCGGCCTGTTCGGCAAGCCACTCGGCGGTGCCATCTGTCGAGGCATCATCGCGCGCGAACACCTCAACTTCAACACCGGACTGCGCGAGTACACTATCGAGCTGTTCGGGAAGCCAGCGGCGGCCGTTATGGGTCGCGAGCAGCACTGCGATGCGGGGGAGCACCCCGGAGGTGGAATCGGCTGGCATAACTCAACAATGATAGTTGGCTTGGCGTTGCGCAATGCCGCACCCTCGCCGCCGTAGGCTGGGGCAATGAACGCGCCTGAGTCGACCCCCAGCATCTCGGTCGCCCTGTGCACGCACAATGGCGCCACCTTTATTGACGAACAACTCGTCAGCATTCTTGAGCAGGTGCCAGCGCCGCAGCAGCTTGTGGTGTCGGATGATGCCTCCAGCGATGACACGATCGCCCGCGTTCGGGAGGTCGTGGCCCGCTATCCCGCGGTTGAACTCACGATTCTCGAAAACATTCCGCCACTGGGTGTGACCAAGAACTTTGAGCAAGCGATTCGGGCGTGCACTGGTGACCTCATTGCGTTGAGCGATCAGGATGATGTGTGGCATGCGGGGAGGCTTGCGCTGTTCGCGTCAGAGTTTGCTGCGCGGCCAGAGGTTTCGCTCATCCACAGTGATGCGCGGCTCGTCGACGCGCACGGGCGGCCGCTGGGTCACACGCTTGCTGAGGCACTCGGTGTGAGTGCGGCGGAGGTTGCGAGCATCCACGCCGGTGATGCTTTTTCGGTGTTGTTGCGACGCAATCTGGTTACCGGTGCCTGCACTGTGTTTCGCCGGTCGCTCGTGGAGTATGCGGCCCCGTTTCCCGCAGGCTGGGTGCACGACGAATGGTTGGGGCTGATTGCGGCCGCGGTTGCCTCGACCGATTTCATTGATCACCCCACGATTGACTACCGCCAGCACGGCGCTAACCAAATCGGGGCCACCAAGTTGAGTGTTGCGGGCAAATTTCGCCGCATGGTCGAACCGCGGCGGGCCCGCAATGCTCGACTTGAAGCCAACATGAGCGTGCTTCTCGACCGACTCCAGCGGCTCGGTTCCCGAGTGAGCGACGAGAAAGTGCAGCGCGCACTCGCAAAGCTCGATCATGAACTCATGCGCAGTTCGCTGCCTGAGGGGCGTCTTCGCCGCATTCCCGCTGTATCGCGCGCGTGTCTGGCGGGCAACTATCGGCGGTATAGCCGTGGCCCGCTCGACGCTGTGCGCGATGTGGTGCAGCCCGTCGACTGACTTCCACGGCTCGCCGGGTAGGATTCCGGGTGTGCAGATACGTGAACTCTCGGTGCCTGATTCCTACGAAATCACCCCCAAACAATTCGCTGATGATCGAGGCGTTTTCTTGGAGTGGTACCGCTTCGACAAGCTCGAAGAGGTTATCGGCCACCCGCTTGACCTTCGGCAGGCCAACACGTCGGTCTCGCAGCGCGGCGTTGTGCGGGGCATCCATTATGCGGATGTTCCTCCCGGGCAGGGCAAATATGTGACTGTTACGCACGGTGCGGGCATCGACTTCGTGGTCGACATCCGTGCGGGTTCGCCGACGTTTGGTCAGTGGGACTCGGTCATCCTTGACACCGTTGATCGTCGTGCCGTGTATGTTGCTGAGGGTCTCGGTCATGCGTTCATTGCGCTCACAGACGATGCCACCCTCACCTATCTGGTGAGCGACGTCTATAAGCCTGGCGCTGAGCACGACATCAACGTGCTCGACCCGGAAATCGGTCTCGAATTTCCGCCGGAACTTGGCAACCTTGTGCTTTCACCTAAAGACAAAATTGCGCCCACTCTTGCCGAGCGTCTCGCCGATGGCTCGCTGCCGTCGTACGCTGCGGTCACGGAGTATTACGAGGCGAACCGAAAGGAACGCAACTGATGCGCGGAATCATTTTGGCTGGCGGCAGCGGAACGCGCCTCTGGCCCATCACCAAGGGCATCTCCAAGCAGCTCATGCCCATCTACGACAAGCCGATGATCTATTACCCCCTGTCTACTCTGATGAGTGCGGGCATCCGCGAAATTTTGATCATTACGACACCGGATGACCAACCGCAGTTTCAGCGCCTGCTGGGCGATGGCAGCGAGTTGGGCATCGAGCTGAGCTATGCCGTGCAGCCCTCACCGGATGGTCTCGCCCAGGCGTTCATCATCGGTGAGGAGTTCATTGGCGACGAGAAGGTCGCTCTCGTGCTCGGTGACAACATCTTCCACGGTGTTGGGCTGGGCTCTAACCTGCGCAAGCACAACGACGTTGACGGTGCGCTGATCTTTGCGTACCACGTGCGCAATCCGCGAGCCTATGGTGTTGTTGAGTTCGATGAAAACTTCATCGCCCAGTCGATTGAAGAGAAGCCCGTCGAGCCGAAGAGCAACTATGCGGTGCCGGGGCTTTACTTCTACGACAACTCGGTTATCGAGATTGCTCAGTCGATCACGCCAAGCGCTCGCGGTGAACTCGAAATTTCGACCGTCAACGAGCACTACCTCGACGGCGGCAACCTGCAGGTGGATGTGCTCGATCGGGGAACCGCCTGGCTTGATACCGGAACGTTCGAATCGATGGTTCAGGCCACCGAATTCGTGCGCGTAATCGAAGACCGTCAGGGCTACAAAATTGGCTGCATTGAAGAGATTGCGTGGCGTGCCGGCTGGATTTCGGATGACCAGCTTGCGGCCCTCGCAGCGCCCCTCGTCAAGAGTGGTTACGGCGAATACCTTGAAGGACTGTTGGCGGCGACACTGTGACACGGGTACTGATCATCACGGGTGATCCGATTGGGTCGCGGATGGCGGGCCCCGCGATCCGATCCTGGAATATGGCTCTTGCGCTCGCTGAGGCGGGCAACGAGGTCACGCTGATGACCACCACGAAGCTGCAGAAGGTGGATGCTCCCTTTGAGCTCACACTGGTTACGCCGGGGGAGAATGACGCGTTTGGGAAGCTCGAACGGTGGTGTGACGTAGTCGTATTCCAGGGTCACGCAATGCGCCAGTTCGGGGTGTTGCGTACGACCGACAAGATCACCATCGTTGATATTTACGACCCCATGCACCTCGAGATGCTGGAACAGGGTCGGGAGCTTGCGCGCGCCACTTGGGAGCTGCGCGTGACAACGGCAACTTCGGTGCTTAATGAACAGCTCGCCCTCGGTGACTTCTTCCTGTGTGCGTCGGAACGCCAAAGACTCTTTTACTTTGGTCAGCTTGCCGCTCTGGGGCGGCTCAGCCCCGCAACCTACGAGAACGACCCGCACCTTGAGGGCCTGCTGAGTGTGGTGCCATTTGGGCTTGAGGGCACCCCGCCTGTGCACACCCGCGACACTCTCAAGGGTGTGCTGCCCGGGATCAACGTCGGCGACAAGGTGATGATCTGGGGTGGCGGCGTTTACAGCTGGTTTGACCCCAAAACCCTGATCCGTGCTGTCGCGAAATTGGCAGAGACGCGCGAAACGGCCAAACTCTACTTTTTGGGCACCCGGCATCCGGGTGTCGACCAGATGGGCATTGTGCGCGAATCGCACGATCTGGCGAGCGAACTGGGTGCCCTCAACACGTCGGTGTTCTTCAACGAGGAGTGGGTTGATTACGCTGACCGCCAGAACTATCTGACCGAGGCGGATGCTGGGGTCAGCACCCACATGTCGCATATTGAGACCACGTTCTCGTTCCGCACCCGCATTCTCGACTATCTCTGGGCGGGACTGCCCATGGTGGTTACCGAGGGTGACAGCTTCGCTGACCTCATCGAAACTGAAGGGCTCGGCCTTACGGTGCCCGCTCAGGATGTGGATGCTCTCGCCGCGGCCCTGGACCGCGTTCTCTACGACGAGGCGTTCATTGCCGAGTGCAAGCGCAACGTCGCTCGCGTGCGGGAGGATTTCTACTGGCAGCGCACTCTTGCACCGCTGGTGAACTTTGTTGCTCACCCGCAGCACGCCGCTGATCATGACGCAACTCGTCGCCGTGTGGTCGCGCTCGGAGGCAAGGTGCGCAAACCGTATGGTGTGCGCCACGATTTGCGCATGGCGTGGCACCACCTTCGGCACACCGGGGTGAAAGCGACACTAGACAAAGCGTTCGCGCGATTGCGCCGTTAGGGCGTGCTCACAGCACTCTTTAGGTTTATTCGCGCTAGCTTTGATCAATGTTGACTGGCGTGCGCTTGATGTTGTCACGCCCAGGCCGTCGAATCGGACTGCTCGTGGCGCCCTTTCTGGTGTTCGCTGCCCTTGCCGCGTGGGCGCTCTCGTCACCCGTCGGTTCAAGCCCGGACGACGATTTTCACCTCACTAGCATCTGGTGCGCAACGGGCGATTCGGAGTACTGCGCCCCCAGCGGAGACCCCGGCACTCGGTTGGTCCCTCCCGCAGTAGCTGATCCGGCGTGCTTCGCCTACGACGCTGAGAAAAGTGCTGGGTGCCAGAGCCGGTTCGATTTTACCGCGGGTGCTACGGAAGAGACCGAACGCGGTAACTTTGCTGGCGGTTACCCCGTTGTCTATTACGGCACCATGAGTGTGTTTGTCGGGGAGGATGTTCACGCTTCCGTTCTGGTGATGCGCCTGGTCAACATCGCATTATTTGTTGGGTTGGGCGTGGCGCTCTATCTCCTGCTGCCGGTGAACCGGCGTCAGATTTTGGTGTGGCAGTGGGCCCTTACGACCGTGCCTCTCGGGCTCTTCGTGCTCTCATCGAACAACCCGAGCGCTTGGGCCGTGATGGGAGTTGGCTACGGCTGGCTTGCGCTACTCGGGTTCTACGAGGCGCGCGGGCGAAGGCGAGTCCCGCTTGGCGCGGTGTTTTTGCTTACAGCAGTTATAGCATCTGGGTCTCGCAGCGACGCCACGATCTATTTCGTAATTGCGGTACTCGCCGCTGCGATTCTTGCCTTCCGCAACACTCGCCGCTTCTGGCTCTCCTCATTGCTGCCAGTAGCGAGCATCATTATTTGCGCCCTGCTATTCCGCGCTTCCCGGTCTGCCGATGCCGTGACCGGTGGTGTCGAGCCAGGTCTAGGGTTGGGCGTCATTATTCCTCGAATCGCTTACAACCTGACCGAGGTGCCATCAATCTGGACGGGAATCTTCGGCCAGTCGTGGGGCCTGGGCTGGCTAGATACGTCAATGCCAGCTCTGGTGTGGTTCAGTGCACTGGCATCGCTAATTGGCGCCGGCTTCTTTGCCGCGCGTGCAGCATCCGCGCGCAAGTCCGTAGTTCTTGCACTGGGCATAACTGCTCTTGCAGCAATCCCGGTATTGCTCCTTGTGATGGCAGGCAAAGACGTGGGAGAGGACTTCCAACCGCGCTACCTGTTGCCACTTATCGTGGTATTCATCGGGGCGGTATTCTTCACCGCGCAGCGACAGGCGATCAACTTTAATCGTGCGCAAGTTTGGCTGATTGTTGCAGCTCTTGCGGGAGCAAACCTCATTGCGCTGCATCTGAGCATCCGGCGATATGTCACGGGTATCGACGCACTCGCGCCAAGCCTTGATGCGGGCCGTGAATGGTGGTGGGCGATCATCCTCACTCCCGATCTCACGTGGGCAATCGGCGCGGTGGCTTTTACAGGGGCATTAGCGATACTTTTGCCGGTTCATGATCGTACGATTTCCGCTCCGGATCGACGGGTTGCTGCTCTAGGCCACTCTGCACCACGTTCTGATGCCGACACCACCGTCTGATGTAGCCTGTACTAATGCGATCCGGCACTGTGAAGCTTCCCCGATGAGAGCGGGTCGACGCAAAGCTTCTCACTTTCGGCTGATTCTCTTAGCGCCGGTTCTGGCACTTGTCGCTTTATCTGCGTGGGCGTTTGCGTCGCCGATGGGCGCCTCTCCTGACGATGACTATCACCTCGTGAGTATTTGGTGCTCCACCGGCAATGAAGCCTTCTGTCAGCCAGGGCGCACAGACAATACGAGAATGGTCCCAAATGCAGTGCTGGAGTCTCAGTGCTACGCGTTTCGGCCAATTACGAGCGCCTCGTGCCAGAACGCTCTCGATTTCGAGAGCAGTGAGTTGGTCGAGACGGATCGCGGAAACTTCGTTGGAGCATATCCGCCCGTGTACTACTCAGCAATGAGCGTATTCGTTGGGGAAAACACTCTGATGTCGGTCATGGCGATGCGGTTGTTTAATATATTCCTTTTCGTTGGCATTGCGAGTGCGCTCTACATACTGCTTCCCTTTAAACGGCGCTCCGCATTGGTGTGGGGCTGGCTAATTACCACGATGCCTCTTGGGCTGTTCCTCATTGCATCCAACAATCCGAGTGGGTGGGCAATCACCGGGGTAGGAACGGCGTGGCTCGCGCTT
Source organism: Rhodoglobus vestalii (assembly GCF_006788895.1). Classification (NCBI taxonomy): domain Bacteria; kingdom Bacillati; phylum Actinomycetota; class Actinomycetes; order Micrococcales; family Microbacteriaceae; genus Rhodoglobus; species Rhodoglobus vestalii. The sequence goes on from NZ_VFRA01000001.1 coordinate 2,358,246, forward strand.
CTTGGGTTTTATGAGTCGACCAAGCGTGCCAACACGATCGCTCTAGGTGCATTCTTTGTCCTTGCGGTAGTCATGGCAGCGGGATCTCGCGGCGACGCGGCTCTTTATGTCGCAGGTGCGATGGGTGTCAGCACAGTTCTCGCTTTCGAGCGTTCCCGCCGATTCTTGGTTCGCTCAGCCTTACCTCTCGCGATGCTCGTCGTGAGCGCAGCTTTCTTCCTCACATCTCGGCAGACTGCGAGTGGGCTGTCGGGATTCAGTGGCGGTTCAAGCATGGAAGCCACTGCAGAGCAGGTTCCGGGGAGCATCGACAGCCTCGCCGGTTTCGGCTTGTTTGCCTATAACCTCTTCAACGTTCCGTCACTCTGGACTGGTGTTTTTGGCGGCTGGGGTTTGGGCTGGATCGACACACGGATGCCAGCGCTGGTTTTGGTGCTCGGTGTCGCGGTATTCATCGGTGTAGGCTTCGCCGGGTTATCAGTGCTCGATGGCCGCAAGGCGTTCGTGGTTGCTGGCGTGGGTTTCGTGCTCTGGGCGCTGCCTACTTATGTGCTGACTCAAGGTGGTGACAGGGTGGGGGAGCAGGTTCAGCCCCGTTACCTGCTGCCACTCATTGTGCTGCTTGGTGGCCTTTTAGTGCTGCGTGCGGGTCGTAAACGTTTCACGCTGGGGCGAATACAATCGACGGCTGTGGTGTTGTCGTTGAGTGTTGCTTACGTGATGGCTCTTCATACGAACATGCGTCGCTACGTCACAGGCATCGACGTTTACGGGTGGAACCTCGACGCCGGCACGGAATGGTTCTGGTCGGGCGCGCCGTCGCCGGTGGCGGTCTGGGCGATAGGGTCCGCCGCTTTCGCGGGCCTTGTCTTTATCTTGGCGCGAGAAATGTCGATCTCGGCTGCGTCGGCACCCGAGATCGACCTCGACGAAAAAATTACGCTGTCGGCTTCCCGATAACGCGGTAGGTGACTCCGGGCCACTGCTCGGCGCTGCTCACACGGCGTCCGTCAACGAAGGTGCGGATTCCTGGCAGCTGCCCGGCGCTCAGAGTGCGGTACTCGTGGTGGTCGGCCTGCACTACCGCCGCATCGATCGGCTCGCCGTAGTGGTACGGGGCGAAGCCGAGTTTGGTGAGCTCTTCGTCGGTGTAGAGCGGGTCATGCACGAGCACAGTCGCGCCACGTGCGGAGAGGGCATCTACAGCGGCAAATACGCCCGAGAACGCGGTCTCTTTCACTTCCCCGCGGTAGGCGGCACCGAGCACGACGACGCGGGCACCGCTGACGTCACCGTGGGCGCCTTCGAGGAGGCCGATGGTGTATTCGGGCATTCCGGCGTTGGCTTCGCGTGCGGCACGCACGATTGTGGCGTCGGGGTCGTTCCAGAGGTAGAGACGAGGGTAGACAGGAATGCAGTGACCGCCGACGGCGATGCCGGGCTGGTGGATGTGGCTGAACGGCTGTGAGTTGGTGGCCTGGATCACCGCGTAGATGTCGATCCCACTCTGACCCGCGAAGCGGGCGAACTGGTTGGCAAGCCCGATGTTGACGTCGCGGTAGGTGGTCTCCGCTAGCTTGGCGAGCTCGGATGCTTCAGCCGAACCGAGATCCCAGACACCGTTTTCGCGAGCAAGGTCGGGGCGCTCGTCGAAGTCGAGGACTGCGTTGTAAAAGTTGGTCGCCTGCTTGGCGCCCTCATCCGAAAGTCCACCAACTAGCTTGGGGTACTTGCGAAGGTCTTCGAAAACTCGGCCAGTGAGCACACGTTCGGGGGAGAAGACGAGGTGAAAATCCTTGCCTTCGGTGAGGCCAGAAACCTCTTCGAGCAGCGGCTTCCAACGGTTGCGCGTCGTTCCGACGGGCAGGGTGGTCTCATAGGAGACGAGGGTGCCTGGCGTCAGGTGCTCGGCCAGTGAGCGGGTCGCAACATCCATCCAGCCGAAGTCGGGCTTCGCATCTTTGTCAACGAAGAGCGGCACGACGAGCACGACCGCGTCGGCACCAGGGATGGCATCGGCGTAGTCCGTGGTCGCGCGCAGCCTGCCCGAAGGAACGAGTTCGCTCAGCTTCTTTTGAAGGCGGGCTTCGCCAGGGAACGGTTCAATGCCCTTGTTGACGAGGTCGACGAAATCGGCGTTGATATCAACACCCACCACGTCGTGGCCCTTTGAGGCGAACTGAACAGCCAAGGGGAGGCCGATCTTGCCGAGAGCAACAACTGCGATTTTCACGAGAGAAGGTGTCCTTAAGTTAACGGGGGCGAGGGTCCGTGCTGAGTCGAGCAGTCAGATGATCGATTTTACTCGTCGGGGTGGGAACCCCGTCGAGAGATTTCATCCTGCAAGTGTGCCTCCGCGAGCGTGAGCTTGCGTGCGAGTTGCGTGTTCGCGCGACTCAGCTGAGTAGAGCGCTTGAAATCTGTGACGACATAGAGGAGAAATGCGACGATGAATCCATACAGCAGCAGGTCAGTTCCTCGGCCGATACCCACCGCATTGGCGACCGAGGTGAGCAATCCCGGAGAGAGAATAACGACGATTCCACCGATGACTGCGAGGAAAACGAGCATGCGTCGCACGGCGAGGTGGCGGGCGCTCGGCGTCGCCCGAATCAAGTAGAAGGCGATTGCCACTAGGGCGACGATAAGAATTATTTGAATGAGCATTTGCATACCTCCTAGTTCACTACGAGATCAAAAAGAATATTGATCGAGTTGAGCAGCGATTGGCCCTTTGCTTTCGAGTAGTCGGTGTAGAGCACTTCTACAGGACTTTCACCCCAAGGAAGCCCGGTGCGGCCAAGCTGCAAGACAATCTCAGTCGCGTGGGCCATGCGGTCTTGTTGAAGATTTAGTCGTGATGCTGCCTGCACACTCAGAACTCTGAGCCCATTGTGCGCATCGGTTAGTTTCAAGCCGGTCGTGAGATTGGTAACGCCGACCGCCGTCTTTAACACGATGCGCTTGAGCACTCCGGGGTTGGTGCGATCATCCAGAAAACGAGAACCGAAGACGATGTCTAGTTTCTCGGTGCGAGCTCGCTCGAGCATATGGATGGCATCGATGATTCTGTGTTGTCCATCGGCGTCGAAGGTAATGACGTACTCGCAGCCACGCTGAGCTACTGCGTAGGAGATTGCCGTTTGCAGCGCCGCGCCCTGCCCAAGATTGAGCGGATGAGGGAGAACCCTCGCACCGGCGTCGTGGGCTGCTTGTGCGGAACCATCTGTACTGCCGTCGTCTACGCACACGACATTCGCGAACTGACCTAGCAGCTCCGAAATAACACCCGAGATGACGGAAGCTTCGTTATAGAGTGGAATAAGGATCCAAGTCGCATAGTCGAGTCCTGGCGCCGCGGCCTCGGTCCTTGATTCGGTTTGCATAGCGTCCATTCTGTCAGAACGCGATAACCTTGCAGTTCGGCATTCCCGCCGCAATTTTTGGAGTCACATTTCCTGTGGATGAATTGTCAGATGCGAGGGTTGAGCCCTCGGCAGATGTAGCAGCGAGTGCACAAATTGGTCAGGGTAGCTCCGTGTGGCATCTTGCACAGGTGCGTGAAAACGCCGTTCTCGGAACGCAGTGCATCGTCGGCAGGGGCGCTTACATCGGTACTGGTGTTGTCGTCGGCAATAACTGCAAAGTGCAGAACTACGCTCTTGTTTATGAACCCGCAGTTCTGGAAGCGGGTGTATTCATCGGCCCCGCTGTTATTCTGACCAACGACACATATCCTCGCGCTATATCCTGTGATGGCTCAGTGAAGAGCGCAGATGATTGGACACCTGTGGGTGTCACCATCAGGACAGGCGCTTCTATTGGTGCTCGCGCTGTATGTGTAGCTCCCGTCGAAGTTGGGCGGTGGGCGACCGTTGCTGCCGGAGCCGTCGTGACCAGAGACGTTCCCGACTTTGCACTTGTTGCTGGTGTGCCCGCTCGAAGAATCGGGTGGGTCGGTAAGTCGGGAATGCGTCTCGTCCAATCAGAGAGCGCCTGGGTGTGCCCGCAGTCCGGTGACAAGTACATCGAGATCGATGGAGTTTTGAGAGAGGAAGTGACCGCATGAGCCTAGAACTCATTCCCGCAGCGCGACCAATTATTGGCGACGACGAGCGAGCAGCCGTCGACAGAGTTTTGCGCAGCGGAATGGTAGCGCAAGGGCCAGAAGTTGCTGCTTTCGAGAAAGAGTTTGGTGAGCACTTCGTCGATGGTCGGGAGTGCGTTGCCGTGAATTCGGGAACTGCCGGACAACACCTCGGCCAGCTTGCCGGAGGTATCGGGCCAGGGGACGAAGTAATCGTTCCTTCATTCACGTTCGCGGCGACCGCGAATTCCGTCGCGCTCACGGGCGCCACCCCGGTGTTCGTGGACATCGAACCAGACTATTTTAGCATTGACCCAACCGCAGTCGAAACGGCGATTACTCCGCGTACCCGAGCAATCATGCCGGTTCACCTTTATGGGCATCCAGCGTTGATGAGCGAACTCGTAGCCATAGCTCAGAAGCACGATCTGATGATCTTCGAGGATGCGGCGCAAGCGCATGGTGCCTCGCTCGGCGGGCGCCAAGTAGGTACATTCGGAACGTTTGGCATGTTCAGCTTGTATCCCACTAAGAACATGACGAGTGGTGAGGGCGGAATGGTCGCGTGTGATTCAGCCGAGCTCGTTCGAGCCACCAAACTTCTGCGCAACCAGGGAATGGAACGCCAGTACGAAAACGAAGTCATCGGTTTCAACGCGCGAATGACGGACATCCACGCAGCGATCGGCCGCGTTCAGCTCACAAAAGTGGATGGATGGACGGCAACTCGTCAGTCGAATGCCACTTTCTTCAATCAGAATCTCAGCGGTGTCGTCACGCCACCGGTCGCGGACGACGCGGTACATGTTTATCACCAGTACACGATTCGTGTAGAAGCTGACCGAGATGGTTTTGCCGCTGCGTTGCGCAATGAGTTCGCCGTGGCTTCAGGGATCTATTATCCGATTCCGAACCACCGCTTGCCCTCCCTCACTCGCTTCGCCCCTGATCTTGAACTGCCTCAGACAGAGAAAGCAGCCCAAGAGGTTCTTTCACTGCCCGTGCATCCTTCGCTCTCTCGCGCAGATCTCGAGCGAATCGTCAGCGCAGTCAACACGCTCGCTCAGGCGGGAAGCTAATGGCGGCGCTGCGGGCAGGGTTGCTTGGTGTAGGAATGATGGGCCGACACCATGCGCGTGTGCTTCGGGATATAGACGGCGTCGAACTAGTAGCAATCGCTGACCCGGGCGGCGACCCGCACGGCGTAGCAGGGGAGTTGACCGTGCTCCCCGATATCGAGTCACTCATTGCTGTCGGAATCGACATCGCCGTGGTCGCCGTGCCGACTCGGTTTCATGAGGATGCCGCGCTCAAGCTGGCCGCTGCTGGTGTTCACACGCTCGTGGAGAAGCCTATCGCTGAGACCGTCCACGCCGGTCAGCGCATGGTGGATGCTTTTGAGTCCGCGGGACTCGTTGGCGCCGTAGGGCACATCGAACGGTTCAATCCAGCGCTTCAACAGCTGCGGCAACGAATTGCCGCAGGGGACCTGGGCGAAGTCTTCCAGATCGCTACTCGGAGGCAGGGCCCGTTCCCCTCCCGCATCGCTGATGTCGGCGTGGGCAAAGACCTAGGTTCTCACGATATCGACCTTACGGCGTGGGTGGCGCAGAGCACCTACTCGACTGTTTTCGCTCAGACCGCACTCAAGAGTGGGCGCGAGTACGAGGACATGATTATTGCGTCTGGTCGACTGGCAAACGGCATTATCGTCAACCATGTTGTTAACTGGTTGAGTCCGATGAAGGAGCGAGTCACGATCGTGACTGGCGAGACCGGAACATTCGTTGCAGACACTTCTACTGGCGACTTGACGCTTTATGCCAACGGTACTTTCCCATTGGAATGGGAATCTGTCACGGCCTTTCGAGGTGTCAGTGAGGGAGATGTCACGCGCTTCGCATTCCCGAAGCGCGAGCCGCTTCGCGTCGAACATGAGGCGTTCCGCGATGCAGTGCTCGGCCTTCCGAGCGAGATCGTGACGATGCAACAGGGGCAGTTCACGCTCGCTGTAGTTGAGGGCGTGATTGAGTCCGCTCGAACGGGACAGTCCGTGAGTTTTTGAGTCATGAGTGTGAACCCCACCGTGCGTTCTGACACCCCTGAGCCGAGCTTCGTGGGTACCGTCGCAATCGCTTCGCGGATATTCGCACCAGAGCCGGCGGCGGCGTCGTTCCGTCTCGCTGCTCTAGCCAATGCCCTAGCGCGCTCCGGAGCGCGTATGATCGTCATCACATCCACGTTTACGCCAGACGTGGGGGGTGCTAACGAGGTTGTTGACGATGACGTTACCGTTCGACGGTTCCCTGTACTACGCAATAAAGATGGTTACGTGCGCGGGTACCTGCAATATTTGAGTTTTGATGTGCCACTTGCCGCTCGCCTCCTTTTCGCGCGCGGGATCAAAGCGGTTGTCGTCGAGCCACCCCCGACGACGGCAGCAGTCGTTCGGGTGGTGTGCGCGATTCGCCGGATTCCGTACTTCTACTACGCCGCCGATATCTGGTCTGACGCGTCGACAACCGTGGCGAATAATGGTGTTGTGAAGGTAGTTCGTGCGGTCGAGCTGTGGGCACTTAGAGGAGCTTCGGGAGTGCTTTCAGTCTCACAGACCGTAACGCAGAGGCTTGCCGAATTGGGAGTCTCTGAGCGAGTGCGAGAAGTTGGCAATGGCGTCAATACTGACCTTTTTGCTGAGCACGGCATGCACTATCCATACGGCTCGCCATACTTTTTATACGCTGGCACTGCCTCTGAAGTGCATGGTGCAACAATTTTTGTTGATGCTTTGGCTCTTGTGCGTGAGATCCACCCCAAAGCGCGCATTATTTTTGTTGGGCAGGGCGCCGATCGCTCGGAATTGGAGCGCCGTGGCAAGGAGCTGGGCGAGGGTGCGGTCGAGTTTTTGCCCCGTGTTCCTCCGGCGAGGGTCGCTGAAATGCTGCGTTCAGCGGTTGCCTCACTCGCGAGTGTAAAGCCTGGAGTGGGCTACGACCTTGCGTTCCCGACGAAACTCTACGCATCCGTGGCATGCGGGACACCAGCAGTTTTTGCAGGTGCAGGCCCTGGGGCAAAATTTGTCGCCGACCTCCATGCGGGATGGGTCGCTGACTACAGCCCCGACCATGTCGCTGAGGCGATGATTGCTGCGCTCAGCGGCGATCGCGACTCTGTTGAGCGCAGAGCGTTGGCTGAACGTGCGGCTCAGGTAGTGTCAATCACCGCAATCGCAAATGCAGGCGCGCAGTTTATTATGGACACTACGTTTGTCTCAGGCGCGAATGTGCGAGACGAGCCTCCAGCTAGGAACGAGAAACGATGAGATTGATACTGAGGACACTGCGGGAACTCGTCCCGCTGCTTCCTGAACGCGCGCAGCGGTTCTTGTGGGGTTACATCGTGGCATCGACGTCTTTGGCGATTCTCGATATTGCGGCGCTCGGACTTCTTGCCGTCTCGCTGAGCTCTATGGTCGCGAATCTCCCGGTGCAGCTTCCGATTGTCGGTGCAGTGCCCACGGAGAACTATGTATGGATCGTGCTAACGGTCTCTCTGCTGATCATCACCAAATCGATTCTGAGCATCAGCCTTCAGTGGGTCGCGACTCGACGATTCGCCTCCTACGAGCTTGAGATTGGGGACAAGCTTTTCAATGCGTACATCAGGGCGCCCTGGTCCGACCGACTCAAGCGCAGCACAGCACAGCTTGTGCGTTTGGCTGACGTCGGAATCGCTAACACCATCTCTTCGTTCCTCTTGCCAGCGATGACAATGCCCACGCTCGTGATCACTGCGGTGTCGATTTTCGCAGTCCTTGTGATTGCACAACCCGCAACCGCGCTGATCACCGTGCTCTACCTGGGGGCAATGGCAGTACTTCTCGCGGTGGTTGTATCTCGTAAGTCGGTCCAAGCAGGACGTACTAACCGTGATTACTCGTTTGCGGTAGCTACTCTCATGACCGACATGGTCTCTGCTCTCAAGGAGATCACGCTCCGCAACAAAGCATCAGAAGTAGCAGAAGTTGTGCACGCCAACCGCATCTACACCACGCGAGCGCGGGCGAACATCAACTTCCTCTCGGCGGTCCCAAAATTCGTTTTGGATGCCGCACTCATCGGTGGATTCTTGTTGGTCGGTGGTTTCGCGTACATCGAAGGCGGCCTCGCCGATGCACTCGCCGCTATCGCGATCTTCGGAGTCGCGGGTTTCCGGCTGGTCCCCGCGCTCACAGGTTTCCAGTCGGTTCTCACTGTCACTCACGCGAGTTCGCCCCACGTGCAAGCTGTTATTGATGACATCTACCAGTCGCGCGTCTATATAGAGCGGGCAGAGACCATTGGTCATGATCCCATCGGCGAGGCGCCGAAGTCGCTTGAGCTCGAGAACGTCAGCTTCACTTACAATCGTTCGTCGATACCCGCAATCGACGACGTCAATTTGTCCATTCCTTTGGGAAGCACTCTGGGCCTTGTCGGATCGTCGGGGGCGGGAAAGAGCACCCTTGTCGACATCCTTCTCGGGCTTTTGGTTCCGTCCGACGGCTCGATCGAACTCGATGGCGAGCCGCTGGAGAATGTTCTCGCATCGTGGCGAGCCCGCGTAGGTTACGTTCCTCAGGACGTGGCGATTTTCGAGGGATCGATCGCACAAAATGTCGCGCTCGTGTGGAACACCGACTTTGATGCGGAGCGAGTAGAGAGTGCGCTTCGACGTGCACAACTCTGGACGACTGTTGAGTCGCGCCCTGAGGGCATGAACTCGGCTGTGGGCGAGCGAGGAATGTCCCTCTCGGGTGGGCAACGTCAGCGGCTCGGAATTGCGCGCGCTCTCTATTCGGACCCCCTGATTCTCGTGCTCGACGAAGCAACGAGTGCGCTCGACACGAAGACCGAATCAGATGTCGCGGCAGCGATCCGCTCACTCCGTGGCGAGATCACGATCGTCTCGGTAGCTCACCGGCTCTCGACGATTCGCGATAATGATCAAGTGTGTTTCATGCAGGATGGTCGCATTGTTGCTGTCGGTACCTTCGAAGAGTTGGTAGCGCAAGTCCCGGAATTCGCTGAGCAAGCTGCGCTCGCGGGGATTAGCTAGCGCGTGTAGTAGCGTCTAGTTACTCTCGCGTAGGGTGACAATGGCGGCCGCTTCCCCGAAGAACGCTGCCGTGGCCCTGTGGCGTCGGTTCAGGAGCCATGCTGTTCTGATCGCAGCAGTATCGGAGGCAATCACTAGGTCGAAATGCCCGGCTGTTTTTGCCGGCTTTCTGCTGTAGGCCCGCGCAAAAGTGCGGGATGGGTCCGTTGCACTGAGGGAATTGATCAGTCGACCGACTGGGGACTTTGCCAGTGTTGGGCGCAATTTCTGCGCACCCACCGCCGACAGAAGTCGGTCGACGAGAGGCACAGAATCTGCTCGCAGGGAGTGGATAATCGCGTTGCGGGCGTAAGTTTTCTCGGCGTGCTTCACGGGATCGAGCGTCGCGATCGTGAGCACGACGTCGCATTCGGCGGCGGCGGCGATTACTTCGGCAAGTCCCGCGGTTGCGAACTGTGACTCGAGTCTCTCAACTGCCTCAGCATCATTGGCCACTAAGAGGAGAGCATTCAGAGTTGTCATTGATGGCCGCTCTCTGACATTGTCTGACGAGTCAATTCTGATATCCGTGGTTCGAGTTGTCTCAGTCGCTCGAAGCGAACCGCTGACTTTCGTGCCTGAGCCTGCGCGTCTGCGTCTGCGTCTGAGTCGAGTGCCATCATGCCTAATGCAACGATCGACTCCGCGAAACTTTTTGCGGAAACCTCCTCCGCGGCGACCCATCGTGGATAGTCCTGCAGGACTGTTGTGGACGCTGTCTCGGGGTGGTGCAGCGACGCAATGGGGAGTCCGGTCCCTGCGTACTCGTAGACTTTCCCGCTTGAAATATATTCGCTCTGCCCAAGGACGAGAAGCAGCGCGTCGAAACGGGAATAGACCTCGGCAACTTGTGTCTTGCTGACGATTCCCATGTAGCGAACGCCATCGGCGGCGTAGCTCTCGATGAGTTCAAGCATCTGGGCGTTGGGCGCTGAGTAGTGTCCAAGACGACCATGGATTTCGAAAACTGCATTTGCCAAGACAGGGCAGTGCTTGCGCGCTTGCCGCCATCCTTCGAGGGTCTCGTGAACAGGCATCGGGCCATAGATCGTGCCAAGGTATCCGAATATGAGGCCGTCCGGCGAAGACACGCGATCGACTTGTCCCTGCAGGAATTCTGGATCAAAACCGTTGGTGACAACATGGAACTTGGGTGCGTCAGTGGGGAACTCTCGGGCGTGCCACTGGAGAATGGGCTTGTTGACGAACCAGACTTCGCTCGCGCTCTTGAGCAGCCTTTTCTCCCAGCGAGCTGACCGTGACGATCGCGATCCGATGCGCGAGCCGCGGTACATGTCGAGGTGCCATGTGTCGCGGTAGTCCATTACATAGGGGATGCCGTGGCTTTTATTGAGGTAGTAGCCGGGCAGGAAGTCGATGTTCGGGTTTGCCGTGCCAATGACGAGGTCGACTGGTATATTGCGGTGAACCTCGCGAGCGGCGGCAACCAATGGGCGGCGCCAGGCACCGTATCGCGGCTCCGGAAATGCAGAGCTTTCGCCCAGCGACTTGAGAAAGCTCCACAGCAGGGGCGACGCGACGCGAAGGCGTGTCCACTGCGACAGATTGGTCTCTCCTCGTGAGAGGTCGAAGGGAACTCTAACAACCGTGATCGAGGAGTGAATCTGCTGTTCAGCGAGTTCGTCCGTGCCGGTGAGCGAAGCGAACGTTTCCCGAGTGGCGGTAAGCACAGTAACGCGCCATCCTGCTTCAGCGTAGGCATTTGCGGTAGCCAATGCTCGGTACATTCCTGCACCGCGAGCGGGGGGATAGCCCCAAGCGACATAGAGCAGGTGAGGTTTACGCATTGGAGTACTCAGTGAATTCCGGTCAGTGAAGTCTGCGAGCAACTGCTGCTGCAGTGTGCTGCGGATCGTAGGCAGGCACTCATGAACCCTACTATTGAACTATGGCACCGCTCCGGATTCTCTGCATTTCATTTTCTCCAATTGAACGCGACGCGCGTATCCTTCGACAGTTGGGAATTCTCGCGGAATTCGGTTACGTCACAACGGTTGGCTATGGTTCTCGACCGGCGGATGCTGCGGCGCACGTCGAGGTGCCGTCGAATCTCCCTTCGCTGCCGCAAACGCTGGGTGGCGTAGCGCTGTTAGCTCTTCGTCAGTGGTCGCGCGCCGAACTCGCCGCTCCTGCGGTGCAGTTTGCGATCACAGCGCTCTACGGTGAACGATTTGACCTAGTAGTTGCGAACGATGCGCGCGCGATTCCTGCCGCTCATGCGCTGGCTCACGGGGCCCCGGTGTGGTCAGATCTCCATGAGTGGGCACCTGAGGAGCGCACTCACGTGCTTTCTTGGCGACTATTGGTCGCGCCATTGATGCGACATATTTGCGCGAGATATCTTTCCCGGTCCGCTGCGTCATCAACGGTGTGTGACTCAATCGCTGGGCTCTACGAACGCGACTACGGAGTTAGGCCGACCGTCGTACGCAACTCAACACATTGGCGCCAATTGGAGCCGTCTACTGCGGACGCGTCAACAATAAGAATGGTGCATAGCGGTGCCGCTATACATGGCCGCAATCTTGAAGCGATGATCGATGCCACCCGAGAGTTGGGCGAGGGCTATTCGCTGGATCTTTTTCTTGTCGAAGGTGGTGATGGGGGCGCCTATCTTCGAAAGTTGAAGGCGCGAGCTGGCGAATTAGGCTCAATCCGATTTAACCCTCCTGTAACTCCGGCTGAGCTGCCCGGGGTGCTTAATCAGTTCGACATTGGCGTATTTTGGATACCGCCAACGCACACTAATGCGCGGTACACCCTCCCGAATAAGTTCTTTGATTATGTACAAGCGCGACTTGCGATTGCGGTTGGGCCGAGCATCGAGATGCAGCAGCTCGTCGAGAGCAAGCAGCTCGGAGTCGTCAGCGATGGCTTCAGCGTTACCGAGTGCGTAGCCTCGATTCGGTCACTCACCCCCGCCGAGATCGCTCGCACAAAATTACGCGTTGACGCGGCGTCGCGAGAGCTTAGTTTCGAACGCGATGGCGAAGTAATGCGCACCATTGTTCGGGGCGCGACCCTCGCAGACGCGACGTCCGAATGAGCGAGGTCAGGCACTGGATCCGTCGAGTGATTTTTCGGATCAAGAACGGCGTGAAGCGCCTCATTATTGGCCTCATTCTGTCGTTGCCGACTCAAGTCCAACTGCGCGTTCTGCCGTCTTCGCAGCGGTACGACTCGTCGTTAGTTCCGATGCCCGAGAACCTCGGCTCCCACTCTCGGTCGCGATTAATGATCGCGCCGGCAAACTCAGCAGGGCAAGGTTGGGCTTGGGCGCAAGCAGTGAATAGGTATTCCTCTGGCGCAACCGCAACGAATATGGCGGTCGTGGGCCCCCAAGACTTTGGATTCGGCTGCGGCGAGCCGGTCCCGCTCGGCGCGTATCGATGGTCAAGACGCTGGCACGAGGTGCAACGTGAAGCAGTGACGAGTCAATTCACGCATGTGCTCGTCGAGTCAGATCGGCCGCTGTTTGGCGATGCGCAGTTACGCACTGCTGAGGCAGACATCGACGAACTTGTCGCTGCAGGTCTTTCTGTCGGGTTGCTTTTTCATGGAAGCGACATCCGGTTGCCGAGTCGCCACGCGGCGCGGATGACGTGGTCTCCGTTCCATGGCGAACGATGGTCGTTGACACCGGCTTTAGAGCAACGTGCCCGTGAACTTCAGTCCCGGCTCGCGAACTCCGCTCTGCCCATCTTTTTTTCTACTCCTGACCTAGCGCTCGACGTGCCTCAAGGTCGCTGGTTGCCTGTCGTTGTTGACCCGTCGATCTGGGAGCTGGGACTACCTGTGTTCTCTCACGGCGGCGTTCCGGTTGTGGCGCATGCGCCGAGTAAGGCTGCGGTTAAGGGCTCGGATCTCGCAGATCCGGTGATGAAGAAGCTTGAAGCTGAAGGGCTCATTCGTTACGTTCGTGTCGAGCACGTACCGGCAGGTGAGATGCCAGCGGTGTATACCTCAGTCGATATTGTTCTCGACCAATTCAGTTTGGGCATTTACGGCGTTGCGGCATGTGAGGCAATGGCTGCTGGTCGCATTGTTGTGTCGTTTGTTTCTCATCAAGTGCGCGATTTCGTTTCGGAAGAGACCGGTCTCTCTCTGCCGATTATTGACTTGTCTCCTAGCGCTATTGAGTGCGAAATGCGTGTGCTGTTGGCCGACCGAGACCGGATGCTCGAGCACGCGCGCCGGGGCCCAGAGTTTGTAAGAACGGTACACGACGGGCAATTGAGCGCACGGGTATTGTCTGATTTTCTCGAACCCTAGGTGGTCAGTGCAGATGTTGGGTGGATGCCAGCTCAAGGTTCGTGCCGAAGAATTCGCTTGCTAGAGTCGCGAGAGTGCGCCGAAGGGTGGGCCTTACTAGGTCTTCGAAGCAGTCAATGGGAAGCGAGTGGCAAGGTCAATGAACAGAGTGATTGCAACGGTTCTTTCCTGGCTGCCGGAACGATTGAGCTCGGTACTGCGGGCGAAGCAGTATCGATACCGACTCACCGACGTTCCTTCAGCCCCTCAAGCTCAAAACACGCGGATTAGGTTGTACATCGCTCCAGTTAATTTCGCGGGTCAGGGCTATCAATGGGCGCGAGCTGCCGAGAGACTGCCTGACGTTTCGGCAGTAAACATGCAATACGTGAAAGCGGGAGACTTTGGCTATCCTGCCGACAATTCGGTACCCGTCAACATCACAAGATTTTCTCGACCGTGGCAGGAGAGGCAGTTCGAGGCAGTCTGCCAGAACTTCTCGCATGTGATTGTTGAAGCAAACCGCGCACTATTCGGAACTCTGTTCGACGCCGATGTTGAGTCGGAAATTCGTGCGTTGCAGGCACGAGGCGTGAAGGTCGCCGCAGCATCCCACGGAAGTGACTTAAGACTGCCGAGCAGGCACCAGAAAATCGACCAGTGGTCTCCGTTCAACGAGCCGGCCTGGGCGCTGATCCCGAGCCTCGAAGAAAAGGCGTTATTGACACGCCGAGTGCTCTCGGCAACCGGGATTCCTGTTTTCGTACCGACGCCAGAACTGCTCCTCGACTGGCCGGAAGCGCAGTGGCTGCCCATCGTGGTCGATGTCGAACGATGGTCGCGTGATGATGCCGTGCTTCGGGAGCCTCGACTGCGAATCGTCCATGCGCCCTCCAAAGATGTGGTTAAGGGCACCCACCTTATTGAGGAGAGCATGCGTCGCCTTCAGGATGAGGGAGTTGTCGAGTATAGGGTTGTTCGGGGGGTTCCAGCCGCTGAGATGCCTCGTGTCTATGGTGACGCCGACATCGTAATTGACCAGTTTCGAATTGGAACTTACGCGACGGGAGCAATTGAAGCGATGGCTGCTGGTCGTATCGTGATTGCGCACTTGCATGATCAGGTCCGCGCTCACGTGCGGGAGAATTTCTCTTTGGAGATACCGATCGTTGAAGCTATGCCGGACTCGATTGAGGCAACAATCCGCGATATCGCTGCCAATCGTGGGCACTACCTGCCCTTTGCCTCAGCCGGTCCAGAATTCGCCCGAGCGCTGCACGATGGTGAGGTTAGCTCGCACGTTCTCGCGACCTTTCTCGACTAATTAGAGGCTCTGCTGTGCGCCGTCTCGGGTTGGGGGTGCTGCGTGCTCGAAATCCAGCCCGAAGTGGTTTACAGTGGTAGCTGGCTTGGGGGGTCGTATATTCATGATCAGTCGCACACACTCAGTTCACGCCGTCGCGGTTCGGCGAATTGTGCCGATGGCGGTTGTCATTGGCCTCGTCATCTCTCTGATGGGGGCTTTTGGAGTAATTAGTGCTCAGAGCGTTGCCGCCTACACCGGGTCAGAGTTTAAGCCCGGGCTGATAATTAGCGATTCCGAGTTCTACAAATCTGATGCCATGTCCGACGCGCGAATTTAGACTTTTCTGGATGACATGGTTGGCAAGTGTGACAGCACGAAGGATCGCTGTCTCAATGTTCCTGTGCACACGATGTCCTCGCGAGCGGAAGAGATCTCGCAGACTACGGGTGACCTCATTTGTGCGCCTTTCGCGGGCGGAACACGTCTCTCCGCAGCGAGAATTATTTATCGCGCACAGGTAGCCTGCGGAATTAGCGCGAAAGTCATCTTGGTCACGCTCCAGAAGGAACAGGGGCTCGTCACCGAGACTGGTCCCAGTGCGACTCAGCTTAATCGGGCCATGGGCATGGCATGCCCGGACACTGCGCCGTGTGCGGAGTATGCGCTTGGTTTCGGAAACCAAGTTTATTTGGGCACTCGCCAACTGAAAGCCTATAAAGCGGCGAATTTTCGGATGCAACCGGGTGTTCACACCATCCAATATCATCCCAACACTTCCTGTGGCAGTTCGAGCGTGAGAGTGCAAAACTATGCGACAGCGGCCCTCTACAACTACACCCCCTATCGCCCGAACACAGCGGCCCTCAATAATTTGGGTTCGTACGGCGATAGTTGCTCGAGCTACGGAAACAGAAACTTTTGGGACTACTACTATTCGTGGTTTGGAAACCCCAATGACATTTCTCCATCGGGAGTTGCAGTAGACCGAATCGGCGGGGCCGACCGCTATGCGGTATCCGTAGGCGTGTCACAGTCTGAATTTTCTTCGGGAGTGCCAGTCGTTTACATCGCAACAGGTCAAGTCTTTTCTGATGCGCTGAGTGCCGGCGCTGCTGCTGCTCATGATGGTGGACCGCTTCTGCTAGTCAGAAAAGGTTCGATTCCGGCTGAGGTTCGCGCGGAGATCGTACGCCTTGCACCAGCACAGATCGTGGTGGCGGTTGGACCTGGGTCGGTGTCCGATACTGTCTATGCTGAGCTCGCCGGACTCACGCCTGAGATACGCCGTGAATCTGGAATCGACAGGTACGAAGCGTCACGCAATATAGCTTCGGGATCCTTCGGCGGGGACGGCGCAACGATTGCGTATTTGGCTACAGGAAAGACATTCCCGGATGCACTATCTGCCAGCGCGGCCGCCGGGTCTCTAGGGGCTCCAGTGATCCTCGTTAACGGCACCAGCGGAAGCATCGATGCAGCAACAGCCGAATTGCTTGCAGACCTCGGCGTTTCTGATGTTCGAATCGCGGGCGGACCAGCGTCGGTGAGCGAAGGAATCAAAAATTCCATCGCCGTGCTCCCCGGAATGGCAAGCGTTGCTCGATTTGGCGGTGCAGATAGGTACGCGGTATCGCAGGCAGTCAACAGCGATGCGTTTTCGTCGGCGACGACGGCGTATGTCGCTTCAGCCACGGTGTTCTCTGATGCGCTCTCTGGTGGACCGGTCGCGGGAATTACTTCTTCGCCGCTCTACGTAGTGAAGTCGACTTGTGTACCGAAGTCGGTATTGCAAGACATGATCGACTTGGGTGTAACGCGGATGGTTATTCTGGGCGGCCCAGCAACACTCTCCAGCAGGGTTGTCTCGTTTACCAACTGCACCTAACACCGACCTGAATCCGGCCATAGACTGGCGGGGTGAGAATTTTGGTTACGGGCGGCGCGGGCTACATCGGAGCACACACCTCCCGACTCTTGGCAGAACGCGGCGACTACGTGCTCGTCGTTGACGACCTCGTTACCGGTTCCCGAGATCGCATCCCTGAGATTCCTGTGGTGTCTCTCAATATTGCGAATGGCTCAGCTGAGCAGCTAGAGGGCCTGATGCGCGAGCACCGCATCGACGCGGTCATCCACTTTGCGGCTCAAAAACGGGTAGGCGAGTCTGTAGAAAAGCCAGCCTGGTACTACGAGCAAAACGTGGGCAGCGTTGCGCAATTGCTTTTGGCAATGCAAGCGGCCGAGGTTCGCAAACTCGTGTTCTCTTCGTCGGCTGCCGTCTACGGCGAAGCCTCGGGGGCAATCGCCGAGGATGCACCCACTCACCCGATCAATCCCTATGGCGCTACCAAACTGGTCGGGGAACAGCTCATCAGCGCATCATCACGCGCGTGGCCTCTGCGTGCCGCCAGCCTCCGGTACTTCAACGTTGGCGGGGCTGGCAGCCCAGAACTGGGCGACACACAAGCGCTCAACCTCATCCCGATCTGCTTCGAACAGATCGCAGACAACAAACCGCCCCTAATTTTCGGGGACAACTACGACACCCTTGACGGCACCTGCGTTCGTGACTACGTGCACGTCAGCGACGTGGCAGAAGCGCACCTTGCCGTGCTTGATGCTCTGCCAGACCTGCCGGGCAACACCATGCTCAACATCGGCACCGGTGTGGGAACGACCGTGCGTCAGATGGTGGATGCAATTCTGCACGTGTGCGGCAGCGACCTCACTGCCGAAGTTCTTGACCGCCGCGCGGGAGACCCCGCCGCGGTCGTCGGCGTTGTGGACAGCATCCGTGAACTCACCGGATGGAGCGCGCGCTACACCGTCAGCGACATTGTGGAATCCGCATGGCAATCACGGCAGCACTTCAACGCAATCTCTGCACGCCGGTAACGAGTCGAACTGCGCTCGGAACGACTCTAGCTACACGGACGGGTGAGGTTTCGAGTCCAAAGCGTTCCGCCAACTGAGCTCCCGCGCGGCTTTCACACAGCACACCACGAAGGTCAGCCAACCAAACTCAATCAATAGTGAGCTCTCTCCAAACGCACTCACGATAAGCACGAGAAGCACCAACGCGGGCCACGCAAACACGATGCTGCGTCGGCGCGACGCAAGCAACCACGAGCGCACAAAGGCAAGCCCGAGAAGTCCCACAAAAATGAGGAAACCAACCAGTCCCAGCTGAAACCAGACATCGAGATAGGCGTTGTGCGCCGAATCGGGAACCCGACCACCAAAATTGGCGAATGCCGTAAAGGGTGCAAGATCGGAATTCCACGGGCCAATCCAGCCCCACCCCTCAAGGCGGTGAGTTTCGCCCAACGACCAGAGTTGCCGCCACACCCTCAGCCGATAGGCGAGATCGCCGCTCGCATCAAACGAGGCAACAATCGAAACGCGCGACAGCCAGCTGATGAAGGCAACGGAGGCAACGAATCCGATCAACACGAACTGCCAGTACCTTCGCCGACCCGACGGAACTCGCCGCAGCCCATACAGTGCCACGCTCGCAGCAAGAACAATCAGCGCAGTACCGAACGCGAGAGGAGATTGCGAAAGCACAAGCACAGCGCCCGCAAGGACGAGTGATCCGATTGCGTATCCGCGCCGCAAGGACTGCGTGCGGAGTTCGGTAGCGAAGGTGATGAGGGCAATTACTGCGATGATGCCCAGTTGATTTCGGGCCCCAAAAAGACCTTGAATCGGGTCGGTAGTGCCGAGATTTCCTGCAATTGAGAGGGCCCTAAGCGAAGTGTCAAAGACAAGCCCGGTCAGGATCTCAAGGCCGACAGACACCACCAAAACAAACCGCATCACATCACCAAAAGTGCGAACGATCTGGATGGTGTCGCGAACCAGTGCGATATAGATCCCCAGCACCGTGAAGATGAGGAGATAGCTGAGTGCGGCTAGGGAGGCCCACTGGTACTGACTCCACAAAATTGTGAGCCACGCCCAGAAGGTGAATGCCATCAACGAAATTGGAACGAGAGCACGCCACCCGATGTTGCCCCACTGGGCGGCAAGCGATGCCGCGACAAGAACCACAAGGCTCACCAAAATTGCAAGCAGACCCGCGGTACCGATCGTGTGGCGAAGTGCGAAAGCACAGAGCGCCACGCCAACTATTGCGGTAGAGAGGACCGACGACACCCGGGCGGACCCAAGGATTACAGCAGCCGTATCGATGACAACCCGGAAGTGGGGCGGAGGCTGAATCATGGGGTGCGCACCATCCAATCGGGTCGCTTTGTCTTGACCGCAATAATCACCAGCAGCGCGAGCGCGTACTCACCCAGCAGCCGGCTCTCTGGGATGCTCTGCACAATCAGCGCCACCATCACCAAGACCGGTAGCAGCGTGAGGGCTGAATATGGTTGCCCGAGGCCGCGCGCCGAGCGCGGGCGATCCACAGCAGCAAGCCAAGCCCGCAACAGGGTCGAGAGCACGAGAGCACCAAAGACCACCACACCGACAATACCGAGTTGCAGCCACAGATCAAGCCAGGCGTCATGCGCCTGAACCTGCACAACACCGTTGCGAACAACAAGACCCTCAAACGGCTCAACCCAGGGCATCCAGACACTGATCCAGCCCCAACCAAACGTTGGCCGCTGCTGGGCAAGCCCGATGACCGTCTGCCAGATCTCGGCGCGGCCGGTGAGATCACTGCTCCTTCCGAGAAGCTCAAAAATTGTGCCACGAAGCGCGAGCCCTGCGCCGATACCGGCAGCAACCAGCGCAATAAAGCCAACAACGCTCCACCGTCGAGCGGCATCAGTGCGACGGCTGCGGATGACGAGCAGCCCCACCACCGTGACAGCGACAGCCGCGAGCGCCACCGTCACCGTCGCAGAACGCGTAAAAAATAACGTGAGGGCGGCGAGCGCGATCCACGTAATCGACCACCGCTTGTTGATACTGCCGGTGGCCCACTGGATGGAGAAGGCAATCACCGCCAGAAGAGCCAAGAATCCGAGATGGTTGGCATTGCCGACAATGCCCTGAATGCGCCCATCGCCGAAGGTCTCAAACAGCTCATTTCGCGACCACAAAAGCATTGTGGGCACGGTGTCGTAACCGGGCACGGCAACCTCAGGCTGCGCCGTCCACGGCAAAATCGGGCTGCGCACAATCGTGGCGATGACAAGCTCAAAAAGCAGGGAGACCGCAATCAGGATGCGCAGCACCCGCGCTAGCCCGTTGAGCAGTTCCTGCCACGTAAAGCTGATAGCCAGAGCGAGTGCGCCCAACACGGTGAGCCAGGTCGAGAACAACCCCAAAGCGCTTGCAGCCGGGTACTGTGACCACGCAAGCGAGACAGTGGCCAACGCCATAAAAACGACGAACGGGTACGGCAGCCCGCCGATACTCCAGCGGTGACGCGCTTGCACCAAGATCACTGCGGATGCTGCAGCGAGCGCGACCGCGAGAGCAACAAAGGCACCCCAGCCGACCGAATACCGCCACGCATCCCCACCAAAGAGAATCAGTAGCGACAGAACGAGAAACCAGGTGCGCGCCCTCGGGTGCTCAATCAGTCGCATTACGCAAGATTAGACGAATGCTGCCTTGCCTGTGATCGCACGGCCCACGATGAGAATATTCATTTCGCGTGTTCCCTCATACGAGTAGATCGCTTCGGCATCAGCGAAGTGACGCATCACACCGTAGTCGAGAACGATGCCATTGCCGCCGAGCAGTTCGCGGCACCAGGCAACGGTCTCGCGCATCCGGCTGGTCGTATATTCCTTGGCCAACGATGCATGCTCGTCCTTTTGGATACCCTCATCAAGCATTTCGGAGACCCGAGTGACCATGCCGATCGATGCAGTGATGTTGCCGAGGCTCTTAGCGAGGTGCTCTTGAACGAGTTGGTGGCTGCTGATCGGCTTGCCGAACTGGATGCGTTCGCCCGTGTATTTGACGGCAGCTTCGTAGGCCCCGATGGAGTTTCCCACCGCAGCCCAAGCAACTTCGGCGCGGGTGAGCCGAAGCACGGCGGCAGTCTCACGGAACGTTTGCGACTTCTGCAGACGATTGGCCTCTGGCACGACGACGTTTTCGAGCACAATGTCGGCGTTCTGCACAATGCGAAGCGCCTGCTTGTTCTCAATACGCGTTGCGGAGTAGCCGGGGGTGCTGGTGGGAACGATGAAGCCCTTGACCTGGTTGTCGGCTTCGTCACGTGCCCAAATGATGGTGACGTCGCTGATGGAACCGTTGCCGATCCACCGCTTGGCGCCGTTGATGATCCAGTTGTCGCCGTCGCGCTTCGCAACAGTCTGGAGGCCCTGCGCGGTGTCCGAGCCGGAGAGGGGTTCGGTCAGGCCGAAGGCGCCGAGCAGCTCGCCGGAGGCAAACTTGGGCAGCCACTCATCACGCTGCTCTTGCGAACCGGCAACGCCGATCGATCCCATCACGAGCCCGTTTTGCATACCAACGAGGGTTGCTGCGCTGGCATCCACGCGGGCAAGCTCGAGCGCAACCCAGCCGCGGAACACAGCGGAGTTCTTGAATTGCTGGGTCTCGGCCCAGGGGAGTCCGAAGAGTCCGAGGTCAGCGAGCCCTTTAACGACCACATCGCGATCGAAGAATTCTGCTTTTGCCCAGAGGTCGTTGACGACGGGGCGCACCTCTTTATCGAGAAAGGCGCGCAGCTTCAGGATCGTGTCCTTCTCTTGATCGGTGAGGGCGTTCTCGTAGCCGTAGAAGTCGCTGCTGAGGGTCTCAAATGACATAGTCGTCGCTCCGTTACTTGTCGAAATCATTGCGAGCCTAAAGCGTGAGCGCCCGTCGCTTCTAGACGGTTGGTACTTTGGTCTAACGCTTCGAGAAGAGTGGACTGAATGTTTGTAGGCATCACTAATACCCCGCGCGATTATGCGTGGGGTTCTGCCGGAGAAATTTCGGCACTGCTGGGATCAGAACCGACCGGGAAACCCGAAGCGGAACTCTGGCTTGGCGCCCACGGCGGCTCCCCGAGCATGATTATCGATCCCACTCAGGTCGACGGCGCGCAGGACCTGGCCGAGCTAGTCGCCCGCGACGGCGCGACAATTCTCGGTGACGGCGTCACCCATCTTCCCTTCCTGCTCAAGGTGCTCGCCGCCGGGGCACCTCTCTCACTTCAGGCGCACCCAACCCCCGAACAGGCGGCCGAGGGTTTTGCGCGTGAGAACGCGGCAGGCGTGCAGCTGACGGCATCGAATCGCAACTACAAAGATGCCTCAGCCAAGCCAGAACTCATTGTTGCGGTGAGCGACGCGTTTGAGGCGCTGTGCGGTTTTCGGGCAATGGCCGACACCCGAGCATCCATTGAACGACTTGCCGAGTTGGATGCCGCAAGCACCAATCCACAGCCAGCACTGTTCACCGAGTGGTTGGCTTTCGCTCGCGACGACTCCGATCTGCGGGCACTGTTCGAATGGCTCATTTCGGCTGAGCGCCCTGTGCCAGAGCTTGTGGAACGAGTCACCGCGCTCGCGGCAGCGGCAGGAGAAGAGTTTGCGCTCGTGCGGACTCTTGCGGGACACTACGCGGGCGACCCCGGTGTGTTGATTGCACTCATGCTCAACCATGTGACGCTGACCAAGGGACAGGCGTTGTTCTTGCCGGCGGGCAACATCCATGCCTATCTGCGCGGTCTCGGTATTGAGTTGATGGCGTCGTCAGACAACGTTCTGCGCGGCGGTCTTACCCCTAAGCATGTGGATGTTCCCGAACTCTTGAGCGTCCTGGATTTCTCGGCGAGCCCGGTGCCATACCTGACACCCAAGGTGCTCAGCGACACTGCCACCGTCTTTCTGCCGCCCGTGCGCGATTTTCAGTTGCTCGTAGTTACCGGAGCGGGCTCAGCCACACTTCTTGGTGCAGCAATCGCTATCTGCACCGCTGGCTCGTTCACAATGCGCGGCCAAACGGCGTCGACGAGTATTCACAGAGGAGAGGCGAGCTTCGTGACCGCAAGTGAGGGCACGATCAGTATCGATGGCTCGGGAACGCTCTATTTGGCGACAGTCCAATAGTTTTCGTACCCAAAACGGGTGTCGGATGGGGCAAACATGCTGCAAAAAGATGTAGGTAAACGTACCCTTTAGTGATTGACCCAAAGTTTCACAGCAATGGGCAGTCCACGGGGGGACGTTCACGATGAGTAAAAGTCGCAGTAAGTTCAGGGCGCTGGCCGCAGTCGTTGCGGGCTTTGCCCTCGCTAGCACGCTCATTATCGCGCCTAGCCCTGCTCCAGTGGCGGCGGTCACCGGGTCAGAGTTTAACGCTGGCAACATCATCAGCGATTCGTTGTTCTACGACGGCCAGGCGATGACGCGCAGCGAGATCCAGGCGTTCCTCAACTCAAAGATCGGCACTTGTTCCAATGGTCGTTGCCTTAACGTCCTCACTGCGTCTGTGGCTAGCCGAGCCAGGGACGTTTCGCAGACAACGGGAAATTTGATCTGTGAGGCATTCAGCGGCGGAACTCTCAGCGCTGCTGAAATTATTTATCGAGCGCAAGTCGCGTGCGGGATCAGCGCGAAAGTTATCTTGGTTACACTCCAAAAGGAGCAGGGTTTAGTAAGCGCTAAGGCCCCAGGTGAAGCAGCACTCGATCGTGCGATGGGTATGGCGTGCCCGGATACCGCTCCATGTGCTGCCTACGCACTCGGGTTCGGCAACCAGGTTTATTTGGGCGCGCGGCAACTCAAGGCTTACAAAGCTGCAGCGTTTGCGAAGCAGCCCGGAGTGCATCAAATCCAGTATCACCCAAATACGTCGTGCGGTAGCAGCTCTGTCAACATCGTGAATTACGCTACCGCGGCGCTCTACAACTACACGCCGTACCGGCCAAACGCGGCGGCCCTAGCCAACCTAGGCGGAACTGGAGATGCCTGTTCGTCATATGGAAACCGAAACTTCTGGTGGTTCTACGCCAATTGGTTCGGCGGCTCCTTTGAGTCCACGATTGTGTCAACGGATACCCTTTCTCATGTGCTTGCGCGCTCGATTTCGGGCTCACTTTCGATGTTCCAGCCCGACTCGAAGGGGCGAATTGCTCAGGCTGAGAACATTGGTTCGGGATGGGGCACAATGGCATCGATCATTCCTGCTGGCGATGTGGACGGCGATGGCCATCGCGACATTCTTGCGATCGACGGCGCTGGCCGCATGTGGCTCTATCCCACAGACGGAGTCGTCGGTTGGAAGCCGCGCGTTCAAGTTCCCGGAGACTGGGGCCGCTACACCTCGGTCTTTAGCGCCGATAGATTCGACGGCGATGACTGGGCCGACTTGATGGCAATCGACGCTGACGGCAAACTTCTCTTCTTCGGTGGCACGGGTCGAGGTTCGTTTACAGAACCGCGTCAGATAGGCCACGGGTGGGGCAACCTCACTCAGGTCTTCTCTGCAGGAGACTTCGAAGGCGACGGAAATGTTGATGTCATCGCCCGCGACACTGCAGGAGCCTTGCGTCTCTACCGTGGGAACGGCGCAGGAGGCTGGAAGGGGTCGTACAAGATCGGCCACGGCTGGTCGAAAATGCAGGCAATTTTTGCCGCTGGAGATTACAACCGAGACTCGGCCAACGATGTGTTTGCCCGCGACAGCGACGGGGCAATGTGGGTTTACTTGGGTAACGGCCGCGGGAGGTGGCTGGGCCGAGTAGGAATACCTGGAAACTGGGCCGACTACGACTTTGTCGCAGGAGCCGGCCCTGCCGCAGGAAACAGATATGTCATCCCGCCAGGATTTGGTGACTTCAACGCGGATGGAACGGCAGACATAGTTGCACGTACCAGCAGCGGTAAGGTGCTGCTTTACCCGTCAAATGGCGTTGGCTCGTGGAAATCGATGGTAAACACCGGCGAAAACTTTGCTAGTGCGACCGCACTGGTGTCGATTGGTGACCTCACTCGCGACCGGAAGCCAGACTTGCTTTCACGAGATGCTGCCGGGGGCCTCTGGCGCTACTCAGTCGCGACGGACGGAACCCTGAGCGCTCCAGCCAGTCTTGGCACTGGCTGGGATGCATACGTCACGATGCTGGCAGGCGGAGATCTAAACAATGACGGTATTCCCGATCTTCTCGCTGTGAATGCCGACGGGGTACTAATGCGTTTCCTAGGAGAATCGGATGGCACGTTTGATGCCGGAACTCAAGCCGGGCACGGCTGGGGCTCCATGACCGCCATCTTCAACATTGGAGACTTTGATAGTGACGGCAATACTGACCTCGTAGCTCGGAAGGCTGACGGCGATCTCTTGCTCTACGGCGGCAACGGCGCGATGAAGTGGAATTCGCCAGTCACAATCGGCAGCGGCTGGGGCAAAGCAACCGCTATCGTCGGGCCGGGAGACTTCGATGGCGACGGAAATGTTGACGTCATCGCTCGCTTCTCAGACGGTCTTTTGCGCGTGTATGCGGGTAACGGCAATGGAGGTTGGAAGAAGTCATACATCGTCGGCAGCGGGTGGAACGGCATCGACTGGATCGGCTAGCCGACGCAGTAACCTCAACCTATGTTCGCTAAACGCATCCTCGGCTTTGCGGGGCTGCCGTTTCTGTCGCTGATCACCCCTTTTCTGTTCCTGCCCATTTTGGCGAGAGTTGCCGGCGCAGACGCGTGGCTTGCCATCGCGGTCGGCCAGTCCAGCGGTGGCTTCTTTGCGCTCATCGTGGCGCTCGGCTTCAACACGGTCGGGCCACCGCTGATTGCGCTGGCCGAGCCGAGCATCCGCCCTCGACTGCTGGTGACCAGCATTCATGCGCGCGCGCTCGTGTGGCTACCGAGCGCGATTGTTGCCGCCGTCATCGCCAGTGTGGTGTCACCCAGCGACTACCGTGTGGATGCGGCGGTCATGGCAATCGCGATGAGCCTTACCGGACTATCGAGTGCCTGGTTCATGATCGGTTTGGGCCGTGCCAGCCTGATCGCGATCTACGAGATTTCGCCGCGAATTGTCGCAACAGTGATCGCCGCCATCGTGGTGCTGAACGCGGGTGATGTGCTCTGGTATCCCGCCCTTCTCGTCGTGGCGTCACTGGTGAGCGTGAGCCTATTCGCCCTCCGTACCGCGGGCTTCACCGAGCTGAAGCGCCGCGATCGTCACGCGATCCGTGAAGTCTTTCGCGCAAACCGCTCGGCGGTCACCACCGAGGTCGCCGGTGGCGCCTACAACTCCTTGGCCGTCACCTTCGTGGGTGCGGCCGCAACCACCGCGCAGGCAGCAGCCTATGTTTCGGGCGACAAGCTGTACCGTATTGGTCAGTACTCCGTGTCGGCGCTCGGCAACGCACTCCAGGGTTGGGTTGTTGAAGCCGGCGACACAGAATTTGCGCACCGCATCCGACGCTCCCTGCTGGTGCATGGGGCACTCGGGTTTGCCGGCCTCACCATGTTTGCCGTCCTCGGCCCGTGGCTCTCTGAGATCCTCTTCGGTGCCGAAGTCGCCATCGACCGGGCCACCGCCCTCGGCCTAGGCGTCGCAACCCTAGGAATCGCCCTCGGCACGTCCCTGGGGCGCATCACCCTCGTCGGAATGGGCGCCCGCCGCCAATTCATGGTGAGCGTCCTGCTCGCAGCCGCTGTCGGAGTGCCAGCCATTCTGGCGCTCAGCGCAACCTACGGGGCTGCAGGCGGCGCGTGGGGGCTCGCAATCGGCGAAACCGTGTCGGTGTGCACCCAAGCCCTGTTCGTGTGGCGCATCCGGGCGAAGGCAGGCGCATTTATTGTGGCGAAGACACAACCGGACGATCCGGCGCGCAAAAGCTAGCCCAACCGACCACCGCGGCAGCTCAGCGCGGCAGCCAAACTTCCAGTAGCGTTGCAACGGCCGAAGCATGGTTTCGGTACCCGGCCAGCTCCGGTCGCGACGAAGAAAGACAACTATGAAGCGCGCATTCATCACAGGGATCACCGGCCAAGACGGCCTCTACCTTGCAGAGTTGCTGCTATCGAAGGGCTACAAAGTCTTCGGTCTCATGCGCGGGCAAAACAACCCGAAACGCGAACTGCTGGAGCGGCTCATCCCCGACGTCGAAATCTTGACCGGGGACCTCACCGACCTCTCAAGCCTGATGCGCGCAATGAGCGTCGCCAAGCCCGACGAGTTCTACAACCTCGGCGCAATCTCCTTCGTTGCCTACTCGTGGGAGAACGCTCACCTCACCAGTGAAGTCACCGGCATGGGCGTCCTGAATGCGCTCGAAGCGGTGCGCTTGCATATGGCGGCAACCGGGCAAGAGGTACGGTTTTACCAGGCGTCAAGCTCCGAAATGTTCGGCAAAGTACAGCAAGTGCCTCAAAACGAAGACACCCTGCTGTGGCCCCGCTCACCCTACGGCGTCGCCAAGGTTTATGGCCACTACATGACCATCAACTACCGCGAGTCCTACGGCATGCACGCCTCCTCTGGTGTGCTGTTCAACCACGAATCCCCTCGGCGCGGCCCCGAATTTGTCACCCGCAAAGTCACCCGCGCCGTCGCACGTATCTCCCTAGGGTTGCAAGACACCATCACCCTGGGAAACCTCGACGCCCAACGGGACTGGGGTTTTGCCGGAGACTACGTCGAAGCGATGTGGCTCATGCTGCAGCAGGATGAGCCCGACGACTACGTCATCTCGACGGGCGAAACCCAGAGCATCCGCGCGCTCCTTGATCATGCGTTTGCGGCAGTGGGAATCGATGACTGGAGCAGCTACGTCGAGCTCGACGAGCGATTCATGCGCCCCGCAGAAGTTGACCTGCTCGTGGGCGACTCAGCCAAAGCGCGCGAGCGACTCGGCTGGGAACCGACCGTCAAGTTCCCCGAGCTCATCGCAATGATGGTTGACGCCGATCTGGTCGAGCAGAAAGAGCTTGCCGGCATCAAATGACACGCGCACTGATCACGGGAGTAACCGGCCAAGACGGTTCGTACCTCGCCGAACTTTTGCTGTCGAAAGGCTACGAAGTGCACGGCGTCACCCGGGACGCCGATGAAGCAGTCACGACCGGGGTGATCGCACACGAACTCGACCTCGCCACCGACAGTGCGATCGCAGAACTCATTGCCACTGTTGAACCGAATGAGATTTACAACCTTGCGGCGCTGAGTTCCGTGTACCAGTCGTGGCAGAGCCCTGCACTCACCGCGCGACTGAACGGTGCCGTGGTCGCGGAAATGTTGGCCGCGGTGAAAGTGATCCACGATCGGGGCAAGACCGACATCCGTTTTGTGCAAGCGTCGAGCGCAGAAATCTTTGGTGTGCCCACTGAGTCGCCACAGAATGAGCAGACAACCGTGCGCCCCACGAGCCCGTATGGGGCGGCAAAAGCGTACGCTCACGGCCTCGTTGGGGCCTATCGCACCGCTGGCGTGGCTGCCTCCTCGGTGATTCTGTACA
This sequence comes from Rhodoglobus vestalii, assembly GCF_006788895.1. NCBI lineage: Bacteria > Bacillati > Actinomycetota > Actinomycetes > Micrococcales > Microbacteriaceae > Rhodoglobus > Rhodoglobus vestalii. The sequence continues at coordinate 2,386,440 of NZ_VFRA01000001.1, forward strand.
ACCACGAGTCGCCGCGCCGGCCTGAGACGTTCGTCACGCGCAAGATCACCGCCGCGGCGGCCCGCATTTCGTTGGGGCTGCAAGACACTCTTGAGCTCGGCAACGTGGATGCACGGCGAGATTGGGGCTGGGCTCCCGACTATGTTGATGCGCTCGTGAGAACAGCACAGCATCTTTTTGCTGACGACTTCGTCATCGCCACCGGTGTCTCGCACTCGGTTCGTGAGTTTGTCGCAGCCGCATTCGCGCGCGCAGGCGTCGATGACTGGCAAGACCGCGTGCGAATCTCAGACACCCTCCTGCGGTCGGGGGATGCCCCACTGCAGTCGGGCGATGCGAGCAAGGCTCGGCAACTTCTCGACTGGTCACCGACGCTCGATTTTGATGGAATTGTCTCAGCGATGGTCGACCATGATCTCGCTTTGCTGAGTTAACGACATCCACGGCGCGCCATAACCCTGAAGTGTTAGTCGAGCCAATTATGATCTGCGACTTGACTCAGACGAACTACACCGGTGTAATTATGTAACGCTATTTGATGCGAAGCATCGAAAGCGGAGGGGAGAGAGACCAGATGGACAACAGCGGATACCGCTCGGGAGTTCCAGACGACTGGTTTGTCGACCCCGTACGACTCGGGGTACCGGGGGTGCGGCAACCACTCGCCGACGAAGACGGCAACGCACTCTCTTGGCAAACAGACTCGCTCTGTGCCCAAACTGATCCCGAGGCATTCTTTCCCGAAAAGGGTGGCTCGACCCGGGACGCGAAGAAGATTTGCTCATCCTGTGAGGTGCGCAGTCAGTGCCTCGAATATGCCCTCCGGAACGATGAGCGATTCGGTATTTGGGGCGGACTATCGGAACGAGAACGCCGCAAGTTGCGCAAGCGCGCCAGCTAAGTATTCCGGGGTTCCAGTGAAGGCAACTCCCAGACTTGCCACACCGCAGCGAGTCGACTGCTAGTGAGCGCTCGCGACGCCTAGTCTCAAACAAATGCAGCCGAGAGTTACCGCAGTTATCGTCGCCCGTAATGGCGCGAAATATCTGCCACGAACGCTAGCCGCTATTGCGGTACAAACTCGGCGACCCGATTCTGTTATCGCCGTTGACGCCGATTCTAGTGACGATTCGCTCGCAATCATGGTCGCATCGGCACCGGCGCAGGTTGACGATGCGCGTGGTCATCGAACATTTGGCGGGGCAATCGCGCATGCGCTGCAGGCGGCCGCCCCCCAACCCGCCGAGAATGAGTGGCTATGGTTGCTCACCCACGACAGCGCCCCCGACCCTGATGCGCTTCGCGGACTTCTTGGCGCCGTAGAAATTGCCCCATCGGTTGCCGTTGCCGGTCCCAAACTGGTTCGCTGGGATAATCCCGCGGTCATCTCGAGTTTTGGCGAGTCGTTGACGCCGCTCGGGCGTTCGCTGGGGCTCGTCGATAACGAACTTGACCAAGCCCAGCACGATGTTCAGACAGACAAACTGGGAGTCGCAGAAGCGGGCATGCTGGTGCGGCGCCAAGTGTGGAGTGCCCTCGGTGGGTTTGACCCCAAACTGACCACGGTGGATGCGGCCCTCGACCTGTGCGTTCGGGCGAGACTCGCTGGGCACCGGGTTGTCGCTGTTGCCGATGCTCGTGTCGCGAGTGCCGGAGGCCCCGAGCTATTTGGCCGGCGTTCGGTCTCCGCTGGCGCGCATAACCGGATCAAACGTTTCGCACAGTTGCACCGGCGTTTGGTTTACGCGCCCGGATTTGCGGTTCCCCTGCATTGGCTCACTCTGCTTCCGCTGGCGATCATCCGTTCACTCGGTCATCTGGTGGCGAAGCGTCCCACAGCGGTCGTTGGCGAGTTTGCTGCTGCTTTTGCGGCGATCTTTGACGACGGCGTCGTTGCGGCGCGGCGCAATCTCCGGCGCAACAAGCGGGTGGGTTTTGGTGCGGTCAATCCGCTGAGAGTGACGTGGGCCGAGCTGCGGGAGCTTCGTGCACATGAGCGCAGTGGTGATGCACCAGATGCGGTATTTGATGTTGCCCGCCCTCGTTTCTTTGGTGACGGTGGCGCGTGGGTCGTGCTGCTCACCGCGGTCGTTGGCGTTATCAGCTTTTCTCGATTCGTGGATGTTCCCGCTCTGACCGGGGGAGCGTTGCTGCCGCTGTCGTCGAGCGTTTCTGAACTGTGGGCCCATGTTGGTTATGGCTGGAATGATTTGGCGCAACAGGTCACTGCGGCAGATCCTTTCGCTGCGGTGCTTGCAGTCATGGGCTCATTGACGTTCTGGAACCCGTCGTTCAGCGTTGTTGTGCTGTACTTGGTGGCTCTTCCGCTGGCGGCTCTGGCGGCGTGGCTCTGTGCGGCATCGATCTCTGAGCGCGCGTGGGCACCGATGCTGGCGTCCGTCGCCTGGACTCTGGCGCCCAGCTTTCTGATCTCGCTCGGCGAAGGTCAATTGGGGGCTGTGCTCGTGCACATCCTGCTTCCCTGGCTCGTGCTCACGGTGCTGCGGGCGCCGCAAAGCTGGGCGATGTCGGCGATTGCTGCGCTTCTCTTCGCGGCCATTGCGGCCTCAGCTCCGACCATCATTCCGGCGATGCTGATTGGGCTTATTGCCTGGATTATTGCGCGACCCACGTCGTCACATCGGCTGCTCTGGATTGTGATTCCGGCCGCTGCCCTCTTCGCTCCGCTGGTGGTGCAGCAGGTTACCAGCGGCACCGTGTGGGGCCTTTTTGCTGATCCCGGAGTTCCGGTGGCTCGCGTTGCCTCCGGCGGCTGGCAGCTTGCCGTGGGCAGTGTGGCTCCTGGTCCCAACGGCTGGAGCGCGCTGTTGGCAACGCTGGGCCTCAATGACCAGTACGCCCCACTGCTGGTTGCCCTGGTGCTGGCTCCTTTTGCTGCACTTGCGCTGATGAGTTTGTTCGTTCCGGGAACACGGCGGGCGATTCCGTCGCTCGCACTCGCGCTGCTCGGTTTTGTTACCGCTGTGGGCGTGACGCAGGTGTCGGTGAGTTCGGCGGGAGAATCATCGGTTGTGCTGTGGGCGGGGGCAGCCCTCAGCCTCTACTGGCTGGGGTTGTGCGGAGCCGTTGTGGTCTCGATCGAACACCTTGAGCGGCATGCGGTGCTTCCCGCGGTTGTGGCGCTTGCCGGCGTTCTCGTACTTGCCGCGGCGCCCCTCTGGTCGCTGGCGTCGGGGGCTTCAGCGGTGTCAGCAAGCAATGGCAGATTACTTCCCGCCTTTGTCTCCGCCGAATCCAGTCAACGTGACGGCCTAGGCACACTCCAACTCACGGTCACCTCACAGGGCACTATTGCGGTCCACGTGCATCGGGGCCGGGGATCTGGTCTTGATGAGCAGTCGACGATTGCGGCAACGAATACTGACCTTTCGGCGGCCGAGAAGAGAACGGCAACGCTTGCCGGCAACATCGCGTCACGGAGTGGATTCGATGTGGCGAGCGAACTCGACGACCTTCAGATTGCCTTCATTGTTCTCACGCCAGAATCTGATCAGGATGCTGCGGAGACCCGGCAACGAATCAGTGAAGCACTCGATGGCAACAGTTCGCTGAACCCGATCGGTGACACCGCCCAGGGAGCTCTCTGGCACTATCCCGATGTGGGCGAGGCGACCAGTGCAGTGGGTCCAAGCAATGTGGATACACAACTGGGTCAGGTGACCCTCGTAGGCCAGGCAGTTGTGTTCGGCCTCACGCTGCTTCTGGCAATCCCGACGACACGTCGTCGGCGAGTGCGCGCGGCACGGGCAGAAAGCGCCGTGATGGTGATTGAGGCGAGTGACGAATGACCGGCAACGACCCAGCACACGATGAAGCTTCGGCGGTCCCCCAGGAACCGACGGGAAGCGAGTTCGATGACGACTCGGAGATAACCGGTGCCGCCGAGCCGACCTCGAGTACCCGGCGCCCTGTTTCGGCACGAGCCGCAGCGCTGGTCGGTGCTCGCGTAATCGTGGGTGTGGTGGGTATTGGCACAGCGACTGCCGCAATACTGGGTGCAACCTTCCTCGATCTGCCGTCCGTGACCGCCCAAGCCCCCAACGCAGTGATCGTGCCGGTTCCCACGGCCCAGCAACTAACGTGCCCCGGGCCGCTCTTGCGTCTGTCGGATGACTCGGGAGCAGAAGCATCGTCGGTCTTCACTCTCGGCGAAGCAACCACACGATTCTCGTCAAGCTCGGGCGCTGTCGAGCAATCGCGGGTTAAAGCCTCGGATGCCGAAACGGGCGCGGCGAACGCCGCACCGCTGGTGCTCAGTGCCGCCCCTGACACGCAGTCGCCGCAGGGCGAAGTGCGGCTGAGTGGCGCTCAAGGACAATCTGTCAGCGTCGGCGACTACGTCGGTTTCGCATCCGCAGGCTGTCGGGCTGTCGGCGGTGATAACTGGTTGGTCGGTGGAGCTACGACCACGGGGCGCACAACGCTAATTTTGTTAACCAACCCAACGGAGGTGACCTCCACGGTCACCCTAGAGATTTTTGATGAGCAGGGTGTCGTATCTGCTGCCGGCACTTCTGGCATTGTGGTGCCACCCAATGGCCAACGGGTGCTGTCGCTTGCAGGTTTTGCGCCCGGTGTCCTGTCACCGGTGGTTCACGTCACGAGCACGGGCGGGCAGATCACAGCTGAATTGCAACAGTCGATTGTGCGGGGACTTGATCCCGGTGGCGTCGAAATTGTGGGCCCAACCCAGCCCCCGTCTCGCGCCGTCGTGATTCCAGGAATCGTGGTATCCAACCTTGAGGCGATGCAGGCGCTGCGGGGCACAGTCACCCAGACTGATGACCTGATCGCCGCGGTTCGCGTGTTTGTACCTGGTGACGAAGCGGCCACGATCGCGGCGACACTTATTCCGGCCGACGTGGCGCGGGCCCCAATAACGTTTGAGCTCGACTTGAGTGCGGGTGTGGTCACTGACATCCCGATTGAAGAACTCGCAACGGGCGCCTACACGTTGCAGATTGAGTCTGATCTGCCGATCGTTGCGTCGGCACGCACCACCTCTGCTGTACTCACGTCGGGAAGTGTCACGGCAACAGACTTTGCCTGGTTCACCGCAAGCCCCGCGCTCGACGACGATACCCAGTTCACCGTCGCCGCCGGCCTGAATGCGACACTCAGTGTCGTAAATCTTGGTGAGCTTCCTGCGGCCGTCACGCTCACCTCGGCTGACGGAGTCGTTCAGGAATTCACCATTGCGCCGCAGACAACGCTGCGGGCAGCTGTCTCGAACGGAACCACCTACACGCTTGTCGCCGACACCCCCATACACGTTGGGATAACGCAGGAACAGGATGGCTTCATCGCCGCCTACACGGTCGACCCGCAAACTCCGGGCTCTTCCCCGTTGACAGTGTTTCCCTAGCCAGCGACGCGAGACGCCCTAGAAGTGACGAAAACGGTCGGGTGCAAGCTCCCACGGTTCTTTGCCGAGGTATTCAGCCACTGCTCGGAAAACGCAGCTTTCGATGAGCATGCGTCGATGGAGTTCGTCGTCGCGGTGAAGTCGAGCCATGCGCTCGATGGGCAACCGAAACAGAACGATGCGGTGCTCGGCGGCGACCACCTTCCAGCGGGCCACCTTTGTGCCCTCCGGACTGCTGCCCGGCATGAGCCCAATTTCAAAGCGTGCTTGGGCGAGTTCCCCCGGCCACATCTCTTTCAAGAATTGGGCGGCAGAGGCAACCGTCATTTCGAAGTTGCCGTGGCGACTGCGCAGTAACGGCAGGTGCGGCCCAGTGACGGCAGCGCGGATCCCGCGGCCGTGACGATCGCGCCAGTTGCCGCGGACATCGCGTGTCTGCACTCGCTTCGATGATCTGGCCACAACGCCATTCTACGGGCCGTAGCTGGCCCGCTCTGGGTACACAGTCGTAGGCTAGGGCTCACGATGAATCAGCGCCCGTGTAGCAAGGTTTCCTGCAACGAAGAAGCAGAGGCCACCCTCACGTATGTGTACGCCGACTCAATGGCAGTGCTTGGTCCGCTGAGCTACAGCGCAGAGCCCCACAGCTACGATCTGTGCGCGCGGCATGCTGAACGCCTCTCGGCGCCTCAGGGGTGGCAGGTCATTCGCCATGTAGTTTTGGGGAATGAACAAAGCTAATCCCATCGATCTCACCCCCTTCATCAAGGCCTACGACGTTCGCGGTCTTGTTGGTTCTCAGCTCACCGATGGCGTGGTTGAGGCACTCGGGGCAGCCTTCGTCGACGAGGTGGATGCCGCAGGCAACGAGATCATCGTCGGTCACGACATGCGAGATTCCTCACCGGGTTTCGCGGCAGCATTTTCGGCGGGAGCGCGCGCTCGCGGCGCAAATGTGGTCATGATCGGGCTGTGCTCGACCGATGAAACCTATTTTGCTTCCGGATCGATGAATGCACCTGCCGCAATGTTCACGGCCAGCCACAACCCGGCGACCTACAACGGCATCAAGTTCAGTCGGGCGGGCGCGCAGGGCATCAGCTTCAACACCGGCCTCAAGGCGATTCGTGATCGCGCCCAGGCCTACCTCGCCTCGGGTATCGGCCCGGTCGCACAGCCCGGTTCCGAGCGCGAAGTTGATGTGCTTGCCGGCTACGCCTCGTATCTGCGTGAGCTCGTCGATCTCAGCGGGATTCGACCGCTGCGCATTGTTGTGGATGCCGGCAACGGCATGGGCGGGTTGACAGTACCGGCGGTGCTCTCAACCGCAGCCGGGCTCCCCGAATTGCCGCTCGAAATTATTCCGCTGTATTTTGAACTCGATGGCACCTTCCCCAATCATGAGGCCAACCCGCTCGAACCAGCCAATATTGTTGATCTGCAGAAGGCAGTAGTCGAGCACGGTGCCGATGTCGGGCTCGCCTTCGATGGCGATGCCGACCGCTGTTTCGTGGTCGATGAGCGCGGAAACCCGATGACCCCTAGTGCGGTGGCGGCGGTGGTGGCGCTGCGGGAAATTCGGCGGGTGCGGGCGTCGCAGCCGGAGGGCGCCATCCACGTCATCCACAATCTGATTACTTCGCGCATTGTCGAGGAGACGATCAAGAATGCGGGGGCTATTGCCGTGCGCACCCATGTTGGTCACTCGCTCATCAAAGACCAAATGGCGGCCACGGGCGCCATTTTTGGTGGTGAGCACTCCGCGCACTACTACTTCCGCGATTTCTGGGGCGCCGACAACGGGATGCTCGCTGCCATGCACTTGCTTGCCGAGTTTGGTTCGCAGCAGCAGCCCCTTTCGGTACTCTCCGAGCGCTTTTCGCCCTATGCCACTAGCGGCGAGATCAATTCCGTGGTTGAGGATGTTCCGGCGGCGACTGCCCGCATCCGTGCAGCTTTTGCGAACGAGGCAGAATTCGACGAGCTCGACGGTCTCACGGTTACCGGAATCACCGACGATGATGAGGCGTTCTGGTGGTTCAACGTGCGCCCATCGAACACGGAACCCCTACTGCGGTTGAACGCTGAGGCGGGCTCGGAGGGGCAGCTGCACACAATTCGTGACCGTGTGCTTGCCCTTATCCGCGGTTAGCGGGAAACCCGCGGGGAACGCTGGTGAGTGCCGGCCCCAAGGTATCGAGCCTGGTTTTTTCTCCCGCAAGAGCGACGGTCTCCCGCTGTCTCCGCAGAGCGTTGACCGCCGAGAGAAATATCTCCGGCTCGACCGGGGGCAACGGCGATACGTAGGCGGAGGCTTCGCTGGCCAGGCTGGCGGCATGCTGTCGACGCATCACAGCGGTATAGCCGGGTGCGGCAACCAGAAAGTGCGAGATGCGGCGGGCTAGAACATCCGGCATCTTGGCAACATCAGCGGTGCTTGCCCACTCCGACAGCTGTCCGGGGAGTTGCACAACAGGGTTGGCGAGTTTGGTGACGCGCTCGTATTGGCTGTACGTTCCGGCCACTAGATCTCCGAGGCGCTGTGCACGGGTATTGAGCAGCCCGACAATTGCGGCGAACCCGCCGACCGTCATAAAGATTTCGAGTACCCCAATCAGTGCGCGGATGAAGGCATGGCGAAACCCGATCGCGCCGCCATCGTTGCGAACGATGCGCGCTCCGATCGCGAGTTTGCCGAGTGATTTGCCGCGGCTCAGAGTCTCAACAGCGGTGGGAATCACAACGAGGCAAATCACTAGGGAACTTACCGTCAGGGCCTGCCCAATGGCGGTATCGAGGCCGGCATTCGTGGCAAACGCAAACGATCCGATCAGGAGGCCGACGAGGGCTGCGCCGTAGACAAGAAAGTCGATGATCGAACCGGCCGCCCGCAGCACAAAACTTGCTGAGTGGAGCTCTAACGCCACAGCTTCGCCGGTGACTAGCTCGTCTGGTTCATCGTCGTACGCGAGTGTGTTGCTTAATTGTGGGCTCGGCATGACATCATTTAAGCAGATGGATCTCGACTCGTACTCAGCCGCGCATCGCGAAGACTGGGATCGTCTTGCCCAATTGGGGTCGCAACGCCGGCTTTCCGGCGATGAGGTTGATGAACTCATTGACCTGTACCAGTCGGGCGCGACCAATCTTTCAGCCATGAAGACCAGCTCCGGGCAGTCAGTTCAGGCGGATCGCTTGTCGCTGACTCTCAGCCGGGCGCGGCTGCGCTTCACTGGCGCATCCGCAAACCTGTTGAGTCAGTTGCCGCAATTCTTTGTGGTCCAGTTACCTGCCGCCCTGTATCGGGTGCGCTGGATGTCGTTGGCGTTGGCTGCGGCCACCTGCGTCGTGGGATTTCTTTTTGCCTGGTGGGCAATCTCTAATCCGCAGGTGCTGGCCAATTTCGGCAGTCCCGCCGAGCGGGAGGCTCTTGCTCGTGACGACTTCGTCGGTTATTACTCAGAGTTTTCGGGTGGGTCATTTACGGGCTTCGTGTGGACCAATAATGCCTGGATTGCCGCACAGTGCATCGCTTTCGGGATCATCGGCGTCTACGTGCCCTACTTACTGTTCAACACTGCCCAGCAGCTCGGGTTTACTGCCGCGATCATGAACGAGTTTGATCGTCTCGATGTTTTCTTTCTCTACATCGCGCCGCACGGCCAACTTGAGCTGTACGCAATCTTCGTTGCCGCAGCAACGGGGGTCATGATTTTCTGGTCGTGGGTGGCGCCGGGAGCTCGAACTCGGGCACAGGCACTGGCAGAAGACGGTCGCGCGTTGTTTACGATCGTTGTTGGCCTGATTCTTGCCCTGCTCGTTTCGGGCGTCATTGAGGGGTATGTGACGCGTCAAGACTGGCCGTGGCCGATTAAGATCGGCATTGGCACTGTCGCCCTTGCCGGGTTCTTGGCGTACCAGTGGATTCTGGGCGGCCGCAGCGTTCGTGCTGGAAACACGGGAGATCTCAGCGAGTTTGATGCCGGGGCCACCCACGTCGTCGCCGATTAGCGGCGACTGAGCTACAGCTTGCCTGCCGCTTTCAACGCGATGTAATGATCGGCAAGAGCGAGCGGCAACTCGGTCGGTCGCCGAGATACCACCGAAGCTCCGAGCTGGTTAATTGCTGTGGCCACTCGTGACTGATCGAGCAGAGCGCGTTCCGCAGCGCCGGCCTGGTAGACAGCATCACGGTGGGAGCGATCGCGGGTGGCCTCCGCAATCGACGGATCTGTGACGGATGCCACCACAACCGTGTGTTTGGTGGTGAGCTGGGGGAGCATGGCGAGTAGTCCACGGCTCGCGCCCGGAGAGTCGGCTGTTGTGGCCAGCACAACGAGCGCTCGCTGAGAAGTGGCTTGACGCACCAGCCCCGGTACAGAGTTCCAGTCCATTTCAATGAGTTCTGGTTGCACCGGTGCCATACTGTTGACCATTTTCGAGAGCAGGTCAGGACCACTGGCTCCCTGCACTCTGGCGCGAACACGACGGTCATAGATTATGAAATCGACGTGATCCCCAGCGCTGGAGGCGAGAGCAGCCAACAGCAGGGCTGATTCGAAAGCGGTATCGATTCGCGGCTCGTCATCGATGCGTGCCGCGGAGGTGCGGCCACTATCCACCACAATAACTACCCGCCGGTCACGTTCGGGGCGCCACGTGCGAACGACGATTTCGGAACGTCGTGCTGTTGCCCGCCAGTCGATGGAACGCACGTCATCGCCGCGAACATAATCCCGCAGGCTGTCGAATTCGGTACCTTGACCGCGAATCATGACACTCGTTGCCCCATCAAGTTCGCGCAGTCGGGCCAACCGCGAGGGGAGGTGTTTGCGCGAGTTGAAGGGGGGTAACACCGTGAATGATCCGGGTACTGAGATGGTTGTCTGGCGGGCGATTAGCCGAAGTGGTCCGTAGGACCGCACGGTGACGTGCGCTGCCTCACGGGTTCCCCGCCGCAGGGGCGTGAGCACGGTGGTGAGCTCTCGACGCTCACCTGCGGGTACTGACAGTGGTGCACGGTTGGTGTGAGCGCCAGCGGAGGGTTGCCATCCATCGCGCACAATGGAGCGCAGCCGGCGTCTAGACGGGTTACTGATCCGGAGTGTCGCGCTTGCGGTCTCACCAAGCCGCAATCGTTCGGGGGAGGTGCGTTCGAACCGCAGTGAGCGTGCCGACACAGCGAAAGCCATATCGATGAACCCCACAGCGATCGCGCCCGTTAGCCAGAAGACCAGCACTATGGGTTCGCCGGTGGTGATGATCGGAACGATGCCGAACGCCACGAGTATTACGAACCATCCAGAAAGCGCCATTGTTAGATCGGAACCTGCACTTGTTGCACAATCGATCGCAGAATGACATCCGAGGAGACACCTTCAAGCTCGGCTTCTGGTCGCAACTGAATGCGATGGCGAAGCACCGGCAGCACCATGCTCTGAACATGGTCAGGGGTAATTGAATCGGCGCCAGTGAGCCAAGCCCAGGCCTTTGCGGCGGAGATGAGCGCGATCGCGCCACGGGGGCTCACGCCAAGCTTTACCGACGGGCTGTGACGTGTTGCCCGCGCAAGGTCGACAGCGTAGGCGATGACATCGGGGCTTGCCCCCACCTGAGCCACAGCGGCTTGCGCGGAAGCGAGCATGGCAGCATCGAGCACCGGGGTAACCCCGGCAGCGGCGAGGTCGCGGGGGTTGAAGCCCGCAGCATGGCGTGTGAGCACTTCGATCTCAGCATCGCGCTCGGGAAGATCGAGCACGAGCTTGAGCAGGAAGCGGTCAAGCTGGGCTTCGGGCAACGTATAGGTGCCCTCGTATTCGATGGGGTTCATCGTTGCAGCCACCATGAACGGCACGGGCAACTTCAGTGACTGTCCGTCGACAGAGACTTGCCGCTCTTCCATCGCCTCGAGCAGCGATGATTGCGTCTTGGGCGGTGTGCGGTTGATCTCATCTGCCAGAAGAATGTTCGTGAACACTGGCCCTTTGCGAAACTCGAACTCACCCGATTTGGAGTCGTACACCAGCGAACCGGTGACATCGCCGGGCATCAGGTCCGGGGTGAATTGCACTCGTTTGGTGTCAAGCTGCAGCGCTCGGCTGAGGGTGCGGACCAGGAGCGTTTTTGCGACACCGGGAACGCCCTCAAGCAGTACGTGACCGCCCGTGAGTAGCGCGATGGTGAGCCCGGTGACCGCAGCATCCTGACCGACAACGGCCTTGCCTACTTCGGTGCGGAGTTGAGTGAATGCGTGCCGCAGTTGCTCGTCAGTCATATCTCGATTCTTCTCTATCTCTGGCTGGGTGGTGCTCTGGTCTGGGTGGTGGTCAGTATTAGGTGGGGCGGATCGCGCGCTCTACACGCTGTTCAAGCGAGAGCAGTTCATCCGAAAGTGCCAGCAACTCCCCGTCGCTGGTGGGGCTGGCATCAACCAGCAGCGTCCGCAGCTGTGCGACGGGTTGAGTGATGAGGGGCCCAATTCGGTTGATGACGTCGTCGACGGATGCTGTGCTCGCCATGCCACACAGCGCGGCCAGTCGCCGCAATGATCCAATGCGCAGCGCGTCGAGCGTGTGAAGTCGCGCCGCAGTTTTTTCATACAGCCGAGCACGGCCCTGCATTGTTTCGCTTGAGCGCACGGTCACGGGCAGTTTCTCGATGACGAGAGGCCCAAATCTGCGGCCTCGCCATAGTGCCGCCGTCAGAAGGGTAAGAATGGTGAGCCACACTGCGGGAAGCACCCAGTCTGGTGCGAGCTCGTCAAAGGTTTGAACCTCACCGCTCCCGGAAACATCCACAAAGCTGGGCGTGTACCAGATGAGCGAATCGTGTTGGCCGAGCAGCTGGAGGGCAAACGCGGCGTTATCGGCCAGCGCGATGTCGCCATTGGTGAGGGCATCGGTTGCGCCGATCAGCAGCAGCTCGGTCGTGCCTCGATTAAGGGAGATGAGGCCAAAACCGTCGTCGTCGTTTCCATAGCAGGCGGTGGCGTCGGCATCGGTATCGATGACGCGAAGATTGGACGGGCCCGCCGTGATTTCTGCGGCTGTTGGTACGAGGGGTGGCGCGCAGGCTGTCGTTACGGTGCCGCTGCTGGCGCCAGCCTGCGCAACCTCGGGCGCGACGGCAAGGAGAGCCGCAAGGTCGGGTTCTGCGAGTACGACTGTGCGGGCAAGTCCGGCTGCCTCTTCAACCTGGCTGTCGGTGAGATAGCCCTCAAAGTTGCTGAAGAAAAGGGTGCTCTCACCGGTTTCGGCAATGGCCTCCCGAGTGTCATTCAGGGAGGCAGTGACCGTCACCTCAACGCCTTGATCACGCAACACCTCGGCGAGTGCCAGCGTTCCGGATTCACGGGGGCTTGTGGGATCGAGGGGTGGGCCCTCGACTGCTGTTCCTACCGTGGTCAAGCTCACCAGTGCCACGCTGAGCAGGAACGCGGCGGCGATGATCCAGAAGAGTGCACGCTTGAGAGTGGTGCGGATGCGGGGGGTGATGACGGTTGGTGTGCTCACAGCGTGGCCTCATCGAGGATGGGTTTGGCTGCTCGAACGCTCAATTCTACCGCTCGAAGTTCGTCGTACTGAGCGCGGGTAGCGGGCTTGCGCATATACCGCACACGGTCAAAGATGTCAGCGCTGCTTGCTAGTTCAGCTGCGCACTCTGGGAGGGCACGCGAGGCCTGAGCTGCGAAGCCGTGCGCCGTCGTGCCGGGTGTCATGGCGACGAGAGTGCGTTCCGAGAGCCCGCGTGCGATTGAGCGAAACATGTCTGCGATCGCGCTGGCAAAGTCTTCGCTTGCCGCCGCTTTTTCGGCGGCTTCGCGGAGTTGCGCTGCAGTCCGATAGTCAGTTTCGCCGAACAGTATCTGTTCGTGCCTGCTCTTGCGGTTGAGGCGAGGCAGCCCGTAGACGACGATAGCGGCGATGATGGCGATTGCAACAAGCGCGATGAGAACCACGAGTACAAGCGTGGGGACGGTATTGCCGCCGCCAACGGTCAGCGATTCAAGCCAATCACTGAAGGCTTTGGAGATGCGGTCGAACAGTGTGGGCTTGGCCGCCTGATAGGGAGCTTTCGAGAGCTCGGAGAGGAGCCACTCGGTTGCTTGATCCGAATCGGGCGCAACGGGCACCTCATGAGTCACCGTGCCAGCGAGCCGGCGGAACGAGCCAGCGAGCCACGGGAACGAACCCGTCGATGCGGTTGACGTGAGCGTCGTTAGGATCATGGAGCCGTGTATGGCGAAGGCTCGGCCGAGCGCTGTGCTCTGCTGTCGTTGGTGACATAGGGATCGGGCACTGACGTGTCACCGGTGTTACGTGCTTCGACAAAGCGCGTTAGTTCAAGGTCGAATCCTTCTTTGCGCATTCGCAGATCGATGTAGAGCAGCGCGGGGGCGGCGGACTGAATAATGATCGTGACGGCTCCGATCGCCACCGATATCACCATTGTCAGAATGTAGAGCCCGACAAAGGCGGCGAATGCGGCGGCTTCGTTGCCGGTGGGGTTGAGCAAACTGATGCCGAGGCCGGCGATGAAACCCAGTGGCGCGGTCACAACGCTGGCCACGGTCTGCACAATCACGATGATGAGGGCGAGGATGCCGAAGATGCGCCAGAAGCTTCCCGAGACCAGAGACCAGGAGCGGCGGATCGCGCGACTGAGAGTCAATCGTTCGATCATCAGAGCGCTCGGCACCAGAGCTAAGAATGTGCCCAACCACGCGGTGAGGGCCAACCCGCCAACGATGCTGGCCAGGACGGTGAGCACACCGATGATGGTTCCCGCGGTGCCTCCGATTGCAAAGAAGAGTGCCGAGATCAGGGTAAAAACGATGATGCCGATGAACATCGCCAGTGCCACAAGCGCAGACCAGCCGATGAGGGCCCCTATCCGACCTTTGGCGGCGTTCCACAGCCCGCGCAGCCGCAATTTTTCGCCGACGGCGCCACGGGCAACTTCGAGGGAAACGATTCCTTGCAAGATTGACCCGCCAACCAGCGAGAGTGCTACCACGAAGAGTGCGGCAAGAATGACGCCCGCGGTTGCGCCTGCTTCGATGGTCGCAGAGTCTGCTTCACTCGCGCTGAGGGTGCGATCGATACCGGAGACGGTAATGATTCCAACCAACACGAGCGAGAGCACCGTGACGATGCCCATGATGACCAGCGAGAGCCCAAAAATGGGCCGAGGATTGCGGCGCAAGACCATCAGCGACGCTGAGAGGATTGTGCCGAGGGTCATCGGCCGCAGGGGGATCAGGCCTGGCTTGGGCGGTGGGGTCCAACTCGCGGAGGATGCCGCGAGTTGCGGCGATCCCGGCGTCGTGTAGGGGTCTGGCTCGGTGCTTGCGCCCGTACTATCTGGCGATTGCCATGGACTGTTATTGCTCACGTCTCACCCTCGAATGTTGAAGTGTATGTATTCAATCGCCATCATGCTTTCACACTCGACTACTCTTATGCGAAAGCTTCTCACTCTGTTAGCCCGAGAGCTAGAAAGTATCGAGGACACGTGAACCCACGAATTCTTGTAGTCGATGATGACACTGCCTTGGCAGAGATGATCGGAATCGTTCTACGTACCGAAGGTTATGAGCCATTTTTTTGCCAAGACGGGGCGTTGGCGTACGACGCTTTCAAGTCGGCAGCGCCCGATTTGGTGCTGCTCGATTTGATGCTGCCCGGTGTTGATGGCATCGAAGTTTGTGCTCGAATCCGCGAAGAATCGGGTGTGCCCATCATTATGCTCACCGCAAAAGGTGACACAGCGGATGTCGTGAAGGGCTTAGAGAGTGGAGCTGACGACTACGTCGTTAAGCCTTTCAATCCCAAAGAACTTGTCGCTCGTGTGCGCACTCGTCTGCGTCCCGCAAGTGACGCAGCAACCGGAACTCTCACGATTGGCGACCTCGAACTCGATATTACGGGTCACGAGCTTCGCCGCGGGGAAACCAAAATTAATCTGACTCCGCTCGAATTCGAACTGTTGCTCGCCTTGGCGATGAAGCCCGAGCAGGTGTTTACTCGCGAAATGTTGCTTGAGCAGGTGTGGGGCTATCACTACAAGGCGGATACGCGCCTAGTGAATGTGCACGTGCAGCGGTTGCGCGCCAAGGTCGAAGAAGACCCGGATAACCCGAAGATTGTGATGACGGTTCGCGGTGTTGGTTACCGCGCCGGCAGCAGCGCGTAGCGAGAATGCGCGATTTCGACTGGCGCGAGGGGGTGCAGCGGCTCGCCGCTCTGTGGCGCTCGTCGCTCCAGTTGCGCACGGTGGCAATCACGGTGCTGCTGTCATCCGTTGCTGTGGCCGTCATCGCGGGTTACATGTCGCTGAGCGTCGGGGCCAACCTGTTTGACGCCAGTCGCGATCAACTCACCCGAACTTCAGCCAACGCCACTCTTGCTGGGCAACAAGTTTTTGATGCCGCAGACGAAGGGATCGGGCTCGAAGACCTCGACATCATGCTGCGTGACGCGGCCGGGGTCATCGAGAGTGTGGCATCCAGTACCGGCGGCACCAGCTACGCCATTTTGCGGAGCCCCGGCCAGGAGGGTGCTCGGGTGCCCTCAGATGTTCAGTCGCAGGGGTTGGCCTCTGATGTGCTCATCTCACAAGAACTCAGAGACGTTGTTGCTGATTCGACCGAGCAGCGCACCTACTGGCAGTCGGTGGCTCTCACCCAGCCGACCGATGGGTCGGTCAACCCTGGGCTTGTTGTCGGATCAACACTTGATATTCGGGGGGCTCAATACGAGCTATATCTCGTATACGACATCAGCGATACTCAAGACACATTGGTTGTTGTCCAGCAGACGCTCGGCCTAGGTGGCTTTGCGCTTCTTGCGCTCATCGGAGCTGTGACCTACCTTGTTGTGCGACTCGTTGTGGCCCCGGTAAAGCTTGCGGCGGAGACGAGCCAGCGCTTGGCGGCGGGTGAACTTCAGGTGCGCATCCCGGTGCAGGGTGACGATGTGATCGCCACTTTGGCGCGCTCCTTCAATGGCATGGCCACAAGCATGCAACAGCAAATCACCCGACTTGCCGCACTTTCTCAAGTGCAGCAACGATTTGTCTCCGACGTCTCCCACGAGTTGCGCACCCCCCTCACCACAATTCGGCTTGCGGGGGATGTGCTGTATGACCAAAGGGAGAGTTTTTCGCCGGCCACGGCCCGCACCGCAGAACTGTTGCATACCCAGGTTGAGCGCTTCGAACTGCTGTTAGCGGATCTGCTTGAAATGAGTCGCTACGATTCGGGTGCCGTCGACATGGAGACGGAACCGACTAACCTCGTGCGGCTCGTTGAAGACGCGCTCGAGAGCCTTTCGTCGCTCGCGGCAAGCAAGGGCTCAGAACTGCGGCTAGTGGCCCCCGGCGGCTACTGTGAAGCCGATGTCGACCCGCGCCGCATCCGACGTGTTCTGCAGAACTTGGTGAGCAATGCGATCGACCATGGCGAGGGGCTGCCAATCGTTGTCTGGGTCGACAGCGATCAGGATGCGGTAGCGATTGCCGTGCGCGACTATGGCGTCGGCATGAGCTCTGCCGCTCTGGAGCGCGTCTTTGACCGGTTCTGGCGGGCGGACCCGTCGCGGCAGCGAACTACCGGGGGCACAGGGCTTGGACTGGCGATCGCTCTCGAAGATGCGGTGTTGCATGGCGGTTGGCTTGAAGTGTGGTCGGATGGAGACAGCGGCTCATGCTTTCGACTCACGATCCCCCGCGCTCCGGGAATCGAATTACGGTCTTCGCCGCTCGAGCTCCCACCGAGCGACGAAGTGCCGCGGTTGGGGGAAGGCGAATGACGAAAATATCGCGGCTGATGACATTTGCCGGTGCGGGCCTCGTAATGGTTGCTCTCGCTGGATGTGTTGGGGTTCCTCTGTCTGGTGAGGTTGCGTCGGGGCCGCTCATCGATGCTCAGATTGACCCCAAGTACGAAATTGTGGCTGAGGGGCCCGTCGCGGGGTCGACTCAGGAGCAGATTCTCACCGACTTTATGAACGCCGTGCGTGCCCCCTCACGCGAATACTCAGTGGCGAAAGAGTTTTTGACGCGAGCAATGGGCGAATCGTGGGAGCCCGCGGCGAGCGCAACCATTCGCGAACGCGACAAGCTCCCAGCCATTTCGCCAACACTCGACGACGATACGGTCACCTACTCATTTTCCGCGCAGGCAGTCGTAGATCAGCGCGGGGTCTACACAGAGTTGCGAACACCGGCATCGCAAACGCTCACGTTTGAATTCGAACGTCAAGACGGTGAGTGGCGAATCGCCTCAGCCCCGCCGGGAGTCGTCCTGTCGAGCAACGGATTCGAAGTGAGCTTCGAAGAACAGGTGCTCTACTATTTCGACCCCAGTTTTTCCTATCTGATCCCCGATCTGCGGTGGTTTCCTGCGCGCCAATCCTCTCAATCGCGCGCGGTTCAAGCTCTACTTTTGGCTGATTCGCCGTGGCTTCAACAGGGTGTCGTACTGACCGCATTCCCGGCAGCAACCACGTTGGGTAATGCTGGCAGCGTGACCAGTGGTCGTGCTGTCGTCGACCTCAGTACGGAGGCACTGTCGGCCAATGCGGTGGCTCGCGAGCGTATGCGGCAACAGCTGTCTGCGACGCTGCACACTCCGATTGTGGTGCTGACTGTTGACGGGCGTGAGTTGGAGACCTCAAGCTCCGGCCAGACCGCCGCCGTCATCGAGCCGACCCCGAGCGGACCATTGGTGGTCGGAACAGCGAGCGAATTTGGATTTAATACCAATGACGGGCTGAGCAAGATCAGTGAGCTGAGCACTGTTGTCACCGCCGCGGGGGCAAGCGCCGTCGCGCTGTCGTCCGACAGACTTTCCGTCGCCTATTTGGCCGGTGATGGCGCTGCCTACTTTGCTTCGCTTGGAGCCTCGCCCCGCATCGTTGACGATCGCCCCGGTCTTACCGCACCCTCGCTTGACCCCTTCCGCTTCATTTGGTCGGCAGAGCGGTCGAATGCCGCATCACTGTCCACCTTCGAGGTAGACGGCACTGAGCATGCGATCCAGTCATCCTTGCCGGCAGACTCAGAGATTGTTTCGCTGGATGTTTCGCGAGACGGTGCGCGCCTGCTCGTGTATCTCTCGTCACCGTCGGGCCCGCAGCTGCTCGTGTATGGAATTGTGCGGCAACAGGGCAACGTTCCCATTCAGCTCGTCGAACCGATCGTGCTACCGGCCCGATTTGGTGTGCCCATTGATGCGGCGTGGGTGGGGTCAAGCGCCGTAGCCACCCTGTCGGCAACCGATGAGTCTGTTGTGGCCACGGCGTTCAGCCTCGGTGGGCCCAGCCAAAATTTGGGCACTGTCGATGGCGCACGACAGTTGGTGAGCACCGGAACCAACACGGATTCACTCAGGCTTCTGGCCGAAGGCGAAGTTTGGCGCCCGCAGGGGAGCCAAGAATGGGCGCGCACGGGCCTTGACGCCTCCTACCTGGCTGTGCAGCAATAACTTTTCTCCACCGATTACTCGCGGCGCTCAGCGTGCCGGGAGCGGGCGTGCACGCTGAGAGGTATGACACCACCACCGCCACGCGAACGCGATCGCACTCCTCGCGGGTGGCACGGGTGGCTCGGGGTGGTCATGCGCGAGGCTGTGCGCGACGCGTGGGCAGTGGTGATGCCCGTCGAATGCGCTGGATGCGAGACTCCCGATCGAGCGCTCTGCCCCGAGTGCGCTCGCAGTCTGGTTGCGGTGCCCACGATCCACTCAACTCCCCAGCACGTGCGTGTGTACGCCGCTGTGCGGTACGAAGCGGTGGTGCGCAGAGTTCTGCTTGCATTCAAAAATCAGCATCGCACCGACCAAGCCCGGTCGCTGGCGCGACTGCTAGCGCCCGCGCTTCACCGCGCCATCGCCGACACAACCGCCGACACCAATGCCGAGTCGATTGGCGGTGGTCGAGGAGAAGCTGCAGCTCTTATCGTTGCTGTTCCCACGAGCAAGCGCGCCTTTCGTTCCCGTGGTTACGACCCCCTGAAGCTTGTGCTCGGCGCTGCGGGAATCCGCCATCAGCCAATACTGCGCGCCGTCAAAAAGACGGCGAGTCAGAAGCATCTCGGGGCTCAGCAGCGCGCCATAAATGTGCAGGGGGCGTTCGTCGCGACGCGCTGGCTTGGGTCAACCCGGGTCATCATTGTGGATGATGTGCTCACGACCGGAGCCACGATCGACGAGGCTGCGCGGGCAATTTCTGCTGCCGGTGGCACGGTGATCGCCGCGGCAACCATCGGGTTCACCCCCAGAACCGGAGCGTCTCGTGACTTTGCCAGCGGCGAGGACTAAGTTATGGAAAAGGGCGCGCAACAAAAGCTGCCTCACGAGGCGGCCGCGCATGATGGCTAGGAGGTCGCCGTGGAAATCACCGTCAACGGACGAAATGTAGGAGTCACGGATCGTTTCCGTGAGTACGCGATTGAAAAGTCTGAGAAAGTCGCTCGCCTCGCTGACAAGGCGATTGCCTTCGAGATCAAGGTAAGCCGGCACCACGAGACCAAAGGGTCGAGTGGGGATGATCGTGTTGAGTTGACGTTGATTGGACCAGGACCGCTGGTTCGAGCGGAATCTGCTGGCTCAGATAAGTATGTTGCTTTCGATCTGGCTATGGGCAAGCTCATCGAGCGCATTCGCCAGTCCCTCGACCGCAAGAAGGTGCACCGCGGCAATCATCGCCCCACGTCGCTGCGCGAGGCTAGTGCTGGCGGCTTCGCTGTCGTTGACATCACTCCAGCCAGTCCCGATGTGATTGAGAGCGTTACTACCGGGGTAGTGCCAACTCAGAACTCTGAACCCGAGCCCGGTGACGATGACTATTCACCCGTGGTAATTCGCCGCAAGGTGTTCCCATCCAGTCATATGACGGTCGAGGAAGCACTTGACCACATGGAATTGGTCGGTCATGACTTCTTCCTCTTTGTGGATAGTCAAACCGACCGCCCCAGTGTGGTTTACCGTCGCAAAGGCTGGGATTACGGTGTGATTAGCTTGGAAGAGATGGCTGAAGAGGCGGCTCAGGGTGGGCGTTCGCGCAAGCGTCGAGTCGCCGCGGGCTAAGCACACCAATTTTTGGGCCTGAACTTGATACGATTACGAATCGGTAACGCGGCTGCGCGCTGAATGCATGCACCGCGTTGCCGCGACGTAAGCGTCTAGAAGCTGCGCCTCGTCGAGCAGTGCCAGGGTCGGACCCGTCCGACAAGAATGGGAGTATTCGGTGGCAAATGTTTTAGAACGCGCACTTCGTGTGGGCGAGGGTCGACTTCGTCGACGCTTGAAAGGCTACGCGCAGGCGGTCGATCACCTTGAGGAAGACTTCAAGACTCTGACCGATGATGAGCTCAAACACGAGACGGTAGAACTGCGCGAGCGCTACGCCGCCGGTGAGTCACTTGACGACCTGCTGCCGGAGGCGTTTGCCGCCGTACGTGAAGCTGCCAGCCGCACGCTGGGAATGCGCCACTTTGAGGTCCAGCTGATGGGTGGTGCAGCGCTGCATCTCGGCAACATTGCCGAGATGAAGACCGGTGAGGGCAAAACTCTGGTTGCCACATTGGCGGCATACCTCAACGCGATCGCTGCGCAGGGTGTCCACGTGATCACCGTAAACGACTACTTGGCCAGCTACCAGTCAGAGCTCATGGGGCGCATCTTCCGTGCCCTCGGAATGACGACCGGGTGTATCGTCTCGGGCCAAAACCCTGTGGAACGTCGCGAACAGTACGCCGCTGACATCACCTATGGAACCAACAACGAGTTTGGTTTCGACTACCTGCGCGACAACATGGCATGGCAGGCGAGCGACATGGTGCAGCGTGGTCACTACTTCGCTGTTGTCGACGAGGTCGACTCGATCCTGATCGATGAGGCTCGTACGCCGCTGATCATTTCTGGGCCGTCATCGGGCGAAGCGAACCGGTGGTTCACGGAGTTCTCCAATCTGGCCAAAAAGCTCATCCCAGAAGTTGATTTCGAGGTGGACGAGAAGAAGCGCACCGTCGGCGTTCTCGAACCCGGTATTGAGAAGGTCGAAGATTATCTCGGTATTGACAACCTTTACGAGTCCGCCAACACGCCACTGATCTCGTTCTTGAATAACTCGATTAAGGCTCGCGCTCTCTTCAAGAAAGACAAGGACTACGTTGTGATGAACGGCGAAGTGCTGATCGTTGACGAGCACACCGGTCGCATCCTTCAGGGCCGTCGGTATAACGAGGGCATTCACCAGGCGATTGAAGCCAAGGAGGGCGTCGCCGTTAAAGCGGAGAACCAGACGTTGGCGACGGTTACTCTGCAAAATTACTTCCGCCTCTACAGCAAGCTGTCGGGAATGACCGGTACAGCGGAGACCGAAGCCGCCGAATTCATGTCGACGTACAAGCTTGGTGTGGTCGCGATTCCAACAAACCGGCCAATGCAGCGCATCGACCAATCCGACCTGATCTATAAGAACGAGCAGTCGAAGTTTGAGCAGGTGGTTGCCGATATCGCTAAGCGGCACGAAGTTGGTCAGCCTGTTCTGGTAGGAACTACCAGTGTCGAGAAGAGCGAATTGCTGTCGCGGATGCTTGCCAAGAAGGGCGTCAAGCATGAGGTTCTGAATGCAAAGAACCACGCTCGCGAGGCCGCCATTGTGGCGCAAGCCGGTCGTTTGGGCTCCGTCACCGTCGCAACAAACATGGCAGGCCGTGGAACAGACGTCATGCTCGGCGGAAACGCCGAATTTTTGGCTGTTGCCGAGATGAACAGCCGCGAACTCAACCCCACCGAGACCCCGGATGACTACGAGGACGCGTGGGATGATGTCTTCGCCAACGTCAAGGCCGAGGTCGAGAAAGAGGCTAAAAAGGTTGTGGATGTTGGTGGCCTCTACGTTTTGGGCACCGAACGCCACGAATCGCGCCGCATCGATAATCAGCTGCGTGGTCGTTCCGGTCGTCAAGGTGACCCCGGTGAGAGCCGGTTCTACCTTTCACTTCAGGATGACCTCATGCGTCTGTTCAACAGCGGCGCTGCCGAAGCTCTTATGGGGCGCTCGACTGTGCCCGACGACCTCGCGATTGAGTCCAAAGTCGTGAGCCGCGCTATCCGCAGTGCTCAGGCACAGGTCGAATCTCGCAACGCAGAGATCCGCAAGAACGTTCTCAAGTATGACGATGTGTTGAATCGCCAGCGTGAAGCTATTTATGGCGATCGCCGTCACATCCTCGAGGGTGATGATTTGAAGGACCGAGTTCAGCACTTCCTGACCGGCGTTGTGACCGAGGTCGTCGATGTTCACACCGCAGACGGGCACTCAGAGGAATGGGACTTTGACGCCCTCTGGACCGAACTCAAGACGATGTACCCGATCGGTATTACGGTAGACGAGGTTCTTACCGAGGGCGGTGCGCGTGGCAAGCTAACGAGCGCGTTCATTGCCAAGGAGATCCATTCAGACGCCGCAATCGCCTATGAGCGCCGCGAACAGCAGCTCGGTGAAACCGCAATGCGCGAGCTTGAGCGTCGCGTTGTTCTCAGCGTGATTGATCGTCGTTGGCGAGATCACCTCTATGAGATGGACTACCTGAAAGATGGAATCGGTCTGCGTGCGATGGCACAGCGTGACCCGCTCATTGAGTATCAGCGCGAAGGGTTCGCTCTTTTCCAGACCATGATGGGCCAGATTCGCGAAGAGTCAGTTGGCTTCTTGTTCAACCTTGAGGTGAAGGTCAGCGGCGGTGGAGAATCCACGACCGTTCAGGCACGAGGGCTGGAAGCAGCCGGCGACTCGTCCGCCGCTCTCAGCTACTCGGCACCCAGCGCCGATGCTGCGGGCGAAGTAGAGGTTCGTAATGAGCGTGGCCAAGTTGAGCGCGCCGCGTCCGCGCGTGCGCAGCAGCGCCAGAGTCAGCAAACTGCCCCTCAGCAGCAGCTTCAGCAGGCACAGTCAGCTCAGGGCGGCCCTCGCGGAGCATTCGGCCAACGCCCGGAGGGGGCAGCAGCTGACGCTCCTCTCAACCGATCGCAGCGTCGCGCACAAGAGAAGCGCAAGAAGTAGTCGCTTGCTCTGAAACCCGATCCAGCGACTGAAGGCTGGATGTGAACGATGGATGGCCCACTCACGTGTTGAGTGGGGCATCCATCGTTCGTGCGCTAATCAGTCTTCGGCAGCCGATCTTCGGTGGTCGGTGTGCGGTCGTGATTCTGCAGCTATAAGACGTTAATAGCTGTAGCCCGCCAGCGCTTGTCGAGCCCTTCGAGGCGCACTGCCACGGCACGAGTGCGTGCTCGGCCGCGCACAATCACCACCGCTTCGACGGCACCATCGCGGGGTTCGCACAGACGGATCGATCCCATGGTGAAACTTGGTCGCGTGATGGGTTGGCCCTTCGCGCGGCGAGCACGAGCTGATAAGACTGTGCGCTTGAGGAGGTGACGGTAGACATCGTCGGTGACCCACCGCGCAATTTGATCGAGATCTCGGGCACCCGCAAGCACTTCGATGACGCAGCGAGTGAGATTCTCGATCAGCGGGGCTGGGTCGGGGAGTTCCGCGCTCGGGGTCGGTTGGTGACCAAAAAATTCGTCCGGCACGAAACGCGGCCGGATAATTTTCGAGGGGAGGGTGCCGGTGCGCCGTCGGTGCTCGGGGGCAGCATCGGTGTTCGGCAGAGGCTTTCGGAGTGGCTGGGTACTCATGATCTCCCGGGCAAACGGTCGAGACGGCTAGGTATACCCCCGTTAGGGGGTAGACAACACCTAAGCAGGAGTTGGGCCAATTGTCCATGACTAATTTTCAATTGTGGATAACATTGCGCTCCTAGACCCCCTCGCGACTACCGTCAGCCCATGCGTTGGGACAAACTTTTTGACGACCTCGAAAGTCAGTTGGAGAACGAAATAACGGCTGACGATCTTGAGGTCGATGCAGAAGACGAACGCTTACGTCTCGGCCGACTCACTATGCGCGACCGAATCGTGTCATTACACGCCGGCAGTTCAGAGCAATCACCACTAACGCTGTCAGTCGTGCTGGTCACGGGCACGCGACTGATCCTCCGTCCTGCCACCATTGGTCGGGATTGGATGTCGGCCGACCTCTGCGACGAAGGAGGCCGCCCGGCACCCTGCATTGTTCCGTTCGCGGCACTGGCTGGAATCTCCCTGGGTGCGGCTCAGATCACGCCGAGCTTAGTCATGATGCCGTCGAGCGGGCATCCGAGCCTGTCGCTGCGCTTGGGGCTGAGTTATGTTCTCCGCGACCTGTGCCGCCGCCGCCGATCGGTGTCCCTGCTGCTGATTGCCGGTGAAGTGCACGGCACGATCGATCGGGTTGGGCGCGATCATCTCGATATTGCGGTGCATGAGCGCGGGGCCGTGCGGCGCGAAACAGCAGTGTCAGAGTACCGCCTCGTGCCCTTTTCGAGCGTGGCTCTGGTGCGACCCTAAGCGTCCGACACACGACACACGACACACGGCAACGCTGCACACGGCACCCTGCACGCCGCGTTGGTGGACTGGCGCTAGCGCGTGCGCTTTTCCCCGAAGTTCCCCTCGGTGACCGTGGCAATATCAGACTGGTTCCAGAGACTCATTCTGCGGGTCTCTTCATATAGTGCCTCGATGTAGGACTCGAGTACGGAGTTCTCGATACGCCACTGGCCCTTGCTGCCCACCTGAATTGCGGGGAGTTCGCCTGAGCGAACCAGATTGAGAACTTCGTGCGGAGAGATGCTGAGCACTTCGGCAGCGTCAGCCAGACTGAGAAACCGCCCGAGCCCTTCTGCTGAATTGGTCGCGTTCATAGTTCGATTATGCTCTCGTGCGGCTCGGAATGGGGTCGATGTGGATAACTCTCACGCTACATATGAGCAGTGCCGAACTATGGTGCCATGATCAACACCCGACCTGTCGAGTTTTCCCCGTGACCCGCCGTTCCGGTCGCGCCCAATCTCAAGCTCGTGCACGAGCTCTTGCTCTCGATCCGCGGCTTGCTATCGGCGTCGTTCTGGTTGCCGCGTCGATCGTGGGCGTGGTTTCTCTCGTCGCCACGGCAGACGACTCGATCGAGGTGTACGCCGCTGCCGCACCATTGACCCCCGGCGACCGGGTGATGAGTGACGACTTAGTTGTTCGCAGTGTGAGGCTCAACGAATCGAAAGAGTTCTACATTGGGCGCGGCGAGCTGCCCGCTGACGGCTTTATCACAACTCGGCCGATTGCTGCGGGGGAACTGATTCCCGCATCCTCGGTCGGAAGCCACGAGGGTCTTTCCTTGACGGCTGTGGTTGTCTCACCGCAGGGCGGCTTAGCCCAAACGGTTTCGTCTGGAGCCTCGGTCGATGTTTGGGCGAGCGCCGAGACGGAGGACGGCGGGTATGGCGCTCCGGGAGTCATCGTCTCCGACGCTACCGTGGTGCGACTTATTGAGGATGACTCGCTCGTCTCGCCGGCGAGTGGCAGTGCACTGGAATTGCTCGTTCCCCGTTCACGAGTGGCTCGCTTGCTTGAGGCGATGGCCAACGGCGACGTGCTGTCGGTAATCCCCGCAAATCTTCCAGCGAAGGGCTGAGATGGTCGCGTTCGCACTGGCTATGCCCGTAAATCTCGAAGATCAGTTTGCGTTTGATGCGGCGCATCACGGTCACGAGGTTGTTCTGCGCGCTGTAAGCGCACCAGAGCTTGCCTCCCGCGTTGCCGGCGCTCAGGTGCACGTTGCCCTTGTTGCAGCAGAATCCCGCTACCTCACTGATCGTCTTATCGCTGCGTGTGATCATGCCGGCGTCAGGCTCGTTGTGGTTGCTGGCTCCGAGCGCGAGCAGCGCTACGCGGCAGACCTTGGGCTCTATGACATCGTTGAGGCTTCCACAGGCTGGTCGGGGGTGGATGCAGTGCTTGCGCAGTCGCAGTGGAGTGCTGAACCCTCGTCAACAGTTCGAAGTGCCCTTGGTCAAGTGATCGCCGTGTGGGGTCCAGGAGGGGCGCCCGGCCGAACTTCGGTGGCGATCTCAATTGCCGCCGAGCTTGCTGCCCTCGGGTATCGTGTGGCACTGGCCGATGTCGACACCCATGGAGCTTCGGTGGCTCCCGCATTGGGAATGCTTGATGAGGCCCCCGGTTTTGCTGCAGCGTGTCGCCTCGCGGCAACCGAAACTCTCAGCACTGACGAACTGGCCCGCATCGGGCAACGTTACGAGTCGCCGGTGGGCGGCTTCTGGGTTCTGACAGGCATTGGCAGGCCGAGTCGGTGGCCGGAGCTCTCAGCAGAGAGAGTCGCAACAACCATCGCACAGTGCCGCCAGTGGGTGGACTACACAGTGCTCGATACCAGCTCGAGTCTTGAGAACGACGAAGAGATCTCGAGTGACCTCTTTGCCCCGAGACGCAATGCCGCTGCCGTCACCGCGGTGCGTGCGGCTGACCATGTGATCGCGGTGGGAGCGGCTGACCCGGTGGGCCTGTCGCGATTTTTGCGTGCGCATGTCGACCTGCTTGAGACGGTCACAACGCGCAACGTAAGCGTTGTGATGAATAAGGTTCGGGTGAGTGCCAGTGGCTTGAACCCGCACGGCCAAGTGACCCAGACGCTCTCGCGGTTCGGAGGGATCGAGCATCCGGTACTCGTTCCTCACGACCTTGCCGGGTTTGACGGTGCGGTTCTGAGCGGAAAAACCCTGGTGGATGCGGCGCCGCGATCGTCGGCTCGAACGGCGATGCGCGACCTCGTGACTTCCCGACTCGTGCCCGAAATTCACGAGCAGCCGCCTCAGCGTTCTTGGTTCAGTAGGATGCTGACGCGCAGGTAATCTGTAGAGGTGTCGACACTCAGTGATCTCGTTCAGGAGCAGGGCCGCTCAAGCGAGGCAGATATTGAATGGCTCCACATGCTCGTCGGCGACTGGCAACTGCTCGCCGACCTCGCATTTGCTGACATCGTGTTGTGGGTGCCGAGTGATGACGATCTCTTTGTTGCTGTTGCTCATGCACGACCCAGCAGTTCGGCAACCCTCTTCTACCGCGACTTTGTTGGCCAAAAAATTAAGCCCGAATGGCAGGCGCAGGTCACTGAGGCGTTCGAGACTGCTCGCATCGTCGACACCGCGGCTCCCGCCTGGTACGAAGAAACGCCCACTCGAGTGCGAGCCGTTCCCGTTATGCGCCGGCTCAATTCTACCGGCAATGCAACCAGCCCAACCCCCATTGCGGTGGTGACCCGTCACACCAACTTGGGCGATGCCCGCACTCCTTCACGGCAGGAGCTCACCTTCAATGGCTGCGCGAAGGATCTCTTCGCGATGATCGCTGCCGGAGATTTTCCTGACATGGATGCCCCTGCATCGCCACGGCGAGGGGCGCCCCGAGCATCCGATGGCCTGATTCGTTTGGATGTCGATGGCCTCGTTACCTTTGCGAGCCCGAATGCGCTGTCCGCGTTCAACCGCATCGGCTTTTCGGGCGAGCTGGAGGCGGAATCTCTCGCCGAGGTCACCACCGCCCTCATTGCGGGCCAACCTGAGGTCGATGAGTCACTTCCGTTAGTGGTTACCGGTCGGGCACCGTGGCGCACCGATATTGAGGCACGGGGTGTGACGGTGTCGTTGCGAGCGATCCCGATCCGCGACCGTGGCGAACGCGTTGGTGCGATCGTACTGTGCCGCGATGTGACAGAGGTGCGGCATCAGGAACGCGAACTGATCACGAAGGATGCGACAATTCGCGAAATTCACCACCGTGTGAAGAACAACCTGCAGACGGTGGCGTCGTTGCTGAGAATTCAGGCGCGCAGAACCCATAGTGAGGTTGCACGGGAAGCTCTTGGGCATGCGATGCGCAGAGTTGCTGCTATTGCGGTGGTTCACGACACCCTTTCCGAAGGGCTTAATCAGAACGTCGACTTCGATGTAGTTTTCGCACGAGTGCTGAAACTAATTGCCGAGGTTGCGTCAAGCCACAACACAACGGTGCACCCAACATCTGTGGGAAGTTTTGGTGAGTTGCCAAGCGAGTATGCCACCCCGCTGGCGCTCGCTCTCACCGAACTTGTGACCAATGCGGTCGAGCATGGCCTTGCTGGTCGAGCCGATGGCACCGTTGAGATTGATGCTCGGCGCACCGCGGAGAAACTGACAGTTCAGGTGCGCGACAACGGTGTGGGGCTGGGCGAAGGCAAGGTGGGCGAGGGACTCGGCACCCAAATCGTGCGAACCCTGATTCAGGGTGAACTGAGCGGAACCATTGACTGGCACACGCTCATGGGCAGCGGAACCGAAGTCACTATCGACATTCCGCTGACCTGGATTACCCGCTCCAAATAGGCCCAGCGGCGAGGAAAATGCTGCGAGCTACGAAGCGCGGCGGGCGCGTGCGGCGCGACGCTTGAGTGCGCGGCGTTCGTCTTCGCTGAGGCCGCCCCAGACGCCAGAGTCTTGGTTGGTCTCGAGAGCGTACTGGAGGCACATCTCGGTGACAGAGCAACGGCCGCAGACGGCTTTTGCTTTTTCGATCTGGTCAACCGCGGGACCGGTGTTTCCCACCGGAAAAAATAGCTCCGGGTCAGCAGTGAGGCATGCAGCGTTATCGCGCCAGTCCATGGTGTTGCTCCTTACAGTGTGTTGCGATGCTTGAGCGCACAAAGGATATGCTCTGATGGCGTCGAGCGTGAGAGATATGGGGTCTCGCTCGCAACACTGGGAGCCAGAAATCAACCTCCACTAGAATCTCATATCGACCAAAGCAAAGCAATGGTTTTACAGTGATTTAACGGGGAGCGAATGGTAGACGAACTTGTTCCAGATGAAAAACTGGGCCCCAGGCATCCGTATTTGGTGGCTCTTGCTCTCATAATATTTCTCGAAAGTGCCGTTCTCGTTGCCGCTCTCGGCTACCTGATTTTCGAGTTGGGGAGCGGGGAGCCGCAGTCGTATCCGAGCGCTATTGCGCTGACAGTATTGACCGCCATCGCGGCGATCTGGGTGGCGTTGATCGGCATTAACGTGTTGCGGCGTCAGCCCTGGATTCGGGGCGCCGCTGTGGTTTGGCAGGTGCTGCAGATCTCAGTGGCAATCGGTAGTTTTCAGGGTGTGTTTTCGCGCCCCGATATTGGGTGGTTGTTGCTGATTCCCGCGATTGCTGTTCTCGCGTTGCTATTCACGAAACCGGTCTTGCTCCAGACCGCACGCTCCGAGGGCATGTAACGGCTAAATCGCGGGAAACGCGTGGTGCTGGCTTATGGGTTGCAGTCGTTGCACCACTGTGGTGACGCGCGCTTCACCGATCGCATAACTCGTTGGTGATAGGCGCATTTTCCGCACTCATGAATGTCTGCGGCGATCATGTTCGTCGCGATCCCGCAGTTCTCGCAGGGAACGCCATATTCGACATCTACGTGGCCAAAGCCGGGAGTGGAACAGCTCGGGCATTCGGTGGCCAGTCGGCGTGCCATCCGCTCGCACAGTGCACGGATTGAGGCAGCTCGTGATGGGCAGTGGTGTGCACGATAATCGGGCGATATTATTACCGATTCGTATTCGTTGGTGAAAACTTTCTCGCCAATCATTCGCAGTGAGTCAGGATCACCAATGTTTTTGTATGACGTGGTGGTGCCGTTGTGTGTGGTCTGCAAGATGATCCACTGTTCGGGAAATCCAACCGCGGTAGCAAAGTTCAGCGCATCGTCGAGGTGCGCTATGGGGCGCGCAGCGGGAAGCGGCGAGAGTTCGATACTTCCTTCGACAAGCTCCAGTTGCAGAATGTCGTCGACGAATACCAGCACCTCGGTGTTCTCAACTATCGTTCCAAAGCCGGTACTGAAAGTTCCTTCTGATGCGAGCCCCAGACGGGTGTTCCCCAACTCCATCCCGCGGCGTGCTTTGGCGAGGGCTGTGCCGCGCGGGCCGGCTGCACGCGGAACCTCTCCCGTGAAGGTGCCGAAAACATCGGTGTCGAGCTCGGGGGGTGCAATCACAGAGGCACCGAGAACATCGGCAAAGGATTGGCGCGCGAGCAGTTCCTTTCCGTGCATCGTTGCAAAGGTGATGGACTCGTTCTGATAGTGGGTTCCGGCAGGGTTCACTTGAAATATTCGGGACGGCTGACATAGGTTTCAGCAACGAACATGACTCCGCTGGTGGAATCAAGCATTGCCCTCACAGCCTCCGCCAATTGCTCGGCTTTGGCTTGGGGGAGCACGGTGATGATCATCGTCAGCGTGTCGTATTCGTTGAAAAGCAGATCTCCGGAGCGTTGGCCATGGTGACCAATTCCTGAGACACCCGACACGGAGGTATAGCCGGTCGCTCCCGCGGATGCGATGAGTTCTCGCAGATCAGGTGCCTGACGAGCAGGAACGATGATTTCGATTCGTGTCATCTTGGTGAGGCCGTCCATGAGCGTGGTCCTTCCACTGTTGTTGTTGTTGTTGTTGTTGTTGTTGTTGTTGTTGTTGTTGTTGTGCACTTTTTCCAGCCGACGGAGGTATGGCGATACCAGGGGGCGTCTGAGTATTCCCGTGCGGTGAGCGTAATCCAGTCGTTGTCCAAGAGATCGCGCAACACCTGGTTGCGCGACACGATCTGGCCGACCGTGACCAGTGGTGCCTGAATGAGCACCGCGAGCCGCATCGGCTCGTGGAACGCGTCTGCACCGACTCCGACAGACTGCCACGGTAGGCCACGGCGCAGGTCGCCCTCGTGCCCCGAAAGAACCCCGGTTACGCCGATTGCGTTGTGAATTGTCTTCGTTCCGGCACCCAAGGTTTCTGGGTTGATGGTCGAAAAGTAGTACTGGTGATTGATCCACTGAGCGACAACCATCGGAGCGGTCATGATGGATTCCAGGGCAGATCCGCTGGCGTCGAGTTCGGGACTGTACGAGTGCAAAAATACTCGGCGTGAGAGGTCAATGCCGCGAGTGATTTCTCGCGGACCGATGATCATGGCAGCGTTTCCGGCCAATCCGAGTTCGGGGTAGACCTCTGACCAATCGTGGGCGCGACGCCGGATGCGTGCCACCGATGACCGTGCACTTGCGCCCGGTAGGTCGTGAGCCCGCTCGCGCAGAAGGGAGTGCGCGGCGCCGCGCTGCAACTCGCTAAATTTTTTCACCCGCGCCGTGTGGCTCGGCGGAATCTGCCCGCCATCGAGGATCGAGATCGCGTCGGTCACCGTATTGTGCTCGGCGGCCACAAAGACGCAGTCACTCGGAATACTGATTCCCCGCCGCTGAAGAATGGAGCGAACGTCAACGTCATTGAAGATGGCGACCGCGGAGCGTGCGTTTGCTGCTCCCGGATTGCCACCGCAGGCGCCGCAGTCGAGCGCCGACTGATAGAGGTTGTTCATCGACTCTGACGCGTGACCGGTTAAGACGATGAGGGGTGCGAAGCTGGTGAGCCCCATCATCCGGATCGCGGTGTCGGCGAGCGACGCACGCTCCTCCAGGGTGAAGGCATCCGCGACCGTCACCGTGCTATCGAGCGTGGAGATTTGTTGCGACGAGAGCTGGGTGATTCGACCACTGAGCGCGGGGGCGAAGGTGCGAAGTGTGCTCGCGGCGCCATAGAACAGTCCCGCGATTTCAGCGAGCGCGAAGGGACTCGCGGTGGTGCTCTCGGCACTGTGAAGTGCGCTTCGCATTGCATCGCGCAGTCGTCGGGAACTCACATTTTTCTCGATCAGTTCGGGCTTTATCGGCTGCTCTGTCACGTGATGCCGCGGTTCCAGTAGCGCCGGCAGCGAGTTGATCGCACCGCGCGCGTAGTACGAAGAGAATCGAATGGGAACACCGAAGAATCCGGCAAATCCGACCGTAGCGACAGTGGCATCCGACTCAAGGTGACGCCGCATCCCCTCTGACCGCGGGTCAATGCACATCACCACCTGAACTTCAGCGCTCTCGTGAGAGGGTTCGGGGTGCTCGAGCGAGCCGATCAGTGAGTTGCGGTAGTGGAGTTCATACGCTTTTTGCCAGGTGAATGGATGCTCGCGAGTTCCGTGTACCGCTAGGACGCGAGCAACTAGGGCCACATCCTCGCGGTGGGCGGCGTCTCCGGTCACCTGTTCTGCGACACGCTCGGCCCGAACCCAGAGCTCATCGTCTCCGGTGGAATCCGAGTGCGGTGCTTCCTCGGGCTCCGGGGGAGCATCAAGAATCGACCGAAGGCTGAACCGAACCGCCAAATAGCCTGTCAAATCGATGTCGCCCTGTTTGCCCGCCCGCCATTTGATGTGAGCGACCCATCCTGGCAGCGCGGCCAGCTCTCGGCGCAGTGCCGGAGTGACGGCGTCGCCAGCTATCGCAAAGTGAGCCAGAGCGTGCGCCAGTGCGCTGTCGGGTACGTCGGGCAGTTCGGAAATTTTGCGCCGTGCGTTCTTCGGCAACGACCGGTCAAACCGTGCAAGCTTTTTCCACGAGCGGTAAAACCCCTCGTGGTGGTGAGGCATTGTCCACAGCGGATCACGAGTGAGGAACGCGGCGATCCAGGTCGACATGCGCCGATCGATCGGGTCGCTGATTTCGGTGAGGTGCGATATCCGCTGACCGGGCTGCGAGAGTTGCATATCGAGGGAGGCTAGCCGCACCAATGAGATGTCGTGCGAGCCGATCGTGGTGCGCCCCGCGAGCTCGGGCACACGCTCGTGGAGGGCTAGCTCTAAGTCTTCTTCCCGTATTCGACCACTGGCGAGATCAGCGAGATAGGCCTCGATCGTGCGCGTCTTTGCTGCACCTGCGAGTTCCACGGCGTCGAATGGGGCACTTTCTTTGCCGGCGAGGGGATTGATGGCAATGAAGGAATCGAGCGGCCAGGTTGGTGTGACGTCGTGGGCTGCTGACGCCACATTCGTGCGGAGGATAAGGCTCATCAGATGCGTCCTTTCGAGAGGGTGTCGCGCGAGATTGTCGCTGAAAGCGAGCGGGTATAAATCAGTTCGCGGATTGTCGTGTACCGGGTTCGACTTCGCGCCAAGATTTCGACACCGATGAGTCCGACCGCGGGAATGATCAGGAGCCAGGGCGGGGCGCCTGGACCACTAGTGGACACTGTCAAGACTGTGCCGAACCAGTGAACCGCGATCGTGTATCCGAACGACACGACGATTGTGGCAATCAGCCCGAGAGCAAAACTCTGCACGGAGAAGTGGGTCAGCAGCCCAGCACCGAGCGCAACTCCCAGAGTGAGAGCGACGAACAAGAATAGGCCTAGTTCCGCGGTAGAGATGCCGGGAGCGATTGTCGCCTTCGCAGCGAACAGTGAGGCGAGCGGGGCAAGGACCGCCACCGCTATTGCGACCCCGATGACAACGGGGCGTGTAGTCAGTCTGGCCGGAAGGTTTCGGCTGATGGCGTGTTCACGTACTCCGCTACCGGCACTCAGGAAGAGCGTCGATTTGAACAGCGAGTGGGCAATGAGGTGGAAGATTGCTGCGGCGTAGAGACCCAATCCGCAGGTCATGATCATGAAGCCCATCTGAGCCATCGTCGAAAAGACGAGGCGACCTTTGACGTCTGGCCGAACGAGCCGCACCGCGGAGGCGTAAATCAATGTCACCGCACCGGCAAGGAACACCACGATCATGATCGCCTGCTGAAGGCTCACAGTCTCGGCGAATCTCAACAAGAGGATCGCACCGGCATTGACAACCCCCGCGTGCATCAGAGCAGACACCGGGGTGGGAGACGCAAGAGTGAACGGCAGCCAGCCGTGAAAAGGAATCTGACTTGATCGAGCGAGAGCGCTTGCGACCAGCAGGGTCGGTATGAGGAACTGCAGGGCGACGGGCATAGCCGATACGCGCGCAGCGACTTCGTCGAGTGGCACGTCACGGCCCGCTGAAATGACCACAATCGCGGAGCCGACCAGCAGCCCGGAGTCGGCAGTACCGAAGCGCAGCGCAGTGCGGCGCACCCCATCTTGTGCCTGTCCGAGGTGGTGATAGGTGGCCAGCAGCGCCACGAGAGCCGCACCGGCACCGACCCAGGCCACCGCGAAAATGATGACGGAGCCGGCGCACACCAGGAGAACGGTCGGAGCAGTCACCAGGTTGGTGAACATGATGAACCACGTGTGCCGCACGTCTCCTCGCAGATAGCGGAGCGCGAAAACTTGGATGAGGGTGCTGAGGCCCAACACCAGCAGCGACATGCTGACCGCTAGTGAATCCCATTGCAGCGTTGGCGGTATGAGCGCACTTCTGCCGGTGCTGGATTGGGTACCCACGATGCTCACGAAGGCGACGACAGTGAATCCGACGCCGGTGATTGCGCTTGCCGCCGTTCCCGCGGCATTCGAGTTCAGTTTGGCGGCTGCGAAAGCTCCCGCAACCAGTGCCGCGAGCCACGGTGACACTATCGCGACACTCAGACCTATTACGTCCACACCACATCCTCACTGTTCATGAAAACAAATACGCGAAAAATGTAGCACATGTTATAAGTCGCGAATTGCAAGTAGTCTTAGTTTTTCTGCTCGGGTATGATCGGGAGCATGGCGAAATGGACGTTCCTCACGAACCACGCGCACGTGCTGATGTGCGTGTCGCAGAACTCGAATGTTCTGCTTCGCGACGTCGCCATTCAGGTCGGAATCACCGAGCGCGCAGCCCAGCGAATAGTGACAGAGCTTGAAGAGGCCGGTTATCTCGAACGCGAGCGCGAAGGCCGCAGAAACTCGTACCGGCTCAACAAATCGATGCCGCTACGGCATCCACTCGACACAGATTTTCGAGTGGGGGAGTTGTTAGGTTTTTTTGCGAGAGAACGAGCTGACTGATCGCAGCCGGCGCAGGTGAATAGCTAGCCGAGGCCGAGTTTTTTGCGGAGCGATGCGACGTGGCCGGTGGCCTTCACGGCGTAGAGCGGGAGGCTAATCGTGGCACTTTCGTCAATAACGAAGGTGGAGCGGATGACGCCAACGACCTTCTTGCCGTAGAGATTCTTTTCGCCCCAGGCGCCATACGCTTCGTGAACCACATGGTCGGGGTCGCTGAGGAGGGGAAACGTGAGAGCTTCCTGTTCGCGGAACTTAGCCAGCTTCTGCGAAGCATCGCGTGAAACCCCCAACACCACGTAACCTTCAGACTGCAACGAACCGAGCTGATCGCGGAAGTCGCAGGCTTGGGTAGTGCACCCCGGTGTCATCGCCGCGGGATAAAAATACAGAATCACTTTTTTACCCGCAAAGTCGCCGAGCGACACCAGGTTTCCGTCGTGGTCAGGCATCGAGAAACTTGGCGCTGGGGTGCCGGCGGCAAGTCGGGTCGGATCCGTAGTCATTGTGCTCCTTAGTCGCTTTAACTCATGGTAACGTTGATCCTCGGTTGCCCGAGAGGTCAACCGCGCCAAGCACCTCTAGCTCAATTGGCAGAGCAACTGACTCTTAATCAGTGGGTTCCGGGTTCAAGTCCCGGGGGGTGTACCACAGCACCAGAGAACGATTTCGGCTACGGCAACCAGGGCATTGGGTCGATGCGGGTATCGAACACGTAGACCTCAAAGTGGAGGTGCGGGAACGTGGACCGGCCGGTATTGCCGACGGCGCCCAGCGCTTGGCCTGCAGCCACCCATTGGCCAGCAGAAACAGCTTGTGATCCCTCGATCATGTGGGCGTACAAGGTTTTAACGCCGCCACCGTGATCGACAATCACGTGCCGTCCCCAGCCGCCGCCAGTCGTGACGCTCTCCACGGTGCCCGCGGAGGCCGCAACAATTGCGGATCCTTCCGGAGCCATGATGTCGACGCCGGAATGGAACTCGCTGCCGCGGTAGCCCCAGCCATCGTTGATCGGACCGTTAGCGGGAAAAACGTCGAGCGAACCGGTCGGGCCCGATGCGGTGATTATTACTTCTTGACGCACACGTTCGACAGCAAATGTGTCGCGGACGATCGGTGCAGCCGCCGAGGTGGCGGGGGAAGCGAAAGTCTGAACGCCGTCGTCGCTGCCGTTGTCGGCGGTTGCGGAATCCGCAGTGCGGCCGTTAGCTTCAGTGTTGGCTGCCGCGACAGCCACAGTGCGATTCTCCGGATCAGCTACGACGGCCGCGGGGACCGTGCCGCCAATGAGGATCGCCCCAACGGTGAGCATAGTGATAGATCGTTTCAACAGCGTTCCTTGGTTTGGGGCAGGGGTGACGGCCGCGAAAGTGAAGAGCAGCCTCGTGCACATCCCAGCGCTCGCAGTGATGTGAGCGGCGAGACGGCCGGATTCTTTCACAGTGCAGCACACTCGCTGAAACCGCTTCGATGCAGTGGAGCAGACGAGTAAGTTACCGAAATTACCCGGTGAACCTGAGAAGGACTCTCAGGAAGAGGCGGTGGGCGTGCTGCTCGCTATATCCTTTGGGGGCAAACGTTCTATTTCTTTGATGGGGAGGAGCCTGCATGGGCACCAATTCGCGGCCAATAATCGGGCTCACGTCGTACCTCGAGCAAGCTCAAACTGGTGCCTGGGATCTCCCCGCATCGTTTCTACCAAAAATATACTTCGAAGCCGTGACGGATGCCGGTGGTATTGCGGTTTTGTTGCCACCACAGCCGGTAGATTCCGAAATCGCTGCATCGATCACCCACGGTCTTGACGGGCTCATTCTCACCGGCGGCAAAGATGTTGATCCCGCTCGCTACGGCCAAGAAGCGCACCCCACCACCGATGTTCCCCGAAAAGACCGGGATGCCTTCGAAGACGCGCTCGTGCGTGCCGCCATCGAACAGAACGTGCCGTTCTTGGGCATCTGTCGAGGTGCGCAAATGCTTAACGTCGCGTTGGGGGGAACCATCCACCAGCATTTGCCCGATGTGATTGGTTCCACTCGTTACAGCGCCGGGGGCGGCACGTTTCTCGTGAACGATGTTGCGGTAGAGCCGCAGAGCACTCTCGCATCGCTACTCGGCGGAGACCGGAACATCGCCGTCAAGTCGTATCATCACCAGGCCATTGACGAACTGGCCGACGGCCTCGTTGTCACCGGTCGGGGCGACGACGGCGTGATTCAGGCGATCGAATTGCCGAGCGTCGATTTTGGGGTAGCGGTGCAGTGGCATCCAGAAGAGGATGCTAAAGAGGATGCCCGCCTGTTCCGCGGGATCGTCGATGCGGCGACGCGTCACCGCGAAAGCCGATCGCGGCAAGCCTGAGCTTCTAGCGACGGGCTATCTCTCGAGCTCGTAGGAGTCTTGAGCTTCTTTGGCGATGGTGCCAACAGCAATAGCAACGGTGAGCCCCCAGCTGACCCACATGAGGATCAGACGCCAGTCGCGCGGCCCTTGGCGGGTCGTTTGGAAGACGCTCCAGCCGCCGGCGACCGCGCTGAGGAGACTGCCGTTGAACAGGTACTTGCGCATATTTCCTCCGTAGTTGATGTCGTATAACGCTAGCGTGACA
This sequence comes from Rhodoglobus vestalii, assembly GCF_006788895.1. Classification (NCBI taxonomy): domain Bacteria; kingdom Bacillati; phylum Actinomycetota; class Actinomycetes; order Micrococcales; family Microbacteriaceae; genus Rhodoglobus; species Rhodoglobus vestalii. The sequence continues at coordinate 2,424,214 of NZ_VFRA01000001.1, forward strand.
TCGAGATTGCTGCCATCTCAGCTATCTGCTGGCTTGGTGAGGGATCCGCGTCGCGATCCCCAGTCTCTGCACCTACGCCGCTGGTAATGTTTGCGCATGGAAGCTCATAAGGATTCTTCTCCTCCCGAGTACGATTTCGTCGTTGTTTCCAACCGGTTGCCTGTCGATTGCACCGTTGAAGCTGATGGATCGCTCACCTGGAAGCGCTCGCCCGGTGGACTGGTCACAGCTCTTGAGCCGGTGATGCGTGCCGCTGATGGCGCTTGGGTGGGATGGGCTGGGCGCCCCGATCTCGAAGTTGCGCCTTTTCAGCAGGACGGTATTCAGATCGTTCCTGTTCCCCTGAGTTCGCAAGATATTGAGGAGTACTACGAGGGGTTCAGCAATGACACCCTGTGGCCGCTTTACCACGATGTAATCGCGACACCGGCCTACCACCGGGAGTGGTGGGACGACTATGTAGCCGTCAACCAGCGGTTTGCGGATGCCGCTGCCGCTATCAGCGCCGATGGTGCTGTTGTGTGGGTGCAGGATTATCAACTCCAGCTCGTGCCACGCATGCTGCGAGAGAAGCGTCCCGATCTCACCATCGGTTTCTTCAATCACATTCCATTTCCGCCATATGGCATTTTTGCCCAGTTGCCGTGGCGTACTCAGATCATTGAGGGCATGCTTGGCGCAGATGTCGTTGGTTTCCAGCGTTCTTCTGACGCATCCAACTTTTCGTCGGCGGTGCGTCGTCTCACGAATCATCCGACCAAGAATCCAGCCATCGAGGTGACTCTTGACGGGCAACCTACTCGTCGTGTTGTGGCTAAAGCGTTCCCGATTTCGATCGATTCCCGCAGCTTCGAGGAGATGGCGCGTGATCCCGCTATCCAGCAGCGCGCGCGTGAAATTCGCAAGGGGTTGGGTAACCCCAAGACGGTCATGCTGGGCGTAGACCGTCTTGATTACACCAAAGGCATCCGCCACCGTTTGAAAGCATATGGGGAGCTCTTTCGGGATGGGGCAATCGAGGTGGGAGACGTTGCGCTCATCCAAGTGGCAAACCCGAGCCGTGAGCGCGTCGAGGCATACATAAAATTGCGTGACGAGATCGAGCTGACCGTTGGTCGCATCAACGGGGAGTACAGCACGTTTAGTCACTCGCCGGTCAACTACCTGCATCAGGGGTTTCCGCGTGAAGAGATGGTTGCGCTGTATTTGGCGGCTGATGTGCTGCTCGTGACGGCTTTGCGCGACGGTATGAACCTGGTTGCTAAAGAGTATGTGGCCACCAGGTTCGACAACGATGGGGTGCTCATTCTGAGTGAGTTTGCCGGCGCTTCGGAGGAACTTCGTAAGGCGATTCTGATCAACCCGCACGATATTGATGGGCTGAAGGAGGCCATCATGCGGGCGATCAACATGCCCAAGGTGGAACGCACGACTCGAATGCGCTCGATGCGCAAGCGCGTCCTCGAACACGATGTTGCGCGCTGGTCCAACGCGTTCCTCAAGAATTTGGCTGCTACCCGATCTGACCGTCACCGCCGCATCGCGCCGCTGGGGATGGCCGAAGAGGTTGAGTGGACTGTCGAACGAAAGCGAGTCAGGTAGTGGTGCAGTATTCCTCCGAGACAGAAATCGCGGCGGCGATTGACGCTCTTGTGGCGGTGCCCACCCTGCTGATCGCCCTCGATTTTGATGGCACTTTGGCGCCAGAAGTCGATGATCCGCTCGACGCTCGTGCACTTCCTGAAGCCCAAGAGCAGTTGGTGCGGATGCTGGAGCTCGCCGATACACGTGTGGCCCTTATTTCGGGGCGTGCACTCGACAGTCTCGAACATGTGGCGCATCTTCCCAGCCATGTGCTGTTCGGTGGATCGCACGGTTTGGAATATCGGCTCGACGAGGGCGATTCTGTCTTGCCCATGAGTGCGGAGAACACGGCAGCTCTTGAGCGGCTTGATGCCCTCCTGCACGAGCTTGCCGACAGCGCCGAGGGGTCTTGGGTTGAGTTGAAGCCTGCCGGGCGCGCCCTGCACTTGCGAATGATGACTCTCGAAGACGCCGAGCGGCTTCACGCGGAAGCTGTGGCGAGGGTTGCTGCTGAAATACCGGGACTGACGACTCGATTTGGCAAGAATATTGTGGAGTTCGCCATCCACGATTCGCACAAGGGCGATGCGATTGACCGATTGCGCGAATATGTCGGTGCCGACGCCATTTTCTTCGCCGGTGATGACACGACCGATGAAGATGCCATAGCCGTGCTCGGCGAGAATGACCTCGGTGTTCGAGTGGGGGACGCACCATCCGCGGCGCGACTCCGAGTCGCCGGAACGCGCGAGATCGCCGCACTTCTGATGGTGCTCGCCGATCGACGTGCTGCCGTGGTTTCAGCCCGGACAAACTGACGCAGGGTAACACCCTAAACTCGAAGCATGTCTGAGACTGATTCGATCGATATCAAGCCACGTTCCCGCACGGTAACCGACGGGATCGAAGCCACAACATCGCGCGGAATGTTGCGCGCCGTGGGAATGGGAGACGCCGACTGGGAGAAGCCCCAGATCGGTATTGCGAGTTCGTGGAACGAGATCACCCCCTGCAACCTGTCACTTGATCGTCTCGCTCAAGCAGCGAAAGAGGGCGTTCACGCCGGTGGCGGATACCCGCTGCAATTCGGCACCATCAGCGTCTCCGATGGCATCTCGATGGGCCACGAGGGAATGCACTTCTCTCTGGTAAGCCGCGAGGTAATCGCCGACTCGGTCGAGGTCGTCATGCAGGCGGAACGTCTCGACGGCTCAGTGGTTCTTGCGGGCTGCGATAAGTCAATACCCGGCATGCTCATGGCAGCCGCGCGGCTCGATCTGGCGTCGGTTTTTCTATATGCCGGTTCTATCGCCCCCGGCTGGGTAAAACTAAGCGACGGCACGGAGAAAGACATCACGATCATCGACTCGTTCGAAGCGGTCGGTGCCGTTCAGGCCGGTACGATGTCCGTCGAGGATGCCAAACGCATCGAGTGTGCTTTCGCCCCCGGCGAGGGTGCCTGCGGTGGAATGTACACCGCGAACACGATGGCGAGCGTCGCCGAAGCTCTCGGTATGAGCCTTCCCGGGTCGACCAGCCCTCCATCGGCAGATCGCCGCCGCGACTACTTTGCGCATCGTTCCGGGGAAGCAGTCCTGGGGATGCTTCGGCGAGGGCACACCGCACGCGATATCCTCACCATGAAAGCGTTCGAGAACGCAATCGCGGTCGGGATGGCGCTGGGTGGCTCAACCAATATTGTGCTGCATTTATTGGCGATCGCGAACGAGGCCAATGTGCCTCTTACCCTCGCCGACTTTAACCGCATTGGTGACAAGGTGCCCCACATCGCCGACGTTAAACCCTTCGGTAATTATGTGATGAATGACGTAGACCGTCATGGCGGCATCCCCGTTCTCATGAAGGCGCTATTGGATGCTGGGCTTCTGCACGGCGACGCAATGACAGTCACAGGCAAAACTGTTGCTGAGAACCTAGCAGAGCTGAATCCCGGCCCGCTCGATGGCAAGGTTTTGCGTTCACTCGACAACCCATTCCATGCCACCGGCGGACTCACCATTCTGCACGGGTCGCTCGCCCCCGAGGGCGCCGTCGTGAAGACTGCGGGCTTCGACTCTGAAGTATTTGAGGGCCCCGCGCGGGTGTTCGAGCGGGAGCGCGCCGCGATGGATGCGCTCGCAGCGGGCACCATCACGAAGGGCGACATTGTCGTTATTCGCTATGAGGGCCCCAAGGGTGGCCCCGGTATGCGCGAGATGCTCTCGATCACCGCCCGCATCAAGGGTGCTGGACTCGGAAAAGATGTACTACTCTTAACAGACGGACGATTCTCAGGCGGCACAACCGGACTGTGCATCGGCCACATAGCTCCCGAAGCAGTAGACGCAGGTCCTATTGCCTTCGTGCGCGATGGCGATCTGATACGGGTCGACATCGCAGCTCGCTCGATCGACTTACTTGTCGATTCTGCTGAGCTCGAAGCCCGCCGAAACGGCTGGGCCCCCCTCCCTCCGCGTTATACGCGAGGCGTGCTTGCCAAGTATTCGAAGCTTGTGCAGTCCGCCGCCCGCGGCGCGGTAACCAGTTAGCACCACGCTCACGAGTGAAATTTAAAGGATTCGCACATGCCCTCTGACCCCGCACCGCGGCCCAAGAGCACTACGCCGGAGATTTTGACGGGCTCTGGCGCAATTCTTCGTAGTCTAGAAAAGCTGGGTGTAAAAGACGTCTTTGGTTTGCCGGGTGGCGCAATCATGCCCTTCTACGACGAACTGATGGCATCCACTGCTATTCGGCACATTTTGGTGCGTCACGAACAGGGCGCTGGCCATGCTGCGGAGGGCTATGCCTCGTCATCTGGAAAGTTGGGGGTGTGCATTGCGACCTCCGGTCCCGGAGCGACGAACCTGGTGACGGCCATTGCGGATGCCCACATGGATTCGGTGCCGCTACTGGCGATCACCGGCCAGGTTTTTTCGACCTCAATGGGAACCGACGCGTTTCAAGAGGTCGACATTTCGGGCATCACGATGCCGATCACGAAGCACTCGTTCCTCGTGACGAAGGCTGAAGATATTCCGGCGACGTTGGCTGCGGCGTACCACATCGCCACAACGGGGCGGCCAGGCCCAGTGCTGGTGGATGTTACCAAGGACTGCCAGCAGGGCTCCGCACCATTCATCTGGCCGCCCAAGGTCGATCTGCCCGGCTACCGTCCCGTCACGAAGGCTAACGGCAAGCAGGTTCAGGCAGCCGCCCAGCTGTTGGCTGAAGCTGAGCGCCCCGTCTTCTATGTGGGCGGCGGCGTCATCCGCGCTGGTGCCTCTGCGGAGTTGCTTGAGCTCGCAACCCTCGTGGGGGCACCGATTGTGACGACGCTGATGGCGCGAGGGGCGTTCCCGGACTCGAACGATCTGAATCTGGGGATGCCCGGAATGCACGGCACCGTTCCCGCCGTTCTTGCTTTTCAAGAATCGGATCTTCTCATCGCACTCGGTTCACGTTTCGATGACCGCGTTACCGGTAAGGCGAGCGAATTCGCTCCTCTGGCGAAGGTCGTACACGTCGATATCGATCCGGCTGAGATCGGTAAGATTCGTGCGGCCGAGGTGCCCATCGTCGGTGACGCTAAAGACGTGATCGTCGACCTGATCGCGGCGTACACCGATGTGATCAAGACGACAAAGCCCGACTACAGCGACTGGTGGGAGCGCCTCAATTATTTGCGCAATCAGTTCCCAATCGGTTTCGCAGAACCCGACGACGGGCTGCTCTCGCCGCAGTATGTGATCAAGCGCATCGGTGAAATCACCGGTCCGGAGGGTATCTTTGCGGCCGGTGTTGGTCAGCACCAAATGTGGGCGGCGCAGTTCATCAAGTACGAGCGCCCCAACGCCTGGCTCAACTCGGGTGGAGCCGGAACCATGGGGTACGGCCTCCCCGCGGCCATGGGGGCCAAGGTGGCGAACCCCGATCGTGACGTGTGGGCCATTGATGGCGATGGATGCTTCCAAATGACCAACCAGGAGCTTGCCACCTGCACAATCAACAAGATCCCGATCAAGGTCGCGATTATCAATAACTCCAGTCTTGGCATGGTGCGCCAGTGGCAGACTCTCTTCTATGACGGTCGCCACTCGTTTACCGACCTTAATACCGGGCACGACACGGAGATGATCCCCGACTTTGTGAAGCTGGGGGAGGCTTACGGTTGTCTCGCCATCCGCGTCACTAAGAAGGAAGATATTGATCCGGCGATCAAGCTTGCGCTGGAGACGAACGATCGCCCCGTTGTGATCGATTTCGTGGTGAGCCGAGACTCAATGGTCTGGCCCATGGTGCCACAGGGTGTCGGAAACTCGAACGTGCAGTACGCGCGAGATCATGCCCCCGAGTGGGAAGAGGAGTAGAGCGATGAGTCACGTACTTTCTCTGCTGGTAGAAGATAAGCCGGGCCTGCTCACTCGTGTCGCAGGGTTGTTTGCCCGTCGTGGGTTCAACATCCAATCGTTGGCTGTGGGGTCAAGCGAAATTGAGGGCCTGTCGCGCATCACCGTTGTGGTGGATGTCGAAGGCTTGCCCCTTGAGCAGGTCACCAAACAGCTCAACAAGCTCATCAATGTGATCAAGATCGTGGAGCTTGACCCGGCACAGTCGGTTACCCGCGAACACCTGCTGATTAAGGTGCGCGTAGACAATACGACGCGGTCGCAAATTATCGAAGCGGTGAACCTGTTTCGTGCCCGTGTGGTGGATGTTGCTTCCGATGCCCTCATCATTGAAACCACCGGTGATTCGGGCAAAATTCAGGCATTCTTGCGGGTGCTCGAACCCTACGGGATCAAAGAAGTTGCCCAGAGCGGACTGCTGGCCCTGGGCCGCGGTTCGAAGAGCATCACCGACCGAGTTTTTAAGAACTAACAGCATCACCAACTAAGGAGAACCACAACTGTGACCGAGATCTTTTACGACGATAACGCCGACCTCGCACTCATTCAGGGCAAAAAGGTCGCTGTTATTGGTTATGGCTCGCAAGGCCACGCCCACGCCCTGAACCTGCGCGACTCGGGAGTTCAAGTTAGAGTCGGCCTCAAGGAGGGCTCGAAGAGCATCGCTAAGGCGAAGGATGCCGGCTTCGAAGTGCTCACCAGCGCCGAAGCCGCCAAGTGGGCTGACGTTGTGGTGATCCTTGCTCCTGACCAGCACCAGCGCGGCCTCTACGCCGACGACATCAAAGACAATCTTGACGCCGGAGACGCCCTCGTCTTCGGGCACGGCTTCAACATCCGCTTCGGGTACATCGATGCCCCCGCTGACGTTGACGTCATTCTTGTTGCCCCGAAGGGCCCGGGTCACACGGTTCGCCGCGAATACGAAGCAGGTCGCGGCGTTCCCGTGATCGTTGCCGTCGAAAATGACGCCACCGGCCACGCCTGGGATCTCGCCTGGTCGTACTCGAAGGCAATCGGTGGCCTCCGCGCCGGCGGCATCAAGACCACCTTCACCGAAGAGACCGAAACCGACCTGTTCGGCGAGCAGGCTGTTCTCTGTGGTGGAACCTCGCAGCTCGTTCAGTACGGCTTCGAAACCCTCATCGAGGCTGGCTACCAGCCGCAGATCGCCTACTTTGAGGTGCTCCACGAGCTCAAGTTGATCGTTGACCTCATGTGGGAGGGCGGCATCGCCAAGCAGCGGTGGAGCGTCTCTGACACCGCCGAGTACGGCGACTACGTTTCGGGCCCCCGCGTCATCGACGAATCCGTCAAGGAAAACATGAAAGCCGTTCTCGCAGACATCCAGTCGGGTGCTTTCGCTGACCGCTTCATCAAGGATCAGGATGCTGGCGGACCCGAGTTTCTCGCCCTGCGCGAAAAGGGACAGAACCACCCCATCGAAGCAACCGGCAAGGAACTGCGTGCTCTCTTCGCATGGAAGCAGCAAGACTCCGACTACACCGATGGTTCCGCTGCCCGCTAACTTTCGCTAGTCACCGCGGACACTGCAGCCGCTGCAGTCATTACGACGGCCGTTCCGCTCTCTGCGGGGCGGCCGTCGTTGCTTGTGCACGAGGTGTCAGTGCGGTGGCAGGGTGGCGGCACGGCTGGGCCAGCGCAGGGTCGGTTCTGCCTGCGGCGCGGGGCCCGGGGTGCCTGTTCCCACCCAGATGATGAAGGCCAAGAACTGTTCCAGCCGAGAACCAATGAATGCGCCGGCCACCAGGGGCGCATAGAGCGCACCTAAGTAGGTGGCGGTGACGACGAGATCCATGTTTTTGCCCCACAATGCTGCCGCAAGTGCGGGAGCGAGTGCGAGCAGCAACCAGAGCGGATGCGCGAGGATCCCCAGTGCGACGGAGCCCATGACCAGTAGCACACCGATACTCAGTTGCGCAATTATGGCCGCACCGAGAGCCCCGGCATATCGGGCGTAGCGTTCCATTCCTACCGCGGCCCACATCACTCGGGCGCGCATCTGGTGCAGGCCACTTTCGACGAGCGCAACGCGAAACGTTTCATCGGCGATCCGACGCAGGTCAAGCCGCTGAGCTGCCGGAACAAGTCGTGCCTGATTGGCGAGGGCGTCGTGCAAAATCGCCGGCAGAGTCTGGGTGCCGTAGCTGGCGATGAGCCCCCACAGAAACGGGGGAACCGAAGCAAAATCGGTGCCGTTGCCGTCGGTGGGGGGAAGTTGGGGGTTGTGGGCAGGGATTTCAAGCACCGGGCCGCCCTCGCGTGGGTCGCGCCAACAGAACGCCTCTGCGACCTGAAAATCTCGGCCCAACCGGTAAATGAGTGGCAGGCTGCGCAACTCGTTTCCGTGGCGATCTGTGAATGGCATGGCGTGCTCCTTCATCCATTAAACGTCTGGACACTAGTCTGTCTGAGTGACGATGAACGCGCAGCGACCCTCCCCACGGCCGACAGCTAGTTTGGGCCAGCCGACACTCGATGGGGGTTCCCTATCCCGCGCATCCCGCGCATCCCGCGCATCCCGCGCATCCCGCGTGTTCGGGGTGCTTCGACTGGTGGCGGCAGCACTCGTCGCGGTGAGCATCGCCACCCAGATCATCGATCAGTCGCTCAACAATGACTTCGTTCCCGAGGAGTACTTCAGCTACTTCACGATTCAGTCGAGCCTGATCAACGTCGTGATTCTCGCGCTGAGCGGGCTGCTGGTGGTGAGTGGCAACCGGGAGTCTTCGCCGGTAGGCGTGCTGCGAGCATCCGTGGCCTCGTATGCGGTGGTCACCGCCATCGTCTACAACGTGTTGCTTCGCGGAATCCCCGATGACGGCTATGTCGGGCTGCAATGGCCCGGCGAGATCCTTCACGTGTGGGTGCCGCTGTTCCTGCTTGTGGACTGGTTCATCTCGCCGTTACGACCAGTGCTGCGGCTGCGCGACGTGCGCATTGTCATTATCTACCCGCTCACCTGGTTGGCCTTTACCTTCGTGCGCGGCGGCCTTGACGGCTGGTTTCCGTACCCGTTCCTGCAGCCTGGCGGCCCCGATGGTTGGGCTGGTGTCGCAGTCTATGTGGTGGGCATCGCGGTGTTCATTATCGCCATCGCCCTCGTGCTCATTGGCGTCAGTCGGGCCCGGTGGGCAGATAGCGACCAACTCTGGGCATCGCGCCGCAACGCCGCTAGCCCTCGGGCAGAAAATTCTTAGGCAAGAAGTTCATCGCCACACCCTCACCCTGCAGCACCAGACTGCCGCCGGTGGGAACCGCAGCAGTTACGAGGGCCAATGCGCTGAAGTAGCGCCGGTCAAACCCCATCAGCGCGCTCGGGCAGGCACGTTTTGTTGATGCCACCGCACCGACAGTCAGCTCACTGGGTTCGCCCGTGAAAGTTGCCGTGTAGTTGTTGCAGGCCGCAGATCCGGAAATGCTCGTGCCAGCGATCACGAGGGTGACGGTGGCGTCAGAACTGAGATCACCCGCGCTGTCGATTCCCTCGGCAAACGTCCAGGTGCCGTCGATGCCTTCGACGGGGATCGGATCACCCGGGGTCTCCTCTTCGTTGAGTCCGGGCTCGCTCTCGGGCGTGGGCTCAACAGCGCCGGGGTCCACGGCGGGGCCTGCGCACGCGCTGAGGGCGAGCAAACCGACCGCGAGCAGCGGGGCAATCTTCGTCAGCATTGTCGTGGACATTATTTCCTCCTACCTCAGTAGACGATGAGCTACACCGTTTCGTTGGGTGGCTCCGCACGCAGCCTTAGATGGCGGCGAGTAGGCAGAGCGCAATCAGCACCAGTTGGGCGAAGAATCGCGGCCAGAACGGAATCGCTGCCTTGCCGAAGCGTTCCGGATGTTTGGCCGCGTGCGCATTGGCAGGGAACACAGCAATGAGAAAGACGACCAGCGCAATGCCGGCCGCAAAACGGGTGGGTTCCCAGAGGAGGCCGAGACCGCCGGCTATTTCGCACAGCCCGGTGATTGTCACGAGGGCGGAGCGGGAGGGCATCCAGCTTTTACGGAACGCCTGCGGGATCATGGCCGCCATGGCGCGTGCGGGGGCGGCAACGAAATGGCCCACCCCCATCGCGATGAAGGCGAGTGCGAGCACAATGCGCAGCACCCACTGGGCGGTTTCGGCGGCATCCATCATGGGGTCTATCGTCGCACCGAATCGTCACGTGGCAGCGACGCCTTCCTGTCGCCGCTAAAGTTGATGTAGTTGTGTACTCAAGCAGCCTTCGCTGTCTCAGCGCGAAGTCCCCGCGAATTGAAGGACCAGATCTGTGGCTAAGCCGATCGTTGTGATCGCTGAAGAACTTTCCCCCGCAACAGTCGATGCTCTCGGGCCCGACTTTGAGATACGAAACATTGATGGCACGGACCGTGCCGCTCTGAAGGCTGCGCTGGTTGATGCGCAGGCGGTTCTCATCCGTTCGGCAACGATGATGGATGCCGATGCTCTCGCCGATGCCCCTGACCTGAAGGTCATTGCTCGCGCCGGTGTCGGTCTCGACAACGTCGATATCAAGGCGGCCACAGCGGCCGGTGTGATGGTGGTGAATGCCCCCACCTCGAACATCATTTCGGCGGCCGAGCTGACGGTCGGGCACATCCTGAGCTTGGCCCGTCATATTCCGGCCGCGCACGGTGCTCTTGCAGAGGGGCAGTGGAAGCGCTCGCAGTATTCGGGCATGGAGCTTTTTGAGAAGACCATCGGAATCATCGGCCTTGGCCGCATTGGTGGGCTGATCACGGAGCGGATGCAGAGCTTCGGCACCAATATCATCGCCTACGATCCCTACGTCACGACTACACGGGCACAGCAGATGGGCGTCACGCTGGTCTCGCTCGACGAGCTGTTGGAGCGTTCAGACTTCATCACGATTCACATGCCGAAAACACCCGAAACCACGGGCATGATTTCGACCGCGCAGTTTGCGCGCATGAAGTCGAGTGCGTACATCGTGAACGTTGCCCGCGGTGGCCTCATTGATGAGGATGCGCTCTATACGGCGCTCAAGTCGCGCCGTATAGCCGGCGCCGGTCTTGACGTGTTTGTGAGTGAACCGCCCACGGGGTCGCCGCTGCTTGCTCTCGACAACGTCATCGTCACCCCGCACCTCGGTGCCTCGACGGCAGAGGCCCAAGAGAAGGCCGGCGTTTCGGTCGCCAAGTCAGTGCGTCTTGCCCTGGGCGGTGAGCTGGTGCCTGACGCAGTGAATGTTGCTGGTGGAATTATTGATCCGAGTGTGCGCCCCGGCATCCCGCTCATGGAAAAGCTGGGTCAGGTTTTTGCTGGACTGGCAGACAGCCCCCTCACGAGCGTCGACATTGAGGTTCGCGGAGAAATTGTTGAGTTTGATGTCAACGTGCTCAAACTCGCCGCCCTCAAGGGGATTTTCACGAATGTGGTGTCGGAGACGGTCAGCTACGTCAATGCGCCCGTGCTCGCCGATCAGCGTGGTCTCGCGGTTCGTTTGATTACGGATGTTGTGAGCGACGAATACCGCAATCTGCTGACCATCCGCGGCTCGCTTGCTGACGGGTCTCAGGTTTCGGTGTCGGGAACGCTAGTGGGCAATAAGCACCTTCAGAAGATTGTCGAGATTAACGGTTACGACATTGAGGTGCCGCTCGCCGATCATCTGATCGTGATGATGTACGAAGACCGCACCGGAATTGTTGCCGTCTTCGGCAAAGAATTCGGTGACGCCGGCATCAACATCGCGGGTATGCAGATTGCGCGTGAAAGTGAAGGCGGCAACGCGCTGTCGGTGCTCACGGTCGATTCGCAGGCGTCCGCCCAGGTTCTGGCCACCGTTGCGAAGCAGATTGATGCTCGCTACGTGCACGCGATCGATATCGTCGACGCCTAGTTTCGCTCGCCCTGTGGGGGCGTGGGCACAGCGAAAGGCGCGTTCCGAATGCCCGGGACGCGCCTTTCGTACTGTGTGGAGGGTGCCGCACCCAGAGCGCTGGCGCCCGACCGTTAGTTCTGTTGGTTGTTAGATGGTTTCGTCAGGAGTGGTGCTGGTGCGGCGTTCGCTAACCGAGCCGTTTGCTCCATCGGTGCCGTTGCGCACGGTGGTGACAGAGGTGCGTTTGCGCATCATTAGCAGAAGGCCAATGATGAACACGACTGCACCCGCAGCCATCATGATGTATCCCACGAGGTCGAAGTTTATCCCTTCCACTTGGAGGTCGAGCGCGAACGTGAGAATCGCGCCGATAACTACTAAGACAATTCCGGTTCCTATACTCATGAGCCCTATTTTAGCACCCCCCATACAGGGCGCAATCAGGAAACATCCAGAAAAGCGGTATTTCCGCGAATCGGGCCCTTGCCGAGAGCACTCTGCGGCCAGCGCAGGGTGCGCACCGCTACTGTATTTGTATGCCTTCTCAGATCAAGCTTGCAGTCATTCCCGGTGATGGTATCGGGCCCGAAGTTGTGACCGAAGCCCTCAAGGTATTGACCGCAACCAGTGTGGATGTTTCCACCACCGAGTTCCCGTTCGGTGCTAGCTATTATCTCAAGACCGGCACGATTCTCGAAGACTCCGACATTGATGAACTTGCTCAGCATGACGCGATCCTGTTGGGTGCTGTTGGGGGAGACCCGCGCGATCCGCGCTTGACGGGCGGCATCATCGAGCGGGGTCTGCTGCTGAAGCTGCGTTTTGCGCTCGATCACCACGTGAACCTGCGCCCCACCACCATTTTTTCCGGCGTGACGTCACCGCTGGCCGAGCCAGGGGCTGTGGACTTTGTTGTCGTCAGGGAGGGCACCGAAGGCCCCTACGTGGGCAATGGTGGGCGCATCCGCACCGGCACCGCACACGAGATCGCGACCGAGGTTTCGATCAACACCGCTTTTGGTGTTGAACGGGTTGTTCGTTTTGCTTTTGCTCACGCGATGGGGCGTGAGCGCAAGAAAGTCACCCTCGTGCACAAGACCAACGTGCTCACCCACGCGGGCGGCCTGTGGCAGTCGACGGTTGACCGGGTTGCCACCGAGTTCCCTGAGGTTGCCGTGGACTACCTACATGTGGATGCGGCCACGATCTTTATGGTCACACAACCGAGCACCTTTGATGTCATTGTCACCGACAACCTTTTCGGTGACATCCTGACCGACCTGGCCGCGGCCATCAGCGGCGGCATCGGTTTGGCTGCCTCCGGCAATCTGAACCCGAGCGGAGAGTTCCCTTCCATGTTCGAGCCGGTTCACGGTTCAGCGCCCGACATTGCGGGAAAACAACTCGCTGACCCCACCGCGGCAATTCTGTCGATTGCACTGCTGCTGTCACAGTTCGGCGAAACGGATGCTGCGGCCCGCGTTAATGCGGCCGTTGAAGCCGATCTCAGCACCCGTGGCGCCACCGCGCGGTCCACCGCTGAAATTGGCAGTGCAATTGCCGACGCTGTAGCGCAGAATTAACCTACCAGCGCAGAATTAACCCACCGCCATTCTGGCTGTACGTCATTAAGGACATCGCATGAAGAATCTCATGGCTCCCCGCCCCCTCACTTTCATGGTTCAGAAGAACCAAAATCCGCGCTCTGTTGAGGAGCGTGACGTGGTGCTCGCGAACCCGGGCTTTGGCGTGAACTTCACCGATCACATGGTCGATGTGTGTTGGTCAGAGATGGGCGGCTGGCACCGGCCCCGTGTTCAGCCCTACGGCCCCATCAGTCTCGACCCGGCGGCCGCGGTTCTGCACTACGGGCAGGAGATCTTCGAGGGGTTGAAAGCGTTCCGTCATGCGGATGGCTCAATCTGGTCGTTCCGCCCCGAAGCTAACGGTGCCAGACTGCAGCGTTCCGCCCGCCGGATGGCGCTGCCCGAGCTGCCCATAGACGCCTTCATCGATTCCCTCAAGCAGCTGGTCGCGGTCGACGGCGACTGGGTGCCCAATGCTCCCGAGACCAGCCTCTACCTGCGCCCCTTCATGTTTGCCAAGGAGGCGTTCCTGGGGGTGCGTGCCGCCAAGAAGGTCAACTACTACGTGATCGCTAGCCCCGCTGGTGCGTATTTCACCGGTGGTGTGGCTCCGGTATCGATCTGGGTTTCGACGAACTACACCCGGGCAGGTCGCGGCGGCACGGGTGCAGCAAAGACCGGTGGCAATTACGCGTCGTCGCTCGTCGCTCAGCAGGAGGCGGCAGAGCAGGGCTGCGCCCAGGTGCTGTTCTTGGATGCCGAAGAGGGCAAGTACATCGAAGAGTTGGGTGGGATGAACGTGGTGCTCGTCAAGAAAGACGGAACCCTCGTGACCCCGCACTCTGAGTCGATCCTTGAGGGCATCACGCGTGACTCTGTCCTGCAGCTTGCGGAAGACCGTGGCCATAAGATCGAGCGTCGCCGGGTGACTCTTGAAGAGTGGCGCGAGGGTGTTGAGTCGGGCGAAATCACTGAGATGTTCGCGTGCGGTACCGCGGCCATCATCACGCCCATCGCCATGCTCAAGGGTGCGAGTGTTGAGATTGGGTCGGCGGATGCTGCCGCCGGCGAGTTGACGATGTCGCTGCGGGAAGAACTCACCGACATCCAGTACGGCCGTCGCGAAGATAAGCACGGCTGGATGATGAGGCTCGACGCATGAAGGTAGCGCGTTTCAGCTCTGGCACGGGTGCCCGCTACGGCATCATTGACGGCGACGAGATCGTTGTGCTCACTGGCGACCCCATGTTCAATGGTTTCGAGACTACTGACGAGCGTCTGCCGCTGGCGGAAATCAAGATTGTGGCACCGGTGATTCCGCGTTCGAAGGTGGTGGCGATTGGTCGCAACTATGCCGAGCACGCGAAAGAACTTGGCAACGAGACGCCCACCGAGCCGATGATGTTCCTCAAGCCCAACACCTCGGTGGTGGGCCCCGGGGATGCCATCATGTTGCCGCCGCAGAGTGAGCATGTGAGCTTTGAGGGCGAGTTGGCTGTCGTCATCGGCAGCATCGCCAAGAATGTGGCCGAGGCCGATGCTGACAGTGTGATTTTCGGATACACCATCGCCAACGATGTGACGGCACGCGATCTGCAGAAGAAAGACGGCCAGTGGTCGCGCGCAAAAGGATTCGATACGTTCTGCCCACTCGGGCCTGTGATCGAGACAGAGTTCCAGGTGGCGGCGCAGAGCATCCGCACGACAGTGAACGGTGACCTCAAGCAAGACGGAACCGTCGACCAGATGGTGCACTCGGTGGCGTCCCTGGTTGCGTATGCGTCAAGCGTGTTCACCCTGCTGCCTGGTGATCTGATTCTCACGGGAACCCCCGCGGGAGTGGGCCAGATAGTGAACGGTGACACCGTCGAAATCACGATTGAGGAAATCGGCACACTGAGCAACCCGGTGCGCACCGCGTCGAGGTAGTGCGGACCGGTATCAACACCGAATAGCTGTCTCGAATGTCTGCGTGAGCAACCCTCCTCCCCACAGGCTCGCCTCGCATAGAATGGGCTCAATGTCTGCGCCATTTTCTACTGCAACCGCTTCCGACGTTCGCGTACGGTTTTGTCCCTCACCCACGGGTACGCCCCACGTCGGGCTGATCCGCACGGCCCTGTTTAATTGGGCTTATGCGCGCCACACTGGGGGCACGATGGTGTTCCGGATTGAAGATACGGATGCCGCTCGCGACAGTGAAGAGAGCTATCTACAGCTTCTCGACGCGATGCGCTGGCTGGGTCTTGACTGGGATGAGGGCGTCGAGACCGGCGGACCCCACGGGCCGTACCGTCAGTCGCAGCGCAGCGATATCTACCGTGAGGTTATTGAGAAGCTGAAAGCTTCCGGTCACCTCTATGAGTCTTTTGCGACGGGTGAGGAGATCGAGGCCCGCAATGTTGCGAGTGGTCGCGACCCGAAGCAGGGTTATGACAACTTTGAGCGCGACCTCACCGCTGAGCAGAGTGCGGCGTTCACGGCGGAGGGCCGCCAGCCGGCACTACGTTTGCGTGTGCCCGACACGGATCTGAGCTTTGATGATCTGGTTCGTGGCGAGATCACGTTCCCGGCGGGATCGTTCTCTGACTTTGTTGTGGTGCGCCCGAATGGTGCCCCGCTGTACACCTTTGTGAATCCGGTGGATGATGCGCTGATGGGCATCACGCATGTTCTGCGCGGTGAGGATCTGCTGTCGAGCACCCCACGCCAGATTGCCCTCTACACAGCACTCATCGAGGTCGGTATCACGGAGGCGATTCCGCGTTTCGGCCATTTGCCGTATGTGATGGGTGAGGGCAACAAGAAGCTCTCGAAGCGTGACCCGGAGTCGAACCTGTTTCTGCACCGTGACCGCGGGTTCATTCCCGAGGGTCTCATCAACTATCTGTCGCTACTGGGCTGGTCGTTGGCTCCCGACCGCGATGTGTTCTCGATCAACGAACTGATTGCTGCCTTCGATGTGGAGAACGTGAACCCGAACCCGGCCCGTTTTGATGTGAAGAAGGCGGAGTCGCTGAATGGTGACCACATCCGTCTGCTGTCGGCGGAGGAGTTTGCGGGCCGTCTGGTCCCGTATCTGGTTGCTGCTGGGGTGATTTCTGCTGAGCCCACGGAGGCTGAGCTGGTGAGGCTCGCTGATGCTGCACCTCTCGTGCAGGAGCGCATGCAGTTGTTGGGCGATGCGCCTGGCCTGTTGCAGTTCTTGTTCACTCCGGATGCGGACCTCGTTGTTGAAGCGGATGCGATGCCGAAAGCTGAGGGCCCGGAAGTTCTGGATGCCGCGATGGCTGTGTTGCCGGCGGTGGAGCCGTGGACGCATGAGGCAATCGAAGCTGCTCTTCGCGTCGAACTTATTGATGTGAAGAAGATGAAGCCACGTCTGGCGTTTGGTCCGTTGCGCAGTGCGATCGCTGGGCGCCGCATCAGCCCGCCGCTGTTTGAGTCGATGGAGTTGTTGGGTAAAGACTCGACTCTGGCTCGTCTGGGAGCTCTGCGCGCACAGCTATGAGTGAGCAGTTCGACTGGGAGGTTGTCATTGTCGGCGGCGGACCGGCCGGACTCAGTGCTGCGCTGAATCTGGCGCGTGCTCGTCGCCGCACGTTCCTGCTTGACGGCAATCGCCCCCGCAATTCGGCGACGTTCCACTCGCACGGCTTTTTGAGCCGCGATGGTATTTCTCCATTGGAGTTGCGCAAGCTGGGTCGCGAGGAGCTTGAGCAGTACCCGAATGTTCAGTTCGAGCGCACCATTGTCGAGAGCATTGAGCCGCTGGCGGACGGTGGTTTCACGGTGACCTATCGCGGAGGAGTCGCCACTACTCGCACGGTGCTGATCGCAACGGGCCTGCGTGAGGTGCTGCCGGTGTTGCCGACGCTGCGTGCGTTCTATGGCACGAGCATCCACTCCTGTATGGAGTGTGACGGTTACGAGTATGCGGATCGCCCGATTGCACTGATCGGGGCCAGCGATGATTTGGCGGAGCGGGCGCTGCTGTTGTCGCAGTGGAGCCGCGACCTGATTGTTTTCACTCAGGGCGTGGGCCACGTGAGCGAGACGGATGAGGGGATGCTTGCTGGCCGTGGCATCCGGGTGGATCGTCGGGTGGTGGCGGATGTCGCGGGCGACCGTGATGGGCTGACCGGTGTTGTGCTCGCCGATGGCGAGACAATCCCACGCGAGGCCGCGTTTGTGCGCCCCGACTATGAGACCGCGCTCGACTATGCGCAGGGCTTGCAGCTCACACTCGACCCGGAGGGTCTGATCGTCGTCGACTCTGCCGGTCGCACCAGCACGGCGGGTGCCTATGCGATTGGTGAGGCTACTCCGCCCGGGCCCCAGCAGCTCATTGTTGCGGCGGGGGACGGCGCTGAGGTTGCCGCGACCATCAACCGCGACCTGCTGTAGCGCGTTGTGTTTGGCGAGCGTATGTGGTGCTAGTGCCGGGTGAACCACGGCCCGCTCAGGATGCGCTAAAGTGGTAAATCGGTTCGGTTCCGGTCGAACCCTGTGGGGTATGGTGTAATTGGCAACACGGAAGATTCTGATTCTTTTGTTCTTGGTTCGAGTCCAGGTACCCCAGCAAAAAAGCCCGGATATTCAGGGAAGTCCCAAGTAAACACTGGCAATACCTTTCACCGGACGAAGTAATGCCCCGGCCTGATGGCGGAGGGCATTTCATAGTGAACAGGGTCTAAGTCCAGCCGTTATGGTGCGAATCGGTCTGTGATGGCTGTCACGTTCGAGAGACGTAGCGTTGCAGACACTTGGAGGTTGCCGCCTTCCAGCGAGGGGTGCCGCGCCATCGAGCTATGGCTGGCCACCGCTCGCCTAGCGGCCAGCACGCATTCAGGCTATGAAACCTCGAAACGCAACTACTCGGCTGTCCTCCTGCCGGTTCCAGCGTGTAGTTCCATTCGCCGTGAAATTGATGGCGGGTGAGGGGTAGGGCGTCGAGGATGCACTGAACGGTCAGCCCGGACGAAAGAGCAGCTTCGATGCCCGATCTGCACCCAGCGATTACCGGATGGGCGCACAAGGTCTTGGATCCCGACCGTTAACATCCCCTAAATATCCAGTAAACATCCGGCGGATCGCGGACGATTCGCGACGAGCGGTTCAGGCCAGAGAGTAGTTTGATCTTTAATCAGCCGCCGATTCGGTACACCGTGCGGGTGTCAGAGACAGGAGCACCAGTGTTCAAAAGAAGCATCACCTTCGCAGTCGTGGCCGGGGTCGCCATCGTCCTCGCCGCCTGTTCGCCCGGCGGTAATTCGACAGACCCGGCAGTCATCGACGAGCTCGTGCTCGGTCTCGTTCCCTCCCAAGACATCGACCAACTCGTCATCGACGCCGACGAACTGGGCGCTCTGCTGGGCGACGAACTGGGCATCCCGGTCGAGGCCGTGGTCACCGACAGCTACGCGGCACTCGTCGTCGCGATGCAGGCCGAGCAGGCGCAGATCGGCATGTTCGGACCAATCGCGCTCGTACAGGCGGTCGACCAGGCCGGTGCAGAAGCTGTACTGCAGTCCGTGCGCTACGGTTCGAGCACCTACGTCACCCAGTGGTACACCAACGATCCCGACCGCTTCTGCACGACCGACATCGTCACCGATGAAGACGGTTACACCTTCTGCAACGGCACCGACGAAGCCGAGGGCGGCCCGGTGGGTGAAGAGGCACTCGCCGAGATCGCCCAGGATGAGTCCATTGCGTTCGTCGACGAAGGTTCGGCTTCCGGCTACTACTACCCGGCGACCCAAATCCAGAATGCCGGACTCGACCCCTTCGACCTGAGCGGCTCGTTCTTCGCCGGTGGCCACCCGAACGCCGTGCTCTCGGTTGCCCGTGGCGACGCGACCGTCGGCGTCAGCTTCAACGATGCACGGTCCGAGGTCGTTGACGAGATCCCGACGATCGGTTCGGATGTCACGGTGTTCGCCTGGTCGGAGAACATCCCCAACGACGGAATCGCTGTTGCGGGAAACCTGTCCGACGAGCTGAAGCAGCGCATCACAGATGCCTTCCTCGCGATCGCAGAGAACGAAGAGGGGGCCGCAATCCTGTCGGCGGTGTACAACATCGACGGGCTGGTTCCGGCCGACCTCGACGCTCTCGACGCCGCGCGCGCCGTCGAGGCTACGTTCGGCGACGAGTAACCGCAGGTTCATAGTCGGGCCCGCGTACGATGGGTGCGCGAGCCCGCTTGTTCCTGTTTCCTCCCAGCAGAAGGATTTACTGCGTGATCCGCTTCACTGACGTCTCGGTACGGTACGCGAACGGAGTGCTCGGTCTCGACGGGATCAACCTCGAGATCCCTGACGGCCAGTTCGTCGTCGTCGTCGGGCTCTCCGGTGCCGGCAAATCGACCCTTGTGCGCTCGATCAACGCTCTCGTGCCAACAACATCGGGTGAACTCATGGTGTCCGGGCAGCGTGTGGACGGCGCGTCCAAGCGGAGTTTGCGCGAACTACGGTCCCGGGTGGGGATGATCTTCCAGTCATTCAACCTCGTGACGCGCACGACGGTGCTCAAGAACGTGCTGGTCGGCCGACTACATGCGACTCCGACCCTGCTGTCAATTTTTGGCATCTACCGGCCCGCCGATGTCGAACTCGCGTTCGAGGCACTTGAGCGTGTGGGGATCGTCGAGAAGGCATACACGCGTGCGTCGCAACTCTCGGGCGGCCAGCAGCAGCGCGTCGCGATCGCGCGGGTCCTCGCCCAGCAGCCGAATGTGATCCTCGCCGACGAACCGGTGGCATCGCTCGACCCGCCAACGGCCAACATGGTCATGCGCGACCTGCAGAGGATCAACCGCGACCTCGGAATCACGACCGTCGTCAATCTCCACTTCCTTGACCTCGCCCGCGGTTATGCCGAACGCATCATCGGCATGCGCGAGGGACGCATCGTGTTCGATGGACCTCCGGATGAAGCAGACGACGAAGTGTTCGCCCAGATCTATGGTCGATCGCTCACCGCAGACGACATCCTGCCGACCGGGCAGGACGTAAGCAACCGTGAGGGCGTCGACGGCACGGGCGACGAGGAGCTGTCGTGACTGCGCCTGCACCGTCTGTGGCACGTCCCACGAAACCCCGGACCAACTGGCCGCTGTGGGCGCTACTCGCAGCAGCCGCTGCGATGTCCGTGTGGTCGGGCATCGGGATCGAGTTTGATCTCCGCCCTCTCTTCGAGGATTTTGGACGTGGCTGGTTCATCATCCGAGAGTTCTTCGCACCGAACTGGGCGTTCATCGGCCGAACCATCCCAGCCTGGACCGAGACGCTCTCAATCGCCGTGATCGCCAGCCTCGTTGGCTGCACGATCGCGCTCGTGATGTCGATGCTCGCCTCACAGGTCACAGCGCGCAGTAACTGGGTCTACCGGTCGGCCAAGTTCGTGCTGTCCCTAGTACGTTCGCTGCCAGACGTCGGCTACGGGCTACTTTTGGTCGCCCTTGTCGGCGTCGGCTCCCTCGCCGGCATCCTCGCTCTCACCATGTTCAACATCGGCATCGTTGCGAAGCTGACGTCAGAGACGATCGACGGCGTCGATCCCGGACCGCTCGAGGCAGCCGATGCTTCCGGAGCCGATGTCGTGCAGCGCGCGCGAATGGCAGTGCTTCCGCAAATCTTGCCCAGCTATCTCTCATACTGCCTTTACGTTTTCGAGCTCAACATCCGCGCATCCGTGATCATCGGCATCGTCGGTGGCGGTGGAATTGGCGCAATTATCGCTGTCGAGTTGTCCCGCTTCAACTACGACAACCTCTCGGCGATCATCGTGCTGCTGATCGTCGTCGTATTCGCCATAGACCAATTCTCCCGAGCGCTCCGAAGGAGGCTCGTCTGATGACCGGGACAGCTCGGAGAGGGACCGTTCGCCCCACCCAGCCGAGCAAACTTCGTTACACGCTTGCGCAGCTCACGGTGCTCGCCATCATCATCGTCTGCGTCGTCGTCGTCGATGCCCGGTGGGGGCGACTGATCGAAGCTCCGCCGCTGGCCCTCCATTACGGCGGGCTGATGGCGTCAGGAGTGGTGCAGGACCCGTTCACAGTTCCGTACAACGAATACTGGCTCGTCGCGCTCGAACTCATGATCGAGTCCCTGCACATGGCCTGGATTGGCACACTCATCGGCGCTGCACTCTCGTTTCCGCTCGGCTTCCTAGCCGCGTCGAACGTCGCGCCCGCACCCGTCGTCTTCGCCGTTCGCCAGGTTCTCAACGTCATCCGGGCGATTCCGGAGCTTATCTTCGCGATCGCCATCATGATGCCGATCTTCGGTCTCGGACCACTCGCCGGTGCGCTGGCCATCGGTGTCGGGTCGGTCGGCACGCTAGGCAAGCTCACGAGTGAGGTGATCGAGGGGGTCGATCCAGGTCCGGTGGATGCCGTGCGCTCGACCGGCAGCAGGCAAGTCCAGGTGCTGCGCTGGGGGGTGCTCCCACAGATCCTCCCCGAAGTTGTCGCCTTCTGGCTTTACCGGTTCGAGATCAACATCCGCGCGAGTGCCATTCTCGGTGTACTCGGCGCCGGCGGAGTGGGTGCGCTGTTGTCGCAGCTATTCGACCGGCGGCTCTGGGACCGGATCGGGATCACGCTCGTGGTGATCATTGTGGTGACCATCATCGTCGACCAGGTCTCCGGTGCCATCCGCCACCGGATCATCTCCGGGGCCCCGCCAACACAGGGTAGCGCGATCGTCTGAGGCCGGCCGGGGATATCGGCACTCCTAGGCAGCCGTCGAATACGCGGGTCTGGGCGAGGATTTTCCGCAGCATCGCAGGTGCGGCCGCAGGTTAGAAGCTGAGGATCTGATAGCCCTCGATCACGAGGTTTCGCACGCTCGCTTCGCCCTTGTACTCGGTGAGCAAGTTCCAGCCTCCCGCAGCGATTTCGTCGGAGACCCCGTGGGAGGCGACGCAGAATCCGCAAGCACCCCGGATGTTGTCCTTGAGCGCCACAGCGAGGGGGTTCATCTTGTGGCTGGGCGCGGTGATCGCGGCCAATGTTTCCACGCCCGAACCGTCGAAGACGACGACGATGTCATCGCCGGCCTGCGTGAATTCGAGGGCGGTCTTGAGGCCGCGGTAGACGCGTGAGGCGTCGGAGGTGATGGGCTCATAGATGACGACGGCAATTTTCAAATCTGACATGGTGTGCCTCTTCTCTTAGGTAGACCGTTCTGGTCACTGATAACTATACCGATCTGTCTGGTAAAGTCCAGTCATGGAATCTATGATTGCAGCGCCGGTGCCCAGCGCGCGGGCGCGCCTCCTCGCATCCGCTAGTCACCTTTTCCACAAACATGGCATCAACGCCACGGGAATCGATCTCGTCGTTCGTGGCGCGGGAGTGGCGAAGGCCAGCCTTTATAACAACTTCGCCGGCAAGGAGGCGCTCGTGGTGGCGTACCTGGAGGAAGAACTCAGTGGATGGGTCGATCGCGCCCGGGCGCTGGATGAACCCCGGTGCCCTCCGCGGGAGAGGGTCGCTGCTCTCTTTGAAGCTCTCGCGGTCTCCGTGGAATCGCACACTTTTTACGGTTGCCCCTTCACGAATGCGGTGATCGAACTTCCGGAATGTGTCTCGGTACGGCAGGTCGCGGACCGTTACCGTGATGTGGTTCGCACGCACATTTCCGGCCTTGTTCAGGAGGCTCCGGGCGCCACCATCGTTTCCCGCCTCGTTCTGCTCTATGACGGGGCCATCACCGCAGCGAAGGTCGCCCGTGACGCCGTCCTGGTTCGCGAAGCGGGCGCCATGGCGCAGGAACTCGTTTAGATCATTCACCGATACATCGGAGGGTTCTACAACAGCCGGTCACGCCAGGGTGAGAGATCAATCGAATCCGCTGTCCGAAATCCCCGCAGCAGCCCCTCCTCGTCGACGCTCACGAGTTCACCCGTGGCGGAATTTATTTCACAGGCATAGGGTTTCAGCAAGAGCCCCATGCTTCAATAGCTGTGCCGTGCCGACGGGCGGCCAACTGCCACAAATAGTTCACGTTGAAGTCGCAAACAAAGGAGAAAACCATGACAGTACAAAATAAGGTCGCTCTCGTTACTGGCGCAGGTCAGGGAATAGGCCGGGGGATCGCGCTTCGATTAGCGCAAGACGGTTTCGACGTTGCCATTGCAGACCTCGACTTTCAGAAGGACAAGGCCGACAGCGTTGTGGCTGAAATTGAGGCGATTGGCCGCAAGGCGATTTTTGTGGCTGCGGACGTTTCTCAGCGTAAAGATATCGTGGCTGCGGTAGACACAGCGGCAAAAGAGCTGGGCGGGTTCGACGTGATCGTCAACAACGCCGGTATCGCCCAAGTGAAGCCGATTCTTGACATCACCGAAGACGACCTGAACAGCATTTTCCGCATCAATGTTCATAGCGTTGTCTGGGGCATTCAGGCAGCTGCCGCCAAGTTCGAAGAACTCGGCCATGGAGGCAAGATCATCTCAGCTGCCTCGATCGCTGCGATCCAAGGCTTCCCCATTCTTGGCGCTTACTCGGCTTCCAAGTTCGCAGTGCGCGGCATCACGCAAGCTGCCGCCCAAGAGCTTGCCCCCAAGGGCATAACGGTAAACGCCTATGCGCCCGGCATCGTCGGCACTGGAATGTGGGAGTTGATCGATGCGGAGCTCAGCAAGATCAATGGCAAGCCTCTCGGCCAGAACCTCAAGGAGAATGTGGAGGGCATCGCACTCGGCCGCATCGAAACGCCGGATGATGTCGCCAGAGTCGTCTCATTCTTCGCTGGCCATGATTCGGACTATGTGACGGGACAGGTCCTCCTAGTCGATGGTGGAATGCTCTACAACTAACTTCGCGCAGACGTGTCCGACGCCTTCGCGGCTGCGTTGGCGCCGGTACGAGTCTCAATCATCACTGCGGCGGATCTGAGCGTAGTCTCGAGCGCCTGTGATTCCAGTGTTGTTAATGGTCGTGGACCCGGCAACAGGACGTGAACCCACAAACCCCAATTGGACAAGAGGTACTTCCAGAGTGCCCACGTTCGAGATTCTCGTTACTGCTGCCCTGCCATCGCCAAACATCCGTCCGGTGGGCCCTTTGAGGCCGCGCATCCCGCTAGGATAGGTATGCCTTACCTAACTATCAGAAATGGACACCCTCAGTGCGCACTTTCCGCCGTAGCCTCATTCTCTCCGCGGGCGTCACCGCCCTCGCCCTGACTATCGCGGGCTGCGCGCCCGCCGGCGATACCGAACCGTCCGCGCCGAGCGACGCAGCGATCACGAGCGACGGCGAGCTCACCCTCTACGCCGGCCGCGACGAGGCGCTCATCGCACCGCTCATCGAGAAATTCACCGAAGACACCGGCATCAAGGTCAGCGCCCGCTACGGTTCAAGCCCCGAGCTCAACGCGCTCCTGCTCGAGGAGGGCGACAACTCGCCCGCCCAGGTATTCCTGTCGCAGGACGCTGGAGCCCTGGGCTCGCTCGCGAACGCCGGCCTCGTCAGCAAGATCCCCGCCGAGTTTGCCGACCTCATTCCCGCCGGCTTCACGTCGGAGGATCACAGCTGGATCGGCGTCACCGGCCGCGCCCGCGTGATCGCCTACGACTCGGAGAAGCTCAGCGAGGATGAGATTCCCGATGGCGTCGCAGAGCTGACCGACCCCAAGTGGAGCGACCGGGTCGGCTTCCCGCCCGGAAACGCGAGCTTCCAGTCGTTCGTCACCGCGCTTCGCGTGCTCGAGGGCGAAGAGGATGCCGAGGCGTGGGTCGAAGGCATCAGCAAGAACTCCCCTGTGCTCACCGAGAAGAACGGCGCGACCCTCGACCTGGTCAACAGCGGCCAGCTCGACCTCGCGCTCATCAACCACTACTACTGGTACGAGGATGCGGCCGAAGTCGGAGCCGACGCGATGCGTGCACAGGTCAAGTTCTTGCCCGGCGACGCCGGCGGCATGGTGAACGTTACCGGCGCAGCAATCCTCGCCGGAGCCGAAGGTGACCCGGACGCACTCGCGTTCATCGAGTACCTCGTCTCCGAGAAGGCGCAGCAGTTCTTCGTCGAGAACACGTACGAGTACCCGCTGCTCCCGGGTGTCGACGCACCGGAGGGCCTCCCGGAACTGGAGAACCTCGTCAACCCTAAGCTCGATCTCAGTGACCTCGAATCCCTCGAACAGACCCAGGAGCTGCTCGCACAGTACGGTCTTCTATAAGGGCAACTGCGCTGCGCTGTCACTGAACTGGCCGCGCAGCGCAACCACCACCGGCATTGAAGCGGCCCGCCGCGCCACATGCCCCACCCATCAGCAGGAGTCGGATGCCACAGCGAGTCGATGAGCGAGTCGCCGACCTCGGAGTCGAGCCGATCGGAGTCGAGCCGATCCCGGCCGAGCCGATTCGCGAACCTGTCGGGCGACGGCCGCCGCGGATGTTGCTGCTACTCGGCCTCGTCGCGTGCGCCATCGCATCCATCCCGCTGGTCTATCTCCTCGTTCGGGTCGGATCGAGCGGACTCGAGGATGCCGTGACGGTGCTTGGCCGCCCCCGAGTGCCGCTGCTGCTGTTCAACACCGTGAGCCTCGCGGCGGCGGTCACCTCGACGTGCGTGCTGGTCGGAGTGCCGACCGCCTTCCTGCTCGCCCGCACCCGGCTGCGATTGCGGGGGATGTGGACCGTGCTCGCCGCGCTTCCGCTCGCCGTTCCCTCCTACCTCGCCGCCTACGGCTGGCTCGCCGCGGTGCCGGGAATGCAGGGATTCTGGGCATCCTGGCTCGTGCTGACCCTCGTCTCAACCCCCTACGTGACGCTGCCGGTGATGGCCGCGCTGCGGGCGGGGACCACGGGTCTCGACGACGTGGCCCGCACTCTTGGGCGCAGGCCCTGGCACGCATTCTGGCTCGGCACTTGGCCGCAGATCCGGCCGGCGACCCTCGCGGGAGCGCTCCTCGTGTGCCTCTACGTGCTCTCGGAGTTTGGCGCAGTCGCTCTGTTCCGCTTCCCCGTGCTGACCACGGCGATTCAGCAGGCGTACGGGGCGAGCTTCAACCGCAATTACGCGGCGATTCTCGCGACTGTGCTCGTTCTTCTTGCGATGGTCATCGTGATAGCGGAGCAGACGGCGCGCGGTCGCGCCCGCCGCCGGTTCGGGGCCGTGACCGGCGTTGCTCGCCACCGCGTCGTCAACCTCGGCTACTGGACGGCGCCGTCGATGGCTCTGCTCTCGGTGGTTCCGACTCTCGCGGTCGGGCTCCCGGTGGCGGTGCTGTTCGCCCGGCTGTTCGAGGCGGAGACGCTGCGGGCGCTCGATCCTGTCGAGCTTGGCCAGGCGATCTTCAATACCTTGGCCCTGTCGATCGGTGGCGCCGTCATTGCGGTGCTCCTTGCCCTGCCGATTGGTGCGCTCGCCGCCAGGTACCGTGGCCGGCTTGTGCGCGTTATTGAGTCGCTCGGTTACCTCGCTCTCGGCCTGCCCGGCATTGTGGTGGGACTTTCGCTTGTGTTCTTCTCGCTCTCGGTGCTGCCCACGCTCTACCAGACCGGTTTCGTGCTTGCTTTCGCCTATGGGGTGCTGTTCATGCCCAAGGCGATCGGGGCGATCCGGAGTGCCACGGCCCAGGTGCCCACCTCGCTCGAGGACGTCTCGCGAACCCTCGGCTACGGCCAACTGCAGACCTGGTGGTTCGTCACCGCGCGGCTCGCCCGCCCGGGAATCTTCGCTGGTGCGCTGCTCGTGGCGGTTACGGCGATGAAGGAGCTGCCGGCGACGCTTCTCTTGCGCCCCACCGGAACCGACACCCTCGCGATCGAACTCTGGTCGCGCACCGACGTCTCCGCCTACGGTGCCGCTGCACCCTACGCGGCCGCGCTCATTCTCGTGGCGGCAGTTCCCGCGTTTCTCCTCTCGGGAGCTGGCCGCGGACGAGTGGATGGGACAGCTTCATGAGTCGGCTTTCGATGCGCAACGTGGTCGTTGGCTACGGGGTGGAACCGGTGCTGCGGGGCATCTCCCTCGAAGTCCCGAACGGGTCTCTCGTGGCGATCGTGGGGCCGAGCGGATGCGGCAAGACGACGCTTCTGCGCACGATCGCGGGCCTCATCCGAGCGCGGTCCGGCGAGGTGCGGTTGGGGCAGCGGATGGTCACGACGCACGGCATCCATCTGGCGCCGGAGAAGCGGAGGATCGGCTGGGTTCCGCAAGACGCAGCGCTCTTCCCGCACCTGACCGTTGCCGAGAACATCGCCTTCGGACTCGGCGGCGGCCGTCGCGCTGCGCGCCGGTCGGCGGGCGAAGAACGGGTGCGCCACCTGCTCTGTCTCGTCGGGCTCTCGGCGCTCGCCGGTCGCTCACCGGCACAGCTGTCCGGAGGTCAGGCGCAGCGGGTGGCGCTCGCTCGGGCTCTCGCGTCGGGGCCGGAGGTAGTGCTGATGGACGAGCCATTCGGTGCGCTTGACCCCCTTCTTCGTGGCGAGCTACGCACCGAGGTGCGGGCGCTGCTCGCCGCCGAGGGGATGACCGGCATTCTTGTCACACACGACCAAGCCGAGGCGCTCTCGATCGCGGACTACGTCGCGGTGATGCGCGATGGCGAAATTTTGCAGTTCGGGACCCCAACCGAGGTCTACGAGCGACCCGCGACTCCTTGGGTTGCAACATTCGTCGGAGAGTCGGTGTTCCTGCCCGGCCTGTGGCGTTCGGGCTCGGTTGTTGGGGCGCTGGGGTCCTTAGAGGCGGAGTGGATGCCGGGGGACGCGACGCTTGGGGACGCGACCCTGGGGGATGCGACCCTGGGGAACACGGTCAACGGTGCATCCTCGGGTGCCGACCTGGCCGTCGGTGCGTCCCCCGCGGGTGTGCTCGCTTACGACGAGAGCGGAGTCCGGCACGGCAGCCAACTCCCGAGCGAGATTCGCCGTTCCGGGGAGACGACCCCAATTACCGTGGTCTCCGGGCGCCCGGCGGCTGGTGTGGTTGGTGAGGACACCCCAGTAGCCGTGCTTATCCGTCCGGAACAGCTTGAATTGAAGCTGATCGTTGAGCCGATGCTTGCCCAAGGACTTCGTGCGACCGTCACTGCGGTGAGTTACACAGGCCACGACGCACTGCTCGAGCTCTCGTTGCAGAGTGGAACGAGTTGCATGGCTCGGGTGGCCGCCTCGGGCCTTCTCCCGGTGGGTGCCGAGGTCACCGTTGAGGTGCGCGGTCGAGTACTGGCATATCCGCGCGCGGGCGACTAATCGGGTTTCGCCTCCGGGGGTACCCGTAACCCCCAGTTTCGCGGCTGACGCGGTGTTGAGGTGCCGGTAGATGCTTCTGGACAGGTAGCGTTTGAGGCAGCGGCTGAAGTGTCGGGCCGACCAAGTGACTACATCACCGTCACCGAAATGACCCTGCGTCATGGCTCGAGCCCACGGCGTGCGGCTATGAGGGGTGTAAAGCGAACTCACCCGTTCAGCCGGATGACCTCCACCGAACCGTTTGCCCCCGCCAGAACCAGTACGCTACTTGCCTCAACGCCGTCGAGCGCTGTAACGAGCGCCGCGGCATCCGGTTCGCCATCCACCGCAGCCGCACGCTGAAGCACCGTGACCCGAGCACCCGTCGCGGCACGCAGCGTGTCGATGAGTTCGGCACTGCCGCCGGATGTCACCAGCGTCAGATGGTCAATGCGACGAATCGGCTCCTGGGCAACGTCAGAGACGCGATCCTTTCGCCAGATCGCGAAATGGTAGGCGGCCACAAGCACCGTTGCGGTGAGGAGACCGAGGGCCTGACGAGAGCGTTCGACGAACGTCTCGCCGCTGCCCCCGTCGAGCAGGAACGAGAATAGCTGGAACCCGATCACCAGCAACGTGATGAGAGCCACCAACGCGCTGAGACCGAAAATAACCACAAGGTAGATGCGTCGACCGGGGGTCGCCACAAGCTCGGGTGTTGACGCCGCCAGAGGACGCCATGTCATCCACCACAGCACGCCACCGACGAGTAATGCGCTGAGCCCACCCAGCAGCAGACTGCGGATGTTGCCCTCAAGAATTGAATTGCTCGTCGTGGCCAACAGCGCGTTGATGGTCACCCCGACACCCGTCGCCGCATAGGCCAACGAGACACCGGTGCTCGCCAACCGGGATGCCGCGCGCACCCCCACAGAGCGGGAAGCGACAACACGGGCGTGATACACAAACACCAGTGCACCCACCACCGTGCTGGCAATGGCGGTACCCAACGGAGCCAGAGTGACAGCAATCGGCTGCTGCGCCCCCGTCACGAGTTCAAGTATCACCGAGAGCGTAAGCGTGAGCCCCAGGGCGAGCACCGCGAGCGAGGCAACCCCCGCAATAAAGACGAGGAGCACATTGCTGAACCCGAAATTCTGCGCGCGCACTCCCACACGTAACCAGTGCCACCACCACAGCAGCCCGCCGCCGACCGCCCACACCAGAGACTGCAACACCAGTTGCCACACCGGATCACTGAGCAACACAGAACCCGCAACGGTGTCCACGGCGGAGTCGACAAGTCGGCTCAGCGCCCACACCAGCCCGCCGGCCGCATAGCTCAGGCCGATGAGGGAAGCGAGTGCGGGGGCCGCACCCGGCAGTCTCGTGGGTCCCTTGCTGGGGTGCTGCCACATCCAGTAATGCCACAACCAGATGAGCGCCCACACGATACCGCCGGCGAGCCTATACGGGTCCCAGCCGACCGTGATGGCATTAGCGATCCACGAGAAAAGAGTGATGGTGGCGGTAAGCAGCGCCGCAGTCGAGAGGATCACCAAATACACCGGCCAGGTCACCGATGCTCGGTCGCGAGCACTCGCGGAGTCACGCCAAGTCAGCCACCACAGCAGGGCAGCGAGGGGGCCGGCGATGAGGGCTGCGGCCAACGATGTTGCGAGACCCTCGTTATCAAAAACTACCTCGACGCGGTTCACGGTGAGCAGCCGTTCCAGAAGACCACTCAGACCGTTGGCGGCGATTATGACGGTGATCGCCAGCAACAAATACGTGATTAAGCGGCGCACCGTCTGCACGCCCCCCACCGCAGGTGTCACACCAGGGTTCGGGGTTGTTGAGGTCATTCGCTTATGCCCTGGTCGTAGCACAATGCCAACTCCCACGGAGTCGACTCAATCTTCCAGAGGTCGCCCTCGTTCACCAGCGTGAAAACTCCGTCATACTCGTAGCCTGAACCACCGAATGAGCCACCGCCGTACTCCATTGTCACCCGTACCATGGCGGTGTCGCCGTTCATCTTCGACGAAATGACGGTCATCCGAAGCTCCTGAATCACGCTCGGCTCTGACCGCTCACAGTTGTCGCGAAGGGCGGAAGCGAGAAACTCAAGTGCGGACGTGGTGTCGCTATCGACTATCGCGCGCGAATAAGACTGAACGACACCCTCCGGTGTTGTGGGGTCCACATTCGCGGGCCCTCCGCGAGTGAACACCACCACCAGGGCGATCACAACAATGGCGGCAATGATGGAAAGGATCGCGATGAGTGCGCGATCTGGTCGAGCAGCGTGAGGCTCCATGAGGACAGCATGGCCTATCCGAGGCACTAAGGGCTAGAGGTGACGACCATTGCGATCATCGTCACCGAGCACGTTGAGGTTGTCGTTAGGTTCATCGCGCTTAATGGTCAGCGCCAGCGGGAAGGCGTGTGCCGAGCAGCTCAGTGAGGCGAGCCACAAACAAGCTACCCACCGCAGCCGTACAGATCGACACACCAATCTGGCGAAAATAGTTGTTCGACGCCGTCGCTGTACCGACCTGCGAATTCGGGAACGTGTTCTGCACAATCAGGACCAGAATCTGCATGCTCATCCCAAGACCCACCCCCATCACCGCGAGGTACGAGCAGGAGGATCCAAATCGGCAACGCCGGGGTTATCGACAGCCCCGCTGGGTCGCATTCACCCCGGTCACCATCTGCAGATAGATCGGCATGTAGGCGAGAGCAATAAGCCCGATTATGTTGAGCGAATCCCAGTCATGCAGCGTTCCACCCCAGGTCATCACGGGCACGATCGCCGTTGAGGTGATCGCTAGCGCACCCAGCGGAAGGTTCATCCAGAACGCCCAACGCCATCCGAGGGACTCGGTAAACCAATCGCCCAAGAGCGGGCCAGCAACACCCTGAACGGCGCGACCAATAATCAGCCACGTCGTATCGGGGCGAGGTCACCGAGCTTTCCATAGACCGGCGTAATGATGGTCGACGCCAAAATGTACGCTGTGGTCACCCACAGCATGTGGTTCACACCATTGAGCTCGCCCACAATGGTGGGCAAGGCGGTACTAAAAATGGTCTGGTCGAGTGCCGAAAGCAGCAGGGTGACCATGAGGCCCACAAACAACAGCAGAATGCTGCGCTTAGCTGCGGGATCACTGGTGGTCATAACTTCGGGTTCGCGGGTAGTTGTCATCGAAGGGCTTTCAGGGTTTCTCGTGTGAGGGTGACGGCGCGCAGGTACAGGGAGTCGATGTCGGCGGTAGCACCGGCAGCGATCCACTCCTTTACGGCAATTCGAACAGAGGCGACACAGGTGGCTACGGCAATCTCGGCGACGTGTTCAGGGTCGTAGGGGAGCGGTGTTTCACGCTGGGGAAGGAATTCAACGACCGCGGAAGCCATTGTGCTGTTCAGCTGGCTGAACTGGTGCATCTGCCGGCTCAGCAAACGGGGGTTCTTTGTGACAAGAATCATTCGCTGAGCTTTGAGGTGGGTCTGTTTGGCCATCGGGCCAAAAATTTGGAACACTGTGGAGACGATCGCCGAAACCAAATCGTCGGTCTCGGCGGACGCGACACCAGAGGCGATCGCACGCTGCACTTCGCCGAGCTCCTGAATGCCAAGAATGGCATCCTCTTTGCTCTTGAAATAGTTGAAGAACGTGCGCGGAGATATCTCGGCGCGCTCGCTGATCATGACTGTGTCGGTGCTGAGAGGAGTTGACTCGATGGTGCGACCGGTGAGCGCCGGTGCGACATACTGGGCTGGTGGAGTCGATCAAACCCCTGCGTCTTATTGTCGCGATCAACCCGACCGCAGCTTTTGGCAAAGGCAAGCATGTTGGCCCTCAGGCCGTGGATGCGTTGCGTGCCCTCGGCCATGAGGTGACTGCGCTGGAGGAGCCCAATTTTGCCCTGCTGCTGAAGCGGGGGCGCAAAGCTGTTGCCAAGAAACCCGATGCTCTGCTCGTGGTGGGCGGCGATGGCATGGTGAATCTGGGCACCAATCTGGTCGCCAAGACACAGGTACCGCTCGGCATCATCCCCTCCGGCACGGGCAATGACATGGCCCGTGGTTTACGAATTCCATTTGATGACACGGATGCCGCAATTGCCAGCATTGTGCGCGGTCTCGGCAGGCCGCCCCGGGCCATCGATGCGGGCTGCGTGTCATATGTTGACGAAGCGACCGGCTCTGCTGCGACCCGCTGGTTTGCGTGCGTGCTTTCTGCTGGTTTCGACGCAATCGTCAACGAGCGCGCAAATCTCATGTCGTGGCCCAAGGGCCCCAGTCGTTATACGGTGGCGTTGATCATTGAGCTGTTCCGCCTGCGCGCCATCAAGTACAAGCTGACGATCGACGGTCGTGTCATCGAAACTACGGGCGCGCTCATCAGCGTTGGCAACAACGTGTCGCTCGGGGGCGGCATGAAAGTCACACCGAATGCTCTGGTGGATGACGGACTCGCCGACGTCCTAGTGGTCGAATCACTGTCGCGGCTGGCATTCTTGCGCGTCTTCCCGCGCGTGTTCAGCGGCACGCATCTCAGCGATCCCCGTGTCACCGTGTACCGCGCGAAGAACATCCGTATCGAGTCGAAAGAGATTACTGCCTACGCCGATGGTGAGCGTTTTGCTGCACTGCCCATTGACATTGAGATGGTGCCCGGCGTTCTGCACATCCTCGACCAGCGCGCCTAGTTGCACGTCGCGGTGCGCACCTCGGGTCGCCTGTTCTTACGCCTCTGGTGTGGGAGCGTCCGTGGCGATACAGGCATAGTCGGTCATCGCCGTGCCGTCATCGGTGCTGCATTCAGAGATGATGAACTCCTGCTCGGGGCGAATTCCCTCGGCGACCGTCTCCTTGAAGGCGCTAAAGGTCTCTGAACACGAAGACGAGACAGCGTTCTGCAGTCCACCAGCCTCACCGATCTCTGTTTTCGCCAGCGCGCCCTTACCGATCACGATATGGGTGTGTTCGGTAGCGCACGGGGTCACTTCTGCTTCGCTGAGATTGCTTCCTTCAACAAAGCTGAAGCAGTCACCAACGAGTAGGTCAGTCGAGCCGATAACGCTGGGCTCAAGCACCTGACCGGCGTCATCGCGAGGGAGTTCAGGGTTCAGCAGCGAACACCCGGCGAGGGCGGCGAGCACGGCCGTTGCGACAAGAACGGCAGTGGTGGCGCGCGTGATAGCAGTCAAGAGTCTCCCGGTGGTTCAGAATAAGGCGTAGTGCGCGAGTGCGCCCCAAATTTGTGGCATACTTTTCTAGTTGTTGTGACGGCCCCATCGTATAGAGGCCTAGTACGCCGCCCTCTCACGGCGGTAACGCGGGTTCGAATCCCGCTGGGGTCACAGTAGCAAAGTCCCGGTCATGTTCGTGTGAACATGCGCCGGGATTTCATCTTTTGTGGCCTCGCCGAACGGCGGTGCCGGGCACGTGCACGACGCCCACGCTCGTCGAGATCGCGTTAGCCCGTGAGCGCGGCGTCGATCGCGTCGGGCAGATCTTCTAGGCGTTGAGTATCAACCGGCTCGTCGTTGACGAAGAACGTTGGTGTGCCACTGATGTCGAGTGCGACGGCAGCATCGAAGTCTTCTTGAACGCGTGCCTGAGTTTCGGGATTAGTGATTGCCGCGTCGTAGGCAGTCATATCGAGTTCGAGTTGCACGGCCAACTCGCGAAAGAAGTCGGACTGTGGGCTGGTGCTGCCCGCCCATTCCTGTTGAGTTTCGAACAGCCGCTGGTACATTGCTTCGAATTCTCCCTGCTGGGCGGCGGCTTCCGCAGCAACGGCGGCAGTCATGGAGTTGGGGTGGATCGGCAGCGGCAGATAGCGCACGACATAGTTGATTTGCCCGTCGTAATACTTGCGCAGCTCCTCAACGTAGGGGTAGAAGGTGCCACAGGCTCCACACTCAAAATCGAGAAACTCCACGACGGTTACGGCATCTGGGCCCGCCTGATCAAGGTAGTGCGAGTCCGTAGCGACGGTCGACGCCCGGGGCCCTGTCGACGAGGCATCACCGGCGGCGGCATCCTCATCGGCTGAGTCACCAGAGACGGACACAAAAACGAAGGCTGCCACGAGAGCAAGCAGCCCGAATGCGGCAAAGATCGGAAGAAGAGCTTTTTTCATCGGAGACTCCGGGCGTTCTGGCGTTGACGGTCAGTGCTTTTTTGACGGGGTAAATCAAGAGTAGGTGACAGTTGCGCGGCACGCAGCCCGTTGAGGATAACTATCAGCTCCGCAATTTCGTGGACGAGGACGACACCAGCCAAGCCGAGCACGCCGGTTAGCGCCAGCGGGAACAGCACGACGATGATTGCGAGCGAAAGCGCGATATTTGCGGTCATAATGCGGCGCCCGCGTCGCGCGTGAAGTATCGCCACCGGAATGAGCCTCAGGTCCGTGCCGGTGAAAGCGACATCCGCCGATTCAACTGCGACAGCGGAGCCAGTCGCGCCCAGAGCGATCCCGACATCGGCAGCAGCAAGCGCAGGAGCATCGTTGATTCCATCGCCGATCATCGCGGTGCGGGAGTGCTCACACAGGGTCTGAATTGCCTCAGATTTGTGGATGGGCAGCAACTCTGCCCGCACATCGTCGATTCCCGCCTCTCGCCCGAGTGCGGCGGCGGTGCTCGCGTTATCACCGGTCAACATGAGGGTACGGATGCCCGCCGCCTGCAAGCTCGCAACAGCCTCGGCGGCATTTGGCCGCAGTTCATCGCGGATCCCCAGCAGGCCGATCACGCGAGCATCGCGCTCGACCACCACCACGGTCATCCCATCATTGGCAAGAGTCTGCGCCGTCGGGGTGAGATCAGCGGCATCAAGCCAGCGAGTGTTGCCAATACGCACGTGGGCCCCGTCGACTGTTCCCGATATGCCTCGCCCGGCATCTTCGGTTACCTCCCGCGCCTCCGGAGGGTGGGGGTGCCTGGCGAGCACGGCGGAGGCGAGCGGATGTGTGCTGTGCGCTTCAAGGGCCGCCGCAACGCGCAGTACCTCCGTGCTGCTGACCCCCGGTGTGGTTTTCACAGCAATGACAGTGGGAGCGTTGCCCGTGAGAGTGCCTGTCTTGTCGAATGCGACTGTGCGGATGCTGCCCATCCGTTCAAAGGCGGCCCCCGACTTGACCACAATGCCCAGCTTGCTGGCAGCACCGATCGCCGAAATCACGGTGACGGGCACAGCGATTGCTAGTGCACACGGCGAAGCGGCAACGAGCACGACGAGCGCGCGTTCCGTCCAGAGCTCGGGGTCGCCGACAAGAAAACCCCACCCGACGATTGCGGCAGCAGCGACGAGCACAACCGGAACAAGCGGTCGGGCAATGCGGTCAGCTAGCCGTGCACGCTCGCCCTTGTGCGCAGTGGCTTCTTCGACGAGCCGCACAATTGTGGTCAGCGAATTATCGGTGCCGGCTGCGGTGGCCCGGATGCGCACCGCACCCGAACCATTGATGGACCCGGCTAAGACCTCGTCATCAGCCGCTATCGCGACCGGGATCGACTCGCCCGTAACGGCAGAGTTATCGACACTGCTCGATCCACTCAGCACCACGCCGTCGGTTGCGATTCGTTCCCCAGCACGCACCACCAGCACGTCACCGGCAACGAGGTCGGCCGCCGTAATCTGCGTCAGGTTTCCCTCGCGTTCGATCAGCGCTGTCGCAGGGATGAGCGAGAGCAGTGCTCGCAGACCGTGGCGTGCACGATCCATCGCTCGATCTTCTAGCGCCTCGGCGATAGAGAAAAGAAAAGCGAGGGCTGCAGCTTCTCCGATATGACCGAGGAGCACTGCGCCGATAGCGGCGATCGTCATCAGTAGGCCCACGCCGAGTGAGCCGCGAGCCAGTCGCCGAACCGCGCCCGGAAAAAACGCGGCAGCTCCAGCGAGCAAGCTCAGCGATTGGATAATGGTGATTGGCCACTGGGAGATTCCTGCTGCCAGCCCAACTAGTGAAGAAAAGAGAAGCGCGCCCGAAAGCGCGGGTAACGCCAGCGCCCGGTCTCGCCACCACGGCACGAGTGCCTCGTCGCTCACGCCGTCGTCTTCGGCTCACAGCACAGTGCTGCATCGCAGTCATCGGCCAGACACAGGATTCCATCATCAACGGCGAGCACGACGTTGATCAGCGAAGTGAGTGCGCGAGCCAGATGCGGATCCGAAATCTCGTACCGGGTTGACCGTCCTTCAGGGGTAGCCACGACCAGTCCACAACCACGCAAGCAGGTGAGGTGGTTGGACACGTTGCTTCGGGTCAGTAGAAGATCCTGCGCTAGTTCCCCTGGATAGCCGGGCTTTTCGAGCAACGAGAGCAGGATTCGGGCTCGGCTTGCGTCGGCCATCGCGCGGCCCAATCGGTTCATTACCTCGGTGCGAGAAGCAGTAGTCAGCATCCACTGACTATACAGCGGCTGCTGACGTATCAGATCTCCCCAGGCTAGCAGAAAGCAGACGGCGTACCCGTGCGGGTCGGTTATCATGGTGGACGCGAAGGGGGAATTGGCCCACCTCGCTGCGCTCGTCAATACGACCCACTCAGTCGTGGCTCCGGGGCAACGGCATCCACAATTCACGCGGTGCGGGAGGGACTTTCACTACTTGCAGTGCCGTGAAACCGCGATTGGATTTCCTTGACTACTCTGCCGATCTGGTTTGAAGTAACCTCTTTGTCGGTTCTGCTGATCATTCTGACCGCAGACCTCATCTTGGCGTACAAGCGCCCGCACATTCCTAGCACTCGCGAGTCAGCGCTGTGGGTGGGCTTCTATGTGGGCCTAGCGCTCATCTTTGCCCTCATGATGTCCCTGCTGGGAGATGTCGAACAGGCCGGTCAATTCATTGCCGGTTGGGTCACAGAGTACAGTCTCTCGATCGACAACCTGTTCGTGTTCGTGATCATCATGGCCCGCTTTTCGGTGCCGCGAAAGTATCAGCAAGAGGTGCTGATGGTGGGCATCCTGATCGCACTCGCGCTGCGGGGAATTTTCATTCTTCTCGGTGCGCAACTGATCGAAAACTTCAGCTTCATCTTCTACATCTTTGGTGCGTTCCTGCTCTATACGGCCATCCGCCAAGTGTTTGAGAAGCATGACGAAATGGAAGAGACCGAGTCGGGAATTATTCGGTTTCTGCGCAAGCGCATAGCGATTACGCCAGACTTTGACGGCGCTAAACTTCGCACCGTCATCGACGGCAAAAAGGTGTTTACACCGATCCTTGTCGTGTTTATTGCTCTGGGGCTCACCGACCTCGTCTTCGCCATCGACTCGATCCCGGCAATATTTGGAATAACCACCGACCCGTTCATTGTGTTCACCGCCAATATTTTCGCTCTCATGGGCCTGCGCCAGTTGTATTTTCTCCTCGGCGACCTCATCGACAAACTCGTGTACCTGCACTTTGGCATCGCATTCGTGCTCGGTTTCATTGGTGTGAAGCTGTTCCTTCACGCCCTGCACGTCAACGAGCTACCGTTTATTAATGGCGGCGAACCAGTGGAGTGGGCACCCGAAATCAGCACGTGGACTTCGCTCATTGTAATTCTCGTATCAATGGCTGTTGCGGTCATCGCAAGTCTCGTGAAAATGAATTACGACAAAAAGAACGCCCCCGTCCAAGCGAACCGCGAGTAAGTGCGGGCGCCGCGCTGGGCGTAGCGTTAGACGGTAACGAGCCTCGACTGGGCGAGACGCTCGGCAGCATCAAGCGTGGTGATCGAAAGCGCAGCGGCATCGCGGAAGATTGTGGCAACAGTGTCGCCGATCGCTTCAACGCGCTGAGCAATCGCATCGGCATCCGCATCTGGCGCTGACGCCATGTCGAGGTAGATCACACCGCCACCGTTGACGACGAAGTCGGGAGCCCACAGGATGCCGCGCTCCGCAAGTGCTTCAGCACCATCATGCTGGGCGAGCTGGTTGTTGGCGGCACCGACGACACCACTGACGTTAAGCTCGCGGATGACGCGAGGGCTGAGCGCACCACCCATTCCACACGGAACGTAAAGGTCCGCAATTACGCTGTGGGCCTCATCGGCATCGACCCAGTTGGCGCTGAGTTCGGCCGCGAGCAGCTTGCGGTCAAGGTTCACATCGGTGACGGTCAAGACTGCGCCGGCCGCGGTGAGCGAGCGAGCGAGGCGTCCGCCGACCTGGCCGAGACCAGAAATCACTAGGTGGCGCCCCGCAACATCACGAGTGCCAAAGAGGGCCTCGCAGGTGGCAAGGATGCTGGCGTGCACACCAGCGGCGGTCGCATCCGCAGGTTCGCCCGCGCCACCCTGGTCGGCGGGCAGACCGCAGACGTGTTCGGTGCGCTCGGCAACTACCGCCATCAGTTCGGCGCTCGTGCCCACATCTTCCGCTGTCATATACGCACCGTTGAGACTCTCGATGGCGTCACCGAGGTCAAGCATGGCGTCACGCTTCTGCTCGCCAGTCAGCACGACACCCAGAGGAATGTGGATGACCGACTTGCCGCCACCGCGGTTGAGCCCGGCGGCAGAGTTCTTGAGAGTCATGGCGGCGGAGAGTCGCAGCGAGTCGGCTACAGCATCCGTCCAGTGCGGGTAGTTCCACATTCGCGCACCGCCGAGGGCTTGACCGAGGACGGTGGAGTGGACGGCTACGCAAATAACGAGACCGGAACGTTTACCCGTCGAAATGAGAACGTTTTCGTGGCCAAATTCCGCATTCTCGATTGCGGATACCGGTGCTTCCAACGTCGTTGAGGGTTGCATAATCATAGACTTCTCCTGCGTGTGGGCCTTGTGGGCAAAACAACAAAATGGAAAGTGGTGGTAACGCGGGGGTGGTGCGCTCAGGTCAGCATAGCGCTGACTCGTACGTAAGTAGACTGGTGAGATTGGGCCGCGCATTTGGCGGCGCGATCGTTGATGGGAGAGAGGTGCGCGATGGGCAAGACCCTGGCAGAGAAAGTGTGGGACGACCATCTGGTCGTCACGGGTGCAGACGGCACCCCCGACCTGATCTACATCGACCTTCACCTTGTGCACGAAGTCACCAGCCCCCAAGCTTTCGATGGGCTACGGATGGCCGGCCGCCCGGTTCGCCGCCCCGACCTCACCATCGCAACTGAAGACCACAACACCCCAACGCTCGCTATCCACAAGCCCATTGCTGATCTCACGAGTCGCACCCAAATTGAGACTCTGCGCAACAACGCGAAAGAGTTTGGGGTGCGACTGCACTCGCTCGGCGACATCGAGCAGGGCATTGTTCATGTCGTTGGTCCCCAGCTGGGACTCACCATGCCCGGTATCACCGTCGTCTGCGGCGACTCGCACACCAGCACCCACGGCGCCTTCGGTGCGATGGCGTTCGGCATCGGCACGAGCGAGGTCGAGCACGTGCTCGCGACCCAAACCCTTCCGCTCAAAGCATTCAAGACCATGGCAATCACCATTGAGGGCGAACTGCGCCCCGGCGTGACCGCAAAAGACATCATCCTTGCCGTCATCGCGCAGATTGGAACCGGCGGTGGCCAAGGTTACGTGCTCGAATTCCGCGGCAGCGCCATCCGCTCCCTCTCTATGGAGGGTCGGATGACGATCTGCAACATGTCGATCGAAGCGGGCGCGCGCGCCGGCATGATTGCGCCAGACCAGACCACCTACGACTACCTCAAAGGGCGCCCTCACGCGCCTGTTGGTGCCGACTGGGATGCCGCCGTCGAATACTGGAACACCCTCGCCACCGACGATGACGCCGTCTTCGATGCCGAAGTCTTCTTCGATGCCAACACCCTGGAACCTTTCGTCACGTGGGGCACCAACCCCGGTCAGGGCGTTTCGCTCAGCGACAACGTTCCGGTACCAGCCGATATCACCGACGCTAACGAACGTGCCTCTGCGGAGCGAGCAATCCACTACATGGCGCTTGAGGCAGGAATGCCGATGAAAGACATCCGAGTGGATGCCGTCTTCATGGGTTCGTGCACCAACAGCCGTATCGAAGATTTGCGCGCATTCGCGTCGATCATTCAGGGCCGCACAAAAGCGGACAACGTGCGCGTCATGGTCGTGCCAGGTTCTGCCCGAGTGCGCCTCGAAGCGGAGGCCGAAGGTATCGACAAGATTGTCGAAGAGTTTGGTGCCGAGTGGCGCTTCGCCGGCTGCTCAATGTGTCTCGGCATGAACCCCGACCAGTTGGCTCCGGGGGAACGCTGCGCGTCAACCAGCAACCGCAACTTCGAAGGCCGCCAAGGCAAAGGCGGGCGCACCCACCTGGTGTCACCTCTGGTCGCCGCCGCCACCGCCATCCGCGGAACACTCTCAAGCCCGTGGGATCTCGACAACAGCACGATGCCGGAACAGATGGCCGCAGCCGCAACAACCGCAGAGGAGTCGCACTAATGGAGAAAGTCAGCACCGTCAGTGGCATCGCTGTTCCGCTCAAACGCAACAATGTCGACACCGATCAGATCATTCCGGCCGAGTTTCTTAAGCGCGTAACGAAAACCGGCTTTGAGGACGCACTCTTCTTTGCCTGGCGCCAAGACCCCGAATTCGTCCTCAACCGTGAACCATTCACCCACGGCAAAATCTTGGTTACCGGTGCTGACTTTGGCACCGGCTCGAGCCGCGAACACGCCGTCTGGGCGCTGCGCGACTACGGTTTTCAGGCAGTGCTCAGCTCCCGCTTTGGCGATATCTTCCGCGGCAACTCAGGTAAGCAGGGTCTACTAGCTGCTCAGCTGACCGAAGAAGATATTGAAACGCTCTGGGCGATGATCGAGGCTGCACCCGGACTCGAAGTGGCTGTGAATCTCGAAACTCGCATCGTTAGCGCAGGCACGACCCAGTTCCCTTTCGAGATCGATGATTACACTAGATGGCGTTTGCTCGAAGGCCTTGATGACATCGGCCTCACCCTGAGAAACGAAACAGACATTACTGAGTTTGAAAGCCGCCGCGAATCATGGCGACCTAAAACTTTGCCAGCAAAGTAGAGGTGACGATGAACTCATTGGCTAAAGACTCAACTGCGGCTGCTAAGCGAACCGGCTTACTTTCCAACCAGATCATCATTAATGGGGGAAAGCCGCTTCGTGGACGCATCAACGTCCGTGGCGCCAAGAATCTCGCGACAAAAGCAATGGTTGCTGCTCTCCTCGCCGACACCCCCAGCGTACTCAAAGATGTTCCGGCCATCAGCGATGTGCGCGTTGTCACGGGGATGCTCGAAGCCTACGGAGTCACTGTGACAGAGACTGGCGACGGTGAACTCACCCTTGACCCCGGCAACGTGCTCAAGGCACACTTCGCGAAAATCGATGCCCTTGCTGGCTCTAGCCGCATCCCCATCCTGTTCTGCGGACCCCTCCTGCACCGCCTGGGCGAAGCCCTGATTCCGGACCTTGGTGGATGCCGCATTGGTGATCGTCCCATCGACTTTCACTTGGATGCGCTGCGCGCGTTCGGAGCGGTCGTCGATAAAAGCTACGAAGGTATTCGCCTCACCGCACCGGATGGCCTACACGGCGCCGACATTGATCTTCCCTACCCGAGCGTTGGCGCCACCGAGCAGGTGCTACTGACAGCGGTGCTTGCCAGGGGCGTAACCGAGCTCAAGGGCGCTGCGATCGAGCCCGAGATCATGGATCTCATCGCCATCTTGCAAAAAATGGGCGCCATCATCAACGTCGAGCCCGACCGCGTGATCTTCATCGAGGGGGTAGAGAAGCTGAGCGGCTACAACCACCGCGCGCTCTTTGACCGCAACGAGGCCGCAAGCTGGGCATCCGCGGCTCTCGCAACCGGTGGCGACATTTTCGTTGAGGGTGCTAAGCAGCAAGAGCTCATGACTTTCTTGAACATCTTTCGCAAGGTCGGCGGAGCGTTCGATATCGCCGAAGACGGAATACGTTTCTGGCACCCGGGTGGCATTCTCAAGCCTGTAGTTATTGAAACCGATGTGCACCCCGGCTTCATGACGGACTGGCAGCAACCGTTGATCGTCGCTCTCACCCAGGCCGAGGGCCGTTCGGTTGTGCACGAGACTGTCTACGAAAATCGCCTCGGTTTTACTTCAGCGCTGATCGAAATGGGCGCGAACATCGACGTGTTCGAAGAGGGACTTGAGTCGATTAGTCGGCGTGTTCCCCGTCGCCCGCTTGAGCAGGCTGCGGTGATTATTGGGCCGACTCCACTGCACGGTGCCGACGTTGAGATCCCCGACCTGCGTGGTGGTTTCAGTCACCTCATCGCTGCCCTCACCGCCGAAGGCCAATCGACCGTCAGTAACATCGGGATCATTGCGCGTGGCTACGAACACTTCACCGACAAACTGCAGTCCCTGGGTGCCGATTTCGTCTACGAAGGATAACCGCCGGTGTTCTCTGCTCCGACACGACCGGTGAGCGTGAAGTCCGAAAAGACAGCCATTTTTCGGGTGCTCGCATTCCTAATTTTGCCGACGATGACACTTCTGGCAAGGTACCGACTCCACGACGCCCACAACGTGCCAGCGACTGGGGCCTTTGTGCTCTCACCCAACCATTACAGCAACCTCGATCCGATAGCGATCGGTGTGGGCATGTGGAAGATTGGGCGGATGCCGCGCTACATGGCCAAAGCCTCACTCTTTAGGGCGCCGGTGCTCGGTTGGCTGATGACCAAGTCGGGGCAGGTTCCCGTTGAGCGAGCGTCACGCACTCAGCGCAGTGGTGACCCCATGAAGGCGGTGCGCCAGATCGCAGAGCAGGGCTTGGCCGTTGTCGTGTATCCCGAAGGTTCCCTCACGCGTGAACCCAACATGTGGCCGATGCGCGGAAAATACGGTGCGGTGCGCACGGCGCTTGGCGCCGGAATTCCGCTGATTCCGGTAGCGAGCTGGGGCGCGCAAGAAATTTTGCCGCGATACTCAAAACGAGTTAGCATTTTTCCGCGCAAGACCGTTCATATTCGTTTTGGTGAGCCACTAGATTTGTCGCAGTTTGATGGCCGACCATTAGATTCGCGACTGCTCGCCGAGGCTACGGAGATGCTCATGGCTGCAATCACTGAACTGCTCGAGGAGCTTCGGGGTGAAACTGCCCCCCGGGTTCGTTACAACCCCGCAGACCACGGCCAGAACGAAATGGGCCGTTTTGAGTAGCGCCGCGGGAAGCAC
This sequence comes from Rhodoglobus vestalii, assembly GCF_006788895.1. Classification (NCBI taxonomy): domain Bacteria; kingdom Bacillati; phylum Actinomycetota; class Actinomycetes; order Micrococcales; family Microbacteriaceae; genus Rhodoglobus; species Rhodoglobus vestalii. Next base: position 2,468,031 of record NZ_VFRA01000001.1, read on the forward strand.
GTTCAAACCGACCGATCGTCGCGTTGCGGTGCTCGGTGCAGGGTCGTGGGGCACGACGTTCGCCAAAGTCCTCGCCGACGGTGGCAATGATGTTGCGCTGTGGGCCCGCCGCCCCGAACTCGCTCGGGAAATTTCGCAATCCAAACGCAACAGCGACTACTTGCCGGGAATCAACCTGCCGCGGTCGCTGTGGGCGAGCGACAGGCTGCACGAGGTTCTCGACGGGGCGGAGCAGGTGTACCTTTCGGTGCCCAGCCAGTCTTTGCGCGAAAACTTGCGCATCGTTCGCGAACTGATCCCTGAAGACGCACTGATCATTTCCCTTATGAAGGGTGTCGAAAAGGGCACTGGCGCGCGAATGAGTGAAGTGATTCTGCACGAACTTGGTGTCGACCCGTGGCGGGTTGCCGTGGCGTCCGGCCCGAACCTAGCTTTAGAAATCGCCAAAGAGCAGCCAACGGCGGCGGTGCTCAGCAGCGAGAGCCGTGAAACGGCAACCGAAGTCGCACTCACCGTGCGCAACAGTTACTTCCGTTCATTCGTGAACACGGATGTCATTGGTACCGAATTTGGTGGAGTGCTGAAGAACCTTATTGCTGTTGCCATCGGCATCGTCGACGGGGTGGGGTATGGCGAGAACACTAAGGCCTCGATCATCACTCGAGGGCTTGCCGAAATGACTGACTTCTCGGTCGCCTTCGGTGCGCGCCCCGAGACTCTGGCCGGGCTTGCCGGTCTCGGTGACCTCATCGCTACCTGTGAATCATCACTGTCGCGAAACAACACCGCTGGTCGCCTTCTCGGTCAGGGCTACAGCTACTCTGAGGTCATCAAGCAGATGAACCAGACTGCGGAGGGTCTCTCGTCGGTGACGCCGATCTTGGAACTCGCGCTGTCGAAGGGGGTCGACATGCCCATCGTTAGCCAGGTGGCAGAAGTGTTGGCGGGTACGCTCGCCCCTCGGGATATCGCCCCGCATCTCACAACAGATGATCTTCCTCAGGGGGAGTAAACGATGACGGCCAATCACACGACGACGGTCGTTCTGCTGTTCGGCGGTCGTTCTTCGGAGCACAGTATTAGCTGCGCCACGGCCGGTGGCGTTCTGTCAGCAATTGACCGTTCGAAGTACACGGTCATTCCGGTGGGAATCACCCGCGACGGTGCTTTCACGCTGCAGCCCGATGACGCGGAAATGTTTGCGTTGAACCCGGCGGCGATGCCAGAAATCATTGACAACGGCACACGTGTTCACTGGCCGGAATCGTCGGCCTCTCGCGAGTTGACCGTCACGGAACTGGACGGCAGCTCACGCAGCCTTGGCACCGTTGACGTCGTTTTCCCCATCCTGCATGGCCCCTTTGGGGAGGATGGCACGATCCAGGGTCTGATCGAACTCACCGGCCTCCCGTACGTCGGCAATGGTGTGCTCGCGTCGGCGATGGCGATGAACAAGCACTTCACGAAACTTGCTCTTGACGCTGCCGGGGTGGCGGTTGCCCCCTGGGTGACCGTCTCTGAGCTCCAGTGGCAACGCGAACCTCTGGTGTGGCGCCAGCGCGCCGCAAGCCTCGGTTTTCCCGTATTTGTGAAGCCCGCCCGCGCCGGTTCATCGGTGGGAGTAACCAAAGTGGCGGCGCCAGACGAGCTGGATGCCGCCTTTGCGATCGCTTTTGCCGAAGATTCGATGGCCCTCGTCGAACAAGCAATGACCGGTCGAGAAATTGAGTGCGGTGTGCTCTCTGGGCGAGATGGTGCAGAAACTCGGGTGAGTCTTGCCGGCGAAATCGTGGTCACCGGTCGAGAATTTTACGACTTTGAAGCAAAGTATCTTGATGCCTCGGCGGTCCAACTCATCTGCCCGGCTCCGCTCGGTGATGGTGAACTGTGGCAAATGCAGCGAACCGCGGCCCGCGCTTTTGCTGCCATTGGTGGTGCCGGTCTTGCTCGGGTTGACTTCTTCTTCGACGGAACCGAGTTCGTGGTCAACGAAATCAACACTTTGCCGGGCTTTACCCCCATCTCAATGTTCCCCAAATGTTGGGCCGCGAGCGGGCTGAGCTATCCCCATCTCATTGATGAACTGATTGAGCTCGGGCTTGACACGGTTCGCTAAAGTCAGCCCTCGTCGAGCGGAATGGTGTCTGAGAGTGCCACACAGAAACGCTCAGGCGCGATCTGACTGACCGCGCTGGCAAGCTGGGTGAGAGCGTCGAACCCTGACACCTCATCGCCCTCGACATCCGGATCCCCATCGCTGTCGATAATGACTTGCACGGCGGGATCACGGCCGTAGGTCGTAAAGACATAGTTGGGGGCGTCGCTGTCGTCGCGAAGCCAGTCAATGCCATTTTCGGGTGCGGTGACGCACGCCAGCGATGCTGTGGGGTCAGGCACCGCCACTCCGCACCGCAGCAGAACGGTGGCCGGTTCACCCCACGCTCCCGTTGCCTGCGCATTCGTTTCCCGCAGGTCGAGACCGGCAACGGTGTCGGGCAGGCGCACGATGACCTCGGCGCAGGTGGGGTTTGTGGCGTCATCGGCGGCTTCGAGGGGAACAATCGCCGCGCATCCGCCCAACATTCCCAGCAACGGAACCACTGCAAGCATGGCCAAAACAGGGGTGCGGGTCGTCGATCTCATCAGCTTCAGGCTACCGTGAGATTATGACGATTGACCGCGAAAGCGACCACGGTGACACGCTCGGTGAGGTCGGAGAGTTGGATGCTCTCAAGCGCATCTTTCCGCGACTTCCGTGGGCTACGGCAGAGCTTCTGGGGCCGGGTGACGACTGCGCCGTTCTTGCCGCCCCTGATAGGCGCATGGTGATCAGCACCGACATGATGATTCATGGGCCCGACTTTCGACTTGCGTGGTCAACCCCCTACGATTTGGGCTGGAAAGCGGCCGCCACCAATCTGTCGGATGTTGCGGCAATGGGTGCGGTACCCACCGGTCTCGTCGTTGCGATCGCTGCCCCCACCGACACACCGGTCGGCTCGCTCGAAACGATCGCTGATGGGCTTCGTGAGGGCTGCGAAGCCCTTGCCCCTGGCTGTGGGGTGATCGGTGGTGACCTTTCCGTATCAACCGTTCTGACGATCGTCATCACCGCGTTTGGTGACCTAGAGGGCCGCACTCCGGTAGTGCGTTCCGGCGCTCGCGTTGGTGACGTCGTGGCCGTTGCTGGCACGTTGGGTCTTGCTGCCCAGGGGCTTCGCCTGCTCTTTGACGAGGGGGTAGTTGAGGGTGAACCGGATGCCGTGGCCGCCGCCGCTGTTGCCGCACGACACCCCGAAGCGGTCGCCGCCCAACTCAGGCCCGCACCGCCCATTGCCGCGGGGAAGGCAGCATCGCTCGGGGGAGCCACGGCAATGCTCGACCTCAGCGATGGGCTCGCGATTGATGCCCGCCGCATTGCTACCGCAAGCTCGGTGGCTCTTGATTTGTCATCCGAAGCTGTCGGTGGCCGGGTGCAACTTGATGGCGGTGAAGACCATTCGCTACTGGCGACGTTCCCCGCGTCGGCGGCGTTGCCGCCAGCATTTCGCGCGATCGGTCGCGTCGTTCGGGGCGAAGGACTTCTTGTCGACGGCGTTGCTTACACGGCGCGTGGAGGCTGGGATCCTTATGCGGGGTGGGATGGTGCTGCGGGCTGAACCCAATAGAGCGAGGTATCGCCGTAGTCTTTGCGGCGGTTCAGCTCAAGGCCGGCGGGCCACGCGGGTTCGGGGTCACGCGAGCCTCGTTCAACGACGACCAGCGCATCCGGGCTCAACTGCGGGGTAAGCAACGTTAGCGCCACAATAAGTTCATCGTTGCCGAGTTCGTAGGGCGGGTCGATGAACACAAGATCCCACTGATCGCCGGATGTTTCCAAGAAGGTGTGAACCGCGCGTGCGGCGGTAAGGATGATGGGCTTCGACCCGCGCGGCGCCTTCGCGGCAACGAGGGCGGCGTTTGTGCGGCAGGCGTCTGCTGCGCGGGGATTCTTCTCGACGAGGGTGACGTGGGGTGCCCCACGTGATGCTGACTCAAGCCCCAGCGCGCCGGTGCCGGCATACAGGTCGAGCACGCGCGCACCCTCGATGGCGTCGCGGGCTTCGAGGGCCGAGAAGATGGCTTCGCGCAGGCGATCGCTGGTGGGCCGGGTGCCACTGCTCGGTACGGCGATGGTGAGGGAGCCGGCGTATCCGGCAATAATGCGAGTCATAGCCTGTCGAGCCTAGCCCGAGTGAGCCGCAGAGAGGGTGACGCGTTCGCGGTCCTGACCTGCCAACGCGGCCCTCACCTGCCAACGCGGCCCTAACCTGCCAACGCAGTCTCGACGCCGGTGGTCCCCGGTACGCTTCTAGGGTGACCTCGCCCCTTGATCAGAAGCTCAGCGCTGTGCTGGGTGGGCGCACCGCCACCTCGATGCAGCGTGGTTTGGGGTTGGTCACCGTCGGTGACCTGATGACCCACTATCCGCGGCGGTACGCCAGACGCGGCGAGTTGACCGCTCTGGCCCAGTTGCCGCTCGATGAAGCGGTCACGATTGTGGCCGAAGTGCGTGAGGTGCGCAATCGTCCGATGCGCAACAAGCGTGGCTCCATCCTTGAGGTGTCGATTAGCGATGGCACGGGCATCTTGACCCTCACGTTCTTCAATCAGGCGTGGCGGGCCACTGAGCTTTCGCCGGGCGTCCGCGGAATCTTCGCCGGAAAGGTGGGTCAGTATCGTGGCACCCGCCAGCTGGCTCACCCCGACTATGAACTCTTTGACCGTGAGGCTCTTGAGCTAAAGAAACCTGAGCAGGCGAAGGCGTGGGCCGAGCAGCCCATCCCGATCTACCCGGCTACGTCCACGGTCGCGAGCTGGCAGATTCAGAAGGCGGTCGAGGTGGTGCTCGACACTCTGGGTCCGCTTGAAGACCCGGTGCCGGATGCGGTGGGTCGCGACCGGGAACTGCTTCCGTTCGCGAAAGCGCTTGAGCTTGTTCATCGCCCCACACTCGATTCCGAGTGGCGTGCCGCGCGCGATGCCCTGCGTTTTCAGGAGGCGTTCGTGTTGCAGTCGGCACTGTTGCAGCAGCGTCAGAAGCAGCGCGAGTCGGAGGCGGTCGCGCGCAATTCGGGGTCGTTGCTTGAAGAGTTCGATGCCGCCTTGCCGTTCGTGCTCACGGGCGATCAACAGACGGTTGGCGAACAGATTTTTCACGATCTGGCTGAGCCGGTGCCAATGAATCGACTGGTGCAGGGTGAGGTCGGTTCGGGCAAAACCTTGGTGGCTTTGCGCGCGATGCTTGCGGTGGCGCAGTCGGGCGGACAGTCGGCACTGTTGGCGCCCACTGAGGTGCTCGCTCACCAGCATTTTCGCTCTATTGTGCGCACGCTGGGCCCTGATCTTGCGGCCCGTCTGCGGCCGACTCTCATCACGGGGCAGTTGCCTGCTGCCGAACGCAAGAAAGCCCTGTTGGCCACCGTGTCTGGTGCCTCGCGCATCGTGATCGGCACGCACGCGCTGCTGGGGGATGCTGTCAGTTTTGTCGACCTCGGGCTTGTGGTCGTCGATGAGCAGCACCGTTTCGGTGTCGATCAGCGTGAGGCGCTGCGGCTCAAGGGTGCCAAACCGCCGCACGTGCTTGTGCTGACGGCAACGCCGATCCCGCGCACGGTTGCAATGACGGTGTTCGGTGACCTCGATATCTCGTCGATTGCCGAGCTGCCGGCGGGCCGCCAACCGATCAGCAGCCACGTTGTTCCCCTCGCCGAGAAGCCCGGCTGGGTGTCTCGGATATGGCAGCGGCTGGCAGAAGAGCTGGCAGTGGGCCGACAGGGGTTCGTAGTGTGCCCGGCAATTGATGCCAAGACTCCTGAGTCGGGCGGCGAGCCGAGCGGTGCCCCGGGAAGTACTGCAGCATCCGAGGACGCGGATGCTGGCCCGCCCCGGCCGATCGCCAACGTCAGCGAGGTGCTGGCCTCGCTCCGCAGCAATGCGGTGCTCGCGGGCAAGCGGATCGAGGCACTGCATGGCAAGCTCCCTAGTGGGGAGAAAGACGAGCTCATGCGTGCGTTTGCTGCCGGGGACATTGATGTTTTGGTGGCAACGACGGTGATTGAGGTGGGCGTCGATGTGCCCAATGCTTCGGTCATGGTGGTGCTTGACGCTGACCGTTTTGGGGTTTCGCAGTTGCATCAGTTGCGCGGTCGTGTTGGCCGTGGTGGCGTGCCAGGGTTGTGCCTGTTTGTGACGGCAGCGGAGGTGGAGTCGCTTGCTCGCGAGCGGGTTGAGGCGGTGGCATCCACTCTCGATGGTTTCGAACTGGCGAACAAAGATTTGGAACTGCGGCGCGAAGGTGATGTGCTCGGCGGCATGCAGTCGGGTGGGCGTTCCAGCTTGAAGCTTTTGCGCGTAGCCAACGATGGGCAAATCATCATGGAGGCTCGGGAGGCGGCGCAGGCTTTGTTGGCTAGCGATCCGACACTGGCTAACCATCCGGCTCTCGCTGAGGCGTTGAGGCGGCGCCTTGACGCACGCGCAGAAGCGTTCCTGGGCAAGAATTAGTGCGCTGTCGCGTGTGGCGCGGAGTTTTTCTGTTCAGCTAACTCTCACGTGACGATCAGGACCCAGCCACTATCGTGGATGGCATGAGTCGGATCGCTGTTGTTCCTGGGTCGTTCGACCCTGTCACCCTTGGCCACCTCGACGTGATTGAGCGGGCAGCGAAAACCTTTGATGAAGTGCACGTTGTCGTCGTGCACAACCCCGGCAAGACCGCGCTTCTGCCGATTGCGCAGCGCGTTTCGCTGATCGAGCAGGCGGTTGCCGACGCTCGTCTGGCGGGCACTATTCGGGTGACCAGCTGGAGTATGGGATTGCTCGTTGACTACTGCACCGAGGTTGGTGCCAGTGTGATTGTGAAGGGCATTCGTTCGCAGGTAGATGTTGCGTACGAAACGCCCATGGCGATCGTGAACCGGGACCTTGCCGCCGTTGAAACCATCTTCATGCTCCCCAATCCCGCGCACGCTTACGTGTCCAGTTCGCTTGTGCGTCAGGTGGCGGCTCTCGGCGGCGACGTTGCCCCGTATGTGCCCCGGTCAGTCTCTGATTTCTTGCAGGCACCGCGCGAGTGATTGGCAGGCACTTCGCGAGAAACACAGGCACAATGGTTCTATGACTCTTACCCTCGGATACAAAGCCTCAGCTGAACAGTTTGACCCTCGTGAACTTGTGGAAATTGCCGTCGCGGCCGAAGCCCACGGCATGGAGAGTGTTGCGGTCAGCGATCACTTCCAACCGTGGCGTCACGAGGGCGGTCACTCGCCGTTTTCGCTGAGCTGGATGGCGGCGGTGGGCGAGCGCACGAGCACAATTCGCATCGGTACGAGCGTGATGACGCCGACGTTCCGTTACAATCCTGCCGTGCTGGCTCAGGCCTTCGCCACCATGGGGTGCCTGTACCCGGGGCGCATTATGTTGGGTGTTGGTACCGGTGAGGCACTCAATGAGGTAGCAACCGGATTCCGTGGTGCGGGGGCGCAGGATTGGCCAGACTTCAAGGAACGTTTTGCTCGGTTGCGTGAATCGGTGCGTCTCATGCGTGAACTGTGGACAGGTGACCGGGTGTCATTCGAGGGGGAGTACTACTCCACTCATGACGCCAGCATTTATGACCGACCCGACCAGCCCATCCCGGTGTACATTGCTGCCGGTGGGCCCATGGTTGCGCGCTACGCGGGCCGTGCGGGTGACGGCTTCATATGCACGTCGGGCAAGGGTATGGAGCTCTACAACGACCAGCTCATCCCCGCGGTCAAGGAGGGTGCGGCTAAAGCAGAGCGCACGTTTGAAGAGATTGACCGGATGATCGAGATTAAGCTCTCCTACGACACCGATGCCGAACTGGCGCTTGAGAACACGCGGTTCTGGGCGCCTCTGGCACTCTCCAAAGAGCAGAAGCATGACATCACCGATCCGGTCGAGATGGAGCGCGCTGCCGATGCGCTGCCGATCGAAAAGATTGCATCACGATGGATTGTGGGCAATAACCCAGACACAATCGTCGAAGAGATTCGCCAGTATGTGGATGCCGGCCTCAACCATCTAGTCTTCCATGGGCCCGGTGGTGACCAGCGCCGCTTCCTCGAACTCTTCGAACGCGATATTGCTCCACGCTTGCGGGCGCTGTAGGGAGCGGTTGAATCCCCATCCCGACCCGGTGAGGGCGCAGGAAAGCGGGCTCATGAAGTTCGCGCAACAATAGACAGATGCCCGCATCCGTTTCTGCGCCCCACATTGGTTACGCCGCCATGCTTGAGCGTTTTCATCCGCTCGAGATACTGGAATTTGCTCAGCACGCCGAGTCGCGCGGATTCCGTGGCGTAATGGCAGCAGACCACTACCAACCGTGGATTCCGCAACAGGGTCAGGCGTCATTCGTCTGGAATGTTTTGAGTGCGCTCGGTCAGACCACCGGCGGAGACTTGGGAACGGGCGTGACCGCACCGACGTTCCGCTGGCACCCGGCGATGGTTGCTCAGGCGTCAGCGACGCTTGCCGCAATGAACCCCGGCAGGCACTGGCTAGGGCTGGGCAGTGGTGAAGCCATCAACGAGCATGTGGTCGGACAGTACTGGCCCGAAGCACCCGAGCGCATTAACCGGATGTTCGAAGCTGTCGAGATCATCAAGAAACTCTTCGCCTCGGGCCTGAGCGGCAAAGATGTGCGCCACGATGGCCAGTTCTACCGGCTCGAGTCCACTCGATTGTGGACGATGCCCGAGACTGCCCCCGAAATTTTGGTGGCGACGGCGGGCCCGGTCGCCGCCAAACGGGCGGGGAAAACGGTTGATGGCCTCATCACCGAAGCCGCCCCACTCGAAAAAATCGATGTGCTCCTCAAACGTTTTGCCGAAGGCGCCCGCGAAGCGGGCCGAGACACCGCTCAGCAGAGTCGAGTGCTTCGTCTGCACCTCAGTTGGGCCGAGACTGACGAGCAGGCGATGAGCAATGCCCTCCTCGAGTGGCCTAATGGTGGCTTGCGGTTCGCAAAGAACGACATCCGTTCGCCCTTTGAAATCGAACAACTTGCTCGCATGGTGCGTCCCGAAGATTTTGAGGGACGGATGCCGGTCAGCGCCGACCCCGATGTGCACCGCCGCTACATTCAGGGCTTTCTCAACGCGGGATTCGATCGTATCTACCTGCATAATGTTGGCCGCAATCAGCGTGAGTTTGTGGATGTGTTCGGTCGTGACGTGCTTCCGGCGCTGGTCAAGTAGGGATTGCGCGTGCGATGCCGCACACTAGAACGGTGAGAATGAGCGCGTGGGCGGTGCCCGGAATTCCCGAAATTGTTTCCGGAAACGATCTGACTGTGGTGATTGTGGCCGCCGTGGTGTCGGACTCTGGCGATGAGTTGTCTGGCGGGCTGCAGGATGGTGACATTCTGACCGTGACCTCAAAGATCGTGAGCAAAGCTGAGGGACGCTCCGTGCAGGCTGCTGACCGTGAACAAGCGATCACTGATGAGACGGTGCGGGTGGTTGCTTCCCGGGTGAACGCCACCGGGGTCACTCGCATTGTTGAGAACCGGCTCGGATTAGTGATGGCGGCGGCCGGTGTTGACTCGAGCAACACCTCAGATGGCACGGTGCTGCTGTTGCCGCTTGATCCGGATGCTACTGCGCGCCAATTGTGCCGCGCACTGCGGGAACGTTTCGGGGTGCGTCTCGGGGTGGTGATCACAGACACCGTGGGGCGACCGTGGCGAATGGGGCAGGCAGACATTGCGATCGGCGCGGCAGGCATCCGCGTACTTGACGATTTGCGGGGCACTGTTGATGCGTCGGGGCGCCCACTCGCGGTGAGCGTGACGGCAGTGGCTGACGAAATTGCTGCCGCAACTGATCTTGTGAAAGGAAAAGTTGGGGGACTGCCGGTTGCGGTGGTTCGAGGTCTCGCGCACCACGTCACCGAGCTGGACGCAGTGGGTGCGCGATCGCTGGTGCGAATCGGCGCCGACGACATGTTTCATCTGGGCACGAAAGAGGCGTGGTTGGCGGGTTTCGACGAGGCAAACAAGCGGCTGGCGCGCTCTCACGACACAACTTTCGAAGAAGATTAACAGTCGACGGTCGAGAGACTTAGCTCTACTGTGAGTAAATGGGGATTACGATCGCATTTGCGGTTTTCGTGATGATGGTCTTCGTGCTGATCGACATCATTCTGATCGACGAAACGCAAATCAGGAATCTCGGCCGAATTAAGTGGATTCTCGTTGCCGTTTTCTTGCCGCTCATCGGTAGCCTATTTTGGTTGACCATGGGCCGTATCTACGCGAAGCCTGCTTGGGCCATCCCTTTGCGTTTTTTCTCACGTCGCGAAACGCCCCCGCCTTCTGAGCCGGTGGTCACCGACGTTGAACTAGCCCGACTTGATGCCGAGATCGCCTGCCACCAGCAAAAGGAGAAGATTCTTGAATTGGAAGCAGAGCTGCGCCGGCGCAGGAAATTGCTGTAGTCGATGAGCGCTGACAAACTCGACGAATGGATGATGTGAGTTCCACACCGATGCCCGATGACGTGTTCGATGATCACTGTGCTGCCATTGTGCGGAGCGTCTCCACTGTGATTGACGGTAAGGCGGATGCCGTTCGGCTGGCGCTGACTGTGCTGTTGGCGGAGGGTCACCTTCTCATTGAAGATGTGCCGGGGGTGGGTAAAACGATGCTGGCGCGAGCGCTGGCGCGCTCTGTCGATTGCTCGGTTTCGCGCATTCAGTTCACCCCCGATTTGCTTCCCGCCGACATCACCGGTGTTTCGGTTTATAACCAGAACACGCGAGATTTTGAGTTCAAAAAGGGCCCCGTGTTCGCCAATATTGTCATCGGTGATGAGATCAACCGTGCGAGCCCCAAAACGCAGTCTGCTCTGTTGGAATGTATGGCGGAGTCGAGTGTGACGGTTGATGGTGATACCTACACACTCACGAGTCCGTTCATTGTCGTTGCGACTCAAAATCCCATCGAGATGGAGGGAACCTATCCGCTGCCGGAGGCTCAACGGGATCGCTTTATGGCACGAATCTCTATGGGGTATCCGGATGCTGACGCTGAGTTGGCGATGCTTCGTTCCCGCGAGTTGTCGAGCCCGCTTGATTCGCTGACCCCGGTAGTGACCGTCGAGCAACTGCGTGAGTTGATCGCTGCCGTGCGTCGGGTCTTTGTGAGCACGGCGGTCGAGGAGTATGCGGTCGCCATTGCCCAGGCCACTCGTCGCGACCGTGAGGTGCGGGTTGGCGCGAGTCCGCGAGCCACACTTCACTTGGTGCGGGCGGCGAAGGCACGCGCGGCTATTGATGGCCGCGATTTCGTGCTTCCCGATGACATCGACGCTTTGGCGGTTACGGTGCTGGCTCACCGAATGATTCCGGCCCGCCGCACAGGCGATACCGCTGCGGTGTTGTCGGGCCATTCGATTGCTGATGTGATCGAACGCATTGTGGCGGAGACACCGGTCCCGGTAGTCGCTGCAGCTTCTTAGGGCTTGCCTCATGCCCCGCTTAGATTTTCGACGAGCGATCCGTGTTGTGCTGGGCGGTGCGCGTCCCACCCGGCGGGGGCTAGCCTTTCTGGTGCTCGGTTCGGTGGGGATTCTGGCGGGGTTCACGACCGGTATGCCGATCCTGTTATATGTCGGATGCTTCGTTCTCGCGCTTCCCGTTGTTGCCTTCACTTTTGTGCGCACGAGGGAATCAACGATGAGCGTCACGCGCCGTTTTTCGTTTGCGGTTGTCGAGGCGGGCAGCACAACGGCCGTGACTCTCCGGGTTGATAATGCTGCACGGAGAGTGACCTCGCCGGTTCGCTGGCGTGATTCACTGCCGTGGCGTCCGTGGGTCACCGACAGCGGTTGGCTTCCGCGCTTGTCTGTGAAGACGGGGTTGACGAGCGATCGAAGTGCGGCGCAACTCTCGTACTCGCTCACCCCCACTGAGCGAGGGGTGTTCGAGGTCGGCCCGCTCGTGGTTGAGGCGACTGATCCTTTCGATCTGGCGTGGGGAGCGTGGAACGTTGGCTCTGTGACGCCGCTCGTGGTGACGCCTCGAGTTGTGCAGCTCGCGACATCCGCGCTCGTGGCGCAATCTGGTGATGGCGAAGCGCGGGTGGTTCAGCGCAGATCGGCGGGCGACGACGACGACTCAATGACCCGTGAATACCGCCGGGGCGATGCCATGCGTCGGGTTCATTGGAAGGCTTCGGCCAGACATGGCAGCCTCATGGTTCGTCAAGAAGAGCAGCACAGTTATCCCGAGGCCCGAATTATCGTTGATACGCGTCTAGAGGGCTACCCTGACGCGAGCCGAGCATCGGTTACGCCGGCGATGAGTGCCGTCGGTGCATCCCGCTCGCAGAGCGCACGCTTCGAGTGGGTCGTCACGATGCTGGCATCGGCAGTGGTGCAACTGCGCCGTGAGGGATTCTTGATCCACATCATTGAGACAGCGCAGTCGCAGTTGACGGATGCGGCTACCGTGCACCGCAGGTCATCTGCGGAGCAGGAACTTTTGACCCGACTGGCCTCATTCGCCCCGATTGAGAGCAGTGCCGCGTGGGAGGGAGAACCGTCCACCCGTTCATCCACTCGCGGCCCGGTGATTGCGCTGATGGCAAACCCTGAACCGGTGACGGTCGATTTTTTGGTGCGCCAGTCGACGAATAATGTTCTTGCGGTGGCGTTTGTCGTCGAGCCCACGTCTGGCTTCGGCGATCGTGAACGCTTCGGTTCGGCGAAGCGTCCGCCTCTGGCAGATGAACTGCGCACTGCCGGGTGGAAGGTTATTTCGGTCAAGTCATTTGACGATGTCGCTGAGGCTTGGAACCTTTTTGTTGCGCAATCGAGGGTGGCCAGTGACGGTAGCTGAGCGGGATCGGGAGCGGGTCGCGAGTATCGAGCGCCATGATCGCAGGGTGCGCCTGTGGTCTTTGGCCGGCGCCCTGGCGTTGGCGATCGGTGTTGCGGCATCAAGCCTCGGCGAGGTGTTGACCGAGGGTTCCTGGTGGTTCCCGTTGATGGCTGTCGTTGTGGTGGCGTTGGCATCGGCAACAGCGTTTCGAAACGTCAATGCCCGTGCCGCCTGGGGAACGGCGGTGGCCGCCGTCACGGCGGGAGCACTCTTGGTTCTCACGTTTGCCGCCGACACAGCAATCGCGGGTATCGTGCCAACCGGGGCCACCTTCGCCCGCTTTGCTGAGCTCGTGCGCGACGGCGATGAGTCGATTGTCACCCAGCGTCTTCCGGCGAATGCCGATACCGGCATCGTGTTTATCGTTTGCCTGGGTGCTCTGGCCGTAACGCTCGCCATGGATGTGGCCGCGTTCGTGGTTCGCAAACCTGCGCTCGCCGGTATTCCGCTGCTGATCTTGCTGCTCGTGCCCAGCTTTGTCAGCAGCGAACTGCACAATGCGTTCGTTTTTGCTGCTACCGCACTGACCTATGTCGTGATCCTGTTGGTTGCGTCGGAGAACGTGAGCGCCCGCACGGCCTGGCCATTGGTGTCTGTGGCACTGGTGGTGTCACTCATTGTTCCCGTGCTGCTGCCGAGTGTGGAGGCGGTCTCGGAGGGTGGCAATCGTCCGGGGCTGATCTCGACCGGGGTGAATCCCATCATCAACTTGAGTAGTGACCTTCGCCGGGGCGCACCATTGCTCGCCTTGCGCTATACCTCCGAGGACACCGGCGAGTACCTCAGGGTCGCGGTGCTCGATGAGTTTGGCGATGATACGTGGCGACCGACGGAGCGCAACGATCTCAGCAGCGACGAAATCCAAGCTTTTGCCAAGCCAGTGGGGCTCACCGCCGATGTGCCGCGCACCGAAAACGCAATGCAGGTCGAGATCGAGCGCATCCGGGGCGAATATTTGCCCGTGCCCTACGCCGCCACCGGTATCTCCGGGCTTGAGGGGAGTTGGGCTTGGGAGGCGGAGGGTCTCACTGTGTCGACGGAGACGTCAAATTCGCGAGATCAACAATATGACGTGTCGTACATCACACCGACGCCGTCGATTGAGCAACTCGAGGCGGCCCCGACCACCCTTCCCGAGGGCTACGAGAACTACCTTGCCCTGCCGGCGACCCTGCCCGCCGTTGTTGCTGAAACGGCGCAAGAAGTTGCTGGTAGCGAGCTCACCCGCTTTGATCAAGCACTCGCTCTCCAATCCTTTTTCAAGGATGGCGACTTCGAGTATTCAGAAGATGCTCCGTTGGCCGATGATTATGACGGCTCCGGCGCGCAAGTGTTGGCCGAGTTTTTGACTGCCCAGAGTGGCTACTGTGTGCACTTCGCATCCGCCATGGCCGCTATGGCGCGCACCCTCGACATTCCGGCCCGTGTTGTGGTCGGCTTTACCCCCGGGCAAAGGAATGTGGATGAGGAGACCGACGAGGCCACTTTCGTGGTCACCACAGACAATCTGCACGCGTGGCCCGAACTGTACTTTCCGACCATCGGGTGGATCCGTTTCGAGCCGACAGTTTCGGTCGGCACGGAGCCCCGGTTCGCACAGAGTACCGAAGACGATCCCAGTACGCCCGACGTTGACGAGTCGAAGCCGGAGCCGGTAGCCACCCCCACACCTGCCCCGACGACAACTTCGGCTGCCCGACCTGACCTTCCGCTCAACGAGCAACCGACCGCTCCCACGACGAGTCCTCTCGCCACATCCCCGCTCTGGTGGATGCTGCTGGCCCTACCAATTCTCGTGCTGATACCGGCGCTGGTGAGGCTAGCTCGGCGTGGACTGCGCCTCTCGGCGGTGTCACGCGGTGCGGTGGCTCCGGGCTGGCGGGAAGTGCGTGATACGGCAACAGATTTGGGCTTCGACCTCAGCGATTCTGCAACTCCACGACAGCAGTATGAACACTTGGTCGAGCAGGGAGCCGTTTCGGGCTCGACGGCACTCGCGGCCATGCTTGCGAGCGTCGAGATCGCCGCGTTCAGCCCGCGCAATACGCGCCTGGGCGCCTGGGCCGTAACAGCCGCTCTAGCGTCGTTGCGAGCGTCGTCGAGTTGGCGAGCACGACTGCGTGCGTGCTGGGCGCCACGCACCGCCTTCGGGCCAGTGGATCGAACTGTCTGGCGTTGGTCTGCGAAGCGAAAGGCCTAGCCTGAGTCCGCAGAATAACAGCCCTACGCCGGGCTGAAGCCGATGAGGGGTTTGCCGGTCACCGGGTTTTGCAGAATGGATGCGCGCACCCCATAAACCTCAGCGATTAGCGCTTCCGTGAGCACAGTTCCGGTCGCACCCGCCGCAACAACACGGCCGTGGGAGAGCACAATGATGTGGTCGCAGTAGCTGGCGGCGAGCGAGAGATCGTGCAGCGCTGCCAGCACGGTGACCCCGGTGGTGCGGAGGTGTTGCAGGAGCTCAAGCACAGAGAGTTGGGCCGCGATGTCGAGGTGGTTGGTTGGCTCATCGAGCGCGAGCAGTTGCGGCTGTTGGGCGAGAGCCCGCGCGAGCATCACTCGCTGTTTTTCTCCACCGGAGAGGCTCTGAAACTCGCGCCCGCGAAAGGTGGTCATTTCCACGGTGGCGAGGCTTTCGTCGACCACTGCTGCTGACTCCGCAGAATCTGCTTCCCACAGCGACTGGTGGGGGAGCCGGCCCAAACGCACAACCATGTCGACGGTGAGGGCTGAGTCGGTAGTGGCATCCTGTTCGACAAACGCCGCAAGGCGCGCGCGTTGTCTTCGTGGCATCCCGACAAGGTCGTCGCCGTCGAAACGAACGGTGCCGGATGCCGGAGCCTGCACAGCGGTGAGCGCACGCAGCAGGGTCGACTTTCCGGCACCGTTGGGCCCGACGAGCGCGCTCAGTGAACCACGAGCAACGGTGCAGTCGATGTTGTCGATGAGGAGGGTGCCCTCGGCGGTAATGCTGATGCGTTCCCCCACCAGCCCGGAGGAGTTCTGTTCACTCATGTTGAACTCTTTCGGCGGGTGAGGAGGAGGGCGAAAATGGGGGCGCCGATCATGGCGGTCACGATTCCGACGGGGATCTCTCGCGGATCAAAGAGTGTGCGGGCGAGAGTATCTGCCCACACGAGAAACACGGCGCCCAGCAGCGCGCTGAGCGGCAACAGGGCGCGGTGCCCGGGTCCGACGAGCAGTCGCACCGCGTGTGGCAAGATGAGCCCAACGAATCCGATTGAGCCGCTCACCGAGACCATGGCGCCGGTGACCAGTGCGGATGCCGCCAGCAGCCCCCAGCGCGTAGCGCTGACGTTCACACCCAATGATGCTGCCTGCATGTCGCCGAAGGCAAAGGAGTCGAGGAGGCGGCCGGTCAACATTACGGGCACGCCGATCACAATAATTGCCGTCAGCGTGATGGCGACCGCCGGCCACCGTGCTCCGCTGAGGGAGCCGAGCAACCACGAGAGCACTTCACGGTACGAGTCGCCGGTCACGCTCCAGAAGATCACAAAACTGGTGATGGCCGAGGCGAGCGCAGAAACGGCGATGCCGGCAAGTACGGTGCGAGAGGGAGTGATCGCTCCCAGAGATCCGGCCAGTAGCAGTGTCAGCGTGAGTGCAACCAGTGCGCCAACAAAGGCGGCAATGGGCAGCAGTACTGCGGCCCCGAGCAGAAGCACCGATACCGCGCCGAGAGCAGCGCCCGACGAGAGCCCCAACAGGTACGGGTCGGCAAGGGGATTGCGGGTGATGGCCTGCATCACCGCGCCGCTCAAAGCAAGCCCCGCGCCCACCGCAGCAGCGGTTAGCACGCGCGGCAGCCGCAGCTGCCACACAATGCCATCACGCAGTTCCGTCAGTGGGCTCACACCGACCCCCATATGACTGCCAATCGACCGCCACACCTCGTCAAACCGGATCTCGGCGGGCCCGATCGTCACCGCCACGGTGATTGACAGCAGCAGTGCCACCGCCAGCCCGAGGCCGAAGATGAGCGGAGAAACCTTAGCCATCAAGCTCCGCAACTTGAGCGGACAGGCTTTCGGCAGCCTCAACACTACGCACGCCGGCTTCACTTGCCGCGAAGGGAACCACGAGGTACCGGCCAGCTTTCACAGCACTGAGGTTCGCGGTTGCCGGGTTCGCCTCAAGTACGGCGATCTTTTTTTCTGCACTGTTCCAGTCGGCATCCACGAGCACAATGAAATCGGGGTCAGCGTCGATTACCGCCTCCCAGTTGTAGGGGGCCCAGGTGGCATCCACGTCGGCAGCAATATTGGTGAGACCCACGGTGTCGAGCAGCAGTTGCGGTGCGCCGATACCAGCGCCGACGAATGGGGTGTCTGACCCAGAGGAGAACCAGAGTGCGGTGCGGGAGTCGCCGGTGGGGTCGATGGCGGCAAGGCGGTCACGCTGATCGGCCACGAGCTCGCTGGCATCAACCCGGAAGATCGAGGCAACCGTTTCGATGTCGCTAAACACGTTGTCGAAGGTCAGCGGTGTGGGCTGCTCGGCGCTCTGGCACGCCGAGGGTGACACAAAAGTGTTGATGCCGAGCGAGCCTAGGTCGGCGCGGTCGCCGGCACCGTCGGCGCTGAACGTGGATTCCCAACCGGCAAACACGAGATCGGGTTCTAAATCGAGCACAGCTTCTTCGCTGGGCACACGCTCGGCAATTGAGGTGAGGCCCGAAGCTTCGGATTCCCACTCGGCCGGCACCGGGCCGTCCTGAAACGCGGTTCCAATGATGCGATCGCCGAGCCCCAGTGCCAGCAGCAGCTCGGTGGTAGACGACTTGATCGTAATCACACGTTTGGGGGCGGTCTCGAAGCTCACGCCGAAGCCGCAGTTACTCAGCTCCACGGTCTCCGCCGCGGCATCGGGGGTCGGAGTCGACGGTGGTGATGCGGTCGCCGTGCATCCGCTGAGAGCAAGAAGTGATGCGCCAGCGAGCAGCGCGGCGCGAGTGAGAATAGACAAGTGGGCCTCCGATAAACCGAGAATTTCGGCGCCGAGCACGCCAAAGTGGGTGAAAAGTTTTTCGAGAAGACCGGCAGCCCCATCATGGGCAAACCAACCACGCCATACCGAGCGCACGAGTCTGTGGGAACCAGTCTATTGGGGCTTGCGTGCTGCGGCTATTCGGCGCGCATTCGGCTGGCGACTGTGCGATCGCTGATCGGGGGCGACAGGGAGGAGGCTACGGGGGTAGAATCGACGACCGTGTCTAGAATCAACGAGAACCCGTATGCCGTGTTGGTGCGCGATCTCATTCATCGCGCAGGTGAGATGAGAGAGCACGAACTCGATGTTGTCGTGCCGGAGTCATTTGGCAACGCAGTTATTGCGGTTGCCGCGGGCTCACACCTGAAAATAGATACACGTTTCGAGTCACTGCACGACGGCGTTTTAGTTGCTGCGGAGGTCTCGGGCAAGGCGAAAGCAGAGTGTGTGCGCTGCCTCATCGACATCACCATGCCGGTCGAGGTCGAGTTTCACGAACTTTTCGCGTATTCTGAGGACGAAGCTTTTGACTACACGGTTACCGATGAACACATCGACCTGGAACCGGTAGTCAGGGATGCGGTGGTGTTGTCGCTACCGTTCCAGCCGGTCTGTCAGAAAGATTGTCTCGGCCTGTGCCCTGAGTGTGGGGTGCGGTTGTTAGATAATCCCGGACATGAACATGAAGCTCCCATCGATGCTCGGTGGGCAGCACTGGCCGGACTTCAAGATTTCACGCAAGACTCGCACGACGCGAACGATTCACCTGAGACCCAAGAAGAAAAGAGTTAGCCATGGCAGTACCTAAGCGCAAGATGTCGCGGGCCAGCACCCGCATGCGCCGCGCCCAGTGGAAGGCCACGCCTCCCACTCTCGTCAAGACCATCGAAAACGGCAAGACCGTCTATAGCCTGCCGCACCGCGCCAAGGTTGTTGAAGACTCTGCTGGCACCCCCCTGTACATGGAGTACAAGGGTCGCAAGGTAGCTGACGTT
Organism: Rhodoglobus vestalii; assembly: GCF_006788895.1. Taxonomy (NCBI): domain Bacteria; kingdom Bacillati; phylum Actinomycetota; class Actinomycetes; order Micrococcales; family Microbacteriaceae; genus Rhodoglobus; species Rhodoglobus vestalii. The sequence goes on from NZ_VFRA01000001.1 coordinate 2,486,990, forward strand.
TAACTAGTTTCCCTTCTCGGTCGAAATCATGGCGGTCACGGGCTCTAGCGCACCGGCTGAGCTCTCCGCTGTGCTCGGGGTCACTATTGACCCTGAATTGTTGACGCTTGCGCTGACGCACCGCTCTTTCGCTTACGAAAACGGTGGAATCGCCACCAACGAGCGGCTCGAATTTCTTGGCGACTCAATTCTTGGCCAGGCAGTGACGGTGAAGCTGTATCGCGACAACCCAGATCTTGACGAGGGAGACCTTGCCAAGCGTCGGGCTAGCCTTGTTTCGTCTGTTGCGCTGGCAGAAATCGCGCGCATGATTGGCCTCGGCGCCTACATTCGACTGGGTAAAGGTGAAGAGCAGACTGGTGGCCGCGAAAAGCCATCCATTCTGGCTGACACGGTCGAAGCAATTATTGGTGCCGCCTATCTGGATCGTGGTGAGGATGAAGCGACCGCTCTCGTCTTACGTTTAGTCGTGCCACTGCTGGCTGATCCGGCACGTTTTGGGGCCGCGATGGACCCGAAGACCAGCCTTCAAGAGCTGGCAGCGCGACTCGGTCTCGGGGCACCGGAGTATCGCATCAACGATAGCGGCCCCGATCACTCCAAACGTTTTCACGCAAGCGTTGTTCTGTCTGAGGAGATCATTTCCTCCGGAACTGGGTCAAGCAAGAAGCACGCCGAAATGGCGGCGGCGCTCGAAGCGTGGACGATCCTTCAAGCTGCGGCTAAGTAGCTCTTGTGCCCGAACTTCCCGAGGTCGAGGTTGTGCGCGCCGGCCTACAACCGGCGATCACCGGCGCGACCGCGGCATCCGTCACCGTCTTCGATGAGCGTTCTTTGCGCCGCCACGATGGCCCGAGTGAAGACTTTGTCGACCGGCTCACCGGCCGGGTATTCCGTGCGCCTGAGCGACGCGGCAAATTTCTGTGGATTCCACTTGATAGCGGGCACCCCGACGCACGCGATACTGGCGCCCCCAACGCTAGCAATGGTGAAGCACTCGTGGCGCACTTGGGTATGAGCGGGCAGGTGCTGCTGCGTGATCGCCACACGGATGACCGGCTCACGCGCATCCGAATCGAACTTGACCATCCTGATCACGGTGCCCTGCGCCTCAACTTTGTTGACCAACGTATTTTCGGCTCAATGTCGATCGACAGCATGCTGCCCACCGTCGATCAGCGTCACCGTACGGTACCGAGCCAGGTTGCTCACATTGCTCGTGATCCCCTCGACCCGTTCTTTGATGACGCCAAATTTTTGCGGGCGCTGAAGGCGAAGCGCACCACGGTGAAGCGAGCGCTCCTCGACCAGACGCTGATTAGCGGTATCGGCAATATCTATGCGGATGAGGCACTCTGGGCGGCACGCGTTCACTACAACCAGCCCACGGAGTCGCTGAGCCGCGCTAAGGCGATCCTGTTGCTCGCAGAAGTGCGTGCGGTTTTCGTCAAGGCGCTGGCGGAGGGTGGCACGAGCTTCGACAGCCAGTACCTCAACGTGAATGGCGAGTCCGGCTATTTTTCGCACTCGCTGAACGTGTATGGGCAGCAGGGCACTGAGTGTCCTCGCTGCGGACGGCTGGTGGTACGCGAACAGTTCATGAATCGCGGCTCGCACTTGTGTCGCTTCTGCCAGCGTGTGCGCCAGAGCGCTATCTCGCGCTCAGCGTTGCGCGCGGGATAGCGCTCTGGGCGGGCACGCTGTTTCTGCGCGGCAGAGCGGCGGAACCCCGCGCATCCGGTACCGTATACCAAGGTTCCGACCAGCATGGTGACCAGCATGGTGACCAGCAATGTGGCCAGTGAAGAAAAGGCGGTGACGTGTACCTCAAGAGTTTGACCCTCAAGGGGTTTAAGTCATTCGCTCAGCCGACCACTTTTGCTTTCGAACAGGGCGTGACGTGCGTGGTTGGCCCCAACGGTTCGGGCAAGTCCAATGTGGTGGATGCTCTGGCCTGGGTCATGGGCGAGCAGGGTGCCAAAACTTTGCGCGGCGGCAAGATGGAAGATGTCATCTTTGCCGGAACCGCCACCAAGGGCCCGCTCGGCCGCGCCGAAGTGGTGCTCACCATCGACAACGCTGATGGTGCCCTGCCCATTGAGTACAGCGAAGTCACCATCAGTCGCACGCTGTTCCGCAATGGCGGCAGTGAGTATGCGATCAATGGCACCCAGTGCCGACTGCTCGATGTTCAAGAACTGCTGAGCGACTCGGGTCTTGGCCGCGAGATGCACGTCATTGTCGGCCAGGGCCAGTTGGATGCGGTGTTGCACGCCAGCCCCGAAGATCGGCGCGGTTTCATTGAAGAAGCGGCCGGAATTCTCAAGCACCGTCGTCGTAAAGAGAAAACTATTCGCAAGCTTGACGCGATGCAGGCGAACCTCACGCGGCTCTCTGACCTAGCCGGGGAGATCCGTCGCCAACTTAAACCACTCGGCCAGCAGGCGGAGATCGCCAAAGAGGCCGCCTCGATCGCCGCCATTGTTCGGGATGCCCGCGCACGACTCCTCGCCGATGAGGTTGTCGAACTGCGCTCAAGCATTAACCATTTCAGCCGAAGTGAAAGCGAACGCAAAACTCAGCGCATTGTGCTCCAAGAGCAACTCGACCAAAACAAGCTGCGCGAAGCCCGTCTCGAGCAGGCCCAGGTGGGCGGCGAAGTCGACGAGGCTCGGCGTGTGTCCTTTGGTCTTGAATCGGCGCAAGAACGCCTCCGCAGTCTTTACACTCTTGCCAACCAGCGGCTCTCGCTGCTGGGACAACAGAGTGACTCGCCGACCTCCGGCACGACCGTCAGCCAGACACTGGTCGACGAGGTCACCGCCGGAGCCGACACTCTTGCCGCCGGCGTTGAAGACGCCGAAAAGGCTGTCGGTGCTGCTGCCGCATCCACCGCGACAGCGAAGGCGGCGCTCGACTCGCTCGACGAAGAAATCGCTGAGCAGAGCGCGCTCGTCTCGCGTCACGAGCTGGAGAGTGCCGGGCTTAGCGCACGCGTAGAGGTCGCCAGCTCGACCCTCACCGCGGCACAGGGTGAGTTCGTGCGTCAGCAGCAGGCGCTCGCCGAAGCGCAGGCCCGTCGCGAGGCGGCTCAGGCAGACTTTGAGGCACTCAAGGGAGAGGCCACGAACTCGCTCACCGAGTCAGACGGCTCAGTGGAGACCGCCTATGAAGCCGCAGAGGCACAGGTGGAAAGCATCCTGGTTGAGATTGAGTCGCTGCGTGATGCGCTGCACGCCGGGGAACGTGAACGTGATGGTCTTGCCGCACGAAATTCTGCATTATCGCTCGCGGTCGATCAGAAAGATGGCTCAAGCGCGCTCGTCGCAGCCCGCCTTCCCGGCATCCGGGGGCTCGTTGCTGAGCATGTGAAGGTCACGCCCGGTTTCGAAGCGGCAATCGCTGCTGCGCTCGGCACCCTTGCCGATGCGGTGCTGGCAGAAACTCGGGATGCGGCGATCAACGCGCTGACCGAGTCAGCCAGTCGTGACTTTGGGCGGGTAGAAGTCGTTGTCGCGGATGCGCACAGCTCGGCAGCCCCGCTCGGCTCCGCTGGGTCAACGGTACCCGCCACCGACGTTGTCACGGCACCGGCTGGCGTGCATGGACTCCTGACCCACGTGTTGATCGCCGACGACCTCGACGCAGCTCGTGCGGCCCACAAATCGCTCGCCAATTCCGCCGACGTGACCTTCGTCACCCGCCAGGGAGACGTTCTTACCCAGTTTGTGTTGCGCGGTGGGTCTGGAGCCAAGCGCTCTCGCCTTGAACTCGTGGCCGAACGTGATGCCGCGGCCGAAAAGTTGGGTGTCGTCACAACTCGCATCGAGGCCACTAGTTTCGAGCTGGAAGAGAAGCGCCGCGAACTGGCGTCGGCGAAGACGGATGCCGAAGCAGCACTCGTCACCCTTCGCGAATACGACGCTCAGCTCGCCGCGCAGTCAGAGCTTCTTGGTCGACACCGAATCCAAGCGGATGCCGCGCACGCCGAATGTGACCGCCTTTCGCGTGCCGTTGATGTTGCGGCAGCAGCGGTAGCGGACGCCACAGCCGAAGTCGGTCGCGCACAGACCGCAGCCGACGAGTATCAGTCCGCCCCGCGCCCAATGCTCGACGTGTCGGAACGTGACCCGATGCTGGCCGAGGTGGAGGCGGCGAGGGCAAGCGAAGTTGACCAACGAATCCTGCTTGAGACCATCCGCGAGCGGGTGCGCGCCGAGCGCGCCAGGGCCGAGCAACTTGCCGTCCAGCTCATTCGGGAGCGTGAAGCGGCCGCAGAACAAGCCCGACTGGCGGTTATTCGTCAACGGCAGATCGCATCCGCGACTCGTGTTGTGGAGATGCTGCCTGCGGTGCTCGACTCGGTGGACCGTTCGCTGTCTGAGGCTCGCGTGGTTCTCGCGGCGAAAGAAGCAGAACGCTCCGCCCACAACCAGGAACTCTCGGGGTTGCGCCGTGAAGAGTCAGCGCTGCGTGAACGTCTCTCCGTGGTCAGTGAAAGCGTGCACGGTCTCGAGATGCAAATCTACGAAAAGAAGTTGCACCTCTCCAGCCTCCTCGAGCGCTCGGGTGAAGAGCTCGGTCTTGTCGAAGATGTACTCGTTGCAGAATATGGCCCCGAGGTTGCAGTTCCCGATGATGTCGTTGCCGATGAGAGCCCGAACGAGGAAGCAGATTCTGGCGGCGATGAAGATGCCGAGCCCGCGGCATCCGGTCGTCCATTTGTGCGGGCCGAACAAGAGGCGCGACTGCAGAAAGCGGAGCGAAAACTCGCGCGCCTGGGTCGAGTCAACCCGCTCGCTCTCGAAGAGTTCGAGGCTCTCGAGCAGCGCCACAAGTTTCTGACGGAACAACTCACCGACCTGTCGAACACGCGCAAAGATCTGCTCACGATCATTGATGAACTCGACGAAAAGATGCAGGCGATCTTCTCCAGCGCTTTCGAAGACACGAAGAACGCGTTCAACGATGTCTTTCCGGTGCTGTTCCCGGGTGGCACAGGCAGTATTTTCCTCACCAACCCCGACGACGTGCTCACCACCGGCATTGAGGTCGCGGTGAAGCCCGCCGGCAAGAAGATTGAGCGCCTGTCGCTGTTGAGCGGTGGGGAACGATCGCTGGCTGCAGTGGCCCTGCTGATCGCAATCTTTAAGGCCCGCCCCAGCCCGTTCTACATTATGGATGAGGTCGAAGCGGCACTTGACGATGCCAACCTCGGCCGACTGCTCTCCATCTTCGAAGACTTGCGCCGCACCAGCCAGCTCATCATCATTACCCACCAGAAGCGCACCATGGAGATCGCAGATTCCCTTTATGGCGTGAGTATGCGCTCCGATGGCATCAGCGCGGTTGTGGGCCAGCGCGTGGCCACAGAGACTGCGTCACGCCAAACAGGCTAACGAAACCGCAGCACGCTGGCGTAACCTCGGCGAGCTAGTCGACCCCAGACAGCGGTTCGCCGTTGACGGTGCGCACAGCCCAGCCGCTAGTGAGTCGTTCGATGGTGGAAATCGAGCCATTCACAATGTGATCGAAGTCTCGGCCGGCAAGTTCGGAGAGTGTGTAGCGGATGATCGTTCCATGACAGACAACGATCACTTTCTTGTCCGCGTAATCGGCTGAAACCTGATCGAGAGCTTCGATGCCGCGTTTGACAACCGAGTCGAGAGTTTCAAGGCCGGGGTAGCCGCGCACATCGGGCCAGCGCTGGTCGATTTCAGCCTTGGTGAGGCCTTCACCTTCGCCGTAATTCCGCTCGATGAGTAGGTCATAGCTGCGACCCAGTTCGAGCCCGCGCCCATCGGCGATAATCTGCGCTGTTTCGCGGGCGCGCTGCAGGGGGGAACTGACAATGACGTCCCATTCGCTTCCGCGGAGCAGTTCGACAGCATCCCGCGCTTGCTGGCGCCCGACATCGTTGAGCGGAATATCGCTGGAGCCTTGCATGCGTCCGGCAGCGTTCCAGTCGGTTTGGCCGTGACGAATGAGGGAGACGGTCATCGGGCTCTTTTCTGCATCGGTTCTTTGGCCATTGTTTCAGATTCTTCGGCTCGCGGGCTCACGGAAAGCTCAGCTGACGGCCGTTCCGACGACCTCGTGGTGTCATCGGGGTAATAGAGTGCGTGGGCGATCTCGATACTGAATTTCTCGCCAACGGCGGGACGCCGCCCAGGTACGAGGCAGCGAAAGTCGATACCGTCCCAACAGACTACAACGTCGCTTCCTTCCCGTCCGAACAGCGAGGAGACGACGATGCCATGGGGGCCTGCGCCTGCCGCTGGATGCAGTCTGATGTCGCCGGGAAGTATGGCGATGGACCCGCATCCGTTGACGTGGTTGCCGTCGATCTCGTCGCTCGAAAGGCGAAGTACGTGGGCTGCTGCGGTGAAGCATTGATCGACGATTTTGCCAGGGATCACTGTGGCGTCGCTAAGAAATCTGGCGACGAACGGTTGGCTGGGCTCGGTGACGAGTTGCTCGGGTGTGCCGGCCTGCTGGATGCGGCCATGATCGAGCACCACGACGCGATCTGCCAGCGCGAGTGCCTCGTCGCGGTCGTGCGTCACATGCACCACGGTGAGCCCCATCGCCCGGGTGAGGGTGCGCAGTTCGAGGCGTAGGCGAGCGCGCAGCGGTTCGTCGAGCGCGGAGAGTGCTTCGTCGAGCAGCAACGCCCGTGGTGCGGTGGCGAGGGCTCGAGCGAGCGCGACGCGCTGACGCTGCCCGCCGGAGAGGGTCGCGGGATTGCGTTTCTCCATTCCGGCGAGGCCGACGAGTTCCAGCACTTCCGCGACCCGCGCGGCACGTGCCGCGCGTGGTTGTTTCGCAAGCTTGAGGGAGTATCCGACGTTACCGGCGACATCCCAGTGCGGCCAAATGGCGTGCTGTTGGAAGACCATGCCGAGCCTGCGGTGTTCGGGCTGCACGAAGGTCTTGTCGCCGGCAACCAATTCACCGCCGATTCGTATGCCGCCGTTGGTCGGGGCAATGAACCCAGCGATCGTCCGAAGCAGGGTTGTCTTGCCTGAGCCGCTGGGGCCGACGAGGGCAACGAACTCTCCGTCGGCGATTGTGAGATCGATGTTGTCGAGGCCACGTGTGCCGTCGGCAAAACGCAAACCGACACTATCGAGGGCTATTGATGACATGGTTTTCCTTCCTAGGCGCGGATGCTGCGGGCGGTGAGTCCGAGTCCGGCAAGTCCGATAACGGTGATGATGAGTGACAGGGCGGACGCCGCGTTGTAGGCGCCTGCCTGCTGCAAATTGAAGATAAGCACTCCGATAGTCTGGGTTCCGGGGGCTACGAGCAGCACGGAGATGGTGAGTTCGCGAACAGCCGTGAGCATGACCAGGACTCCACCGGTGATCGCTGCCGGTGCGGCGAGACGCCACGAGATATCGACGAGGGCGCGCGCGCGGCTCGCTCCTGCAAGGCGGGCGGCTTCTTCGAGTGCGAGCGGGGTTGAGCGAAGTGGTGCGTTGACGGATTGCACGACCATCGCCAAGAACGCCATGACGTAGGCGCACAGGATAAGCCATGGCGTGTTGAATAGGCCGAGTTGCGGGGCGATAATGAGCCAGCCGACGGCGAGCACGAGACCTGGAATGGCTTGTGGGAGCAGCGCGAGACCATTGAGGATGGCATTGTCCCTGCTGCGCAGGCGGGTAATGAGCGTTCCAATGGTGAGCCCCACGATGGCGCAGATGATGCCGGCACCGACCGACAACACTATGGAGTTGATAGCTCCGGTCGCGGTGCTCGGGCTGCCCAGCGCGCGGCGGAAGCTGTCAAGCGTAAGGTTCTCCCACGTCAGCGGCACTCCCGGTGCAGGCAGTAGGGCTTGTGTTGCCAGGGCGAAGATGGGCAGAGCGGTCAGGGCCAGTCCCGTAGTCCACGTGATGAGTGCAATGGCAGGTTTGGCGCGCCCGAGCTGCAGCGGCACAGCCACGGTTGCCCCGCCGTCGAGCTCAAGTTTTCGCCGGGAGACGAGGGTGTCGGCAATCACTGCGATCGCGGCCAGTACCAGCAGCAGCAGACCGATGGTTGACACGACTTCGAGTGGAGCATCCACGGTGCCCGATTGAATGTACCGGTATACAAGAGTTGACAGGGTCACGAAGCGTTCCGGTAGGCCAATGATCGACGGGATGCCGAAGTCGGCGAGGTTCGAGACCAGCGTGAGTGTGAACGCCGAAAGCAGTGCGGGTTTCAGCAAGGGAATGGTCACATGGCGCACCGCAGTCCATGCCCCTGCGCCGCCGATTCTGGCCAGCTGCTCAAGGTCGCTGGGCACTCGTCGCAGGGCCGCGCCGATGATGAGGTAGGCGATCGGGTATGAGTGCACAATGAGCAGAAACACGACTCCGTCACCGCCGTAGATGTTCCAGAGTGGCGCACCGAATGTGTCAGACCAGAACCGGTTAACGGGGCCGGCAGGGCCGGCGATACTCAACCATGCGATCGCGCCGACAAAGGGTGGCACGAGCAGTGGTGTCAGCATGAATAGTCGCAGGATACGTGCGCCGGGCAGGTCGGTGCGATCGAGGAGCAGGGCCAAGGCTGTGCCGATCGCGACTGCGCCCGTGGCGGAGAGGCCTGCCGAGATGAGGCTGTTTAGCCCGGCTTCGAGAACGTCCCCTTGCAGCAGCAGCGGGAGGTGATTGCCAGAGAATGCCTGAACTGCGATCGCACTGAGCGGGGTAGCGATTACGCCGGCGCAGAAGAGCCAGGCGGCCACGCGTAGCCAGCTGATGCCATCCCAGCGCAACCGGCCACCTTCGGTCGTACGCGTGGGGAACAAAAATTGGGCACGGGAAGGGGCCCGGCCGCGTGCGGCCGGGCCTCTCGTAGCGCGACTAGCCGATGAGGTCATTGAAGTAGGTAACGGCCTCTGCGCGGCTCTCACTGATGGTGTCGAGGTCTGGCGTGACGATCTTGATTTCATCCATCGGCGGCGCCCCTTCGGGCGTTCCGACGTCGTTGCGGACGGGCAGATACGATTGTGCAACCGCCAGCTGCTGTCCTTCAGCGCTCAGGAGGAAGTCGATAAACAACTTCGCCGCATCCGCCTCGTCGGTGCTCGCGAAGATTCCGGCTGGCTGCGACACGTACGGTACGCCGTCGCTCGGGTACGAGACGGCGATCGGCGAGCCAGCCGCGGCGAGCTCGCGGGCGAGGTAATCAACGACGGCGCCGACGGGCTGTGTTCCGGTGGCGATGGCCTGCGAGGTTGGGCCGTTGCTGTCAACGATGACTGGGTTGTTGGCGGCGAGCTTTTTCAGCCACTCTTTGCCAAGGTTGTCGTCGTTGTACCAGACCGTCGCGTTAAAGGCGGCCGCTCCTGAGACATCGGGGTTGGGCATGACAATCTTGTTCGCCCACTCTGGGTTGGCAAGTTCTTGCCACGATGTCGGCGGGGCGTCAACAAGTCCGGTGTTGTAGGCGATCACTGTGGGGATGATGCGCGTTCCGACGTAGAAACCCTCGGGGTCGACGACGTCTTGGTTGATGTTCGCAGCTTCGGCAGATTCGAACTCGAGCAGCAGATCTTCTGCGGCATAAGCCTCAAAGGTGGGGGCATCTGCGGCGAGCAGAATGTCGGCTTGAATTTCGCCGGCGGCGCGCTCCGCCTCGATGCGGGCGGTAAGGTCACCCGTGCCTGCACGGAACACTTCGACCGTGATATTCGACTGCTGCTCAGTGAATGCGGAGATGATCTCGTCGATTTTCTCCTGCGGCTCGGAGGTGTAGAGCGTGATGGTGGCGGCCTCGGTGTCAGAGTTTGGCGCTGTCGCATCAGTGGCAGTCGTGCAGCCTGTCAACACGATGCCGGCTAGGGCGGCGAAGGCTACCACCGTCAAGGGTTTTTTTGCAGGAAACATGATTTCTTCTTTCAGTTGAGGTGGGATACTGCAGTGATGTGTCGGGAGTGAGAGTTAAAGAGCACCTCAGAGGGGCGCAGGGCGACGGACACGACACTGTGACCTCGATCGGTGAGATGGACGAGCGAGTAGGCGGGTGAGTCCACGCCGCGCACGCTCTCTGGTGCGGCGGTCGGGTCCTGTTGGTATGACAGGGCAGGGCTCACAGAGATGGGTACGCTGCCGAGTTGGGCGCTGAGCGAGTGATGGAAGTGTCCGGCAAGGATCATGCGCACATCGGATGCTGCGATGACGGCGGCTAACTCGTCGGCGTCGCTCAATTCCCGACCCGCGAGGGCGACTAGTGGAGAAGGTGTGGGCGGGTGGTGCAGTACGAGGACTGTGCCGTCTCCGTGGGGTTCGCTCAGTTCCCCGGCGAGCCATTCCAACTGAGTGCTGCCCAGGCTGCCGGTGCTCGAGTCGAGTAGCGCCAAGCGGGTCTGCCCGACGTACGCAATGCGCCGGTTTACGCCCGTGGACTGCGGCAGCGTCAGGAACGCGAGAGGGTGGTCGTGATTTCCCGGCACGATGAGAACCGGCGCACCGGTGCTCGCCTCAAGTCTGGTCAGCGCTGCGGCCACATCGGTATAGGCCTCGGTGTGGCCCGACTGCACGAGATCCCCCGCGACGATGACGGCGTCTGGGTTCACACCCATCTCTCTGAGCGAGAGTCCGACGAGATCGAGACGATCAATGCCGTCGACCGTCCCATAGAGGGGGCCGCCAACGCTTGCATGTGGGTCGCTCACGTGGGCGAGGAGGAGACTATGCATGCTTCGCCATTCGTCGCTCACGAAGCGCGGCCAGATCTTGGAGTGTCACGCCGTGGGCGAGCAGGTATTCATTGATGCTGCCGAAGCGGGTTCGGATCTCTGCCAGAGCCGACATGAGTGCCGCGGCGGGGCTGTCGAGGTGCAGTTCCAACGCGTTGGCCAGCTGATCGCCGCCGAGCTCCAGTGCGGCCAGCGATTGGGTGACGATGTCGTGTCTGTGCGGTCGGACGTGCGAACCGGATGCCGCGTAGTCGTCAACGACTGCAGCCTCAGTGAGACCCGCGGCGTGCAGCGCGAGTGCGACGACCAAGCCCGTCCTGTCTTTGCCTGCGGTGCAGTGGACGAGCACTGGGGTCTCTGACCGCGCAATCGCCGACACGGCAGAGCCGAGTTTGCGGCCGCGATCGAAGAGCATGAGGTTATAGATTGAGCTGAGTGTTCCGGACTGAGGGGGCCCATCGGGGAGATCGTAGATGGGGATGTGGGTGGTCGTGATGGAGGTGACGGCTGAGCGGCGTTCGTGGTGCTCTCGAAGGTCGATGACGAGCCCGATTTCGTTCGCCCGTAAGGTATCGATGTCGTCTTGATGTAGGTGGTCAAGCGCGGCCGAGCGGTAGAGCCAGGGTTCGTTTGCTGCACGGCGAAGGTTGTAGGTTCCGTGGAGATTCCACATCACAAGACCGTCCATTCCGTCGTTTCGTGAGGCATGAAATTGTGTTTCATATGACACTCGCGAGCGGAACTAAACCGGCGGTTAACGCCGTGTGACCTTCCGGTGAACCGACTGCGACGTTCTCGCTACGTGCCCGGAAAACCGTCGGTGAGGGAATCCGCCACGACATCGCGCATGGAGGTCATGAGCGACTCTGCGCCCGGCTGCGCAAATACGGCCCGCTGCAGCGCATGGAGAACCAGTCCGTGACTGATCCTGCTGAGATGGGGGTCAACGTCGTGGTTGCGGGTGACGGGCCCGGTCACCAGAGAGACATCGGCAAGTCTGGTCAATGGCGATCGAGCAAAGCTCGTGATCGCGATCACCGTTGCACCGCCGCCGTCCTTCGCGGCGCTGCACGCCTTGAGCGTGTTCGCATTGGCTCCGGAGTAACTGACAGCCAGACAAACATCCCCCCCTTTTAGGAGACGCGCGGCAAACTGCTGGGCCTGCACATCGAGCGGGGCGTCGACTGGGCGGCCTGCGGTCAGGAAGCGCAGTGCGGCATCCTGAATTGGCGGGGAGGAAAACCCGGTGCCCACCATAAGCACGCGGCCGGCCTGCGAGAGCGCCGTTGCTGCGCGGTCGAAATCAGCCGTGCTGAGGCTCTCCTGACTCACGCTAATAGCATCGGCGGCCTCCGCGAAGATGGTCGAAACCATGTGTCGCGACTCCACACTGGGGCGTGCGGGGGTGCGGGCTAGCTCAAGGCGAAGGTGCTGGTAGCCGCGAAATCCTAGGTTTTGGCACGCCCGGATTACTGTAGCGGGCGAGGTGTGCGCAACAGCTGCCAGCTCGGCAGTTGACCACTCCACCGAATTGTCTGGTGCGTCAATGAGAGCCTGTACGACCCGACCCTCACTCGGGCCGAGCATGGGCAGTGCTGAGCGCAATCGTGTCAGCAGCGGAGTCGAAGCACCAGAATCGAGGGAACTCATGCGCACTCCTTGGGTCGGTAATATCGCGTGGCGAACAGCATAGTGAGTCGTGGCGAACACGAAGTGTCCATTCGTGGTTCTGGAGACGCCTGCACTCGCTACTGCTGCACAGTTTTGTGATGGTGCGGCGCACAGGGTACGGCAGGGGCGCACCCCTGCCATACCCTGTAGGTATGGCAGCATCCTGGTCGCTCTCTGGCGCACTCAAATCTATGTTCGCGCGCAACACGATCGACGCCGATACGTGGAGCGGCCTCGAAGACGCAATGATCTCGGCCGACTTCGGGCCTGACATCACCGACTCGGTCATCGAAGAGCTGCGGGCGAGTGTCGCCAAGTACAAGACAGACGACCCCGCAGACCTGAAGCGGATGCTGCGCGAAACCCTTGAGGAACGCCTGGCTAGACTCGACCCCACTCTCACTCTCAGCGCCCGCCCCGCAGTTGTGCTGGTTGTTGGGGTCAATGGCGTCGGAAAGACCACCACGATTGGCAAGTTTGCCAAGTTCTTGGTTGGTCATGGGCGCACCGTTGTTGTTGGTGCGGCGGACACGTTTCGTGCTGCCGCGGTTGAGCAGTTGGCGACGTGGGCCGAGCGTGGGGGAGCAGAGATTGTGCGCCCGCAGCAGCAGGGCCAAGATCCGGCATCCGTCGCATTTCAGACGGTGGAGTGGGCTCAGCGGGAGTCGATCGATATTGCCATTATTGATACTGCGGGGCGCTTGCAGACCAAGAGCGGCCTGATGGATGAGCTCGGCAAGATCCGCCGGGTAATCGAGAAGCAGACCGAGATCGCCGAAGTGTTGCTCGTGCTTGATGCCACCACGGGTCAGAACGGTGTTGCGCAGGCGGAGGCTTTTATCCAGCACGCTGGGGTTACCGGCCTCGTGATCACGAAACTGGATGGGTCGGCTAGGGCCGGTTTTGTTCTTGCCGTGCAGGAGCGCACCGGCATCCCGATCAAGCTGGTCGGTCAGGGTGAGGGCATCAATGACCTCACCGGTTTCACCCCGCACGTGTTCGTGCAGGGTCTTGTTGGCTAGTTGCTGGCCGCTTTATGTGCAGCCGCAATGTCGAGGTAGTGGGTGGCGTTCTGGCGCACTCCGGCTCTCTCGTCATCGCTGAGTTCGCGACGCACTTTGGCTGGCACGCCGGCAACCAAGGATCCGGGGGGCACGATGGTGCCTTCGAGCACGACAGCTCCTGCAGCGACGAGTGATCCGGTGCCGATGACGGCACCGTTGAGCACTGTTGCGCTCATCCCGATCAGGCAGTCATCTTCGACCGTGCAGCCGTGCAGTACGGCGCCGTGACCGACACTCACTCCGGAACCTACGGATGTCGGAACACCTTCGTCGCAGTGCACCGTGACGTTGTCTTGCAGGTTCGAGCCCTCGCCGATGGTGATGGAGTCGACATCGGCCCGCAGCACGGCACCGTAGAAGATGCTCACGCGTTCGCCGAGGGTGACCTGCCCGACCAGCGTCGCGTTCGACGCAACGAAGGCGCTGTCAGAAATAAGTGGAGTATGTCCGGCGATGGGCACGATGAGAGCAGTCATGCCTCCACGCTAGCGCGACACGGGAGTGAGTTAGTGCGCGAGGCAGAAAAGTTAGCGGGAGAAGCGTGATGCGATCTCGATCAACACGTTCTCGTCGCCCGCATAGATTCCTTCGGCGCGGGGCCAGTGCCCAATCACGTCGGTGAAGCCGAGAGCTTCGGCGCGACCGACAGCGTCATCCCACGCACCAACACTGTCAAGGCTGAACCGCGGTGCACCGTCAAGGTTGAGATAGCGATCAAGAGTGGCGGATGCTCTGCCCGCATCGTCGAGGGTGTCATCGAGGCGCTCTGACACGTCTGCTACCGCCTGCCACCACTGGTCGAGGGTGTCTGCGGTGCGGCCGAGCGTGAGCCAGCCGTCGGCGAGTTCGACGGCAAGCTTCAGGCCACGGCGGCCTTCGGCGGCAACGACGAACGGCAATCGCGGAGATTGGGCCGGCGCCCCGACCATCCGTGCATTCACTGCGGTGAACCAGTCGCCGCTGAAGCTGATGCCACCGCTGCCGAGCTCTTCGAAGCGCAGCAGTTCGTCGAGACCACGAACGAACTCCTCGAAACGAGCGTGGCGTTCGCGGGGGCTCAACTCGGCCAGGCCGAGCACGGTCGAGTCGAAGCCCGTTCCGCCGGAGCCAACGCCGAGCAGAAAGCGGCCGCCGCTGACATCGTCGAGTGTCGCAAGCTCTTTGGCGAAGGTCACCGGATGCCGAAAGTTAGGCGAGGCGACAAAGGTGCCGAGCCTGATGCGGCTGGTCACGCTCGCGGCTGCCGTGAGCGTGGGAACCGTTGCGTGCCACGTCTCGTCGGCAAGAGATCTCCACGACAGGTGGTCGTAGGTCCAGGCATGATCGAAGCCGAGTTCTTCGGCGTGGATCCAGCGCTGTTTGGCTTCAGCCCAGGGCTGTTGGGGGAGTATTACGATGCCGTGTCTCACCATCTCACCCTACTCGGGCACACTCCCAGCGGGGTGCGTTCGCTCACGCGGCTCAGACACCTTAAACTAATTCGATCATGGCCACTTTTGGAAATCTCACCGACCGCCTCGCGGATACCTTCAAGAACCTGCGCGGCAAGGGCAAGCTCAGCGAAGCCGATGTTGATCGCACCGTTCGTGAGATTCGTCGTGCGCTGCTCGATGCCGACGTTGCGCTCGAGGTCGTCAAAGACTTCACGGGCCGCGTTCGTGAACGCGCACTCGGCCATGAGGTGTCGGGCGCATTGAACCCTGCCCAGCAAGTGGTGCAGATCGTCAACGACGAGCTCGTCACGATTTTGGGTGGTGAGGCACGCCGCATCGAGTTCGCTAAGAACCCGCCGACCGTCATCATGCTGGCCGGGTTGCAGGGTGCGGGTAAAACCACGCTCGCCGGAAAGCTTTCTAAGTGGCTTGCCGCCGATGGTCACACCCCTCTGTTGGTTGCTGCCGACCTTCAGCGCCCGAACGCCGTCACCCAGCTTCAGGTTGTCGCCGGTCAGGCGGGTGTCGCAGTCTTTGCGCCCGAGCCAGGTAACGGCAAGGGCGACCCGGTCAAGGTGGCCAAGCAGGCCCTCAAGTTCGCGAAAGATAAGCAGCACGATGTTGTGATCATTGACACCGCTGGTCGTTTGGGTGTGGATGCCGAACTCATGAAGCAGGCCGCCAACATTCGCAAGGCTGTTGACCCCGATGAAGTGCTCTTCGTTATCGACGCGATGATCGGTCAAGACGCTGTGACGACTGCACGCGCCTTCCAAGACGGTGTCGACTTCACCGGCGTCGTGCTGTCGAAGCTCGACGGTGATGCCCGCGGTGGTGCCGCACTGTCGGTGGCCTCGATCACGGGCCGTCCCATCATGTTCGCTTCCACTGGTGAGGGGCTCGACGACTTTGAGCCATTCCACCCCGACCGCATGGCCAGCCGAATTCTTGATCTCGGTGACATCCTCACCCTCATCGAGCAGGCGCAGAAAACGTTCAGCGAAGAAGAATCACGCAAGGTTGCGGAAAAGTTTGCCAGCGATTCTTTCACCCTCGATGACTTCCTTGGGCAAATGCAGCAGCTCAAAAATATGGGTTCGATCAAAAGCATGCTCGGAATGCTGCCCGGGGCGAAGGGGATGCGCGAGCAGCTCGACAACTTCGACGAGTCGGAGATTACGCGCACTGAGGCCATCATCCAGTCGATGACGAAGCACGAGCGCACGGTGCCGAAGCTACTCAATGGCTCGCGTCGTGTTCGTATCGCTCGCGGTTCGGGAACGACCGTCACCGAGGTCAATGCGCTGGTGAACCGCTTCGAACAGGCCGCCAAGATGATGAAGACGGTTGCCAAGGGTGGCACGCCCCAGATTCCCGGAATGGGGCCGATTGCCGGAGGCCACGGCGGCAAATCGGCGAAGAAGAACCAGAAAAAGAAGGGCTCCAAGTCGGGCAACCCGGCTAGGCGCGCCGCAGAAGAAGCGGCACGGGCTCAGGGCGTGAGCGCTCCATCCGCGCCCGCCGGCTCAGGCTTTGGACTCGGTGGTTCGAAGCCTGCTGGCAGTGCGCCATCACCCGAAGAGCTTGAGAGTTTGCAGAAGTTCCTCGGTCGTTAGCGGATATTGTGGAGTCATGACTCTGAGCCGCCCCGTTCGTATCGCCATTCAACTTCAACCTCAGCACGCCGAGTATTCGGCGATCCGGGATCGGGTTCGTGAGCTTGAGCAGCTCGGCGTTGACATCCTGTTTAACTGGGATCACTTCTTTCCGCTCTCTGGTGAGCCCGACGGCTTGCACTTTGAAGCGTGGACCGAGTTGGCGTCGTGGGCAGAACTGACGAGTCGCGTTGAGTTCGGAACCCTCGTCAACTGCAACAGCTACCGCAACCCTGACCTTCAGGCCGACATGGCTCGCACGATCGACCACATCAGTGGCGGGCGTTTCATCTTTGGCACCGGATCAGGTTGGTTCGAGCGCGACTATGACGAGTACGGCTACGAGTTCGGAACCGCCGGATCGCGGTTGGATGCGCTCGCCGAGGCACTCCCGCGTATCGAGTCCCGCTGGAGCAAGCTCAACCCGCCACCCACCCGCAAAATACCTGTGCTGGTTGGTGGCGGTGGCGAGAAGAAAACCCTCAAGCTGGTGGCGGAACACGCAGATATCTGGCATGGCTTTGTCGCCGGTGACGAGCTTGCTCACAAAAAGAATGTGCTCGCGGCGCATTGCGAGACCGTTGGCCGGGATATGAACGAGATCGAGCTGTCGAGCGATCTCCGCAGCAGAAGCATCGAAGACGCGGATGGCTTGCTCGAGCAGGGAGTTACCCTCTTCACCCTGGGGGTAAGCGGCCCGGAGCATGACCTCACGGCCACCAAGCAGTGGCTTTCCTGGAGAGACGCACAGAACGCCTAACGCCACCCATTCGGAGTTTTCTTTGCCCCCTGTTCCGCATCGGGCAAAAACTCTGGCAGAATAGGCGGTTGAGTCCTTCGTAGCCCGACCCTCTAATCTGGCCCGAACGGAATCCACTAGAGCTTTTCTGCCGAGTGTGCCCCCACGCTCACGGCTAGCGGTTCGCCACCAATAACATTTAAATCAGGAGAATTGTGGCTGTAAAGATTCGTTTGAAGCGCATGGGCAAGATCCGTGCACCCTACTACCGCATCGTCATTGCTGACTCGCGCAAAAAGCGTGATGGTCGTGTCATCGAAGAAATTGGAAAGTACCACCCGACCGAGGAGCCCTCGTTCATTGAGGTCGAGTCGGAGCGTGCACAGTACTGGTTGGGCGTCGGCGCGCAGCCTAGCCCGCAGGTTGAGACAATCCTCAAGTTGACCGGCGACTGGGGCATCTTCAAGGGTGACAAGAACGCTAAGAGCACCGTCAAGGTGAAAGAAGCCAAGGCAGAGTTCCAAGCCGACGGAAAGAAGAAGCCGGTTCTGAAGCCCAAGGCTGACAAGGTTGAGCCCAAAGCTGAAGAGACGCCTGCTAAGGAAGCTCCTGCTGAAGAAGCTCCCGCCGCTACCGAGGCTGCTGCTGAAGCACCTGCAGCTGAAGCAGACAAGGCTTAGCAGTTGCTCGCTCCCGCTCTCGAACACCTCGTCAAAGGAATCGTCGATCACCCCGAAGACGTTCAGGTCGTTGCGAAGAACACGCAGCGCGGTGAACTTCTTGAGGTTCGCGTGCATCCCGAAGATCTTGGCCGCGTAATCGGTCGCGCGGGTCGCACGGCGAAAGCACTGCGCACGTTGATCACGGCCTTGGCCGATGGTCGCAAGGTGCGTGTTGACGTCGTCGACACTGACTTCTAAACAGTGGGTGAAGTGAAGACGCCCCGCGAAGGTCGCACACAGCTGCGGGTGGGGCGCCTGACGAAGGCGCATGGGCTTAAGGGAGCCATCAAAGTAGAGATGTACACGGATGCCCCGGAACGACGTTTCGTTCCGGGAGCCGTGTTTTCCCTGCAGGTGCCAACGAGTTCTTCGTGGCACGGAAAAACGATCGAGCTGATCGAGCTCAAGTGGTTCAATGCTCAGCCGGTCGCCTTCTTCACTGGAGTGCTCGACCGCAGTGCAGCAGAAACTCTCGTCAAGGCCATCCTCTGGATCGAACACGATCCCAATGAGGAGCCTGAAGAGGATGCGTGGTTCGACCACCAGCTCATTGGCCTAAAAGTCATTCGAGATGGCGTTCAGGTGGGGACCCTCGCGCAGGTGGATCATTTTCCTGCCCAGGATCTGCTCACGGTTACGACCGATGACGGCGATGTGCTCGTGCCGTTCGTGAAGTCGATTGTCGCCAGTGTTAATCTCGAAACTGGCGAAATGGTTGTTACGCCGCCGCCGGGGCTTTTTGAAGAGATTCCTGATGATGTCGTGCCAGCAACAGCAACAGCAACAGCAGCAGCGTCCGAGTCCGAAACACCAGAGACACCGACCGCGTCAGACTCACCAGACTCACCCGACACCAAGTAGCGGGATAGGGTCAACGCGTGCACATCGACATCGTGACGATCTTCCCCGACTTCTTTGGGGTGCTCGATATCTCTTTGCTTGGCAAGGCTCGTGAGCGCGGAATTATCCAACTCGCCGTTCACGATCTGCGTGATTTTACATACGACCGGCATCGCACCGTCGACGACACCCCCTACGGCGGTGGGGCAGGAATGGTAATGCGCCCTGAGCCCTGGGGTGAAGCGTTGGATGCCACGCTCACGCCCGAAACGGTAGTGATTGTTCCGACTCCTGCCGGGGTTCCCTTCACCCAGGCTGCGGCACGTGAACTTGCCAACGAGAAGCATCTCGTCTTCACGTGTGGACGCTATGAAGGAATCGACCAGAGAGTTATCGACTACGCCGCATCAACGGTGCGTGTCCGCGAAATCAGCCTGGGCGACTATGTGCTGAACGGCGGTGAGGTTGCAACGATGGCCATGATCGAAGCCATTGGTCGTCTGGTGCCGGGAGTGATCGGCAATCCGGAGAGCCTCACGGAGGAGAGCCACGAGCAGGGTCTGCTTGAGTACCCGAGCTACACCAAACCCGCCATCTGGCGAGAGCGCTCCGTTCCCGATGTTTTACTCAGCGGAAACCATAAGGCGATTGCCGACTGGCGTCATGAGCAGCAGCTCGAACGCACCCGACGTGTGCGGCCTGACCTGCTCGCCGACGACCAGTAGCATCCGGTCGCCCTCGCCCTCGCCCTCGCCCTCGCCCTCGCCCTCGCCCTTGCCTACGAACGGGCGGTGAGAACGAGCGGGCCATCCGGTGTGATCGCCACCGTGTGCTCGAAGTGGGCGGCACGTGAACCGTCAACACTGCGCAGCGTCCAGCCGTCGTCATCCGTGAAGACTTCGTCGGTACCGATCATGAGCCACGGTTCGATCGCGAACACGAGTCCCGCTTTCAGAGGCATTCCCCGGCGACGCTTGCCGTCATTGGGAATGTGCGGGTCACCATGCATTTCGCGACCCACTCCGTGGCCACCAAAATCGAGATTCACTTCGTAACCTGCGCCGTACGCAAGGTCACCGATGGCGGCAGAAATATCGCCAATGCGATTGCCCATAACAGCTGCCGCGATGCCGGCATCAAGCGCCCGTGAGGTGACATCCATCAGTTTGAGGTCTTCATCGCGCGGCGTTCCGACGGCGAAAGTGATCGCAGAGTCGGCAACCCAACCATCGACGGCCACCGCAAAGTCGAGGCTCAGTAGGTCGCCGGTTTGCAGGGCGTAATCGTGAGGGAGGCCGTGCAGTGCAGCATCGTTGACCGAGGTGCAGATCACTTTGCCGAACGGGGAAGCGCCAAACGAGGGGTGATAGTCGATGTAGCAGCTCTCAGCTCCGCGTTCGCGGATCATGCTGTGGGCGAGCGCATCGAGTTCGAGTAGGTTCACGCCAACCGCGGCAGCCGCTTGAGTGGCCGTCAGTACGCTCGCAACAAACTCACCGGCCGCTTTCATCTCCGTGATTTCGGCGGGCGTTCGCAACTCGATCATTCGGTGATTGCCTCTTTCGTGTGCGGTTCCAAGAGTTGCGCAATGAACTCTCGAAGTCTCTCGATAAACGGTTCTTCCCCGTGTGGGTCATACAAGAATGCACGCTCGAGCAGAGAATCTGCTATTTCGACGGTGACCTCAATATCGAAAGCGAGCGAGTCTGACGCGGGCACACCGTAGGTCGCAACAAGGAGGTCCGTCAGAATTTCTGCCAGCGCAGTGTTGTTACTTTTGCGATTCACGTTGAAGCGGCGGTCGATAATGCTGCCAAAGGAGACCACACGAAAACCCGGCTCGGTGCGGCTTAACTCGACATAAACATCGATCGACACGTTGAGCGCATCAAGCGCGTTGGTAGCCCTTTTATTAAGCGTCGCCGTGAGTCCGGCACGGTACTTGTCGAAGTTGCGAGAGGCGAGAGCGCGAAGCAGTGACTGGATGTTGGGAAAATAGCGATAGATAACACCCACCGACGACTGCGCCCTTTTTGCAACATCGTTGGTGGTCATCGCGTCGATCCCGACTTCGTCAAGGAGTATGGCCGCAGCATCGAGAAGGGCGTTGATGCGTTCTGCGCTTCGCTGCTGCACGGGTTCAGTGCGCGCATTGGTGGGGTTTGGCACGGGGGAGCACCTAGGTCTTTCAGTGTGAGTTTTTCAGCATTCTTAATCACATCGAAGATACCCTGAGACCATGATGATCAGGCACGCGTTCTACTACTGGCAGTTCATCGCTGTGATTGTGCTACCCGTGTGGGTGTTAGTGGGGCGCGGAGTCTTTGGCTCCAGCGTGGGCTGGGATTTCGTTCTCTTTCTGTTGCTGTGCCCCATTTTGGCGTTTTCTCTCCTCGCGGTTGTGGGGCTGACCGCTGCACGAAAGAGCGTTCGCTCCGAAAAGGCGGTGTCGTGGATCGACGCCGGGGTGCTGGCCGGGTGGCACGCTGTGATCATCGCCTATGGCTTCGTTGATGCGCCGCTGCTGGCAGCTTTAGTCGTCGTTGCTGCGGTTGTGGGCTTCTGGATCGCACTCTGGCAGCTTGTTACCGAAACCCGTAAACGTTTTACGAGCCTTGTTGAGGGTTTCGAGCGTGACGCGCAGCGCCCCACCTATCCGGGGGAACGCCTCGATAACGGCAATGTCATCATCCTTGACCCCGATGAGAATCGCACTTCACGGTAAATGTATGGCAAGATTATTCATTGTGCTCGCGCACGACTCTGCCGTGAGGGCGTCGTAACCGCTTTACGCACAAACTTTCTTATCTAACAATGTGCGTTCGACTCATGGCGGGCGCAGAGAGCGATCAATTATGCATATTCTCGATGACGTCGACAAGGCGTCTCTCAAAGACAACATTCCCGATTTCCGTGCCGGCGATAACGTCAAGGTTCACGTAAACATCATCGAAGGTACGCGCTCGCGTATTCAGGTTTTCCAAGGAGTTGTCATCGGCCGTTCCGGCCACGGAGTTCGCGAAACCTTCACGGTTCGCAAGGTGAGCTTCCAAGTCGGTGTCGAGCGTACGTTCCCCGTGCACTCCCCAGTAATCGACCACATTGAGGTTGTCTCACGTGGTGCTGTTCGCCGCGCCAAGCTCTACTACTTGCGCGCGCTTCGCGGCAAGAAGGCGAAGATCAAAGAGAAGCGCGACAACTAGTAGCCACTCGCCTTTCACAAACCAACTGCTCCCGGCGGCTTATGCTTGCTGGGAGCTTTGGGGTTAAATGACAAACGAAACTGTTGACAATACGCGGCGCGGCAGTCGTGGCCACCGGCGCCATGCTGCCCCGAAGGGAGCCGGGTGGATACTCTTCCTCCGCGACCTGCTGATTATTGTTGTCGTGGCAATTCTGATCTCATTCCTGATCAAGACTTTTCTGGTTCGCTCGTTCTACATCCCGTCATCATCGATGGAAAACACTCTGCAGATCGAAGACCGCATCCTGGTCAACCAGCTTGAACCCACCCTGTTTCCTCTCTCGCACGGCGATGTATCGGTGTTCACTGATCCGGGCGGGTGGCTTCCGGCTATCTCCGTTGAGCCCCAGAACTGGTTTGTTGGTGCCGTGGATGCCGTGCTTGCTTTCGTGGGTCTCAGTGCTCCCGACAGCAGCAACCACCTCATCAAACGCATAATCGGTATGCCCGGCGACACCGTTGAGTGCTGCAACGAATTCGGCCAGATCATTGTCAATGGTGTTCCACTCAACGAGCCATACACTGTGCTCCCGGAAGGCGTAACGAAAGCAACACGTGACGACTTCACGGTAACCGTGCCCGATGATTCCGTCTGGGTCATGGGAGATAACCGTTACAACTCTGCTGACTCCGCTTTTCACAAGGATGACCCCACGGGAGGATTCGTGAAAATTGATTCTGTGGTCGGTCGTGCCGTGCTCATCAGTTGGCCCATTAACCGCTGGAGCTTGCTCGATAGCCACGGGGAGACGTTCCAGCGAGTTGTCGAGAACGCAGAGTAATCGGTGCCGGTAGCTGATCCGACCAGTGAAGTCGAAGGCGAACTGTTCAGAACTGGCACCCATCTAGTGATCGGCTGCGACGAGGTCGGTAGGGGAGCTATCGCTGGTCCGGTCGCGGTGGGGATGACCGCGATGAGTGCCGCGCACGGCCCCTGGCCGGCAGGGCTCCGAGATTCCAAAATGCTCAGCGAAAAACGTCGCGAACTTCTTGCTCCCCTCACCCGTGAGTGGGCACCACTATCGGCCGTCGGCTACGCGGATGCCACGGAAATCGACTCCATCGGAATCACCGCCGCACTCGGGCTCGCCGGCAAACGCGCACTCATCCAGCTTCATGATGCGGGTGTAGACGTTATGTCGAGCGTGGTGCTGTTGGACGGTTCCACCGACTGGCTCAGTGGCTCCCTGACGGTGGCGCCGCGAGTGCACACCAGGGTGAAAGCAGACCGCGACTGCGTTTCGGTTGCTGCAGCATCCGTGGTGGCAAAAGTGCACCGCGATCGCATGATGATTGAGGCCGACACCGAGTATCCTGGCTACCACTGGCCGAGCAACAAGGGCTACGGTTCGGCGGCCCACTTTGAGGCGATTGGTCGGCTCGGGGCGACCGAGCTGCACCGGCACACATGGTTGCGGTAGTGCGGCCTACAATGAATGCAGCATGGATGAAGACGAGTTTGAAGACTACGACCGCGAGGTCGAGCTAGCGCTGTACCGCGAATACCGCGATGTCGTAAGCCAATTCCGTTTTGTGATCGAAACGGAGCGACGCTTCTATCTCGCGAATGAAGTCGATTTGGTGCGCCGTGACACGGAGCATGACTTCTATTTCGAGCTCTCGATGACCGATGTGTGGGTGTGGGATGTGTACCGCTCCGACCGTTTCGTCAAGAGCGTGCGTGTGCTGACCTTCAAAGACGTAAACATCGAAGAACTGAGCGCCAAAGATCTCGAACTGCCGAAAGAACTTGCGCTCGACGAGTAGCCCGTAGAGTCAATTCATGCCCGCGATTGTCTCCGTCGTGCTTGCCGGCCTCGGTTTTGGTCTATCGCTGATCATCGCGATTGGTGCTCAGAATGCGTTCGTGCTTCGTCAGGGGTTGCGACGCGAGCACGTGACGCCCGTTGTTCTTATCTGCATGCTGTCGGACATTGTTCTGATTCTCGCGGGGATCGCGGGCCTCGGAGCTCTCATCCAACAGGCCAGCTGGTTGCTGGTTGTCGCGCGGGTCGGCGGCGCGCTGTTCCTGCTTGTGTATGCGTTCCTGTCGATTCGGCGAGCGACGCGGCCGCAGGCCCTCACCACTAGTGCTGGCGGCACCGGGATGACGCTCGCCGCAGCTCTCTCGACGGCGCTCGCGCTCACCTGGCTCAACCCGCACGTCTACATCGATACTGTGCTGCTGCTCGGATCAATCGGCGGAACGTACGGCGACGACCGCTGGTGGTTCGCGCTCGGCGCGTGTCTGGGCAGTGTGCTGTGGTTTGCGGCGCTCGGGTATGGCAGCCGATTCCTGCGTCCGCTGTTCGCGAAGCCTACCGCCTGGCGGGTGCTCGACATCCTGATCGCCGTGATCATGGTGCTGCTGGCGGCCAGTCTCGTCATGGGGCTGTTCGAATAACCGGGCGCATCAGACTTCTCCTCCCCATGACGTACTCATCTCGCACTTCGCGCTAACCTCCCCCTTCATGCCTGCGACGTTGCGCACCCGCGCCACCCTTGAGCCATGGCAGCAAAAGACGAACTTGGCGCTCGCGGTGAAGACCTCGCGGTTGATCACCTGATTGACGCAGGGCTCGACATCCTCGACCGCAATTGGCGGTGCTCGCAAGGCGAACTCGACATTGTGGCGCGCGATCGCGACGAGGTGGTGTTCGTCGAGGTCAAGACTCGATCGAGTGTGCTGTTTGGGCACCCTTTCGAATCAATCACTGCAACCAAAGTGGCGCGGCTGCGACGACTGGCTGCCGCCTGGTGCGAGCGGCACCCTGGCTCGGCGGCGACAATTCGCATCGACGCGGTCGCGGTGATTCTGCCGTCTCGCGGCCCGGTTGAGATCGAGCACCTGAAGCGTGTGTCGTGATCGGCAGAACCTACGCTGTCTCACTACTCGGGCTCGAGGGAGCGATCGTAGAGATTGAGGCAGACCTCTCCAACAACCTCCCTGGCTTTGTGCTGATCGGACTACCCGACACGGCCCTCGGTGAAGCTAAGGATCGAGTGCGGGCGGCAGCGACTAACTCCGGATGCGGCTTGCCAAACCGCAAAATCACCGTCAACCTGTCGCCCGCCGCTCTGCCCAAACACGGCTCTGGCTTTGACCTGGGAATCGCGGTCGCGGCGCTCGCGGCATCCGGTACGGTGTCTGCCGAATCGATCGATCGCGTTCTCCATATCGGCGAACTGGGTCTCGATGGTCGACTGCGCCCGGTGAACGGGGTGCTGCCCGCAGTGCTCGCGGCCTCTCGTGCGGGTTTCAGCACCGTCATGGTTCCCACCGGCAACGCAGACGAAGCCTCTCTCGTTCCGGATATTCGCGTTGTTGCGGTTCCATCGCTGCGCGATGCTGCGATTTGGCACGGGGGCGAGTTTTCGCCCGAGCCCGTGGAGATCATCACGAGGCCGAGCGTTGAGGCTGCTCCTGTCGAAAGTGGTGACCTCTCCGACATGATTGGCAGCGGGGATGCGATTGATGCGATGCTGGTGGCAGCTGCTGGCGGCCATCACGTGTTCCTGTTGGGGCCGCCCGGCGCTGGCAAGACAATGCTCGCAGCCCGATTACCTGGCCTACTGCCTGACCTCGACCAGCAAGCAGCCCTCGAAGTCTCCTCAATCCGTTCCCTGGCAGGCCTTCCCGTCGGCAGCAGCCTAACGACCCGCCCGCCGCTTGAGTCGCCACACCACACCGCCACCGCTGCTGCGCTTGTGGGCGGCGGCAGTTCGCAGATTCGTCCGGGTGCTGCCGCGCGAGCCTCCGACGGAGTGCTCTTTCTCGACGAAGCACCCGAGTTTGCGCCCGCGGCTCTCGATGCACTGCGGCAACCTCTCGAATCGGGAGTTATCAGCATCCACCGTGCCAACTCCGTCGCGCACTTTCCCGGCCGCTTCCAACTCGTGATGGCCGCCAATCCGTGCCCCTGCGGGCAGTGGGGTGCCCCCGATAGCGAATGCACGTGCCCACCCAATTCGCGGCGCCGCTATCTTGCCAGGCTCTCGGGCCCGCTACTGGACCGCATCGACATCCAGTTTCGGGTCGAACGAATTACGAGTGCACAATTGCGACTCGCGGGGGAGCGGCCCTCGCTGTCGACCGCAGATGCGCGTGCTCAGGTCGCTGCGGCCCGCCAGAGGACGCAGTCGCGTCTCACGACAACGCCGTGGCGCCTTAACTCTCAGGTGCCCGGCTCTTACCTTCGCAGTCGAGAACTACGACTCGCGCCGCGCGATACCGCCGGGCTCGATCGCGCACTCGAACGAGGCGGAATCACCATGCGGGGTTACGACCGCGTTTTGCGCGTCGCGTGGTCGCTGGCCGACCTCGCCGCCGACGAACGACCCGACGAAACCCACGTCGGTCAAGCGCTGTATCTACGAAAGGCAATGTCACAGTGAGTATGTTTGGACTCGAAGAATCAGAAATCGCCACCCTTGTGCGGGCCGTGAGCGGTGACACCAATCTCGAACGTCAGACCATCGAGGATCGCTTCGCACGAGCCACCTGGAGCGGACTCGCCGAACCCGGCGACCGCCTCGCCGGTCGGGCCGTGCGACAGCTTGGTCCGTCGCGCGCGCTCACCGCAGTTGTTGACCACTGGAGCGCAGCACGCTTTGCCGCCGAACTGACCCAAGAAAGCGACCCAGTTCCCGAGGATGACATGCGGCAGGCTATGGAACGGTGGCTACCGCGCCTCAAATCCGACAGCGCCCTCATCGCGCTGCGACAGGCCGCACGCTTTGGGGCACGACTGTTCACCCCGGAGGATGCGCTGTGGCCCGCACGACTCAATGACCTCGATTGGCATGCGCCGTTCGCGCTGTGGGTACGAGGAACGGATGCGGCGCTTGCTGGGCTCGTCAACGGAATGGCCCTGGTCGGGGCGCGAGCCGCAACCGGGTACGGAGAACACATCACCATGGAAGCATCGGCGGGACTCGTCGACCGCGGCTACACCATTGTCTCCGGCGCTGCCTACGGCATCGACGGAATGGCCCACCGGGCAGCAATTGCCAGTCAGGGACTCACTGTGGCATTCCTTGCCGGAGGAGTCGACCGTTTCTACCCGAGCGGCCACGATAGCCTCCTCACCCGAATTGTTGACAATGGAGCGGTGATCTCTGAACTCCCGTGCGGTTCGCCACCCACCAAGTGGAGGTTTTTGCAAAGAAACCGGCTCATTGCCGCGGCCAGTGTCGCTACGGTCGTGCTTGAAGCGGGCTGGCGCTCAGGTTCGCTCAATACCGCAGGCCACGCGGCCACCCTCGGCAGGCCGTTGGGCGCCGTACCCGGCCCCGTTACCAGCGCCGCCTCCGCAGGGTGCCACCGCCTCATTCGTGACTACGATGCCGTCTGCGTCACCAATCCCGACCAGATGGCGGAGCTCGCACCGCTCGACCACGAAGCCGGTGTTCTTCATCCCGAACCCCACTCCGCCGCAGAAGATGCTGGTGTCCTGCACAGCACAGAAACCACGCGTCTCCTCGATGCGCTCAGCGCACGTAGTGCGCGCACCACCGACGACATCGCCGCTCGCAGTGGTCTCGCTCTTGCCGTGGTGCGAGCGCGGCTCGGCATGCTCGAACTCGACGGTCGCGTCAGTGAATCTGAGCGCGGCTGGAAGCAAGCCGCGACACCCTCAACCCCGAAGAACGCTCAGACGAGAGCCACGGTGCTGTGAGCTTGCGGCGCTCAAAACCGAGCGCACGCAAACACCAGTACATAAAAAAATCAACCGATTCTGTCTGTCAGCGCAAGCCCGGAAAGCTGTGAACTTGCCGTTCCACGTGCAAGAAATCTGCAGGAACGCCTGAAATGAGCGGCAAATCAGCAAACGAAGACGAATTCATTAGAAAACTTGATGTTTCATGGTCATCTATTGAGATTGTTACTAACTCTTATCTCTGCAATGGTAGATAACCTCAGCCCACCGACGTGCATACGAAAGGCAATACCGTGGACGATCAATTCTTCCAAATTATCGCAATGGTCATTTACTTGGCCGCAATGCTCGGAATTGGCTGGTGGGCGTACAAACGCACCAGCGATCTCGACGACTATATGCTTGCTGGCCGTAAGCTCAGCCCCGGAGTCGCAGCGCTCAGCGCCGGAGCATCCGACATGTCCGGTTGGCTCCTCCTCGGACTCCCCGGAGCCCTCTACATCGGAGGCCTTTTTCAAGGCTGGATCGCCATCGGGCTCACCATCGGCGCCTGGCTCAACTGGAAGTTTGTCGCACCGCGCCTACGTGCTTACACCGAAGTGTCCAAAAACTCGATCACACTGCCGAGTTTCTTCGAGAACCGCCTCCGTGACAAAACGCGCATCTTGCGCATCACAGCCGGCATTATTATTCTCATTTTCTTCACCTTCTACGTCTCATCGGGAATGGTCGCTGGCGGCATCTTCTTCCAGAGCGCGTTTGGCTCCGAGTACTACATCGGAATGCTTGTAGTCGGTGGAGTCACGGTCCTTTACACACTCTTTGGCGGATTCATTGGTGCAACCTACACTGACGTTGTGCAGGGCATCATGATCTTCCTCGCCCTCATCGCCGTGCCCATAGTCGGCATCACTCAAACCGGTGGAGTTGCGAACACCATCGAATCGATTCGCGCAGCGAACACCGAAATCGACATGTTCAGCCTGATCTCAGGCGGTACTGTACTCGCCGCTATCTCAGCGGCAGCGTGGGGCCTTGGCTACTTCGGCCAGCCTCACATCCTCGTGCGCTTCATGGCACTTCGCTCACCCGGAGATGCAGTCGCAGGTCGCCGTATCGGCATCACCTGGATGGTCGTCTCCGTACTCGGAGCCATGGCAACAGCCCTCATCGGTGTCGCCTACTTCCAGCAGAACCCGGGGCTGACCCTTGATAACCCGGAGCGCGTGTTCCTTGAGCTTGCACAGATCTTCTTCCACCCGCTGATTGCCGGACTCGTTCTCGCAGCAGTCGTGGCCGCCATTATGAGCACGATCTCCTCGCAGCTCATCGTGTCGTCCTCTGCGCTGGTAGAAGACCTCTTCAAGATCGTTGCGAAGAAGGAAGCAACGCCCAAGGCACAGGTAATTTTGGGCCGCATGGGTGTGCTGATTGTATCAATCATCGCCATTGTTTTTGCTTGGGATCCCAACTCGTCGATCCTCGCCCTCGTGGCATACGCCTGGGCCGGCTTTGGTGCAGCATTCGGACCGATCGTGCTTCTGTCGCTCTTCTGGCGCAAGCTCACCAGCATGGGCGCACTTGCTGGCATGATCGCCGGTGCAGTTACCGTCATCGTTTGGGGCAACATCCCAGCGCTCACCGGTGCGATGTACGAAATCGTTCCCGGCTTCGCACTGTGCCTAGTCGTCGCCGTCGTCGTCAGCATGCTCACCTTCAAGAACATTGACGGGATCACCGAAGAGTTTGACTCTGCCGTCGAAGGTGTCAAGACGGGAACGGTGCAGCTTCCCGTCCTGTCGAAGAGTGAGTAACCTTCTGACACACGCGCAGAGCGCAACGTAAACACCAGAATTGCCCGCCCCCCACTCGTGGAGGCGGGCAATTCTCGTTGTGTGGTGATTAACACGCGAGCGAACACCCTGTCAGATGACATCCGAGCGGCCTAGGCTGGTGAGGTGATTCAACTCGGCCAGTACCCTGCACCCAGCCATGTCATCGCCCACATCAGCGATACCCACCTTCTCGCCGGTGGTAAACCCCTCTTCGGAACCGCCAACACCATCGCGCACCTCGAGCAGGCACTCGCCCAGCTTGAGCGGTCCACGGCACACCCCCAAGCGATCGTCTTCACGGGAGATCTGGCCGACCTCGGTGAACCAGACGCTTACGTTCGACTGCGAGGCATCGTTGAGCCAGCCGCTGCGCGGATGAACGCGGAAATCATTTGGGTGATGGGCAACCACGACGAGCGTGCACACTATTCATCACTGCTCTTTGACACTGAGTCGGATGCCCCGCAAGACCGTGTGTACATGATCGACGGGCTGCGCATCATCTCGTTCGACACCACAGTGCCCGGATACCACCACGGAGCCATCAGTGACGCGCAGCTTCAGTGGCTCAGCCGCGAACTTGCTACCCCGGCGCCGCACGGCACCCTGCTCGCGATACATCATCCGCCCATCCCGACGCCCATGCTCGAAGCAATGGGAATGCTCGAACTGCAACGCCAAGAACGCTTGGCGGAGGTGTTGAGAGGCAGCGATGTGCGCGCGATTCTTGCCGGTCACCTGCACTACTCGACGCACTCCACTTTCGTGGGCATCCCCGTCTCGGTGGCATCTGCCACCTGCTACACGCTCGACCTCAGCGCCCAGGATCGACTGCTGTCGGGTGTCGACTATGGTCAAGCGGTCAACGTTGTGCACGTCTACGAAGAGCAGACAGTGCACTCAATCATTCCTGTCGGCGACACTACAGAGATCACGGGCCACTCGGCCGAGGCCTGGGCGCAGATTGAAGCGATGACACCAGAACAACGACTCGAAACCTTCTCAGCGAAAAACTCTTCCTTCAATGCACACTGAAAACACACCGCCACTGACCCGTTTCGAGCAAGAGCAGCGAACGGTACTGCCCGAGTTCCTTACCGACACCATTCGGGTCATCACCGGCCATGAGTCAATTCGCCGGTTCGATTCCACTCCGATTGCTGCCGAGGCGATGGAGGCGATCCTAGTGTCCGCGCGCAGTGCACCCACCTCATCGAATCTTCAGGCCTACAGCATCATCGTTATTCAGGACGACGAACGGCGGGCGCGAATGGCCCACCTAGTTGGCGATCAAGGGTATGTTGCCGAGGCTCCCGTCATGCTGGTCTTCTGCGCTGATACGTCCCGGTTGCGCTATCTTGCCGAGCGGCAAGGCCACCCCTTCGCCGCCAACAATCTCGAAATGTTTCTGACCGCATCCATCGATGCAAGTCTTGCCCTTCAGAATGCTCTCGTCGCAGCAGAATCGCTGGGCCTCGGTGCGGTGCCAATTGGTTCGGTAAGAAATGAACCCAATCGTGTCGCGGCAGAGTTGGCTCTGCCGTATGGCGTGGTGGCGATCGCCGGGCTCACGATCGGGTACCCGAGCGCTGCGGCACGTCGTGGTGCGAAACCGAGACTCCCCAGCGACTCGGTCGTTCACTATGAGCAGTACTCGACCGATGATCTAGAGCAACATGTCACCGACTATGACGCGGCCATGATCGCCAACGGGCTGTATGCGGGGCGACAGGTGGCCACGGGCACTCACCAGGTTGCGGATTCGGAATATGGCTGGGCGGAACACACAGCGCGTCGCACGAGCAAGCCAGAAACATTAGCTGGCCCCTCGGCGGCGCTACGCGATCAACTCAAAGACGAAGTGGAATCTCGCGGTTTCACCATTCGTTAGCTGTCGTGCCGTTTGTCTGCCACCGTAGCGGTTCGCCGACTCGTCCGCGCCACGAAGACCGCAATCAACGGTTGGGCTAGCTTCATGAACATCCAGAGAAGTCTGTAGCGCACACTAGGAATAGATACGGCGCGACCGTGGGCAGCGCTGCGAAGAGCGGACCGCACAACAAAGTTGGCATCAAGCCACATCCACTTCGGTGCCATGGATGCGCGTGCAACACCCAGCCGCGAATGGAACTCGGTGCGCACAAAACCGGGGGCCAGCGCGGTGAAGGTTACGCCGCGACTCCGGTAGTGCGCGTTGGCCCAGCGACTAAAGTTCATCGCCCACGCTTTCGCGGCCGCGTACGTTCCTAGCGGGGCCTCCCCGGCAAGGCTGGCGACGGTCAGTACGGTACCGGTACCGCGACTGAGCATTCCGCCCAGCACCGCATGGCTGAGTCTGAGCGGAACCGTTGCCAGAATCTCCAACATGCGGGCTTCGTCGTCGGCTGAATTAAGCGAAAACTCTTGCGGAAGTCCGTAGCCGGCATTGTTGACGAGAAAAGTAATGGGGTCAGCCTCCGACTTCAGTCGCCGCTCGACGACATCGCGCTGGGCTGCATCGGTGAGATCGGCGGCAATCACTTCGACGGCAACATGGGTATGCTCGCGTAACTGCGCCGCCACAGTCTCGAGACGAGGGCGGTCGCGCGCAACCAGGACAAGGTCGTAGCTTTGCTTCGCAAGTTGACGGGCAAACTCGGCGCCGATTCCGGAGGTCGCGCCGGTGACAAGGGCAATACCGTGAGGCGTGCGAGAAGATTCTGTGGCCATCCCGAAACGCTATCGCGGCGCACCCGATTCGTGCGCGCATGCCGCACGATAGACACGTGAACCTTCCCCTCCTCGTTGACACGTTCGCGGCGTATCTTGCGGCCGATCGAGGGTTCAGCGTGCACACTGTGCGTTCGTATCGTTCCGACCTCGCCAATCTGGTCGAGTTCGCGGCCGAGCACGGGGCGAGTGAGCCCGACGATCTCGACCTTGAGTTATTGCGAGATTGGCTGTGGCACGCATCCACTGCGGGTCTCGCGAAGTCGACTCTTGCTCGACGGGCCGCTGCGGCGCGCGGCTTCAGCGGCTGGTTGGAGAAGACCAATCATGCGTCAACGGATGCCGCAGCACGACTAAAAGCACCGAAGGCTGAGCGACATCTTCCCCGTGTCCTCAATCGCGATCAAATGTCCGAGATGTTGCAGAGTGTCGCGGCGCGCGCCTCATCCGCCGACCCGGTTGCTGTGCGGGATTTGGCTATTGTCGAGTTGCTCTACGCTTCAGCGCTCCGCGTGAGCGAGCTGACCGGGTTGAGCGTGAACGACATTGACCATTCGCGGCTCACCGTGCGTGTCCTTGGCAAGGGATCCAAGGAAAGGGTCGTGCCGTTCGGCATCCCTGCGCACCGGGCTATCTCTGACTACCTGGAGCGTGCTCGCCCACAGCTCACCGGCGAAGGTGCCGGGGATGCGGCATTCTTTGTCGGTGCGCGAGGCAAGCGCTTGAGCCCTCGTACTGTCTACGAAATGGTTGCTCACTTGCTGGCGGAGGTGCCGGGGTCTGGGGGCTCGGGCCCGCACACGCT
This sequence comes from Rhodoglobus vestalii, assembly GCF_006788895.1. Lineage (NCBI taxonomy): Bacteria > Bacillati > Actinomycetota > Actinomycetes > Micrococcales > Microbacteriaceae > Rhodoglobus > Rhodoglobus vestalii. The sequence goes on from NZ_VFRA01000001.1 coordinate 2,520,063, forward strand.
GCGCCATACCGCCGCTACTCATCTTCTCGATGGTGGGGCAGACTTGCGGGCAGTGCAGGAGATGTTGGGGCACGCCAGCTTGGGCACAACACAGCTGTACACGCACGTGTCAACGGAGCGTCTGCGCGAAAGCTATCGCACGGCGCACCCTCGGGCCTAGCGAATTCTTTTCGCCTGCGGCGACGCGCGCTGCCAACGCCTGCGGAATCGGTGGTGCCTGCGGTGTCATAAACACTCGATATTCCCGCAGGCGGTCAGTGTTCCGTCAGGGCATCCATGATGTGCGTCGCGGCCCTGGCGCTCGAACCCGCGAGCGGGGCGCTGCGGGTTTTGGGCCTGCGGGTTTCGCCCCAGCGGTGTCTCCCGCTTCGGGGAGCTGATCGCGGTAGATGGTGACGACTCGGTCAAGGTAGCGTTCGATGACCAATTTTTCTGTGTCATCGAATTCGTCGAGAACCCGGTCGATTCCCATAATCATGGGCATGAGCGTTGACATCGCAGATTCCACTGACCGTGGGTTGGGCACAACCAGCACACTGCGCCGATCCGTGGGATGTTGTTGTCGCGTGACGTGCCCGACGCCGATGAGGCGGTCAATAACTGTGGTAACGGCCGCGGTTGAAATGTTGAGCCGACGAGAAAGTTCGGTGGGGGGCAACGGCCCGTGCATGATCAGGTGTTCCATCGCCTGCAGGTCGGTCGCGTTGATGGCGAGGGTTCGCCCAACATGCTGTTCGAATTCTTCGTTGGTGTCGAGGATGTCGCGCAGCAGCCGAGTAGAGCGGCGCGCCGGATCGCGCCCCGGTGCCTGTCCACTGTCTTGCATGCGCCTTAGTTTACCGCTATATTCCTAACTTGCCTAATATCTAACTAATCGAAGTACTTTTGCTTCAGAAGGAGCGCGATGTCTCGCTTCAGGACCTTCATCACAGCGCGGCGCACCTCCTGGATAGTTCTCGTTGCGGCGCTTGTCGCAGCGGGAGCAATTTTTGCTGCCGGAACCGGCAACGAAGAAGGAACGCTCCCGGGGGTCGGGCTGCCAGACTCGGCCGAATCGGCTCAAGCCGCTGCCGCAGCTGAAGACCTCCCCGGTTCTGACTCCACCGTCGCGTTGCTGGTCTTCAGCCGCGATGGCGAAACACTCAGCGACAGCGACACTGCGGCCGTTAGCGCTGCAGCCGAGTCCCTCAGTGATCTTTCGGCAGAGGGTTTCGTGCCGCCGCCCGCGTTCTCTGATGACGGAACGACGGCACTCGTGACCGTTCCTCTCGAGAAGCTTTCCGAAGCAGGGGAGCAGGCGGAACGCGCCGACGAGATTCGCGCGGAGGCAAATTCGAGCCTCCCCAGTGGGCTCGAAGCCCTCCTCAGCGGCCCGGAAGGATTCGCCGTCGACATCGCCGCCGTGTTCGATGGGGCCAACTTCACTCTCCTGCTGACCACCGTCATTGTTGTCGCCGTTCTGCTGCTGGTCACCTATCGCAGTCCCTGGTTGTGGCTCGTTCCCTTGGTTGTCGTGGGCACTGCTGACGGTCTCGCCGGAATCGTCGCCGCCCGGGTTGCTGCGCTTGCCGGCATCCAGTTGGATGCTTCGGTCACCGGCATTCTGTCGGTACTTGTCTTTGGTGCCGGAACCAACTACGCGCTGCTGCTGATTGCCCGATACCGGGATGAACTTCGTCTCGTTGAGGACCGTCGTGAGGCAATGTCGCGGGCACTCCGCGGAGCCGGCCCCGCCATCATCGCCAGCGGCGGAACCGTAGTGTTGGCGTTGCTCACGCTCGCTTTCGCTGAGCTTCAGGGCAACCGCGCGCTTGGCATCGCGTGTGCAACAGGTGTGGTCATTGCGATGATCTTTGCCCTGGTCGTATTGCCTGCAGCGCTTGTGCTCTTTGGCCGCGGACTCTTTTGGCCCTACATTCCGAAGTTTGGCAGTGAGGGAAGCGCCGAACGCGGTGTTTGGCACAAGCTTGGTGTCTTCGTTTCTCAGAAACCCGTCGCGGTCGCCATTCTGGGCGCTGTCGTTCTTGGCGCTCTCTCATTGGGCGTTCCGCAGATCAAGATCGGGCTGTCGCAGACTGAGAGCTTTACGCAGGTTCCCGAAGCGGTTCAGGGTCAGGACATCATTGCGGATGCATTCCCTGCCGGGAGCGGTTCACCCGCGTCGGTGGTTGTGGATTCTGACTACGCCGACGAAGTTGCTCAGGCGGCCGAAGGCGTTAATGGTGTCGATTCGGTCCGCATCGGCGAAAGCACCGCCACGATTACCCAGATCTCTGTGGTGCTGGATGATGCAGCAGAAACTGAGGCATCGTTCGCCGCGATCGAAGCACTTCGCTCGGAGCTCTCAACAATCGATGGTGCCAACGCGCTTGTGGGGGGCTTAGATGCTCAAGCACTTGATGTGGAGCGAGCTCAGCAGGCAGATCAGGATCTTGTGATTCCGCTCATCCTGGGGTTGGTCTTTATTGTTCTTGTCATCCTGCTTCGCTCTTTGGTGGCACCGATCGTGCTCTTGCTGACGGTGGTGGCGTCCTTCTTCGCCAGCCTCGGAGCGAGTTGGTTGCTCTTCGAGTCAGTATTCGGCTTCCCCGCGATTGACACCAATGTTGTCTTGTTTAGTTTCCTGTTCTTGGTTGCGCTGGGCGTTGACTACAACATCTTCCTTGTGACCCGTGCTCGCGAGGAGGCTCTTGAGCACGGCACACGCGTCGGGATGATCCGAGCGCTGGCATCCACGGGTGGGGTGATCACGAGCGCGGGTATTCTTCTCGCCGCGGTGTTCGCGGTGCTTGGTGTACTGCCGCTGATCACGCTCACCCAGATCGGCATCATCGTGTGCATTGGTGTGCTGCTCGACACCTTGCTCGTTCGTACCGTCATTGTGCCGTCGCTCGCGTTCATCGCCGGCGAGAAGTTCTGGTGGCCGGGTCGTGCGATTTTGGTGAGCGCCGAGGTGAGCACGTCGGACCAGTCAGCGCCGAAGCATGCGGCACCGAAGCACACCGCAGGGAAGCACACGGTGGATCACTAGTCGGTAGTCAGCGGTTACGGTGGCGCTCGCGTCGGCAGCAGCACGGCGCGAGGGATTTCGCTCAGGTAGTTGAGCGGCGACACGTAGTCGCCATCGAGACGCACCCCGAAGTGCAGGCATATGCTCACACAGTGGCCTGCCTGCACTTCGCCGATTACCTGGCCCCGAGATACCGCATCTCCGCGTGTGAGGGTGCTTGTCACCGGCTCATAGCTGGAAATTAGCCCATTTGGATGCCGTATCGAGAGAACGGGGCGGTCGACGACGGTGCCGACGAAGTGCACGACACCGGCGGTAGGAGCCCGTGCTTCAGTGATTAGCCCCACAGCGATGTCGATACCCCGATGGCCGGCGGAGTAGGGAGTCTCTGGCGCAATGTAGGGCCGAACGATCGGATGCGGATCCGCAACAGGCCAATCCCACGTAGTCGCTGACGCACCACGTGCCGCCGTCCCGCTGAGAGTGACTAGAGCCAGCGAGAGAAGTGTGCAGACAACAGTTCGAATCATCCATCAACCATGGGTGATTGTGCGGCAGCGCAACCAAAAACTTTCTAGTGCGCGATTGTCGTCGTCGGTGATCAGCCTGTGGGGGAGCGATGGTATGATTCTTTTAGCACTGCGTGTATTCGCAGTGACTACGCGTGCCTCGCCGCGGTACAACTACCGCAGCATACGGCCACTATCTCCACTCAGTCCCCTCTCGTGCAGTGTTGCGATGGGGCGGAGGTATGCCCGGGCACCAGGATTCGCGCCGACCGGTCGCGAGTATTAACTGAGAAGGCCGCTGATGCCGAGGGCAGCAGTGCGCCAGAAAAGGAGAACGGCCATGGCCGTCGTAACCATCCGCCAGCTGCTCGACAGCGGCGTGCACTTCGGACACCAGACTCGTCGTTGGAACCCGAAAATGAAGCGCTTTATTCTGACCGAGCGCTCAGGCAGCCACATCATCGACCTTCAGCAGTCACTTGCTCACATCGACGCGACGTATGACTACGTCAAGGAGACGGTCGCCCACGGCGGAACCATCCTCTTCGTTGGTACCAAGAAGCAGGCACAGGGCACCATTGCAGAGCAGGCTCAGCGCGTGGGTCAGCCCTACGTCAACCAGCGCTGGCTCGGCGGGCTCCTCACCAACTTCCAGACGGTTTCCAAGCGCCTTGCTCGCATGAAGGAGCTCGAAGAGGTCGACTTCGATGACACCACACGTGGTTTCACCAAGAAGGAACTGCTCATTCAGAAGCGCGAGCTGACGAAACTGCAGAAAAGCCTCGGTGGAATCCGTAACCTTACGAAGACCCCCTCCGCTATCTGGATCGTCGACACCAAGAAAGAGCACCTCGCAATCGACGAAGCTCACAAGCTCGGCATCCCGGTTATCGCGATCCTCGACACCAACTGCGACCCCGACGACGTGGCCTACCCGATCCCGGGCAATGACGACGCGATCCGTTCGGTTGGCCTCCTCACCCGCATCGTCGCTGACGCTGCTGCTGAGGGACTCATCCAGCGTCACCAGAAGCCGGAAGAGGGCAAAGAAGTAGAGCCCATGGCTGCGTGGGAAGCTGAGCTTCTTGGCCAGGCCGACACAGACGCCAAGGCTGAAGAGCCCGCCAAGGTCGAGAAGGCTGAAGAGCCCGCCAAGGTCGAGAAGGTCGAAGAGCCCGCCAAGGTCGAGAAGGCTGAAGAGCCCGCCAAGGCCGAGAAGGCTGAAGAGCCCGCCGAGGTCGAGAAGGTCGAAGAGCCCGCCAAGACCGGCAAGGACGAAGCGAAAGCAGCAAAGCCTGCTGCCAAGCCCGCAGCAAAGAAGCCCGCCGCGAAGGCCGCTGACGCAGCCGACGACAAGAAGTAAGGATTCGAAACAATGGCAGACTTTAGTCTCGAAGACCTCAAGACCCTGCGTGAGCGCCTCGGCACCGGCATGGTCGAAACCAAGAACGCGCTCGTTGAAGCCGGCGGTGACCTCGATAAGGCCACCGAGCTGCTGCGCTTGCGCGGCGCTAAGAGCAACGCCAAGCGTTCTGACCGCTCCACCAGCGAGGGCCTCATCGCTGCACAGTCTTCTGGTGCAACAACGACCATCATTGAGCTCGCCTGCGAGACCGATTTCGTTGCAAAGAGTGACAAGTTCGTGGCGCTCGGCGAGGCTGTTGCTGCTGCCGTCGCCGCTGCTGGTGCATCAACCGTTGAGGAAGGTCTTGCGGCATCCGCAGGATCGTCTTCGGTTGAGCAGCTCATCAGCGACGAAGCCGCGATCCTCGGTGAAAAGTTCGAACTTCGTCGTCTCGTTACGCTCGAGGGCAACTCGTTTGAGGTGTACCTGCACCGCACGAACAAGGACCTCCCGCCGCAGGTTGGCGTTGTCGTTGCGTACACGGGTGGCGATGCAGAAACCGCTCGTGGAATTGCCCAGCACATTTCGTTCGCTGCGCCCACGTACCTCTCACGTGATGACGTTCCGACAGATGATGTCGAGAATGAGCGTCGCATAGTTGAGGAGATCAGCCGCGGAGAGGGTAAGCCCGATGCTGCGCTCCCTAAAATCGTAGAGGGCCGTCTTGGGGCGTTCTTCAAGCAGGTCGCCCTGCTTGACCAAGACTATGCCCGCGACAATAAGGTGTCGATCGCTAAGGTCGCCGCTGACGCGGGCATCACCGTTACTGGTTTTACACGTTTCAAGGTAGGCGCCTAACACGCATGCTGCGAAAGGCCCGGGGCGAGTGCGCCTCGGGCCTTTCGCATGCCAGGCAACGTTGTGCTAGCGAGCGATCTCATTGCGGCGAATTCGCTGTGCGCAACGGCTGAACGCCGGGCAACCCCATAACCTGTAGATGATGACCACGAACGAAAGAAGACGATGACAACACAACGCAAACGCCGGGTGCTGCTGAAGCTGTCGGGAGAAGCCTTCGGCGGTGGCCAACTCGGTGTCAATCCCGATGTCGTGTCGGCGCTAGCCAAAGAGATCGCTGCCGCTTCTGCAGAGGTCGAAATCGCGATCGTTGTTGGTGGTGGAAACTTCTTCCGCGGTGCAGAACTCAGCCAGCGTGGAATGGATCGAGGTCGGGCTGACTACATGGGCATGCTGGGTACTGTCATGAACGCCCTTGCCCTGCAAGATTTCCTTGAGCAGGCAGGCGTTGCAACCCGGGTTCAGTCGGCTATTGCAATGACTCAGGTTGCTGAGCCGTACATCCCCTTACGTGCTGAACGCCATCTCGAGAAGGGTCGCGTTGTGATCTTCGGTGCGGGTGCAGGGCTTCCCTACTTCTCGACCGATACGGTCGCAGCGCAGCGCGCTCTTGAGATCGGCGCAGAAGAAGTGCTGGTGGCCAAAAACGGTGTCGACGGCGTTTACGATGCAGACCCCCGCAGCAATCCGGATGCTCGCAAGCTTGATTCGATCAGCTTTCAAGATGCGCTTGTACAGGGCCTCAAAGTTGTCGACTCCACCGCTTTTAGCCTCTGCATGGACAACTCTATGCCGATGCTTGTTTTCGGGATGGAGCCGGCAGGAAACCTCACGCGAGCAATCGTTGGGGAGCAGATCGGAACCCGCGTTCACGGCTAACGCCCCCGACGTCTGGCCGGAATGGGTCGACTAGTTGTGACCCGAAGCCATCACCCCCGAGCGTTCGCGAGCAGTCGCCACGGTGACTGCACGCTAAACTCGGCTGAGACTAAAAGGAGTACCTGTGATCAGTGATGTTCTAGCCGAGGCTAGCGAAAAGATGGATAAGGCTGTCGAAGCTGCCAAAGACGACTTCGGCACAGTGCGCACTGGTCGTGCCAACCCAGCGCTTTTTCAAAAGGTGCTCGTCGACTACTATGGAACGCCCACGCCGCTGCAGCAGCTCGCGTCGATGGTGAATCAGGAGGCACGCACGCTTCTCATCACCCCATTCGACAAGTCTGCGCTCAAAGATATCGAGAAGGCCATCGCTGGGGCCCACCACTTGGGTGCCAGTGTCGGCAACGATGGCAGCGTTATCCGTGCCACACTGCCGGAGCTAACCGAAGAACGTCGTAAAGATTTCGTCAAGATCGTTCGGGATAAAGCAGAGCAGGCTCGAGTGTCTCTGCGAAACGTGCGCCGCAAAGCTAAAGACGATTTGGATTCTCTCACCGAGGTTGGTGAAGATGAGATTGCGCGCGCCGAGAAGGAACTCGAAGCGAGCACCAAAGCGCACGTAGACGCGATTGACGACGCTCTCAAACGCAAAGAGACTGAGCTGCTCGAGGTCTGATGGTTTCCGAATTTGAAGCTCAGGTTCGCGCAACGAACGACAAGATCAACGCCCGTACGGGGCGTAATTTGGCGATGGCGCTCACCGTGGGCCTCGCACTGGGTCTCTCCCTGTTGTTCAGCCTGATCTTCGTCAAAGAGCTGTACATGCTCTTTGCTGGTGTTCTCGTGGCCTTCACGGCGTTTGAGTTGGCCAGCGCACTGCGGTTCGCTGGGCTCAACATTCCGCGCCTTCCCACGGTCATCGCCGCCGTTGCGGTAGTGCCGGCATCGTTTTATTGGCTCGCTGAGGGCCAGTGGTATGTCACGCTTGCGGGGATCGCCTTCGTAGGGTTGTGGAGACTCGTCGAGCTAGTGCGTCCCAGCCACCGCACCTCTGCGCGCGCCGTGCTGAGGGACTTGGGTGCTGGCGTCTTTGTGATGCTCTATATCGCTTTCTTGGCAAGCTTCACTGTGCTGCTCACCGCTCAAGACGGCGGTGAATGGTGGACCCTGGCGCTGCTCATTGTCGTGGTCGTGAGTGATATCGGTGCCTATGCCAGTGGGCTCTCGTTCGGAAAGCATCCGATGGCGCCGACTATCAGCCCCAATAAGACGTGGGAGGGTTTTGCGGGCGCCGCTGCCGCCTCGGTCCTCGCTGGAGTGCTCTTGGCTCTCTTCATGATCGATCAGCCCGTGTGGGTCGGCATCATCTTTGGTCTCGTCATTTTAGGCACCGCCACCATGGGAGATCTTGCGGAATCACTGATCAAGCGTGACTTGGGAATTAAAGACATCAGCACGTGGCTTCCCGGGCACGGAGGGTTCCTTGACCGTGTCGATTCCTCGTTACTGTCGGCTGCCGCCGGCTATGCGCTGTTTCTTATCTTTGCGTAGGGCACAATAGAACCGTGAGCACCACTTTCCCCCGTACCCGCAAGTCGAAACTAGGTTATAACGTCGATCAAGTGGAGGACTTCCTTGAAGAGGCTCGAAGTGCCTACACCTCTGAGCGAACCGACGCGGCCGTGGTTTCGTCTCGCACCATCCGTACGCTCGCTTTTGCGATGCAAAAAGGCGGATATTCGCCGATTCACGTTGATTCTGCCTTAGAGCGGCTCGAAGATGCGTTTGCGTCGCGAGAGCGTGATCGCTCAATCACAGAGCTCGGTGAGTCCGCATGGTATGCGAACGCTCGGTCTGAGGCGCAAGAAATTCTCAATCGCCTCGCACGGCCGAGGGGCAAGAAATTTTCGCGCGTAAGCTCATTCACCATCGGATACTCCGTCAAAGACGTCGACATGTTTGCCGACGAACTGGCCAGCTATTTTCACAGTGGTGCGCCCCTGACCATTGATCGTGTGCGCACGGCCGCCTTCCGCAGCACGAAGGGTGGCTATCGTGAATCTCAGATAGATCACCTGCTGGACGCCGTAATCGATGTCATGCTTGCGGTGCGCTAGTTCTTTCTGGTTTTTCAGGTCCGTGGGCTAACGTTGCTAACACTGTGGTCAAAAACTCGCGAACGGCAATTCTCCGCGCTCAGGCTCGAAGTCAGGGCGCGGACACTTCTGGGCGCCACAAACGTTCCTCATGGAGCCTGCCGATCTTCGCATCCATCGCCAGTTTGGGTTTTGTCGCAACCTTCATGATGGTCCCCGCGAACCCGGTGAGTATGGTGTCAGCGGCGGGTTTGCCTGCGAATGAGGTTGAGCGTGCTGAGGTGCAGTCGCTCACTGTCGCCGAAGGTTTTGTGAACAAAATTGATCGCGACAAGCTCGCTACTAAAGAGATCGTTAACGAGCCGGTTCTTCCGCCGGCCCCCATCGCGCCGGCGGCAGGGTCGCCAGACCCGGGTACCGCTCAAGCTATCGCGCAGTCAATGCTCTCCGCGCGCGGCTTGGGGGCCGACCAATACAGCTGTCTTGTTAGCCTCTGGAATGGCGAATCAGGGTGGAACGTCTACGCGATGAATCCGTCGAGTGGTGCGTACGGCATCCCACAGGCTTTACCGGGAAGCAAGATGGCGTCGGCTGGCGCTGACTGGGCCACCAACCCCGCAACTCAGATCGCGTGGGGTCTGAGCTACATTGAAGGTCGCTATGCCACTCCCTGCGGCGCTTGGGCTTACGCGGAGAATAACGGCTGGTATTAGGTCAGTGCGATCGAACGCATAAGCTGGAACCATGCCTCGTTCGAATCGACCCCGCGGCCGGCGGCGCGCCAACGGTGATGATGGCGCCGACCTGAATCAGGTGCTGTATGGCTCGCGTCGCACGGAACACAAATCTGACGGTGAGTGGAACATACAGCCGATCTCGGCGGGCAATGCCGCCAAAACCTACACGTGCCCCGGATGCTCCCAACTGATCTCTGCAGGAGTTGCGCACACGGTAACCTGGCGCGCTGACGGCATTATGGGTGCGGCCGACGATCTTGCGGCGCGTCGTCATTGGCACCAGCACTGCTGGAAGATCAGATTGTGAGAGCTAGCCTGTGAGCGACGCCATTAGAGGGGCCACCGAACTGCCAGCCAAGCGCGAAAATATTGAGCTGCAGACGGCTGATGGGTTCACTCTTGTTGGCGAGCTTTCTCTGCCTGTGTCTGGACATATCGCTGCCACTCTCGTTACTTTGCATCCACTGCCGACCGCGGGTGGGTTTATGGACTCACACATTATTCGCAAAGCTGCGGCCCGGCTTCCGGCGCTTGCGGATGTTGCGGTGTTGCGGTTCAACTTTCGAGGAGTCACTTCGCCCCGCGGCACTTCAGGGGGCTCTTTCGGGGAGGGGGAGCTTGAACAATACGATCTCGCTGCCGCAATGGATTTTGTGCGCGAACGTGACTTGCCCAATGTCTGGTTGATGGGCTGGTCGTTTGGCACGGAGGTAACCCTTAAGTTCGGTCGCGAACATCCCATTGCAGGAGCTATCTTGTTGTCTCCACCCCTCCACCGGTCGACCGCTGAGGAGGTCGCGGCTTGGGCGGGTGGCGAACGACGGTTGGTTGCGATCATCCCCGAACTCGATGACTATTTGCGTCCGGACGAGGCCGCAAAACGGTTCGCTTCGGTTCCGGAGCTTGAATTTGTGGCGGTTGAGGGCGGCAAGCACCTTTGGGTGGGTGAGGCACAGACGTATCGTGTGCTTAATGAGGTCGTCGCGCGACTCAACCCGATGCTTGTGCCGCTGCCTCGCACGTGGCCTCCCGAGACCACCGGGTCACTCTGAGGCGCCCTGCCTAGAGGTTCGCTTGGCGCGGAACGATTACCTGCTGCACGATGAGCAGGATCGCGGCCGCCACAGGGATGGCGATTAGCGCGCCCAACGGTCCCAGCAGTGTTCCCCCAGCAAGAACGGCAATCACGACGACGGCACCGGGTACCTTCACCGCTTTGCTCATTATTCGTGGATTGAGCAGGTACGCCTCAAGCTGCATGTAAACGAGGTAGTAGATCGCAACCGCGATGACGCTTGGTGGTCCGTTGAACAGCAGAACAAGCAGAGTGATGACGATGGAACCGCTGAGTGTTCCTACGAGGGGGATGAGCGAACCCACGAACGCGATGAATGCGAGCAGGGCCGAATACTTCACCGGCAGCCCAAAGGCAGGGAAAATCCAGGTGAGCACAATGAAGGAGAGCACGCCATTCACGAGGGCGAGCGAAGCTTGACCGATGACATACCGGCCAACTGCGGTGCTGACCTGCTCAGCGAGATCGATGAACTTCGCACGTTTGGTAGCGGGAACCAGCCTGTAAAATCCCGACTTGATGCTGTTGAGCGACGACACGAAGTAGATCGTAAGAATCAGCACGATGATGGCGCCGGTAATTCCGGTAGCGATTCCGATACCCACAGCGAAAACGCCTCCGCCGATACTGGTGAAATCGAGTTCGGTTACCCAGGTGGTGAACCCGTCAAGCAGCTCTTCGACATCTAGCCAAGGAAATGCAGTTTCTACGCTTTCGCGAATCGTTCCGTCGAAAAAGCCCGTGACTAGTCGCGGAATTGCTCGGGCCGCAGTGCGTATTTGCTCGGCGAGCACCGGGATGATCGCGAAGACGAGTCCAGCAAAGACGCCGAGCACTCCGACGAGCACCGTGAGGATCGCGGTCCATCGGGGAAACTTCTTGCTCTCCAGCCAGGAAACGAGCGGATCGAGCCCCAGCGCTAAGAAGATTGCGGCTCCGACGTAGGTGAGGACTACCGCTAGGGAGATAATCGTCTGGCCGATTCCCACCGCAACGAGCACTCCGAGCCCACCCAAAAGCCCGAGGCGGAAGGGGTTGAGAATCTTCATTTCAGGGCTCCGTTCGGCCTGATGCGAGGTGGTGTCAGGCTGACCGTAATTCTAGGTGCCTTCAGGCCAGTTGCTAGCCAGCGTCGTCGGCTTGGTTGAGAACTCCGCGCAGGTTTTCGAAGTAGCCAGCAACCGTTTCTCGCTCCGCTTTGATCTTGGTAAGGCGTTCTTCAGCATCACTGACAAGCACGCTCGAACGTGTCTCTGCATCCTCGACCAGCGACTTGGAGCGCTGTTGGGCATCGGCGATTTCTTTCGCTGCTCGCTCGGAGGCATCTGCAAGAATCGACTTTGCTTCCGCTTGCGAGCTCGTACTGAGTTCTTGCGCTTCGTGACGCTTGGCTGCCGCCTCTCGCACTGCTTCGGCCAATTGAGCGTGAGCTTCCTCAAGATAATTCTGGGTCTGGGCTGAAGCTTCCTTGTGCTCCACCAAAAACACTTTCTCGGTCTCGTCACGTTGCGCTGCCAGCTCTTGCTCGAGTGCGATGCGGGCTGCCTCGGTCTCGCGTTCGATGCGGGCCCGTGTTTCTTCGAGCTGGTGTTGAATGGATGCGCGAGTGGATTCAACTTCGTCGGCGAGCTCGGCACGCTGACGAGCCGTATCGCGTTCAAGGTCTGCGGTTTGTTTCTGCACGTCGTGAGCGAGGGTCGCGCGAGTCTCAGTATCTTCTGTTTCGAGCTCGGTGCGCTTGCGATCAATTTCAGCGTCAAGATGGGCGTGGCGACGGGCCGTTTCTTCATCCAGCGCTGCAGTAGCCGACGCGATTTCTGCATCCAGTTCGTTGCGGCGCGTGACCATTTCGGTGTCGAACTCGGCACGCGCGGTTGCGCTCTCGTGGGCAAAGTTGCGGCGCGCGGTCGTGATTTCTTTTTCAAGACCTGCGCGAGTGGACTCAACATCGCTTTCGAGGGTTGCGCGAGTGGAACTGACTTCCTTGGCGAGCACCTTCGTTGTGGCGCTGACTTCGCGCTCGAGTGCCTTTTTTTGTGCTGCCAGATCGGCTGCGAGCTCACTGCGTGTTGTCGTGACATGCGCTTCAAGCTCGGCACGAGTCGTGGTGACTTCATCGGTGAGGGCTGCCCGCGCGACGGCAACTTCCTGTTCCAGATTCGAACGCGTCGTTGTTACTTCTTGCTCGAGGGCGGCCTGCGCAACCTTAACTTCTTGTTCAAGCACCGTTCTTGTGCTTGTGGCCTCCTGTTCAAGCGCCGATTTCGTGCTCGTGACTTCGTGCTCGAGGGCAGCCTTTGTGGTGCGCACCTCATCATCAAGCGCCGCCCGGGTGATGCTGACGTCACTGTCGAGTTGCACTCTCGCTTCGCGTTCGTCGTGGTGCCACTGTTCGCGAGCGTCAGCGAGTTCAGTTTCGAGTGCGGCGCGGGAGGCGAGAGTGTCCTTTTCTAGCTCGCTGCGCACGCGGGCAGCGTGTGCGTCAGCCTCCTCACGAGTGGCTTGGGTTTCTGCCTCAAGCGCGGCGTAGGCGGCGGCCAGTTCGGTCTTCTGCTTGGCCTGTGCCGCCTTTATTTCGTTGGCGAGTGTGCTGCGGGCGGCTTTAGTTTCGTTGGCGAGTGTGCTGCGGGCGGCTTTAGTTTCGTTGGCGAGCGCCTCGTGAGCGGTGGTCGTCTCGGCGGTCAACTCCGCGCGAGCGGTGTCGATGTCTCGAGCCAGGTCGGTGCGAGCTTGCTCGATATCACGGTCGAGATCTTCGCGTTGTTTAGCATTTTCGGACTCGAAAGTGGCGCGACCAAGTTCCGCGTCGCGGGCTAGGGCGTCGGCCGCATCGCGGGCTTCGGCGACTTCAGCAGCAGTGGAGGCCCGCAGGTCGGTCATCGCGCGCTCGGTCTCGGCACGCAGCGCAGCGGCTTCACGCTTTGCAGAGGTACGGGCATCCGCCGCCTCGGTCGCTACAGCGCCCCGGGTGGAGGCAGCTTCTCGGGCGGCATCTGTCGTAAGGAGTGCTGCATCGTCCCGAGCACGGGCAACCAGTGCATCTGCCTCTGCACGCGTTGATGCCGCTAGGGCGTGTGCCTCGCTAGTGACGTCACTGATGATGCGCTCAGACTCCCGAGCGGCTTCCTGGCGCATCGCAGCTGTTTCGGCCTGAACGGCCTTGCGCATCTTCTCCGCGTCAATATCAGCCTGGCTGATTAGCTGTGTTGAATGCTCCTCGGCAACGCGAAGCATGCTCTCAAGTTTCGAGCCGAGACCGCTGTAAGTGGGGCTGCCTGTCTCATCCAGCTCTGCCTGAAGATCCTCATTGACCGCAAGGAGCCGTTTAAGCTCTTTCGTGGACGTGGTGCGATCGGCCTTAGCAGCAACAAGTTCACGACGAAGTTCTCCGATGAGCTTGTCAACATCCTCCTTTTTATAGCCGCGCATTTCGGTGCCGAAATTGGTGTCGTTCGCGGCCAAGAGGTCTCCTCGGTGTCGGCGGAATGGACGGTTCGAGCTTAGCGGTGCTGCAGCATGAACCATCATTCGGCTTCCTGACACACAAGCGCTACCTACTGTTCTTTCAGTTACTTCCCAGATGAGGAGCTAGGAGCCTCAACACCCATCGGCTACGCTTGACTGTCTTTGTTGTTGCCTACCTGCCTATAGCGGGCCCCCAACCGGCAGACCGAACCGAAGTTCCGCCACCATGGCGCAGGGATCCGTTACGCCAATCATCGTGGGCAGCACGAAAGGAGAGATAGTGAGATTTGTTCTCGCAATAGTGAGCTTTTTGCTCGCGGCAGTAATGATCGGCTTCGGAATCGCACAGCAGACCATCCTCGCGACGCCTGACGAAGTAACCGTGTCGGCCGAAACTGACAATGCCGCCCCGCTGACTGTGGTCAACGGCGATGCTTTCACCGCATATTCCGGCAACCAGACCATCAGTGCTACCGGTCCCGGACGCATCGTTGCAGCATACGGTCGCACCTCAGATGTCATGGCATGGGTCGGAGATGCTAGTCACAACATGGTCACTATCGACCCCGAGTCGGGCGAACTGGTAACCGAGTTGGTTCGCGGCAGCGAGCAAGAAGTGCCCGACCCCTACGAATCCGATCTATGGCTCGAGAATTACACGGCCGACCTTGAGCTAGCGCTGACCGTTAAAATCCCCAGCGATGTGTCGTTCCTCCTTGCCGCTGATGGCGTCGAACCTGCTCCCAACAAGGTGTCGCTTTCATGGTCGCTTGACAACGCGACACCCTGGGCGACCCCACTAATTTTGGGAGGTGCAGCCATGCTTCTGCTTGGGCTCATCTTTCTGATGTGGGCTGTGCACCACGTGCGCCGAGCAGGTGGGCCTCGTCGTAAGCCACAGAAGATGCCTAAGGTCCCTAAAAAGCCTCGCTATAAGCCATCGAAACGATCGATTCCTCCGAGCGAACGCAGTCGTGTCACCGCAACGACGCGCCTCGCTGTGCCCGCAGTATTGCTCGGTGCGCTGATCTTGAGCGGGTGCACGACCGCGTCACCGCCGACCGCTTCTGAGGACGCTACAGCGCCCACCCCCACTCCGGCGTCGACGCCCGCTGAAGGCGACACTGCTTCTCCGGCGGCATCCGTGCGCCAAGTGGAAAAGATCGTGGCGCGAGTGAGCGCTGTTGCAAGGGAAGCAGACGAGTCCCGCGACGCTGACCTCATCACGACGCGTTTCGGTGAAGCAGCGCTCGAATATCGCCTAGCAAACTACACGATGCGCGCAGAAGACAGCGCCATCGCGTCGCCAGTGGCCATTCCTGACGGCCCCGTGCAGCTGACTCTCCCACAGCAGACCGATTCTTGGCCGCGTACCGTGTTTACGATCATCCTTGACGAAACCGACACCACCGTCGCGCCTATCGCCCTCTTTCTTGAGCAAGCCTCACCTCGGGAGAGCTAC
Source organism: Rhodoglobus vestalii (assembly GCF_006788895.1). NCBI lineage: Bacteria > Bacillati > Actinomycetota > Actinomycetes > Micrococcales > Microbacteriaceae > Rhodoglobus > Rhodoglobus vestalii. Next base: position 2,535,499 of record NZ_VFRA01000001.1, read on the forward strand.
AAAGTCAATTACTCGATGAACCTAGAGCCATCAGTGGTCTTTCCCGACGTGGTTGCAGCCAGTGTAGGAACGTCCCGATTGGCCGCGGATAGCGGATTGCTGCGATCCTCTCCCACCGAAGTAGCGCTCGATTACGCTGAGATTCTCGAGCAGGATGTCGAGAGCGACTCATACTTGGACTTCCAGTCTGAGGGCGACAGCCTGCGGGTCAATGTTGGTCTTGCTGTGAAGAATCAAGAGAAGGCGGATCTCTCTAGCACGGCGACGCTCACCTACGGTCATGCGCTCGGATCAGCCGACCCCATCGCGATGGCGACCATCGATGCCGGAGCGATAGTGGCGGTTCACCTCTATGAAACGAAGGTGGCGAAACCGAAGGAGGAAGGCTCTGCGGTGACCTTCAGTGGGCAGACGAAGGCGCTTTCGGGTATCTCAATCACCGAGACAGGCATCGAATCCACCTACGGAGACCAGCTACTCTTTTATGTTCCGGCAGCCGGTAGCGGCGAAAAGATTGTTCTGCTCGGCTACACCCAAGGACTTGTTGCAGCATCGGAGTTGAATTGACTAACGCCCCCTTAAACGCCGCTAGTTTGCGCGGTGCCGTTGACCTCTCGTCGCTGGTTCGCCAGCACAATGCGCCTGCCGTGGCCCCGGCTGATGGCGAAACTCAACGGTCAGGTGGTTTCGCGACCAATGCGAATGACGCATCTTTCAGTCAGGTGCTTGAGCTGTCGAACACTGTTCCCGTGATTGTAGAGTTTTTTGGCCAGGGAATTGAGCCCACGCTTGAACCGACGATCGCTGCCTATGCAGGAAAATTCGCTCTCGTAACGGTTGATGCAACAAGCAACCCTCAATTGGTGCAGGCTTTCCAAGTGCAGCAGGTTCCGACCGTTGCGGCGGTGGTCGGCGGGCGTCCCGTGCAGCTTTTCTCCGGAGTTATACCGGAGAACGAGCTCAAGGAGGTTCTCGATCAGGTGTTACAGCTGGCCGCGCAAAACAACGTGACCGGAACCGTGCCGGCGGGCGAAGCATCTGACGAAGATCCCCAAGAACCTGAAGAAGTGCCGCTGCCACCATTGCATCAAGAGGCCTTGGACGCGATAGCGGCGGGCGATTTTTCAACCGCGATTGCTAAATACGAAGCTGCGATCGCTCAAAACCCTCGAGACCAGGATGCAGTAGCCGGGCTAGCGCAGGTTTCACTTCTTGCGCGCCTCGAAAACACGACTGCCCAAGCGGTGTATAGCGCCGCGGCACAAGATCTGACCGATGTCGGTGCACAAATGGCCGTCGCTGACCTTGACGTGTCTGGTGGCCACCTCGGTGATGCCTTTGCGCGCCTTCTTGAGCTTTATCCCTCCGCTGACACCGATGGCAAAAACGCGATTCGCACACGCATGCTCGAATTCTTTGAAATCGCCGGTGCTGACGATCCTCGGGTCACTGACGCCCGTCGTCGATTGACCCTGCTGCTCTACTAGAGCGTGCGCGGTTGCGCGCGATTGCTGCCAGTGTTGCACCCGTTGCTCGCACGAGGTCGTTGGGAGTGAGTTCGATATCAAATCCGCGCTTTCCGCCGCTGACAAAAACCGTGTCGAACAGCTCGATTGTTTCGTCGATCACCGTGCGGTGAGCCGTTTTCTGGCCGACTGGGCTGATGCCGCCGACAACGTAGCCGGTGCGGCGTTGGGCCACGACGGGGTCGGCCATACCCGCTTTCCTGCCGTGAACCGCTAGGGCCAGTGCCTTGAGGTCGAGCATTCTCGAGACGGGAACAACGGCAACGACGAGTTGATCATCCACGACCGCCATCAGCGTCTTGAATACTCGTTCGGCGCTGATTCCCAGTTCTGTGGCCGCCTCAAGACCAAACTCTCCAGCCGCCGGGTTGTGGGAGTAGGGATGCGCGGTGAACGAAATTCCGAGAGTGTCGAGCGTAACTGTGGCGGGGGTGCCGAGTGCCATTAGCGCAGACCGGTAGCGGTCAGCGTGACGATCAGGTCGAACCGAGGGTGCATGCGATCTAGAGTAATGACACGCGAGCATCCATGGGGAGTGTTTTTCAGAATGGCGGAGCAACAGTGACAATCTATCTGGATCATGCGGCTACTACGCCGATGCGTCCGACCGTGGTTGCGGCTTTTGCGGCGGCGCTTCCTGTTGTGGGCAACCCTTCGTCCATTCATTCCCAGGGGCAGTCGGCAAAACGCATGCTTGAAGAAGCGCGTGAGACCGTTGCCGCCAGTTTGGGCGCTGACTCCGTTGAGGTCACCTTTACTTCCGGTGGAACCGAGGCGATCAACCTGGCCATCAAGGGCCTGTTTTGGGCACGAAACTCCGGGTTGGTGGCGCGCCCGCGGGTTTTGGTGGCTCGGGCTGAACATCACGCCACGATTGATGCGGTGGAGTGGATGCGCCAGCACGAGGGTGCGGTATTGGATTGGATCCCCGTCGACGGATTTGGGCGCATCGATGTTGATTATGTGCGTGATGCGCTTGCGGATGACGTCGCTCTCGTCACGATGCTGTGGGCCAATAACGAGGTGGGAACCCTGCAACCGGTTTCCGAGGTTTCGGCGATCGCGGCGACGCTCGGGGTGCCGGTGCACGTGGATGCCGTGTCGGCATTCGGTTATGTGCCGGTAGATTTTCACGCTGCGGGTGTCGCGGCGCTGAGTGTGTCGGCTCACAAGATTGGTGGTCCGGTTGGTGTCGGCGCTCTGGTGATCGCTCGTTCGGCGTCGGTGACGCCACTACTGCACGGTGGTAGCCAGCAGCGGGCACGTTCGGGAACGTTGGATGCCCCGGGGGCTGTTGCGTTTGCGGCGGCGGCAGCGGAGGTGACGGGCGATTTGCTCGAGAACTCACGCCGCTTGAGTGCGCTGCGGGATTCGCTGATAGCGGGTGTGCGTTTGGCGGTTCCTGGGGCGGTTCTCCGTGGCGATCCGGTTGACCGGCTTCCGGGGAATGTGCACTTCACGTTTCCCGGCTGTGAGGGCGATTCGCTGCTTTTCTTGCTTGATGTTGCGGGGTTCAGTGTGTCTACGGGCTCGGCGTGCCAGGCGGGAGTTCCTGAGGCAAGCCACGTGTTGCTGGCGATGGGTCTCGAGGAACCGGCCGCACGTGGTGCGGTGCGAATTTCGCTGGGGGAGTTGACGACTATGGCCGAGATCGCCCAGTTTGTTGCGGCACTGCCACGGGCCGTTGAGCAGGCTACTTCTGCAGGGTATTCGAGCCGGGATACTGTTTTGGGTCATTATCCCGGTGAATAGCGCGGTCACGAAGTGTATTGACAGCCAATACCTGCACCTGTAAGTTTTTTATGACATATGGAGGTGGTCTGTGAACTCTGACGAGCTCGGTGCCTGGTTGGCGGCAGTTGCCAATCCGCAGCGCATGCGAATTCTTGCGGAGCTCTCTGGCGGGCAAAAGCATGTCAGTGATCTGGCCAGACGAGTCGGCATGTCGCGCGCCCTTTTGTATATGCACCTGGCGAAGCTCGAGGAATCGGGTTTTGTCGCAGGCCATCACGAACTGAGCGACGATGGCAAAGCACTCAAGTTTTTTGAAGTTGTGCCCTTTTGTGTGACGGTTACACCAGCGTTGCTCGCCAGAGCAGTGACTCAGTCAGCGAAAGAACTCGAACCAGACGTCGAACACACCGGTAATAACTCACACGAAGGAAAATAATGGAACTCTTCTTTAGCCTCTGGTTCTGGATTGGCATTATCGCTGTCACTGGAATCATCGCCGGTGTCATCACGAACGCCGTCAATAAGAAGGCCGAAACGGCCAAGCACGTCGCGGGCTCTCAGGCGGGCGGCGACTATCGCGCACTCGCTGAGCAAACTCTTGAGGCCAACCGGGCACTTCTTGAGCGCATCGGTGCCGTTGAGCAGCGACTTGCGGCCGTCGAGAAGACGCTCACAGACATCCCGCAGTAGAAAGACATTCCGCAGTGGGAACTTGCCCAGCAACAGGACTCGTACACTGGTGTGATGAAGGTTTTGGCGGCGATGAGTGGCGGAGTGGACTCCGCGGTTGCTGCAGCCCGTGCAGTTGAGGCGGGGCACGACGTTGTGGGAGTGCATCTGGCGCTCAGTCGTCAGCCCGGCACCCTGCGCACGGGAGCTCGGGGTTGTTGCACCATTGAGGATTCGATGGATGCGCAGCGGGCGGCCAACATGATTGGCATCCCCTACTACGTGTGGGATTTTTCCGAGCGATTCAAGCTCGATGTTGTGGATGATTTCATTGCCGAGTATTCGGCTGGCCGCACCCCCAACCCGTGTATGCGATGTAACGAGCGGATCAAGTTCGCGGCTCTGCTCGAAAAAGCCGTCGCGCTAGGTTTCGACGCGGTCGCCACCGGCCATTACGCCACCATCCGTGAAGACGCGAACGGTAATCGCGAGCTTCACCGCGCCGCAGCGTGGGCGAAAGACCAGTCCTATGTGCTTGGCGTGCTCACGACAGAACAGTTGGCGCACAGCATGTTTCCGCTCGGTCCAACGCCGTCAAAAGACGAGATTCGTGCCGAGGCTGCCGAGCGTGGTTTTTCGGTGGCGAATAAGCCCGATTCGCACGACATTTGTTTCATCCCGGATGGCAATACTCGGGGGTGGCTTGCCGACAAGGTCGGCGCCGAGCAGGGCGAGATCCTCAACCGCTCTGGCGAAGTGCTGGGTAAGCATGAGGGTGCACTTGCGTTTACGATCGGTCAGCGCAAAGGCTTGAACGTCGGATACCCCACCGATGACGGCAAACCCCGTTTTGTTTTAGAGATCCGACCCAAGACCAACGAGGTCGTTGTTGGGCCACGGGAGGCGCTCGCACTGGCAGAAATTGCGGGAACCACGTTCTCGTGGGCCGGCCTCGACCCCCTCGCGTCTGGTTTCATCACCGAGCCGGGTGAGAGCTTTGACTGTCACGTTCAGGTGCGCGCGCACTCCGACCCGATGCCCGCAGTGGCTCGAGTGGATGCCACCGCCGTGGACGCTGAGGGTTTACAAGTTGGTCCAGAGCTTGTCGTGACACCTCACGAGCCGCTCAATGGCGTGTCGCCCGGCCAAACTGCGGTGCTTTACGTTGGCACCAGGGTTCTCGGCCAGTGCACGATTGCGCGAACAGTGTCTGCGGTCCCGGCTGCCGTTTAGCCGACGAAGTCGTAGCTGCTGTTTAGACTTGACTAGTGGCCAACAACTCCGATTCACCCGGTTCAGCAAGTGACTCCGACGAGCAGGTTGCCGAGACTACCGATCCAACTGTTGCCGCGGCACGCGACGAGGTTTCGCAGCTCACGACACGCATTCTTGAGCTCCGCGATGCCTACTATGGGCGAGATGAGGTCCTTGTTGACGACGCCGAATACGATCGGCTGATCACGCGGCTGGAGCAGCTGGAGCTTCAGCATCCAAAGTTGCAGAGCCAAGACAGTCCCACTCTTCGTGTGGGGGGGAGCGCCCCCGCGCTTTTTGATCCGGTCGAGCATGCGGCGCGCATGCTCAGCCTCGACAATGTGTTCTCGCTTGAGGAGTTTGCCGAGTGGGCGGCGAAGGTGCAGCGTGACTCCGCCCGCCACATCGATTTTCTGTGCGAACTCAAAATTGATGGCCTGGCAATCAACCTGCGTTATATCGAGGGCGTGCTGGTTAGCGCCGCTACTCGCGGTGACGGTCGAGTCGGCGAAGATGTTACCGAAAACGTTGTGCGGGTCGAGGGCATCCCCCATCAGCTTGAGGGAACCGGGCATCCATCGATCGTCGAAGTTCGCGGTGAGGTGTTCATTCCGCTCGAACTGTTCCGCGAACTCAACGCCGAGCAGACCCGCATCGGGGAGAAAGTTTTTGCGAATCCACGTAATGCCGCCGCAGGCTCCCTGCGCCAAAAAGCCGAGGGTAAGTCAGAAGAAAAACTGACCCATATGCGCCGTCGTTTGTCGTCATTGCGCATGCTCGTCCACGGTATTGGCGCGTGGGATGGCACGCGCGAAGGCTATGAGCCGATCCGCAGCCAGAGTGACATCTACGGCCAGCTAGCCGAGTGGGGGCTCCCCACGAGCACTCACTTCGCTGTCGTGGATTCTGGCGATAAGGCTGCTGATTTTATCCGGCACTATGGAGAGCACCGCGATAGCGTCGAGCACGAGATCGATGGCATCGTTATCAAAGTTGATGAGCTGGCGCTTCATGATGAGCTCGGTGCCACGTCGCGCGCACCACGCTGGGCGATCGCCTACAAATACCCACCAGAGCAGGTCAATACAAAGCTCCTCAATATTGTGGTGGGCATCGGGCGCACAGGGCGAGCAACCCCCTATGCGGTCATGGAACCAGCACACGTTGCTGGATCCACGGTGCGCCAAGCGACTCTGCACAATCAGGAGGTCGTCAAGCGAAAGGGGATCTTGATCGGTGACACGGTGGTGCTGCGCAAGGCGGGCGATGTGATTCCCGAAATTCTTGGCCCAGTCGTAGAGCTGCGCGATGGCACCGAATATGCCTTTGAGATGCCGAAAAATTGTCCGGAGTGCGGCACACTTCTGCGTCCGATGAAAGAGGGTGACATTGATTTACGGTGCCCGAACACACGAAGTTGTCCGGCACAGGTGCGCGGACGAGTCGAGCACGTCGGCAGCCGAGGGGGGCTCGATATTGAGGTGCTTGGCGAGGTCGTGGCGCGGGCACTGACGCAGCCCCGGTACCCAGAAGTTCCTCCGCTGGTTGGCGAAGCGGCGCTTTTCGATCTCACTGTGAAGGATATTTTTCCGATCGTTGTCGCAGTCCGCGACTCTGAGACCGGCGAAGTTGTGACCAACGACGATGGCACCGAGCGCCTCATCACACCGTTTCGACGCGCGCGCAAAACTAGTGGAACCAGTGCGGATCCAGCTTTCGATCGCGATGCTGCGGAGTTCGCTGGCAACGAGGACGCAGTGCCGTCGAGTAACGCGCTGAAGCTCATCGCGAACCTGCAGGAGGCGAAAACTAAGCCGCTCTGGCGCTTACTGGTGAGCCTGAGCATCCGCCACGTTGGACCGGTCGCAGCACGAGCCCTTGCCGACTACTTCGGTTCACTTGCGGCCATTCGCTCGGCCACTCGCGAGCAGCTTGCGGCCGTCGATGGGGTGGGCCAGATCATCGCAGACTCAGTCGCCGACTGGTTCGAGGTTGATTGGCATCAGGAGATTGTTGTGCGCTGGCAGTCGTCGGGGGTGCAGTTCTCGACTCCTGGTCATCCCGGACCGGGAGCAGCGCAGTCAAACGACGGTCTTCTTGCTGGCCTGACGATCGTGGCAACGGGCAGTCTCGACGGCTTCACTCGGGAGGGTGCACAGGAGGCAATTATTGCTGCCGGTGCGAAAGCAGCGTCGAGTGTGAGCAAAAAGACCGACTATGTTGCTGCGGGCCCGGGAGCGGGGTCCAAACTTACGAAAGCTGAAGAATTGGGGATCACTATTCTCGATGCGGCACAATTTGCACGCCTCCTGAGTGAGGGCCCTTCAGCCTTGTGGGAATAGAAGCGGCATCGCATGAGAGCGCTCACCCCGTAGCGGGGCGCTTCTCCCGTAGGATTGGACTAATTGTTCGCGTGCGGGAACGGTTAAAATGCTGTTCCTGAGGGGATTACCCGGTCTTGCTGTCAAAAATCGCACTTGTTCTCGCTACCTCGCTTGTCGGCTTACCCGTCACCGGGGTTGCCATCATGCCCGAAATTTCTTTTCGCTCCGCAGTCACGATCGAAGCACCCCCCGCTTTTCTTGCACCAGGTAGTGGTGGGCGCGCCGGCATGTTCAGCATCACCAGCGCGGAAACGGCGTCGTCCGGGGCTCAAACATTGTCGACACTCGCAAAAATTCCCGCTCGAAGTGTGGCCCAGTACTTTGCATCGCGTCCGAGCGCTGTCGACCAACTGTTAGCGCAGCCACCGCCGGCACAGGAAGTTGCGCTGTGGTGGGGAGATTTGGATGCCGACAGCCAAACCGCGCTAGAAATTGCCTCTCCCAGGCTGGTGGGCAACCTCGAAGGTGTGCCGTATGCAATTCGCGATACGAGCAACCGCACCCTGCTCGACCAGAGGATATCGCAACTCACCGCGCTCAATTATTCTGACACGGGCCGCGCAGTGCAGCACACCGCGCATCAACAGCTCAGCATGCTTTCTTCTATCGCTGGCGCCCTCGATTCGGCCCCTACTGACCCGAAACGCACCCTGGTAACACTGGATGTTTCCGGCCAGGGCCGAGCGGCAATTGTTCTTGGGGACGTCACCGATGCCGACTACGTCAGCTTTCTTGTGCCTGGCATGTTTTTCACGATCGAGAATCAGATGTCCTACTGGGTCGATGCCGCGAAAGAGCTCTACAGCCAGCAACAAATGTGGCTTGACCACTTTGAGTCGAAGTCTGCGTTCATCCATAACGAGTCGGTCGCGACGGTGGCGTGGATCGGTTATGACACCCCCAACCTGACCAATGTTGGAGCGATCGATAACGCGGATCAGGGGCGAGATTCGCTGGCGGCTGCGATCCTCGGACTGCAGGCGCAGCGCGGCGAAGATCAGCCCTATATTGCTATCGTGGCACACTCCTACGGCTCGACCGCCGCGATGATGGCGCTATCTGAGTACAGCTTCGAAGTCGATGCGCTGGCAATGGTCGGCTCACCGGGAAGTGCAGCCACGTCAGTAGACGATCTCAATGTGCGCGACAACAACGTCTTTGTCGGCGAAGCTGCCTGGGATCCAATCCCCAACAGTTCGTACTTTGGTCCCGACCCTGGGTCTTCCCATTTCGGGGCGAAGTCGTTGGGCGTTGGTGGCGGATTTGATGTCATTATGAAACAGGAGCTGACCGAATCTGTTGGTCATAACCAGTACTTCACCCCGGGCAGCGAAGCGATGCGCAATTTCGCACTGATCTGTATCGATCGCAGCGATCTGGTGATACCCGAGGATGAGCCAAGTGTTCACCGTACGCTGGCGCGAGCGCCTTAGACACCCCGTCACAGGGTCTGGGCGCGACTGACGACATCTGTCTCCGCGAAGCCGAATACACTTGTACGGTTCCCCGTCTGCATCCCATCTTCGGAGCTCCATGACTGACACCACTCCCGGTGCGATCACTAGCGAAGTAGTTACACACTTAGCCTCGCTTGCTCGCATCGCTCTTACCGCCGACGAAATCGTGAAGCTGACCGGCGAACTCGGTGCGATCGTCGACTCTGTCGCCAAGGTGAGCGAAGTCGCTACCGACGAGGTGCCGGCGACGAGCCACCCGATCCCGCTCAGTAACGTGTTTCGGCCCGATGTGCCCGGAGTCACTCTCACCACCGAGCAGGCATTGGCCGGAGCACCCGAGCACGACGGTTCACGTTTTGCGGTTAGCGCGATTCTGGGAGAAGAGCAGTAATGGCAGAGATGAACGAACTCACCCGCATGTCGGCATCAGAGTTGGCGGGTCATCTCAGTTTGGGTGACGTGTCATCTGTTGAGGCCACTCAGGCGCACCTCGACCGAATTTCGGCTGTTGATGGTCAGGTTCACGCGTTCCTTCACGTGTCGGCGGATGCCATTGCTCAGGCACAGCGCATCGACGAGCGTCGGGCAGCGGGGGAGCAGCTTGGTGCCCTCGCCGGAGTTCCCGTGGCCGTCAAAGACGTGTTGTGCACGATCGATATGCCAACGACTGCTGGTTCAAAAATTCTTGAAGGGTGGATCCCGCCCTACGACGCAACACCGGTGGCGAAACTGCGTGCTGCCGGTCTGGTTCCGCTGGGCAAGACGAACATGGACGAGTTCGCCATGGGCTCGTCAACCGAGTACTCTGCTTACGGACCGACCAAGAACCCGTGGGATCTTGGCCGCATTCCTGGCGGCTCTGGCGGCGGTTCGGCTGCAGCCGTTGCCGCGTTTGAAGCCCCGCTCGCTTTGGGGTCTGACACCGGTGGATCAATCCGCCAGCCGGCATCCGTTACCGGTTCGGTCGGGGTAAAGCCCACGTACGGTGGCGTTTCCCGCTATGGTGCGATCGCTCTGGCATCGTCACTCGACCAGGTGGGTCCGGTCTCTCGTACCGTTCTCGATGCAGCTCTTCTGCACGACGTGATCGGGGGGCATGACCCCCGGGATTCGACTTCGCTCACTGAACCGTGGCCATCTTTTGCTGCCGCCGCGCGTTTGGGTGCGGGTGCTGAGAGCCTCAAGGGCACGCGCATCGGTGTTATCAAGCAGCTCGACAGCCCGGGTTTTCAGGCCGGGGTCTCGCAGCGTTTTCACGAGGCGCTGCAGTTGCTGACCGACTTCGGTGCTGAGATCGTTGAGGTGGATGCTCCGCACTTCGAATATGCGGTCGCCGCGTATTACCTCATCCTTCCCGCCGAAGCCTCGAGTAATCTTGCGAAGTTCGACTCGGTGCGGTTTGGATTGCGGGTGACCCCCGAGGGCGGCGGGACTGTCGAAGATGTCATGGCGGCAACCCGCGAGGCCGGTTTCGGCCCCGAGGTGAAGCGACGCATCATTTTGGGTACCTATGCGCTGAGCGCTGGCTACTATGACGCCTACTACGGCAGCGCCCAGAAAGTGCGCACGCTCATTCAGCGTGACTTTGCGGCGGCGTTCGAAAAGGCAGATGTGCTGGTTTCGCCCTCGGCGCCAACTACGGCGTTTAAGTTTGGTGAGAAGCTCGAAGATCCGATGGCGATGTACCTCAACGACGTCACCACTATTCCGGCGAACCTCGCGGGTGTGCCCGGCATTGGCCTTCCGATGGGGCTTGCACCCGAGGACGGTCTGCCGACGGGTTTCCAAATCATGGCGCCGGCGCGCGCTGATGCTCGACTCTACGAAGTAGGTGCCACGCTGGAGCGTCTGCTTGAGCAAAAGTGGGGGTACACGCTGCCCAGCCAGGCGCCATCGCTGGGCTGATTCACGTGTCGTGCTCGTCTGCTGCTTGCCTTTCGCGGTAGGCAATTTGATTCATCCGATTTCCGCACCGGATGCTGCAAAATCTGCGGGATCCGTTGCGAGACAGGTCTGCCATTAGCCCTTCGCAGTCGGGGGCTTGGCAGCGACGAAGTCGCCACATGGCATCTGTGCGTACGACGTCCACGAGGGCGAGTCCAATCTCCGACTGGATGCGTTCGGCCAGAGGCGCCCCGGGGGAATTGGCGTGTAGGTGCCAGTCAGAGTCGCCGTGTCTGGTGAGAAACGGTAGAGCGTTTGCCTCGGCGAGCATCGCGTTGATTTCGGTGGCGGCGTTATCGCGGGTGAGTCGCCACACTCGACGAATCCGTTCACGCACGAGTCGCACTTCGGCAACTTCAGCGGGGTCTCGGTCGATGCGTCCGGTGTAGCGAAATCGCATGATGAGGTCGTAGACGTCACCGATCGTCGAGAGCTCATCGCTGCCACTGCGGCTCGCGAGCGGGTGACTGTTACCGAGCGAGACGGCAAACTCGAGTGACTCAATCGTGTCAGGGGCAAATTGCAATTTGACTCCTTATTCGTTTCGAGACTAGCGTCAGCAGAAATACCCGTCAACCGATCCCCAAGGCTGCAAAGAATGACACGGTCCTCAACAACCTTCGGAATGCTCATTGCCGTGGTCGCCGCGGCGAGTTTTGGGCTTTCGGGCGCCCTCATCAAGCCGCTGCTTGAGGCCGGCTGGAGCCCAGCCGCTGCGGTCACGCTTCGTGTCCTTGTGGGCGGTGCGGTGCTGGCGCCGTTCGCGATTGTCGCACTCAAGGGGCGCTGGATCGCCCTGTGGTATGCGCGCACCCGCATCCTCTTGATGGCGCTCATCGGTGTCTCAGCAACTCAGTTCGCCTACTTTGCGGCTGTCGAACGAATCCCCGTCGGCATCGCGATCCTGCTCGAGTACCTGGCTCCGCTATTGCTCGTCGCATTCGCGTGGGCGACAACCCGCCGCATGCCCAAAGCGGTAGTGCTCATCGGCTCCGTAATCGCCCTCGGGGGTCTTATTCTGGTGGTCTCGCCCGAGGGATCTGGTGCTCTCGATCCCCTCGGCGTTATTTTCGCGCTGTGCGCTGCCGTTGGTGCTGCCGTTTACTACGTGGTTGCCGCGCGTTCCAGCGAGGGCCTTCCGGCGGTAGCGCTGGCCGCGGCCGGACTCCTCATAGGCGGTCTGCTACTCGGGTTCATCGGGCTCGTGGGACTAGTTCCGTTCGATATGCCGATGGTGGATGTCGCGGTGCTCGGCCATGTGGCTCCCTGGTGGGTTCCGCTTCTTATCGTGGGTGTTGTCTCGACCGGTATCGCGTACTCGACGAGCATTATGGCTAGCGAGATGCTCGGTTCCCGACTCGCGTCGTTCGTCGGATTGCTTGAGGTCGTCACGGCGGCGCTCTACGCCTGGCTGTTGATTAGTGAAAATTTGTCGTTGCCACAGTTAATCGGGGGAGCACTCATTTTGGTGGGAATCGGCTTTGTGCGATCGGAGCGTACCGAGCACATTGCCGACTTTACGATTGAAGCAGAGGCCTTCCCGAGTGACGATGATGAGCCAATTTTGGCCCCAGCATCCGCGCCGCTGGAACCGGGTACCGATACGGTGCCGCTTCGCCCCGTACAATCATCTGGTGGCTAAAGCTGAATTGATGGACTACGACAAAGCTCTCGAACTATTTGAGCCGGTGCTCGGTTTCGAGGTGCACGTTGAGTTAAACACCCAGACCAAGATGTTCTCTGATGCGCCGAACCCGGCAGCGTCGGGCGCTCAGCACGCTGAGCCGAATACCATGATCACTCCTGTTGATCTTGGTCTTCCTGGCAGCTTGCCTGTTGTCAACGAAGAGGCAATCAAGTATTCGATCTCGCTTGGCCTCGCGCTCGGCTGTGAGATTGCGCCCAGTTCACGCTTCGCCCGCAAGAACTATTTCTACCCAGACCTGGCGAAGAATTACCAGATCAGCCAATTTGATGAACCGATTGCCTTCAACGGTTCGGTTGATATTGAGCTCGAGAGTGGCCGCACGATCACGATTCCGATCGAGCGTGCGCACATGGAAGAAGATGCGGGCAAGCTCACCCATGTCGGTGGCGCAACCGGTCGCATCCAGGGTGCCGAGTATTCGCTCGTTGATTACAACCGCGCCGGTGTTCCTCTGGTGGAGATCGTCACGCACATGATCACGGGTACCGAAGCGGATGCTCCCGAGGTCGGCAAGGCGTACGTTTCGGCAATTCGTGACATTGTTCGGTCGCTCGGCATTTCTGAGGCGCGTATGGAGCGCGGAAATTTGCGCTGCGATGCCAACATTTCGTTGAGTCCCCGTGGCTCGGGAACGTTGGGCACGCGCACGGAGACGAAGAACGTCAACTCGATGCGCAGTGTTGAGCGCGCAGTTCGTTACGAGATTCAGCGCCAGGCAGCGATTTTGCACAAGGGTGGCACGATCATCCAAGAGACTCGTCACTGGCACGAAGACACCGGTGTCACCAGCGCTGGTCGGCCCAAGAGCGATGCGGACGATTATCGCTACTTCCCCGAGCCTGATCTGCTACCGGTGGAGCCTTCTGTCGAGCTGATCGAAGAACTCCGTTCGGCACTTCCCGAGCCTCCCGCTGAGCGCCGTCGGCGGCTGCAGGCGGCGTGGGGTTTCACCGACCTTGAGTTCCGCGATGTAAACAATGCGGGTTTGTTCAGCGAGATTGAAGCCACCGTTGAGGCCGGCACGACCGCGGCTCAGGCTCGCAAGTGGTGGACCGGCGAGATCGCTCGTCTTGCCAACATTCAAGGCTCAGACCCCAGTTCGTTGATTAGCCCCGGGGATGTTGCGGCTCTGGTTTCCCTTATCGATGACGGTGTTCTCAACGACAGTTTGGCCCGTCAGGTTCTTGAGGGGGTTATCGCTGGAGAGGGATCGCCGGCGGCCGTTGTCGATAGCCGGGGGCTGAAACTGGTGTCAGATGACGGACCACTGATCGCGGCAATCGATGAAGCGCTCGCGGCGCAGCCTGATGTTCTGGCGAAAATTCGTGAGGGCAAGGTTCAGGCTGCGGGTGCGGTTATCGGTGCGGTGATGAAGGCGATGAAGGGCCAAGCTGATGCTGCTCGGGTTCGCGAACTCGTGTTGGAGCGCGCGGCCGCCGAATAGTCGGGCGTCGTGGGCATAGTCGGTTCTAGTGGGCATGGTCGGGTCTAGCGGGCTCAGCGTCGGCCGTAGGCGGTAGCGTGGGTGTCATGTCCGAATCTGCTGCACTCGTTGTTGAAGTCCACGTTCCCCTCACCGCTGACACCGATGTGGTCGAGGGGGAGAGTCGTTTTCCGTGGATCGAGACGCTCGTCGAATTCACCGCTGAACTCGATGAACTCGGTGAAATTTTCGTGGTCGAAGAGGGCGATGTTTTCAACGATTCCTACGTCATTGTGATCACCGGGGCCGACGAGGCAACTCTCACGGGTGTTGCCAATCGTGTAGCGAACTTGCCCGGAATCCCTACTGGCGTATTCGCTGTCGTTACTGATTCGGATGCCGACGAACTCGGTCAGGGTACAGTGATCGACATTTCCTAAACTCGGACTACCAACATCGGTCAACTCGGGTGGCTCTCGATGTCGACAGCGTAAACTGATGCGGCACCGCAGCCGTCAGCGAAAGCGTGCAATTCGCTCATCAAACTGACGAGGGACGATCTGCCCCGCCTGCAGTAGCTTCGCACTACTGAAGAGCACACAACCATGACAAGCAAGATCCCCGTTAGCGCGCCAGCCAGCGCCGAATCCGCCCCGACCAGCATCTTTGATCCCCAGCTGATGTGGACAACCATCGGTGCGTTTGCACTAATTTTCTTGGGTGCATTTGAGACCCTCGCCGTCACAACCATCATGCCAACGATCAGCCGCGACTTGAATGGCCAGTCGTTGTATTCTGTCGCTTTTTCGAGCACCCTGGCCGCAAGTGTGATTGGAATGGTGCTGGCGGGGCGGTGGTCAGACCGTACCGGCCCCGCTCGGCCCTTGATCGCTGCGGTGGGGGTCTTCACCGTCGGTCTCCTCTTTGCGGGGGCCGCCGTCTCCATGGAGATGTTCATCGTGGGGCGCTTTTTGCAGGGGCTTGGCTCGGGGGCGCTTATTGTCGCGCTTTATGTTGTGGTGGCGCGGCTGTATCCGTCAGTTCTGCACCCCAAAATATTTGGGCTGTTTGCCTCCGCCTGGGTTTTGCCTTCGCTCATTGGTCCACCGCTGGCCGGTGTTATCGCCGAGCAGGTGAGTTGGCACTGGGTGTTCTTTGGGGTTGTGTTTCTGGTGGCTGCGGCGGCAGGAGCGATTCTTCCCGCCGTTCGGGTTTTGTTGAGGCAACCCGTGCTGGTGGCCGAGCGAGTATCGGGACGGGGCGCGGTCGTGTGGTCTCTTGTGGCAGCTCTGGCTGTTGTGGGCATCAGTCTGGGCGGTGAGCGTGAGGGTGTTTTCGCCTGGCCGCTGGCTCTGGGCGCATTCGTGATCGCTATCATCGCCCTCAGGCCGTTGCTGCCGGCGGGAACACTCACTTTTCGCCGGGGACTGCCTGCCACGATTGTTCTCCGCGGGATGATTGCGGCGGCATTCTTTTCGACTGAGGTGTACCTCCCGTATCTGCTCAATGAGCGCTACGGGCTTCCTCCGTGGCTTGCGGGACTCATCTTGACGGTGGGTGCGGTCTCGTGGGCTGCGGGCTCAGCGCTTCAAGGCAGGCTAGATGTTCGTATTCCACACGAGAAGGTAATGGTGGCCGGGGCCCTGATGCTGAGCCTAGGAATTGCCACGCAGTTCTTCACCGCCTATTTCTCACTGTCGGTGTGGATCGCTGCTGCGGGGTGGCTGGTGGCCGGAGCGGGAATGGGCATCAGTTTTCCCCGAATCTCAACGCTCGTTCTCGCGCACTCGAGCGCACGCGATCAAGGTTTCAACAGTGCAGCTTTGTCGATCTCGGATGCCGCGGGTGGCGGTATCGCGATCGCTTTCGGTGGTCTGGTGTTTGCTGCGGTTGGTGGGCTGGAGAACGGCGCGGGCTTCGTTGCTGCGCTCGCCTTTGCGAGCGTTCTTGCTGTGGCCGCTGTGCCGATTGCTACGCGCGTGCGGGTGAAAGCGCTCTAATAGGTCGAACTGTTGCGCAGTATGTCGCGCTGTTACGGCACTATCGCAGAGTGCTGATGGAATACGAATACCGTCGCCGCATGACACTTCTCACTAACGACACCGTGACCGCTGAACTCGCCACCGATCGCGCTCGCCGCTTGACCGCTGCGGGGGAGGCGTGGAACGCACGAATCGCCGCCAAGGCTGATTCTGCCCACCTCACCTATAGGGTCACAGGAGAGGGGGAAGGTGCTGTTGGCACAGTTCTGAAGGCTGGCAAGCATGTGTTCCGTATTGACGAGCCCGAGGGTCTTGCCGGCGATGATGTGGCGGCGAGCCCCGTCGAAATCGCTCTTGGTGCTTTGATCGCCTGCCAAGTAGTCGTGTTCCGTCTCTATGCTCAGGCCCTCGACATCCGCGTAGACGATATTTCGGTGGTGGCTGAGGGTGACCTCGACGTGCGCGGACTGTTCGGAATCGACGAGAGTGTGCGCAAGGGCTTTAGCGCCATTCGCTTGAACGAGACCATCACGGGCCCAGAAACCCAAGAGCGTTACGACGAGTTGCGCGAGGTTGTGGATGCACACTGCCCCGTCTTGGACCTGTTTGCGAACCCCACCCCCATCACGGCTCAGCTCACGAAGCGCTAGCGGTACGCCGCTCAGAGAGGATCGAACTTGGCGACATGGTCATCGCAAGAATTCAGCTCGTGTGATGGACAACTCCCGTCGGCCCAACACTGCTGCGTGAATAGCTAGCCGGTAATGCCCTCTTCGAACTCTTGAATTGGATCGTACCAACCCTGTTCAAGCACGAAACTCTGAAATTGTTTGTCGAGCCCAAGAATCACCGCAGCTCCCACCGCGATGAGCACGATGCCGACCACGCGCTTGAAAGTGCCGTTGGGGTTGGCGAGCCACCCTAACTTGCGTGCGAATGCTTGGCCCAGAAAGGCGATGAGTAGTAAAGCTATCGCGAGTCCTGCCGCGTACACGACGATGTAGACGATGCCCTCAGCGAAGGAGACCGGCAACACCGTTGCCAGGATCAAAGCATAGGTGGGAGAACAGCTGCTGAAGGTTGGACCGAGTGCAGCTCCAAGCATGATGTCTCCGCCGAGTCCACCCCGCGAGTAAGAGCGGTTCACGACGGCATTCGCACGATTTTGAATTCCTGTTGTGAGCATGAAGCGCTCCCACAGGGACGGAAAGACGAGTGTGAGACCAAAAATGATCAGAATTCCGCCGGCGAGAATCTGCCACACGACTTGGGGAACGCCGAGCAGGGCGGTTGTTGCCTTCAGGAGGAGAGTGAAGGCGACAACCGACACCGCAAGGCTTGCTGCAATCACGATCGGGCGAAACCATTGGCGCTCAGCGATAGCCGCGTTGCTACTTGTGCGGGCAATTGATCCACCGACGATGACCGGGAGCAGAGGAAGAATGCAGGGAGCAGCGACGGTGAGGACCCCCGCAACGAACGAGACCAGAATCAGACTCAGCATCGCTTCCTAAAGAAATGCGGTAAGAACGGTCTGAAGTGTCGGATCAGCGTAGGCGACAAAATTGTCTCGGAGCTTTTCTCCACTCGAGTTGACCTCAACGAACGTGGTCTGCTGCGTGACACCGTATTCGGCGCGAAGATCCTGATTCGAGTCGTAGTCAACTTTGATGATGGTGACGCCAGAAGGAACGCCTTCGGCGGCGATATCGTCGTCGATCGTGACGCACTGGGGGCACCAGGGGGCGTGGAAGAACAGCAGCACTCGACCGTCGGCTTCGGCGATCGCAGAAGTACTGTATTCGACGTATTCGCCAGCGCCATCGTTTTCGACGGGGGTAGAGTTTGGTTCCTCACGGCTTCCGGTTGAGGAATCTGACTCCGAAGAGTTATTCGAAGCAGAGCTGTTCGGGTTCTGGGCTGTGCCGATCGAAAGCATGGCGACTGCTGCGATGACAATTGCGGCGAGAGCAACGACGATCACAAGGATTCGCTTATTCATGTTTTCCATTAATACACGGCGCCTCAGGAATTTGTCGCCGTCAGTGAGACTCTCGGACTACACCCAGACTTCAGCTTTGTGCGAGAAAAGGCGAAGATCGCCGAAGGTTAGTGCTCCAGTGAATCGCGCCCGTGTATAGGGCAGTAAAACCATGAGGGCTGCCCCGGCACGATGCTCGATCCGCACTTCGATCGCATCCGTCTTTTGGGCGGCGATTCGAGTGTTCGATACGATCGCGCTGCAGCGAGAAATGTTGGCCATTTGGCGCAATTGCGTCACTGTTTGGTCTAAGAGCGCCTGGGCATTGGGATGCTTTTTGCGAAGCGCATCATCCGCTGTCATTTCTAGCACTCGACCGCTACCGTCAGTCATGAGAGCGAACGTCATAAACTCGCTGGCGTGGCCAAGATTGGTTCTGGCCACATGGAGTGCGGAGTCAAGAATTCGATCAACGTCGGCTTGCTCGTCGGCGTTGAGAGCGTCCCTCCACGATTGCATATCCAAACCGTAGCGACTCGATGGCCTTCTTGTCCCACGAAGCGCCCAAATCACCCGCGTTTTGGTGTCAAAGCTCATTTTGCTGGCCTAAATGCGCCAACGGACCTTCTCGATCGTTAAAACGACGCTGCGCTAACGTCGAATCATGCACAAAGCCTCACTCAAGGCAGCCCACCGCATTCAGACCCTGGTAATTCTTGGCGCCGGAGGTGACCTGACATCTCGACTGTTGCTACCGGGGTTAGCCTCGTTTCTCGCGAGCGACGAAGCTGAGGACCTCTCTCTGGTTGGAGTTGACCGGCAAGAGCTGGATGATGCTGCGTGGCAGCGTCGCGTGACAGATTAGTTCGCCACCCAGAGGTCGCCAGCGTCAGATTCTGTGGCTGACGGGGCCCGCTATGTGATGGCAGACGTAACCAATGCGGCAGAACTTCTTGATGTTCTTGCGCCTATTCCGGACAGAATTGCGCTGTACTTTGCACTTCCCCCAGCAATCACCCAAAAAGTGTGCCGTGCGCTAGCGAACGAGACCCTTCCTGAGGAACAGATCTTCAGGGTCGATCATTTTTTGGGCAAATCGACGGTTCTCAATCTGTTGGGGCTCCGCTTTGCGAATCGGGTATTCGAACCACCGTTGGCGGCGCCGAACGTTGCGAAGGTAGAGCTGATCTTTGATGAGCCGCTAGCTCTGGAGGGTCGCGCAGGCTACTACGATCGTGCCGGAGCTGTCGTCGACATGATTCAGAGCCACCTGCTTCTTGTGCTCGCGTTAACCGCGATGGAGCCGCCTGCGAGCGTCAGTTCTGAAGATCTTCGCGGTGCTATGGCACCAGCGCTCCGGGCGGCCAGGGTGCAGACCAACGATGGCACGTCTGCCCGCCGCGCACGCTATACCGCTGGCACGATCGGTGCAGCGCGGCAGGACATTGTGATTACCTTCGCGCCTGTACCTCACTTGCCGCGGGGCTTGACCGGGATGGCCGATCCCGCCCAGCTCACTATTTCGATCAAACCAGCAACGCTTGAGCTCGATCTCATCGTCAATGGTGAGGGGGATCCCTTCACACTTGACCGCACGAAACTCACCACAACGCTGGGGGATGCGGCCATGAGCGCCTACGGGGAAGTGATCGCCTCACTGATCGATGGTGACCCCGTGCTGTCGGTGCGAGGAGATATTGCGGAGCAGTGCTGGCGCATCGTCACCCCCGTTCTCGATGCTTTTCGCCAGAACAGGGGGCCGCTCGATGAGTACGCTGCTGGTTCCGAAGGCCCGACGAATTGGAGCACACGGTGACCGGCTGATGTGGCAGCCCCGACGGTGTCGCTCACACTCCATACGCACCCTTCTCACAACTGCTTCAGAGATGCGCTTGTGACAATGAAGGAATGGATCGATCGAGAGTTGTAGTAGCGGCATTCGCCGCACTCTACTTCTCCGCTGTGGGCGCTCTCGCCTTCGTCAGTGCGCCCGACAATAACGGCGGCTTATGGGTGTGGACCCTATTTGCGTTCATCCCGGTTGGAGCCTTCCTGGTCTGGATGTTTGGGCGCAGCCGCTGGTGGCTAGCTCTCGCCTACAGCATGGTCGGTGCCGCCTGGCTTGAGGCAGCTCAGACGGTGTGGATGCCCGTGGGCTACGGCACTGTTATGGACATTCTGATCGCCAGTATTGGTGCGGGAATTGGTGTCGGGGGTGCCGTCGGGATGTCGATCTGGCGCGAACGGTCTGTCAGCGCTCACCGTGCTCCCGCTGCAGAATCAACGAAAAATCTTCGGGTGAACCGCCGCGCCTCCGCAAGCAAGTCGGCGCCACCACTTAACCTCGATCGGTGACTGACGACCGTTATTCCCACGATGTACTCGCCGATTTTCGTCGCGTGCGTGCCCCGCGAGTATTGCCCAAAGTTCCGGTCGAGCAGGGAATGGTGATCGAAGTGATCGCCGATGGCTACGTCGGTGCACTCGTGCTGCACTCCCATGGCCTCCTCGAGCTGGAGGATCGTCACGGGCGTTCGCGCTCGTTCCCGCTGGGGAGCGGCTACCTGATTGACGGTGTGGCAGTGGAGTTGATCAAACCTGTATTTCAGGAACCAGCCCGGCGCACAACAGCCTCCGGATCGTTTGCGGCAGCGGCCGAGCGCGCTCGCACCGCCCGCGCCAGCCGCATCTACGTTGAGGGACGGCATGACGCAGAGTTGGTCGAACGGGTGTGGGGTGATGATCTGCGCGCGGAGGGCGTCGTCGTCGAATTTCTCGGCGGCATTGATGATCTTGAGGGGATCGTTGCAGAGTTTGCTCCCACCTCGGAACGCAAGCTGGGTATCCTCGTCGATCACCTTGTTGCTGGCTCTAAGGAGAGCCGAATTGCGGATGCCGTCGGCCGGGGAAAGTATGGCGCCCATGCACTCGTGGTCGGGCATCCGTTTGTGGATGTCTGGCAGGCGGTTAAGCCGCAAAGTCTCGGGATCGACAGATGGCCAACTATCGCGCGCGGCACCGAGTGGAAGCATGGGATCTGTGCGGCCTTCGGGTGGCCGCATGGCGATCAGGCTGACATTGCGCGAGCCTGGCAGCACATTCTTTCGAAGGTCACGAGCTACGCCGACCTTGAGCCTGCGCTGTTGGGGCGCGTAGAGCAACTGATCGATTTTGTGACGTCTGAAGCTCCCTAACGAGGCGCCGTGAAGAGGCGCCGCAAAGTGACGCAGGTCGACGCCCGGGGCCCTTGAGGTTTATACTGGGTGACGAACACGGGAGTCCGGTGAACCGGGCTGAGAGGGAGCTTCTCAAGCTTCGACCGTCGAACCTGATCTGGATCATGCCAGCGCAGGGAGCAGACACTCTTGAAACCCGTGCCATTCATTAGATGAAAGGCACGAAAGTGACCACAACAAAAACACCCTCCTCCACTTCCGCTACCCGCACGGGGTCTCGATTCCAGTGGCGAGTGATCGACATTGTCGTGGCTAGCGTCATCGGTGTCGCCAGCGGCCTAATTTTTGTTGTCTGGAATGTGGCCTCGTCACCGGTTACTGCGCCACTGGAAGCTCTGCTGCCGGGGCTGCAGGCGCTTGGAGGCGGCTTCTGGCTGTTCGCCGGCGTGCTTACGGCTCTCGTGATCCGCAAACCTGGCGCGGCCCTCTATGGCGAAATGGTGGCCGCATCTGTCTCCGCCCTTATCGGTAACCAGTGGGGCCCCCTCACTCTCGTGAGTGGGTTCACGCAGGGGCTCGGCGCCGAAATTGTGTTTGCCATTTTCTTGTACGCCAACTGGCGGGTCAGCGGTGCGGTCCTTGCGGGCGCCGGTGCCGGCCTCGCCATGGCAATCACCGACCTTCTGCTCTGGTACCCGGGGGCCGCGCTGCCCTTCGTGGTCATCTACACGATCGCTGCCATCATCGGTGGGATGCTGATTGCTGGCCTGCTGTCCTGGCTGGCTACCCGAGGTCTTGCCGCTACTGGGGCGCTCAACCGTTTCGGTGCGGGGCGCGAGATTGCGAAGCGGGTCTGACCTCCGTTCAGCCTGCCTCCGTTAGGCCTGCTGGTGTCACTGTCGAAGGGTGGGGGTGGCGCCACTCCAGCAGGCTCGCCTGGGCGGTGCGCGGTCTTGATCTGCGCATCGAACCCGGCGAACGAGTGTTACTCCTCGGCGAATCCGGGGCAGGAAAATCGACCTTCCTTCATGCCCTCGCGGGGGTTGTTGGCGACGATGAGGGCGAGTCTGAAGGCTCGCTTCTCGTCGACGGTGAGCATCCGGCGGCACAGCATGGTCGTACCGGGCTGGTAATTCAAGATCCGGACAGCCAGGTGATTCTTGAGCGCGTCGGAGATGACGTCGCTTTCGGCTGCGAGAACCTGGGCGTTCCTCGTGACGAAATTTGGAGACGGGTGCGTCACAGCCTCGACCAGGTTGGTCTGGATGTGGCGCTGGATCGCAATACGAGTGCCCTCTCGGGTGGGCAGAAGCAGCGACTTGCTCTCGCGGGCGTTTTGGCGATGCAGCCCGGGCTCATTGTGCTCGATGAGCCAACCGCCAACCTTGACCCCGAGGGTGTCGCTGAGGTTCGGGATGCCGTCATCCGGGTCGCAGAATCAACCGGGGCGACCATTGTGGTGGTCGAGCACCGCGTCTCGGTGTGGCGCGATGTTGTCGACCGCATCGTTGTCCTTGCTGCTGGCGGGGGAGTCATCGCTGACGGTGCGCCCGCTGATGTGCTCTCCCGCCAAGGTGAAGAGTTGGCGGCCCGTGGGGTGTGGATTCCGCAGTTTCCCCCGGCCCGACCTCAGCGTGCCGCGCGCGGCTCTCAGCAGACCCTACTGACGGCTCAACAGCTGAGCGTGGGGCGCAACAAACGGTCCATCGGTGTTCCGCTGGATCACGAGATCCTCAGCAGTCACGCGGTGGCGATCACGGGGCCGAATGGTTCCGGAAAGTCGACGCTCGCCCTGACACTGGGCGGGTTGCTGCCACCGGTGGCCGGGGCTGTGACGGCATCCTCGGCGTTGGCGGGCGGTGCAGGCGAGCATCCGATCCGCTGGAAATCGCGCGAACTCCTCACCCGCATCGGCACGGTCTTTCAGGATCCCGAACACCAGCTGCTCACGAGTACCGTGCGAGCCGAGCTTGAGGTTGGCCCGCGGGCGCTTCTGCTGCCCGACACCGAGATCGATGCTCGGGTTGATGAGCTGCTCACGCGACTACGGCTCGACCGGCTAGCGGAGGCCAACCCCTTCACACTTTCGGGCGGCGAGAAACGCCGACTGAGCGTCGCCACAGCCCTCGCAACGCGACCCCGGGTGCTTGTTCTTGATGAGCCAACGTTTGGCCAAGATTCCCGCACGTGGAGCGAACTGTTAGCCCTGTTGTCCCGATTGGTGGATGACGGCAGCAGCGTAATCGCGGTTAGTCACGATGAAGAATTTGTTGATGCGCTCGCAGACTCCACGGTGACGCTAACATGATCCCCATCGGCTCCGTGAACCCCGTGGCCAAACTTGGAGCGGGGCTACTCGTCAGCCTTTTTCTGATCGTCACGATCGATTGGGTGTCGGCGGCAACAGCGCTTGTACTCGAACTTGCGATCATCACTTTTTTGGGGATCGAGCCACGACGGTTTTGGCTGCGCACACTTCCCGTGTGGCTTGCGGCGCCGCTCACCGCGCTCACGATTCTCCTGTACGGGCGCTACGACGGCGTCGTTTACTTTGAGTTTCTCCTCATCAGGATCAGTGATGGGTCAATTGAACTTGCTCTGGCAACCTTCCTGCGGGTGCTCGCGATCGGCTTGCCCGCAGTGGTGCTATTTATTTCGATCGATCCCACCGATTTCGCTGACGGACTCGCGCAACGACTGCGACTTCCTGATCGTTTCGTACTCGGGGCTCTCGCAGCGGTACGCATGGTTGGCCTATTTTTGGAGGATTGGCGTTCTCTTGAGCTCGCCCGTAGGGCTCGCGGTGTGGCCGATCGCGGCCGCCTCCGGCGTCTCGCGGGCCAAGGCTTTGCCCTGTTGGTGTTGTCAATTCGTCGTGGTAGCAAACTGTCGATCGCGATGGAGGCGCGCGGATTCGGGGGCGATATGCCGCGAACGTGGGCTCGGGAATCTCGCTGGGGCCTCGCAGAATGGCTAACGATGGCGGTGGGGGCACTCGTGGGGCTCGCGGCTACGGTGGTAGCTGTGCTCACAGGAAGTTGGAACCTTATTGTTGGCTGAGGCGGGTGGCGTCCAGTGGCGCGGTGCGCTTCCACTCGGTGGGCCCGACGCAGCGCACGCACCCACGTCGACGTGGCGTTGTCTCATTGACGGTCGCTCTGGCTCAGGCAAAACCGAGCTGGGTCGCGCGATCGTCACCGCCTGGCCCGAGGCGCAACTGGTCAAGCTCGACGACTTCTATCCCGGATGGGATGGCCTCGATGCGGCAAGCTTCCTCGTGCCACAGATTCTGGGTTCCCTGCGGTGGCAGGAATGGGATTGGGGCACCAACGAGCTGGGCCTCTGGCATGAACTCGACGGTCAGCGCCCGATCGTGATCGAAGGCGTCGGAGCGTTGAGCCGTGCATCCGCACCCCTAGCGAACCACACGATCTGGGTCGAACTTGACGATGACACCCGAAAGCGACGGGCGCTGGCACGCGATGGAGCAACCTATGCCCCGCACTGGGACCGGTGGGCACTTCAGGAAATCCGCTTCATGGAGCGCGAGAATCCCCGCGCTCTCGCCGACGAAATACGTGACGGCAGGGTCGTCGCTAGCTGGCCCTAGTCCACCGCTGAATGAAATCAGTTCCCCGCGGATTTATGGTCAACACATCTGTTTCGCAGGTGAGGATCAAGCCGAGCTTGTCATCGAAATCACTGCGCGGGATGGTGTACGCGAGTTCTTCCACGGGCTCTTCATTGAGAACAGCTGATGTCTCAACCTCGTACTCGGAGACATCCCAGTCCCGCGGGATCGCAACATCCACGTTGATCAGTGCCTGGCCGGAAACGGTGCCGGTGTAGGAATGGGTGATCGTCATAGTCTGGTCTGCAGCAGGCACCGCAGTGATGGTGAAAACCAAATCGGATTCGATGGTGATAGCACCATCTTCTTGCCATACGAGGGTTTGCCCACCGCTCGGCTCAACGGCAGTAGCGGGAACGTTTGCGATGGGAAGTTCGACAAGCAATTTTTCGGAGAGATCGACTGTATCAAGCTCCCACGTATGACCGAGAGCGCACACCTCCATTGAGGTGGGCGGCGCGCTGGTGTCGGCGGGTTCGATCAGGGCGCACCCTGACAGCATCAGCAATGCGACCGGGCCTATCACCAACGCACTAGAGCGCTTGCTCGAGATCATCAATCCTCCTGAAGTTCGGAACACTCACGAAATCCTACGCGGTCGCGCCGGCACGAGAGCCCACACCGGGCTAAGCCCACCCGAGTTCGTGCAACTGGTCGTCATCAATGCCGTAATAGTGGGCGATCTCATGCACCAGCGTGACATGGATCTGATCCTTCAGTTCGTCTATCGTTTCGCAGATAGCCAGAAGCGGTTCGCGGAACAGGATGATGCGATCGGGTAGCTCGCCGAAGCCGTACTGCCCCCGCTCTGTCAACGCAACGCCGTCGTAGAGCCCGAGGATGTTGAGCGAACCATCCTCGGGACGAGCCTCGGTGACGAAGACCACATTCTCGAGGCCCCCAACAATTTCGTCTGCAAGCGCATCGAGACCCTCAACGACGAGGGCCTCAAACTGTTCTTCGTCGAGATTCTGCATGGGTACAGCCTGCCAGTCGTTTCTGAGGGCGTCTCGCAGGTGTGCGCGGCGCTGCCGAGCACCCGCCGTTAAATAAAACAGTGGCTTGGCTATGCGTGAAATTACGCGTACCAAACCACTGTTTTCTTGGGGTGAACGACGGGGCTCGAACCCGCGACATCCGGCTCCACAAGCCAGCGCTCTACCAACTGAGCTACGCCCACCATGGTTGATTTTCACCCTGCGGCGATAAGCAACCCCCCTAGTGTATTACAGCCGCGAGACGAATCCGTCCACCACATCTGCTGAGATTGCTTGCGCCTCTTCGGTGGTTGGTCCCGGCTCACCAACAAAGACGGCCTTGCGGTAATATTCAAGCTCCCGAATCGACTCGAGGATGTCGGCGAGAGCGCGGTGCCCACCATCTTTGGCTGGAGCATTGAAGTAGACCCGGGGAAACCAGCGCCGAGAGAGTTCCTTGATCGACGAGACGTCGATATTGCGGTAATGCAGGTGGTTATCGATCCGCGGCATGTATTTGGCCAAGAAGGTGCGGTCGGTGCCGATCGTGTTGCCGGCAAGCGGTGCTGAGCGGGCGTTGGGCACAAAACGCACAATGTACTGGTTTACGGCAAACTCTGCGTCGTCCAGCGACACCCCGTTGGGCATCTCTTCGATGAGACCACTTGAGGTGTGCATTTGAGTCACAAACTCGCCCATGTTTGCCAGAGCTGTAGCACTCGGCTTGATGACGATCGACATCCCCTCATCGACAGGAACGAGGTCGTAGTCGGTAATGACCACCGCAACTTCGACGAGTTCGTCGATTTCGATATCCAGTCCCGTCATTTCGCAGTCGATCCAGACTAGATAATCAGCGTGTGATGGCATCTAAAGATTGTAACGGGCATGCACTGTGGCGAGCGTTCCCTCATTATTTTCTGATAAATTTAGGGGATGACCGAATCCACTCCCACGCTCGCGCACGGCGACGAGTACATCGTGTTCTATGTCGATGGTCCGTATGACGGCCAGAACGATAAGCGCATCGCGACCGAAGCTGGGTGGGATGACTATGTGACCCTGATTGCGGCGGATGCTGAGGGTTCCGAAACCCAGCTGCGTTACGAGTCGCCGGTTGCCAAGCAGGTTGGCGAGCAGGTTCATGTGACGTACACGTGGGATAAAGCAGACAGCGACCCCCTGGAAGATCTTGACGAACGAAACGACCTCTAGCGGTCGCACCGGCGCGACAGCGTCCGGTGCGATAGAGAACGACACCACGTCAGCTGAATCGCAGCCGACGGTGCTGTTTTTCTCTTCGTCTTTCTGTGATCCCTGTGCCACAGCCCGCAACACGCTCGATCAGGTCTCGAAGCTGGTTTCCCACGTGCGCTACGCCGAATTGGATGTGGCGCGCCATTCAGATGAGGCAGAGCGCGCTGGCATCGTCTCAACTCCCACCATCGTGATCGTGGCTGCGAACGGCGATGAGATATTTCGGGCACAGGGTGCTCCGACGGTAAATCAGATGCTTGTGGCGCTCGCGAAAGCTGTCTAGGGCTCTGACGCGCTATCGTTTAAGGCGTATACCCCGCCCTCGTAGCTCAGGGGATAGAGCAGGAGCCTTCTAATCTCTTGGTCGCAGGTTCGAATCCTGCCGAGGGCACCCGAGTGAAGGGTCGTTGGCGATGAATCCACTCGCTATTTCCTTCTCTTTATCTTGCGCCACAGCAGTTGTGCAGCAATGAACGCGAGGTAAACAGAGAACAGAATATTGCCGATGAAGGGGTCTATCCACGCTGCGAGTAGAGCCCCGAATGGCGCGGTCACGGATCCAGCGATTCCAATTATTGCTGCCGCGCGAAGATTTACGTTTTTTCTCCGCCGGTTGCCGATCGTTCCGGAGATCGCCCCGGGAATCATCATTGCGAGCGATGAGCCCTTGGCGATCAAGTCGCTCGTACCAAAAAATAGTATCAATACCGGCACGAGTACCACTCCTCCGCCGACGCCGAGCAGGCTCGAGAAGATTCCAACGATGAACCCGGTGAGTAACAGCAGAGCTCCCACTCCGACGCTCATACTAATTACGTTGTCGCGCTGGGGCACGACGACCCACAGGCTGACGATGACGACAGCAAGAAATCCGAGGAAGGCCCACTGCAAGAAGGCTACGGGGGCCTTGGCTAGTAAGTAGGAGCCCAGTTGTGCTCCGAAGATCACGCCGAAAGCAAGCAGCGCAGCGGCAGTCCAATCTATGTTGCCCTGCACGCCGTAGCTGGTGGCGCCAACGACGGCCATTGGGAGGATTGCGGCAAGGGAGGTGCCTGCAGCTAGACGCTGCGGAAAGCTAAGCCAGAGCGCGAGGGCAGGAACGATAAGCGTTCCGCCGCCGATACCGAACAGGCCGGAAAAAATGCCCGCGAGGACTCCAATTAGTGCCAGCGGAACGATACCCGCCCTCGAACCGCTCGAAGAACCCACCCTTAGTCCGTGCTTACGATCAGCGCAGACCCGTCTGCGCGCGGATCACTCGCCGCGCGGTAGCCTCCACCGATGAGCTCGATCATGTTCGAGTGCCCGAGAAGTTCCGTGTGCGGCGGAACGACCTCAACCGCATATCCGCGCGCGACCATGGCCTCGACCGCTATGGACTCAAAGTCGGCTTCTACAATCACACGGATCTGAGGACCTTCTGGTTCTTTAACTACGAACCGCGGAGCATTTATTGCTTCCGCAGGACTGGCTCCGCCGAACATGCGGAGCAATAGTTGGGCATGGATCTGCGGTTGCCCTGCACCCCCCATTGTCGAGGGCACGTAAATCAGCTCGTTCTCTTCGAACACGAGAACTGGCATAAGGGTGTGACTCGGTCGCTTGCCTGCGGCAATGACGTTAGGCGAGGCGGGGTCGAGCGAGAACGATGTCCCACGATTTTGGAAAAGCACCCCGGTCTCTGGATCCAAAATGCTCGCGCCAAAACTATAGAACAGTGAATTGATCAGCGAGACAGCCCAGCCGTCTACGCTTGCGGCACTGAGCCCAACCGTGTCACCAGTGGGGCTGAGGCTCCTTGCGACGTCACCGCCATAGTCGAGCCCAACGAGCTCTGCGGCACTCTTCGCTCCGAAGACAGGGTCGCCCAAGAAAAGGCTGCGGACCACATTTCCGCGGTTAAACTCCTCCACCAAATCTGCGGCACCGGCGACGAGCGGGGCATCTATTCTTTCCTCGACGCGATTCATGGCACGCGACAGAATGAATCCTGAAGTGTTCGGGGGACTTGTAAGTATGCGGAACTTACCGAAGCTGCTCTCGATTGGATCGTCGAATTGGGGACGGTAGTGTGCAGCGTCGGCGGCGGACAGCCGCGAGCCACGATGCCGCAACGCGTCGATCCATTTCGTTCCGGTTTCCCCCAGGTAAAACTCGTTGGCGCCATGCTCCGCAAGTCGCCGCAGAGTGTTGGCGAGAGCCGGCTGCCTCAGGGTGTCTCCTTCTGCGAGAAGCCTGCCGCTCGGCGCGAAGACATTGGATGCGCCGGGGTCAGCCAGCAGGTGCTCGGCTTCTGCAGTGATGGCGGCACGTAGTGACCGCGATACAGGAACTCCATCTGCGGCAAAGCTTGTGGCCGCCTGGAGATGGTCGGTCCATGTCAAGTTCGCACCCAGTTCGTGCAGTGCCTCCCACCCCCGTACACCCCCTGGCATCGTGATCGTGTCTATCCCGCGCAACGGGAGCTTCTGCCCGTGGGTCGCCCGAAGCTCATCAGCATCGACAGCACTCGGCGCAGTCCCAGTGGCGTTCAAGAAGTGCACCTTTCCCGCTGGGTCTTTCACCAGAGCGACCAGATCTCCGCCGAGCGCGACGTTGTGGGGATACACGACGCACAATGTTGCTGCGGCAGCGAGGGCTGCATCGATGGCATTTCCGCCAGCGCGAAGAGCAGCGGCACCGGCTTCGGTCGCGGAGTAATGTGAGCTAGAAATAGCACCGAGTGCACTCATCAGGACGGCTCCTTATCGTTCGCAAATTGACGGAGGCCACGATTCTGGGCTTGCCTCGTGCTTTCGCCACCCGCTGCTACAGCCCCGCCAGGAACGTTTCGTGGAAGCATGATTGACTCAGTAAGGCTTGAGTTAAGAGTCGCTGGCCGTTCCGCTCGCTGAGACTCAGTGCGGATTCACCAATCTACTAGGGCGGAACCTAGTTGCGGTTGGGAGTCGTCACCGCGGTTGGTCCGGTGTGTGCAGTGGGTGACGTGGGTGACGTGCCGGGCGCTGCAGGAACGCTCTGGGCCTTCTCCTCGGCAGCCTGTCGTGATGCCCATTCGTGCTGCTTGCCGACTAGTTCGTCTTCAGTTTCGCCGGTTTCGTACTTCCAGCTAGCGAGATCCTGAGCAAACAGTTTTTTGGCGCGACCGGGGCGTGCTTGCCAGTCGAGGAGTCCTTCTTGCAGTTCTGCTAGATCTTGTTCGGCCTGGAAGCTGTAGTTGACTGAATTCTTCTTCATCGTTGCAAGCTTGTGTGCTGCCCAGTCAGCGGCAAGATCGGCTCCCTTGAGCGGTAAAAGTCGCACGCGAATCTCGGCTTCGCTTGTTTGGTAGTCGACGTGTTCCTTTTCGTTCGCCGAAAGCGTGCTCCACGCTGCTGCGCGTCGACCCGAAGAAATGAGTGCCGCGACGGCGGCTGCCTTGGCTTGGCGATCCTGCTGGCCGATAAGGCGACGCAGTGATGAGCGAGCAATCATTCCGACAATGATTCCGCCGAAAACAATTGCAAGAAAGGGCACGAGGGCGCCGGTGACGAATGCGGAGCCTTGATCTGACTCAAACCACTGCACGAGATCGTTCCACCACTGAAGAATCATGTTGGCACTGTAACCCCGCTAGCGAGCGCTAGGGCCTAGCGACAGGCGAGTCACATCAAAACCGAAAGATATCGAGTGCGTCATCGATCGACCAGAAATCTCCCAGTGGCAGAAAACGGCGTTGCCGCTGCAGCATTCGCTTGGCTTGATACCGCGCCCCGGCAGCAGATTGCCAGCGGTGCACGTACCCGAGCACTTCGCCGTCGGGTCGCGTGATACGCCAGAGATCGTCGTTGAGTTCGACGGTCACGATGCCCGATGTGACCGGGTGTGCTGGTCGAACAAAGTCGAGTGTGGTCATGGTTGCTCCCTCGGAAAATAATCGCCAATGTGTTGTGTTCGAATATATGTTCGAACACTGACATTGTGCAGAAAGCTTTCCACAGCGTGCACAGACCAAACCGGGCCGCACGTTAACGCGCGGCCCGGTTTCAAGCGCTGGTGCTGATGTCCGCTAGCGCAGTGTGGTGCCGTCTACGGCCAGCGGGTCGATCGTCGCAAGCTCGTCATCCGTGAGTGCGGGGCCGTCGAGCGTCGCGAAGTTGTTCTCCAACTGCTCAACGCTGCTGGCACCCACAAGCGCTGACGTGACCTGCGGATGCCGCAACACCCAAGTCAGCGCCAGCTGCGCCAGGCTCTGCCCGCGGTTCTGTGCAATCTCGTTGAGGGCGCGCACACGCTGGAGGTAGGTGTCACCAAGCGGCCCCGGCTGCAGCCAGCGGCCTTCGGCAGCGCGTGAACCATCCGGGATGGTGCCATCCATATAGCGGTCGGTAAGAAGTCCTTGAGCTAGAGGCGAGAAGACGATGCTGCCGGCGCCCACCTGATCGAGCACTGGGAACAGCCCGTTTTCGATGTGACGGTCGAACATGTTGTACCGGGGTTGATGAATTGTTAGCGGTATGCCGTGCTCGGCAAGTGCTGCGGCCGCAGCAGCGGTTTGCTCGGGGCTGTAGTTGGAAACACCAGCGTAGAGCGCCCGGCCAGAGTTGACGGCGGTGGCCAGGGCTCCCATGGTCTCCTCAATCGGAGTCTCGGGATCGGGCCGGTGGTGGTAAAAAATATCTACGTAATCGAGGCCCATGCGCTCGAGGCTCGCATCCAGCGATGAGAGTAGATATTTGCGTGAACCCCAGTCTTGGTACGGCCCGACACCCATCTCGTAGCCCGCTTTGGTCGAGATGATTAGTTCATCCCGGTAGGGCACGAAGTCGTCGGCGAAGATTTGACCGAAGTTGCGTTCGGCGGCCCCGATTTCTGGGCCGTAGTTGTTGGCGAGGTCGAAGTGGGTGATCCCCAAATCGAAGGCTCGTCGAAGAATAGCGCGCTGAGTGGCTAGGGGGCGGTCGGAACCAAAGTTGTTCCACAGCCCAAGCGAGATCGCGGGAAGTTTCAGCCCGCTGCGACCTACGCGGTGGTACGCGGTGGTGTCATATCTAGTGGATGCGGCGTCATAAGGCATTCATTCAGCATATGTCCAGCGACTGAGGGAACACCACACGGGAAGTGAGTGTTGTATGAGACATCCGTCCCAAGAAAGTAGGCTCAACTTATGCACACATTTCATCTCGCAGGCGGCTGTTTCTGGTGCCTCGATGCCGTTTACCGCACGCTCAATGGGGTGACGGATGTCGTCTCTGGTTACACCGGGGGCCACGTTCCGAATCCCAGCTACGAGCTGGTGTGCACAGAGACCACCGGTCACGCAGAGGCGGTCGCGGTCACGTTTGATCCCGAGGTTATTCCCGATGAGGTCATCCTTGATGTGTACTTCACCCTCCACGACCCGCGCCAGCTCAATCGGCAGGGCAACGACATCGGATCGTCGTACCGGTCGGCAATGTTTTACGACGGTGACGAACAGAAGGCCCTGTTTGAAGCGGCTCGTGATCGGGCCTCCGAATATTGGGATGGCGGCATCGTCACCACGATCGAGCCCCTTGAGAGCTACTACGACGCGGAGCAGTACCACCAAGACTTCTTCGCGAAGAACCCCGGCCAGGGCTACTGCATGGCAGTCGCTTTGCCCAAGGTGAATAAGATCCGTTCGTCTTTTGCGAGCTACATCAGTTAGTTGATTGTCGTATGCCGTCTGCGCCTGAAGTCTTTATCTTCTGCGCCAGGCGGCGTACGGTCATAAGCAGGCGACGCTGGTGTCGCCCCTCTCATTGAAGGAGGTTCGAAAATGACTGATCACACTCTGACCGGGCAAACGTGGGTCGCATTCACGAAGGTCGGTGCCGTTGGCTCGGTTCACCGGGTAACAAACGGATTTACCTTCAAGTTGTTGAAAGATGAAGACTATCGAGGCGTCTATCCAACGTTGGATGCCGCAAAGTCTGCGTTGCACGCGAATCTGCTGCCCGGCACTGATTGGCCGGAGTTCCGCGAGCACTAGGCCCGGGTGTTCCAGACGTGGGTGGGCTGTCCGCATGAGCGGGTAACCACTGCTCCTCGCTTCTCTGGCAGTCGCTGCGGCGTCCACAGAACGCATTGCATCCTCCGGTTTGCCACCGCGCTGTCGAACACTGGTGAGTGACGGATGCCGGGTCGGCTTCCCGGCACGAGTGTCGGCCCGCATCTGTCTCCATTTACCGTCGCGCAGCTCGCTGCCGCGACGCAGACTGAGGAGCAGAAATGACAGACAGCATTACCGTATCCGGCCTTGTAGCCACGGCACCTCGACACCTCGTTACCGGCGAGGGCCTCCCCATAACGTCGTTCCGGCTGGCCTCAACGCAGCGTCGGTTCGACCGAAGCAATCAGCGCTGGATCGATGGGGAAACCAATTGGTACACCATCACCGCCTTTCGGCAGCTCGCCATCAACACCGCAACCTCGGTGGGCAAAGGCGACCGTGTGGTGCTCAGCGGGCGACTACGCATCCGCGAGTGGGAGAACGCCGACCGCAGTGGTACCAACATCGAGATTGAAGCAGATTCTCTGGGTCACGACCTCATGTGGGGTACCGCGCAATTCTCGCGGACCATCTCACAGGGGATGGGCGCGGGCAACGCGGACAGTGCACGGGATAGTGCTCGGGGCAGTGGTGCCAGCGGTGCAGACGCTTCTGCCCGTGGTGAATCCGAGTCAGCAGATAACTCCGAAGACTCCGACGCCGAGGAGGAAGAATCTGAAGACAGGGAGCTTGCACCAGCCACCCCATTTTGAGTTGATCGTGCGCGCGGGCAATCTAGACTTGATCCGGTCTTGGGGTTCAGGGCCGGCGAAAGGATTGCAATGCGCGTACGACCAGCTCACCGCAGCAGCGCGGCGATCGCACTCGCCCTAGCAGCATCACTGGCTCTCAGCGCTTGCGTGGCAACATCCCCCGAGCCGGCCGCGACGCCGACCGGTGAAGCTTCGAGCACCCCAGCGCCCGAAGCTACCCCCACCGAACCAATGCTGCGCCCGGGCGAGGCAGCAGCGGCAAACCGTCAATTTTTTGACCAACTCAACACCGAATATCACGAAGCGAATGGTCGGGCAGATGGCCGCAGCATCGTTGACAACCTTGTAGCGAATGGCTTCACCAAACAAGACATGGAAGTGACCCCCGACAATACCGCCATCGGTCTCGCTACCGACTCGATCGTTGTCTCGGTGCGAATCACAGGGGAGTGCCTACTCGGGCAGTTCACCCCTGAAAGCTACGTGTCATCCATCGAACCGCTTCTGGGCACCGGTGGATGCCTGGTGGGCAAGACTCGCGCAATCGACTGGTAACCCGTCAGAACCTGGTTACCCGTCAGCGCCTGGTAGCGCGCGACAACGGGTTCAACTGCCCGCGAAGGCTCCGTAGACTGGTGGCATGGCTGAATTCATTTATTCCATGGTGCGCGCGCGAAAAGCGGTTGGCGACAAGCTCATCCTTGACGACGTCACCATGTCTTTCTATCCCGGAGCAAAAATAGGAGTGGTCGGCCCCAACGGTGCCGGTAAATCCACAATCCTGAAAATCATGGCTGGGCTCGATACCCCCAGCAACGGTGAAGCTCGACTCAGCCCCGGCTACAGCGTTGGAATCCTCATGCAAGAACCCGAGCTCGACGAAACCAAAACGGTCCTTGAGAACGTTCAAGAGGGTGTTGGCCCGATCAAGGCGAAGGTCGATCGCCACGCCGCTATTGGCCTCGAAATGGCTGAACCCGATGCCGACTTCGATGCCCTCATGGCCGAAATGGGTTCCCTGCAGGAAGACATCGACGCCGCCGACGCGTGGGATCTCGACTCCCAGCTCGAGCAGGCAATGGATGCACTGCGTACGCCGCCCGGAGACTGGCCCGTCGACAAACTCTCCGGTGGAGAGAAGCGCCGTGTGGCACTCACCAAGCTCCTGCTGCAGAAGCCCGACCTGCTGCTACTCGATGAGCCCACTAACCACCTTGACGCTGAGAGTGTTCTCTGGCTCGAGCAGCACCTCTCTAAATACCCCGGCGCCGTGCTCGCCGTAACCCACGATAGGTACTTCCTCGACCACGTCGCCGAATGGATCGCAGAAGTCGATCGCGGCCACCTCTACCCCTATGAGGGCAACTACTCCACCTACCTCGAGAAGAAGCAAGAACGACTTCAGGTGCAGGGCAAGAAAGACGCGAAGCTCGCAAAGCGCCTCTCGAGTGAACTTGAATGGGTGCGCTCCAACTCCAAGGGCCGACAGACAAAGTCGAAAGCTCGACTCGCGCGGTACGAAGAAATGGCCAACGAAGCGGAGAAAACCAGAAAGCTGGACTTCGAAGAGATCGTCATTCCGATGGGTCCGCGCCTTGGGTCGCAGGTCATCGATGCCAAGAAGCTCAAGAAGGGCTTTGAGGATCGCGTCCTGATCGACGGACTGAGCTTCACACTTCCTCGCAACGGAATCGTCGGAGTTATTGGCCCGAACGGTGTCGGAAAGACCACGCTCTTCAAGACCATCGTCGGCCTTGAACCACTCGACGAAGGAACGCTCAAAATCGGCGACACCGTAGACATCTCCTACGTTGACCAGGGCCGTAGTGGCATCGATCCCAACAAAACCCTGTGGGAAGTCGTTTCCGACGGTCAGGACTACATTCAGGTCGGAAAGACCGAAATCCCGTCACGCGGCTACGTATCCCAGTTTGGCTTCAAGGGCCCCGACCAGCAAAAAAAGGCCGGCATCCTTTCCGGTGGTGAGCGCAACCGCTTGAACCTGGCGCTCACGCTCAAGCAGGGAGGAAACCTCCTCCTGCTGGACGAACCGACCAACGACCTCGACGTTGAAACTCTCGGTAGCCTAGAGAACGCCCTGCTTGAGTACCCCGGCTGCGCTGTGGTGATCACTCACGATAGGTGGTTCCTCGACCGTATTGCGACCCACATCCTCGCCTATGAAGGAACCGACGAGAATCCAGGAAATTGGCACTGGTTCGAAGGAAACTTCGACGCCTACGAAGAGAACAAGATTGAGCGACTCGGCCCAGATGCCGCCAAGCCGCACCGCAGCGCCTACCGCAAGCTCACCCGGGACTGAGCATGAGGCTCCACGTACCGCTCCCGCTGCGCTGGTCAGACGTCGATGCGTACCAACACGTCAATAATGCTGAAGTGTTTCGCCTGCTCGAAGAGGCACGCATTCACGCATTCTGGCCAGCCGCGGGAACGGATGCGCCCCTCACCGCAGTGCTCGATGGTCGCCCCGGTGGTCCAACAATGACCCTTATTGCGCGTCAAGAGATCGAATACCTGCTGCCGATTCCGTATCTGCGAGAACCCATCGACATCGAACTGTGGATCGGTCGTGTCGGGGGAGCAAGCCTCGAAGTCTGCTATGAAATTCACACCCCAGTGGGCATCGAGCCGCGTGAACTGTATGTTCGCGCGTCGACGACGCTCGTACTAGTCGATACGGTAACTTCGCGGCCGCAGCGCATCAGCGATGAGCAGCGACAAGTCTTCGCGCGCTACGTGGAGGAGCCGCTGCAGTTCACGAAGCGACGCTAGAACCCTTCGTTGACGTCGAGCCACTCAGCAACCGCGTGTGCGCCCCTCGCCTCAAGAAGTTGGGCGGCGTAGTGAAACAGCTCTTTGCGATTCTCGATACCCGAGCCGAGCGGCAGCACAAGGTCGATACCCGCAGCGGCTGATTCCTCGGGGGTGAGATGGTTGATTGCGGCGACAACGGCTAACCACGATTCGGGGCCTTTGGCGCGGCGAAGGTAGTCAACGACTTTGCCATCGAGCGACTGCTGATCAAGTCGGCCCTCACCCGTGAGAATCACATCGGCACTGGCGATGGCCTCGCTGAGGCCAATCACGTCAGCAACGAGTTGTGCACCGGGGGTGAGCTCTGCACTGAACAGTGCGACGAGCCCGGCCGCGATGCCACCAGCGGCACCGATGCCGGGCAGTGAAGCGATACCCGCGGCGGAGAAGCCGCGCTTGGAGGCCTGCGAAGTTTTCGCCAGCACCACCGACAATCGGGTGAGTCCGGCATCCAATACTGCAACATCGGATGCGGATGCACCCTTCTGAGGTCCGAAGACGTGGGCTGCGCCGTGCGGGCCGGTGAGTGGATTGGTGACATCGACGGCGATGTGCCAGGTCGTCTCGAGGGCGCCATCAATGAGGTCACTCACGTCAATCGTTTCGAGGGAAGCCAACTCTCCGCCACCCGCCCCGAGCTCGTTGCCAGCAGCATCGAGGAATCGTATGCCGAGGGCTCGCAGAAGCCCGGTTCCACCGTCGGTGCTGGCGGAACCGCCGAGAAAGAGGGTGATGTCGCGGGCGCCATCGGAGATCACCTGAGCGGCGATGAGGCCGACCCCGAAGCTGTCAGCACGCAGTGGTTCGGCGGCGACATCGCCCACGTGGGGGAGCCCATTGGCTTGGGCTGCTTCGATGACTGCGCGAAGACCTTCGAGATCGAAACCATAGTCGGCTTCGCGCTCACGCCCGAGAGCATCAACAGAGGTCATGGTCAGCGGAGGTTGGAGCCAGGCGGATAGCACCGAGTCAAGGGAGCCCTCTCCGCCGTCCGCCATGGGGAACGTGAGCACGGTGGCGTTCTCGGGCAGCACCTCGCGGGCCCCGCGTTCGAGAGCGGCAGCGGCATCCCGAGCGCTCAGACTGCCCTTGAAGCAGTCGGGGGCAATGACGATTACGGGATTGTGGATATCGGGCACGCTTCGACCCTAGCGCCCACGAGCCGTGCGGAATGGTTGCCGTTAACGAAAAAGGGGCCGCCCGAAGGCGACCCCTTTGTGTGAATTACGGCGGTACTAACGCCGCGAGTTTCACACGGTATTAGCTGGTGAGGCCGTCAACGTAGTCCTGGTTCGCTGCGATCCAGTCGGCAACGATGGGCTCGTAGTCGGTTCCCTCGTACTCGTTGTACATGACGTTCTCGAGCGAGTAGAGCAGCTCGGAGTCCATCTTGAAGTCAGAGATCCACTCGGTGATCTGCGGCATTTCGTCGCTCAGGGTGTC
Organism: Rhodoglobus vestalii; assembly: GCF_006788895.1. Classification (NCBI taxonomy): domain Bacteria; kingdom Bacillati; phylum Actinomycetota; class Actinomycetes; order Micrococcales; family Microbacteriaceae; genus Rhodoglobus; species Rhodoglobus vestalii. Next base: position 2,573,645 of record NZ_VFRA01000001.1, read on the forward strand.
GCGTGCGAAGGAGTGAATGCTCTCCTGGTCGCCGAGGGTTCCCTCGGGGTCAGCAAGGTCCTTGATGGGGAATGCATCGTAGGCCCAGTGCGGACGCCAGAGCGTCACAGCAATGTTCTCACCGTTGTCGAGCGCTGCCTGAAGTTCGGCAAGCATCGCCGGGGTCGACGAGGTCAGAAGCTCCATGCCGTCAAGACCGTAGGTAGGCATGGTGTTGTCCATGACTGCTTCGGTGAGGCCAGCACCCGGCTCGATACCGACGATGCGGTTGCCGAAAGTGTCAGCGTTTGCTGCGAGCTCTTCGAGCGAGTCAATCGGTGCGTCTTCGTTTACCGCAACGGTCAGAACTGCTTCGTCGTTCCAGGCGCCGAGGTCTTCGATGGTGTCGCCGTACTCCTCCATCAGGCTTGCGTGGGTGACGGGCAGCCATCCATCAAGCGCGATGTCATAGTCTCCGGTGCTGAGGCCCGAGAAGATCGGGGTGACGTCGGCATATTCCAGCTCTACGTTGTAGCCCTCGTCTTCAAGGATTGCCTTCCAGAGGAACGAAACTGCTTCACCCTCGGGCCAACCGTTGAATACGGCGATGGTGAGGTCCTTGTTCTCGGCACCGTCACCTGCCGCGGTGTCATTTCCGCCTGCGGCGCAAGCCGACAGACCGAGGAGCGTTGCCGCTCCGATTGCGAATGCAGCGCGTGTCTGCTTCTTCATTGTGTCGTCCTTTTCTGTCAACGCTGAAGCGTCGACGGTGTTGACGTCGATGCACACAGAATGTTCTGTATGCCGGGAACGAGCGCGGGTGAGCGCCCGAAAATTAGCGAGAGGGCGGAGTCAGTTCTGCCGGCTCGGCGCTGGCGGCCGAAGTGGTCGAGCCGGTGAGGTCAGGGTCTGCCGTGTCAGCTGTGGTGGGTTTTCCGCGGAAGTTGAACGATTCGATGATGAAGCGGAAGTACCCTTTGCCTGAGCCGAAGGATGCCGTGAGCCGGTCAAGGAAGATCGCCAACAGCACGACTGACAGGCCAGCTTCGAACCCGAGCGAGACATCCGCCCGACTGAGGCTCTGGATGACGGGCTGTCCGAGCCCGCCGGCACCAACCATCGAGGCGATAACGACCATCGACAGTGAGAGCATGATCACCTGGTTGATGCCAGCCATGATGGAGGGCAGGGCGAGCGGAAGCTGAATCTGTCGAAGGATTCGCCCGGGTGAGGACCCAAACGCTTGACCCGCTTCGACAACCTCTTTGTCGACGCCACGAATACCGAGTTCAGTAAGACGCACGCCGGGGGCAAGAGCGAAGAGCACCGTTGCGACAATTCCGGGCACGTCACCAATGCGGAACAGGATGAGGGCCGGGATCAGATAGACGAATGCGGGCATCGTCTGCAGGAAGTCCAGCACTGGTTTTACCAGTGTCGACACTGTCTGATACTTCGCGGCAAGAATTCCCAGCGGAACGCTGATGATGACGGCGATTGCTGCGGCTACGAGCACCAACGCGAGGGTGTCCATCGCGTTTTCCCACTGATTGAGGCTGAGGATCAGAAGGAAACCGACGGTGGTTCCCAGAGAAAACTTCCATCCACGGGCGATGAAGGCGACCGCAGCGAAAATAATGAGCATCACCCAGAATGGCGGGGAGGTAAAGAGGAAGTTCATCCCGTCGGCAACCGACGCGATCATGAACTTGATTACATCGAAGAAGACTCCGAAGGTCTGCGTGATGTAGTCAATTCCATCTTCGACCCACCGGCCGAGGGGAAGTCTGGGGAAATCGTTCATCGTACGACCTCCTTCTCGGTGGTGGATTCAGCAGGAGTTTCAGGGGTGGCGAGCGCGTCCGTGATTAGATCAGTGGAGACTGTCAGCGGAGGCTCCATAGTGGGCTGTTCACCCGTATCGGTTGACACGTTGCCGAGTGCGGCGAGAAGGGTGACGCGGGGCACAACGCCCAAGAGGCGACCACGGTCATCAATCACTGCCAGCGGCAGTGGACTCTCGACGGCGGGCACAAAGAGGTCAGCGAGTGCGGTGTCTTCTGGCACGGCATTGAACTCGTCACTCAAAATTGTTGACAGATCAGTGATTCCCTTGTGCACCAGCTTCATGGCATCCGCGTCGCGAACGACACCCTGCAGAGTGCGATCACGACTAACAACGAAAGCGGTCGATGTCTGCAAATCGCGCATGATCTTCAATGCTGCACGGGGCCCGGCGCCGGCAAATACTGTCGCACGCACGGGCTCCATGACGCTGGATGCCGTGAGAACACGCGAGCGGTCAACATCCTGAACGAACTGAGCAACGTAGTCGTTGGCGGGATCGGTGAGGATGTCCTCAGGCGTACCGATCTGAACGATGCGGCCATCCCGCATTACTGCGATGCGATCGCCGAGGAACATGGCCTCATTGAGATCGTGGGTGATGAAAACGATTGTTTTACCGAGTGCGGTTTGCAGCTCAAGGAGCTGTTCTTGCATCTCGCGACGGATGAGCGGGTCGAGCGCACTGAAGGCTTCGTCCATAAGCAATACGTCGGTGTCGGCGGTGAGAGCGCGGGCGAGGCCCACACGCTGCTGCATTCCACCGGAAAGTTCGGATGGCATCTTCTCGCCCCAGCCCTCAAGGCCAACGAGATCGATCGTCTTTTGTGCGCGAGCGAGACGTTCAGCCTTGGGGATGCCCTGGACTTCGAGGGCGTAGGCGGCATTTTCGAGAACGCTGCGGTGAGGGAAGAGTGCGAAGTGTTGGAACACCATTGAGATCCGCTTGCGGCGAACCTCACGGAGTTTGGAGGCAGAGAGTGCCGTAATTGTGTCGCCACCGACCGTGACGGTGCCCGAAGTTGTGTCCCACAGCCCATTGAGCATGCGGATCAGCGTTGATTTGCCTGACCCGGAGAGGCCCATGACGACGAAGATTTCGCCCTTATGTACGTCGAAGCTTGCGTCGATGACAGCGGCGGTACCCAGTTCTGTGATCTCATCTCGGGTGGCTCCGTCCTGAAGTTTTTTCACTGCTTCGCTGGGGCGACGCCCAAAAACCTTATAGAGGTTCTTGGCGCTGACTGCGATTTGCTCGGTCACGTTCTCCTGAATGCTCGGCACCATGCGGGCTCCGCTCTTCTTGATTACGGTCCGGGTTGCACACACGCATGGCACTCACGTGGCGCTCAATCGAGCCAACGTGAAGAGGGGAACCATTGTCGGAATGATTCCAGTGGGAGACAACCGTACGAACGTCGACCCGACGGGCGGGAAGGCGCGCGCGGCCTGTTTCTTAGCACCCGGTTCGCACCACCACATGGGGTGAAGCAAGAACCAAGCCGATAACCACGGTAACGCGTTTGCGGCTATTTCGCAGGTTCAGGTCCACCAGAGGGGGGACATAACGCCGGTGTTTGTGGCTACGATCCGCGGCAGCGTAGGCATCGGAGCCTCTCGGCTTCGTTGCCTGTTCGTTATACAGGCCAATGTGGCTCTGCTTTCCCGAGCACTCAAGAATCTGTGCTACCGAGGTGGACGCACCATGCCTTCTTGCGCGACGCTGGCAATGAGATGGCCCGAGCGGTCATAGATGCGCCCCAGCGCGAGGCCACGCCCGCCGATCGCATTCGGTGACTCCTGAACGTAGAGCAGCCACTCATCCACTCGTGCCTGACGGTGCCACCACATCGCGTGGTCGAGGCTCGCAACTTTGATGCCGGGAGTCGCCCACGCCAAGCCATGGCGACGCATGATCGACTCCAGAATCGAATAGTCGCTGGCGTAGGCGAGCGCGGCGCGGTGCAAATTCATGTCATCGGGCATCGCGCCGACCGATTTCAGCCAGACAGCCTGATGCGCCACTTGAGGCCCATCAACGCTGATGAAGAGTGGGGAAGGAACGTAGCGCATATCGAAGGGCCGCTCGGATGCCCAATAGCGAGCAACCGGATGATCGAGCGAAGCCAACGATTCTGCTGTTGTGGGCAGCGACTCGGGGTCGGGCAAGTCGCCGGGCATCGCGATCTGATGATCAAGACCCTTATCCTCGTCTTGGAACGAGGCAATCGCCGACAGGATCGGAACACCGTCCTGATATGCCTGAGTGCGGCGGGTCGAGAACGAGCGACCGTCATGGATTCGGTCAACGGAAAACGTGATGGGCAGCTTTACATCGCCCGGCCGCAAAAAGTATCCATGCATTGAATGCACGATGCGGTCCTCCGCCAGAGTGCGCTGAGCGGCCACGAGCGCCTGTGCGAGCACTTGCCCGCCGAAGACTCGCCCCTGCGGCATCCACTGGCTGGGGCCGGTAAAAATATCTTCGTTCGTTCGTGCGCCGGTGTCGGTCAGATCGAGGGCCGTCAGAAGCCCAGACATAGGGTCGCTCATGCCTGTAGTTTAGAAGACCTATGACTGGATCGTTTACTTTGGTGGATCCGCAGGCACTCGGTGATCTGCAGGTCTTTTTGGGTCGCGCCGCGCGCGTCGACGAGGGCTCTGTTCGCCTCATCGGGAGTGCAGGGGTGCTCGCCATCTATGTTTCTGTGCTGCACCCAGCGGGTCTGCTCGACCAAAGCCCAACGGTCTTGGGGCTCCGCACGTTCGCGCTAGCCTCGAAAGCCACCTTCGACGTTGTTGTGCCCGTTCGCTCGCTTCTCGCACGAGTCGATACCGCGATCGAGAAATCGGATGGTGCGGATGGTTCGAATGGTGCGCCGGTCACGGTCAGCCTGCCGATGGGCGTGAACACGGTCACGTGGGCAGCCATCACGCCGCCGCGCGGCGGCTGGGTCGCGATCGACACGGTGCCCTGCGAGGTTCTGGAACACGCTGCCCGCGAAGGAATCGACGAAGTTGCCGAGGCGGTGCCCAGCGGCGTTGGCGAAGCAATCGTGCATAAAGTGCGCGCCGAAGTGTGGGGCCGACCTCTCGACAACCCCGACTATCTGCCGGCAGGGGTAGGGTTCGCGGCGGTGAGTCTCGGATTTGTTGCCGACGAAGAAAACGCATCGGTCTACGAGTCTGGAGCCTGGACCCGCGTCACTACCAAGCGTGGACACGTGCTCGTAAAGCGCCGCGCCTGGTCGGTTGCCCGCTAAAACTTTTCGAAGACTGCGATGAAAATATTCGCAACTACTGAGATAGCAGCAACGACTCCGGCAATTTGCACGGCGATCGAAACCCACAGCGGCGCAAGCCCCTGACCGGTGCGGCTGCGGACGATGACGGAACGCCCAATCACATAAATGAAGGCTCCCAGGAAGATGAACGCCCAATGGAAGGGGCGGTCGATGCCCCGCCGCATCAGCTCTTTTCTATCGAAAATCGCCAGCACGATGTTGGCAATGAAAATAAGCCATCCCACCAACACCGTCGAGAGGTAGAGAGGGTTGGTGTAGAGGCGCACCTGGGAATCGAGTGGACCGTCACCCGGCGCGGGCAAAAATATCGATGTGTCGATCAGCAGCAGTGCGGGGATGGTGAGCAGCGGGAGCAGCACCATCGTCCACACCTGCCACGTGGAGGTGTTCGTGCCGGCGCGGGTGGATTCGGCAGGCGAAGCTGCGGGAACAGGGGAAATAGGTGTCGATGAGTCAGTCACCCTGCGAGTGTAACCGCGGTGCGGCTGGGAAATGACATTTACTCCGCCGACCACACGCTTACGCGCTTACGCACTCACATACTTACGCACTCACATACTTACGCGCTTACAGACGAGGAGTCGAGCTTTCAGTAGCGTCATCCGCGAATTGCATGGCAACTTTGGTGTCTCATCTTGTGAACGGCGCCGTGTGTAGGTACGGTCAGAATAACTCCAAGCGACGAGGCCTGGGTCAACCTGCGGTTTACCAACCACGGTTGTGAGGATCGCTTGAGCGTGGCTTACCGGCATACGCAACGGCAGATCGGAGAAACGATGAGTACCACCGTGCCCGTAAAAGCCCAGAATGTAGCGGCTGAGAAGCCGAACCCTGAGTTTGTGCAGCTTCTGAATGCTGAAGGAACTCGGCTCAGTGATGACACCTACGATCCTTGGGTCTCCGACGTCACGGGTGATCAACTGGCGAGTCTCTATGAAGACCTCATCATCGTGCGCCGCATCGACACCGAAGCCACTGCTCTGCAACGGCAAGGCGAACTCGGATTGTGGCCGCCACTCTTCGGTCAAGAGGCCGCCCAGGTAGGTTCTGCTCGCACACTGCGGCCCGACGACTTTGTCTTCTCGAGCTACCGCGAAAATGCTGTCGCATATTGCCGAGGTGTCGCACTGCAGGATCTGGTGCGAGTCTGGCGCGGCACCGCGGCCTCCGGCTGGGATCCATTCTCCGTCGGCATGGCCACTCCGGCGGTCATCATCGGGGCCCAAACGCTCCATGCCACTGGATACGCGGTCGGCTGCAAAAATGACGGCGTCGATAGCGTCGCTGTGGCCTATTTCGGTGACGGTGCCACCAGCGAAGGTGATGTCAGCGAAGCAATGATCTTTGCCGCCTCATTTAACGCTCCCGTGATCTTCTTCTGCCAGAACAACCAGTGGGCAATCTCCGAGCCGGTGGGGTTGCAAGCCCAGCGCCCCATTGCTGAGCGGGCCCCAGGATTCGGTATTCCGAGCATCCGCGTCGACGGCAACGATGTTCTTGCCGTGATGGCGGCAACGCGAAGCGCCCTCGATCGTGCGCGCAATGGCGGCGGACCCACTTTCATCGAAGCCGTGACCTACCGCCGTGGGCCGCACACCACCTCTGATGACCCGAGCCGTTATGTCGATCCGGTGGTTGCGAAAGAGTGGGAAGCGCGGGATCCGATCGCGCGCGTCGAAGCGTTCCTTCGCAGCGAGGGAATCCTCACCGACGAGCTTGCGGCATCCATTCAGAGCCGAGCAGATCAGGTGGCAGCTGAGTTTCGTCACGGCTGTATTTCACTGCAGAACCCGGAGCCGCTCAGCGTGTTCGACAACGTGTATGCGACCGAACATTCTGGGATCGCCCGTCAAAAAAGCCAGTACAAGGCCTACCTAGAGGGGTTTGAGAAATGACTGAACTGACTTTGGCAAAAGCTCTTGGCTCGGGATTGCGTCGAGCGCTCAGCGACGACGAGAAGGTCGTGCTGCTGGGGGAAGACATCGGCAAGCTCGGTGGCGTTTTTCGTGTGACCGACGGGCTGCAGCGAGATTTCGGCACCGAACGCGTCATGGACACGCCGCTTGCCGAAGCCGGAATCATCGGTATGGCGGTGGGGCTCGCCTTCCGTGGCTATCGTCCGGTCTGCGAGATTCAGTTTGACGGCTTCATCTACCCGGGCTTTGACCAAATCGTGGCTCAGGTAGCCAAACTGCACTATCGCACCGCCGGAAACGTGCGCATGCCGCTGACGATCCGGGTGCCCTACGGCGGAGGGATCGGCGCCGTTGAGCACCATTCGGAGTCGCCCGAAGCGTACTTCGCGCACACCGCAGGCTTGCGCGTCGTCACGTGTTCGACACCGCAGGACGCGCACAGCATGCTGCGCGAAGCGATCGCCTCTGATGACCCCGTGCTGTTTTTTGAACCCAAGCGCCGCTACTGGACCAAGGGCGACGTTGACGAAGATGCCGTCGGGCTGCCCATGGGCACAGCGCGCGTCGTGGTTGAGGGCACGGATGTGACTCTTGTCACCTATGGCCCGCTGGTGGCAACGGCTCTGGATGCCGCAGAGGCGGCAGCCAATGAGGGCATTTCTGTCGAGGTGGTTGATTTGCGTTCGCTCTCCCCGGTTGACTTTGACACCGTTTCGGCGAGCGTGCAGAAGACGGGGCGACTAGTCATCACTCACGAGGCGTCAGAGTCGGGCGGTTTGGGTGCTGAGATTGCGGCGACACTGACCGACCGTTGTTTCTACTACCTTGAGGCGGCCCCGGTGCGGATCACCGGGTTTGATGTGCCGTATCCACCGGCAAAGTTGGAGGAGCACTTTTTGCCCGACCTTGACCGCATTCTCGATGGGGTTGATCGCGCTCTTGGTCGCGTCAACTCGCTCACCGGGTGGAGTGCGTAATGGCCGTCAAGGAGTTTGCTCTGCCCGATCTGGGGGAGGGTCTCACGGAGTCAGAGCTTGTGGAGTGGCACGTTGCTGTCGGCGATATGGTCACCTTGAATCAGCCGATTGCCGAAGTGGAGACGGCGAAAGCCATTGTGTCGCTTCCGTCACCGGTGGCGGGCAAGATTTCCGCGCTGCACGCCGAGCCTGGCGCCACGGTCTTGGTGGGCACTCGCATCGTGACGTTTGAGCTCGACGGTGCCGCGGACAGCCCTGATGCCGACGATGACGCCAAGAAAAGCGCCTCTCCAGAAAAATCAGAGACGACAGAGGCGACAGAGACGACAGAGACGACAGAGGTGGCAGCTCCCTCGGGTGCTCCGGAACGCAACTCGGTGTTGGTGGGCTACGGCCCTGCCGTCGAGAGTGAGAAGAGGCCGACGCGCAAGGCTCGTACTTCGAAAGCAGAGGCGGAGGCAGCCGTTCAGGCAGATGTGCCGCCCGGTGCACGCACAAAGAGCACGCCGCCCGTGCGCAAGCTTGCGCACGATCTCGGTGTCGACCTCACGACACTGTCGGGGTCGGGGCCGGATGGGGTGATCACGCGCGATGACGTTTCTCAGGCGGCCGACGCCGGATCTCGTAGTTCTGGTCTGGACCGAAAGCAAAGTTTCCCTCAGTCAACCTCGATAATCGGTGCGGCGAATGCCCGGCCGCGCGAGCAGCGCACCCCAATCAAGTCGGTGCGCAAAGCGACGGCCGCTGCGATGGTGTCGAGCGCGTTCACCGCACCTCATGTCACCGAATTTCTGACTATTGATGTGACTGAAACCATCGAGCTTGTGGCGCGGCTGAAGGCTGCGGGCTCTGCGGCATCCGTTCTCGCTGTTGTCGCAAAGGCACTGTGTATTGGTGTCGCGCGAAACGCCTCGCTCAATTCACGGTGGGATGCTGAGGCGAGCGAGATCATTGAGTTTGGCTACGTAAATCTGGGTATTGCGGTCGCCACTCCGCGCGGGCTCATGGTGCCAAATCTCAAGGATGCCGGCGCGCTGAGCCTCGCCGAACTAGCGGCTGCGATTAGCGCGACCGCGCGTGATGCTCGCGAAAGCAAGGCCACCCCGGCGTCGCTGAGTGGGGGGACTATCTCCATTACGAACGTCGGTGTGTTTGGAATCGACGCAGGAACCCCCATCCTGAACCCCGGCGAAGCGGCGATTCTTGCCGTCGGGGCGGTGCGCAAGAGGCCGTGGGAGTTCCACGGCGAGGTGGCTCTGCGTGACGTCATGACTCTCAGTTTGTCGTTCGATCATCGACTCGTTGATGGGGAGCAGGGGGCACGTTTCCTCACCGACGTTGGGGCGATTCTCAGCTACCCGGGCACTGTTCTGAGCATGGTGTGACCTAAGAGGTGGCCGAGACAGGTAAGAATGGTCTTATGACCGAGAATCTCGACCCTGCTCCGGCCACCGCTTCCAGCGCCTCGACAACCTCGACCGCCTCGAGCCCGCGAGTATCGCGCCGGTTGTTGGGGGGACTGTTTGCTCTTGCGGCGTTTGTGATTGCTGCCGATCAGCTGAGCAAGTGGTGGGCAGAGACAAATTTGGAGCTCGGGGCCCCGGGAATTCCGGTGATCGGTGACTTCATCTCGTGGCAGCTGATCTACAACCCCGGTGCCGCGTTCTCGATTGGTGAAGAATTCACCTGGGTGCTCACGATATTTGCCGCGTTCGCCGTGGTTGCGATCACCTGGTACTCGTGGCGTGTTGAGTCGCGTGCGTGGGCTGTCGCACTCGGTCTGCTGCTCGGCGGCGCAATCACGCACCTCGGCGACCGCCTCTTTCGTGACCCCGGATTCGCGCGCGGGCACGTCGTCGATTTCATCAATTACAACGGATATTTCATCGGCAACATCGCCGATATTGCCCTCGTCGGTGGGGCCATCATGATTGTCATCATTTCGCTCATGGGCATCGCGAGCAAGCCTGAACCTATCAAGGCGAGTGCTTCGGATGCCGCGGCTGACTAGGCACCAGTAGCGCTTCTAACAGGAGAAGAAGGTCAACGATGGATCATTTCGATGCGGTTGTCATTGGCGCGGGAGTGGCGGGCTTGACCGCGGCTCGGCTGCTTGTCAAGGCTGGCCGTCGTGTTGTGGTGCTTGAGGCGCGAGATCGCGTTGGCGGCAGGGTGTTCACCGATCGCGCTGACGGCTTTGTCACCGATCTGGGGGCATCGTGGATTCACGGGGTCACCGATAACCCGGTCGCGCAGGCGGCGGAGGCGTTCGGAATGCCCACGGTGGAGTTCACGGTTGGCAGCTACCAACCAGATGGTCGCCCCATCGCCTACTACGATTCCAGCGGTCAGCGACTTTCGGATGACGCGGCACAGGCGTTCGCGAATGATATTCACGCGCTCGACGAGACCCTTGCCGAGGTAGTCGCCAAGTCGGCAGCGGATGACTCCTACCGCGACGTGACCGAGATCGCGCTTGACCGTCAGGGGTGGGATCACGATCGCGCTGAGCGCGTGCGGGAGTTTCTGCAGCACCGCACCGAGGAGCAATACGGGGCGTGGATTGACGACCTTGCCGCCCACGGTCTCGACGAAGACGTTGTCGACGGTAATGAGGTGGTGTTTCCCGAGGGCTACGATCGTCTCGCCACGCACCTCGCGGGCGGACTCGACATCCGCTTCGAACACGTGGTCGGGCACGTGCGATGGTCGCCAGAGGGAGTCACGATCACCACCGATCGCGGCGTTCTGAAGGCAGACCACGCCGTTGTGACGGTGCCGGTCGGAGTTCTCAAGTCGAAAGACTTCGTCATTGAACCTCCACTGCCGGAACCGAATGTGGGTGCGCTAGAGCGGCTCGAGATGAACGCCTTCGAGAAGGTTGTTCTGCGGTTTTCTACTAAGTTCTGGGATGACGATGTCTATGCGATCCGACAGCAAGGGCCCGAGGGTCGCTGGTGGCACTCGTGGTATGACCTCACAATGCTTCATGGCACGCCGACACTGCTGACTTTTGCCGCAGGCTCGGCGGCCAGAGAGATCCGTCAGTGGAGCGAAACCCAGATTGTCGACTCTGTTCTTGTTCAGCTGCGCCGTCTGTACGGCGACCGGGTGGAGCAGCCGAACCGTGTCACCATCACGGGATGGCAAGACGACCCCTTCGCTCAGGGCTCCTACGCCTACATGCTGCGCGGCTCGACGACAGCCGATCATGACGACCTCGCGACGCCCATTGGTGGCGTGCTGCACATCGCGGGCGAAGCTACCTGGACGGATGATCCCGGGACGGTCACTGCGGCGCTCTGCTCCGGTCACCGCGCGGCATCAACCATCCTGAAGCGTGCAGTTCCCATCGCTGAATTGTGGGCGCAACCACCAGTGCCATCAGCGGAGGGCGACTAAGCGGTCAGTGCTGCTAGCGCCATCCGCTCGAGTACCGCACGTGTCGCTCCGGCGCGCCCGCTGTGCGGCGTTGAGTTGATAAGGCCGAAGGTGGCATGGGCGCGGGTGCGCAGCTCGGTGGTGCTGGCGTCTGGAGTGAGACGGGCGAGGGTAGCGACCCACAGTTCCACGTAGCTGCGCTGGAGCGCGCGAACGGTGTGCCGATCCTCATCGGTGAGGCTGTTCAAATCGCGGTCTTGCACGCGGATGACGTTGGCATTGGTGAGGGCAAAGTCCACATGAAATTGCACGAGACTTTCCAGCGCCACCCGAGCTGAGGGTGCGGACTCGATCACGGTCTGCGCTCCGGTGCAGAGGTTGGCGCTGGCATCCACGAGCATCGCGGCAAGGACGGCCTGCTTGCCGTCGAAGTGGCGGTAGACGGCGGGACCGCTGACGCCTGCTGCGGCTCCAAGATCTTCGAGGGAGACCCGAGTGAATCCGCGGCCTGCGAAGAGGCTGGCGGCGGCATCGAGGAGCGCTTCTCGACGATCCGCTTTCGCTTGGCTTCGCAGGGTCGGCATCTCGGTCATGCTCAGAGTCTAGACAGTTCGGTTAATGATCGCTAACCTAATTTAGTTAGTAGTGACTAACCCAAGTGGCCACAAGCCACGCAGAGCGAAGGTTTTTGATGGAGAGAATTTCCACAGCCGCCAGGCCGTCCCATCCGACGTTCGTGGCAAACGACGAGTCAATGCGTGCTCTCGTGGAGCAATTGCGCGAGCGAATCGCAACGACGGCTCTCGGCGGTTCGGAGAAATCTCGCGACCGGCACGTCTCGCGCGGCAAGTTGCTGCCGCGCGATCGAGTCGATGAGTTGCTCGACGAGGGTAGTCCTTTCATTGAGATCGCACCGCTCGCGGCCAACGGAATCTACAACGACGATGCCCCGGGTGCTGGCGTTATCGCTGGTATCGGCCTCATCCACTCCCGCCCGGTTCTCGTCATCTCCAACGATGCGACCGTCAAGGGTGGCACCTACTTTCCGCTCACCGTCAAGAAACACCTTCGGGCTCAAGAGATCGCGCTCGAAAACAAGCTTCCCTGCGTGTACCTCGTCGACTCGGGTGGCGCTTTCCTGCCGATGCAAGACGAAGTCTTTCCGGATCGTGATCACTTTGGCCGCATCTTCTACAACCAGGCTCGGCTGTCGGCAGCAGGCATCCCGCAGATCGCGTCGGTCATGGGTTCGTGCACTGCGGGTGGCGCGTACGTGCCGGCGATGAGTGATGAGACGATTATTGTGCGCAATCAGGGCACAATCTTCTTGGGTGGTCCGCCGCTCGTGAAGGCGGCGATCGGTGAGATTGTGACGGCTGAAGAATTGGGAGGGGGAGACGTTCACGCCCGAACCTCAGGGGTCACAGATCATCTCGCCGACGACGACCGCCATGCTTTGCAGATTGTGCGCGACATCATTGCGACAATTCCGAAGCCCGCCGCACCGGCCTGGGATGTTGTCGAATCACGCCCGCCATCCGTCAACCCTGATGAACTCTACGGTGTCGTGCCGACCGACGTGCAAAGCCCCTACGAGGTGCGTGAAGTAATTGCTCGTCTGGTGGATGGCAGCGAGTTCCACGAGTTCAAAAAGGAGTACGGCACGACCCTCATCACGGGCTTCGCGACACTGCACGGGCATCCGGTCGGCATCATTGCCAATGCTGGTGTTCTGTTCAGCGAATCGGCGCTCAAGGGCGCGCACTTCATCGAGCTGTGCGACCAGCGCGGCATCCCGCTGCTGTTTCTGCAGAACATTTCGGGATTCATGGTCGGCAAGGAATATGAGGCCGGCGGCATTGCCAAGAATGGCGCCAAGATGGTCACCGCCGTCGCTACGACGCGTGTTCCTAAGTTCACGGTCGTCATCGGTGGATCATTCGGTGCTGGTAACTACTCGATGTGTGGACGCTCCTACTCGCCGCGTTTCTTGTGGATGTGGCCCAACGCCCGCATCTCGGTCATGGGCGGCCCGCAAGCTGCCGCGGTGCTCTCGACGGTGCGCCGCGACCAACTGGGCGAAGACGAGTTCACCGACGACGACAAGGTCGCATTCGAGAAGCCCATCCGCGAGCAGTACGAACGCCAGGGCAGCCCCTACTATTCGACCGCCCGACTGTGGGATGACGGAATTATCGACCCCAAAGACACTAGAGACGTGCTCGGCATGGCTCTCGATATCGCTGCGGCCACCCCGCTGCCTGAGCCGGGCTTCGGCCTCTTCCGGATGTGATGGCTATGTTCTCTGCTGTTCTGGTCGCCAATCGTGGTGAAATTTCCTGTCGCATCACCCGCACCCTGCACTCGATGGGCATCCGTTCCATTGCCGTTTACACCGAGCACGACCATGACGCGAAGCACGTGCGGGTGGCAGATGCTGCCGTCCTGATCGGGAGCTACCTCTCGGTCGAAGAGATCGTTGCTGCCGCACATGCCATTCCGAGCATGAACGCTGAGGCGATTCATCCGGGCTATGGATTTCTGTCGGAAAACGCGCACTTGGCCGAAGCTTGTGCAGCAGCAGGGGTGACTTTCATCGGCCCGGGCGTGGACGCGCTCACCATCATGGGCGACAAGATCGCCTCGAAGAAGCATGTGACCGAGCGTGGTGTCGCGGTAATTCCCGGTGTCGCTGAGCCGGGCATGACCAACGATGATCTTGTGGCTGCGGCCGATGAGGTGGGGTTCCCGCTGCTGATTAAGCCATCTGCGGGTGGTGGCGGCAAGGGCATGACGATTGTGCGCGAGCCCGCGGCAGTAGCCGACGCTCTCGCCTCTGCTCGCCGCGTGGCCAGTGCTGCGTTCGGCGACGACACCCTGTTTCTCGAACGTCTCGTGGAGAAGCCGCGCCACATCGAGGTGCAGGTTCTGGCCGACAGCCACGGCACGACGATCCATCTGGGGGAGCGCGAGTGCTCGTTGCAGCGCCGCCACCAGAAGATCATCGAAGAAGCGCCGTCACCGCTACTTGACGAAGCAACCCGGCAGCGTATTGGTGAGGCGGCGTGTGAGGTTGCGCGCAGCGTCAACTACGTCGGAGCCGGAACAGTTGAGTTCCTTGCCTCCGATAATTCGCCAGACGAGTTCTTCTTCATGGAGATGAACACCCGACTGCAAGTGGAGCATCCCGTCACGGAGATGGTCACGGGAATCGACCTGGTGGAGTGGCAAGTGCGCATTGCGGCGGGCGAGAAGCTCACGGTGGAGAAGCCGCAGCTCACCGGTCACTCGGTCGAGGCCCGCATCTACTCAGAAGATCCCGCCAACGACTTCCTACCCTCGGCCGGTCGAATCATCGCACTGTACGAAGCCGACGGCGCTCATTCAAGCAGCGTGCATTCAGACGGCCTGCATTCAGACGGAGTGCATTCAGACGGAGTGCGTGCAGGCAGCGTGCGCGTCGATAGCTCGCTCGTTGAGGGTGGCACGGTCTCCGCGAACTACGACCCGATGCTAGCGAAGGTGATTTCCTACGGCGCAACACGTGACGAAGCGTTCACGGCCCTCGACCGAGCGCTGGCCGACACCGTGATTCTGGGCGTCACCACAAACATCGAGTTCTTGAGGGCGCTCCTGGCTCGCGATGATGTTCGGGCAGGTGCGCTGGATACGGGTCTTATCGAGCGGGCGCTGGCCGAGATCGAGTTCGCGGCCCCGAGCCCTGCCGTGCTTGCTGCGGCGGCCCTGAGCATCCATTCTGATCATTGGATGTCGGGCTCACCCTGGCAGCAACCGAGCGGTTGGAGAGTCGGCAAGCATCGCCCCGCCCGCTACCGTTTTGAGTGTGCTGGGACTGTGCACGAGGTTCTAGTTGCCGGGCCGCCCAGCGCAGCGCAAGTCACGGTCGCGGACCAAACCACCCCGGCTCGCCTGACGAGTACCGGTATCGAGTGGGGCACCCTCAGCATCCCGCTCACAATCGCTCGAGATAGCGCGCGCGCAGCATCCGACACTTCCACCATCTGGGTTGCCCAGCAGGGCACCTCGTTCTCGCTGATTGAGCAGAGCCGCGCGGAGTCGTTGGCCACCCACCGCGCAACCCTCGCCCGGGTCGCTGGCGTTGTCGATCCCGAGCTTCGTTCGCCCATGCCCGGCACCGTGGTTGCGGTTGCTGTTGCCCACGGTGACACGGTGACTGCCGGTCAGACGGTGCTCACGATTGAAGCCATGAAGATGGAACACCCCGTCGTTGCGACCCTCGATGGGGTTGTCGACATTAGTTTGAAGCCTGGCGATCTGGTCACACGCGATCAGATCGTTGCCCGAATCGAATCGCCACAAGCGAGCACTGAAGGAGAAACCCCATGAGCCATGTAGTCACCCACCTCGGTCTCACCGATGATGAGAAGAAGCTGCAAGCGGACGTCCGCCACTTTGCCGACACCGTTGTCGCCCCGGCGGCGTACGAATACGACACGAAGCGTGAACTGCCGTACGAGATCATCGCCCAGATGGGGGAGATGGGGCTTTTCGGTTTGCCGTTCCCGAAGGAGTTCGGTGGGCAAGGAAAAGATTATGTTTCGCTGTGTCTAGCAGTTGAGGAGTTGGCTCGGGTCGACCAGTCAATCGCGGTCACGCTTGAAGCCGGTCTCGGCCTCGGCGCTATGCCGATCTTCAAGCAGGGCACTGATGCGCAAAAGCAGGAGTGGTTGCCGATGCTCGCGCGCGGTGAAGCCCTCGCAGGGTTCGGCCTAACCGAGGCGGAAGCCGGCTCTGATGCTGCAGGCACCAAGACCACGGCGGAGCTTGTCGATGGCGAATGGGTCATCAACGGAACGAAGCAATTCATCACCAACTCGGGGAGCAAGATCACCAAGCTGGTGACCGTTACCGCGGTGACGGGTCGCCGCGATAACGGCAAGCCTGAACTGAGCGCCATTCTGGTTCCCAATGGCACGCCCGGTTTCACCGTGCACCCGCCCTATGACAAGGTCGGCTGGCACACCTCCGACACGCATCCGCTGTCGTTCGACAATGTGCGTGTTCCCGAAGCGAACCTTCTGGGTGAGCGCGGCCGCGGTTTCGCGAACTTCATCGAGACGCTGGACGAGGGTCGTGTTGCTTTTGCGGCACTCTGCACGGGGGCCGCGCAGGGCTGCCTCGAGGAGTCGATCCGTTACGCCAACGAACGCCATGTCTTCGGTCGTTCGATCGGCTCGAACCAGCACATCGCGTTCAAGATTGCGCGGATGCAGGCACGGGTACATTCGGCACGCTTGGCTACCTACGATGCAGCCCGCAAAATGGTTGCGGGTATTCCTTTCAAGGCGGAGGCGAGTTTGGCGAAAATGATCAGCAGCGAGGCGGCGATGGATAACGCTCGGGATGCCACTCAGATCTTTGGCGGCTACGGCTTCCTCAACCAAACGCCTGTCGCTCGCCACTACCGCGACTCCAAGGTGCTTGAGCTCGGCGAGGGCACCACCGAGGTTCAGCTGATGGTTATTGCCCGCGAGTTGGGATTCGCCACACTATGACCGGCAAACGTATTCAGCAGCGCGGCCTCTGGTTCGACGAGTTCGAGGAGGGTGCGGTTTACCTGCACGCGCCCGGTCGCACCGTTACTGAGGCCGACAATGTCTTCTTTACGACGCTCACAATGAACACGCAGTCGTTGCATTTGGATGCTGCGTGGTCGGCGGAGCAACCTTTTGGGCAGCGCTTGATGAATTCGATGTTCACGCTCTCGACGATGGTGGGGGCATCCGTGGCTCAGCTGACGCAGGGCACGATTGTGGCGAACTTGGGTTTCACTGAGGTCAACTTTCCGCATCCGCTTTATCACGGCGACACAATGTATTCGGAGAGTGAAGTGCTGGAGAAGCGGCTCTCGAAGTCGCGCCCCGGCCAGGGCATCATCTCGCTGCGGCACACTGCCAAGAACCAAGAGGGAGTTGTTGTTGCTGTGGCAACTCGCTCGGTAATGGTCTGGACTGAGGAGAACGCACCGTGAGTTTCACCCTAGGTCCGTCGATTCTGTTTGTTCCGGCTGATCGCCCGGATCGCTATGCGAAAGCTCTGGAGCGCGCGGATGCCATCATTATTGACCTTGAGGATGCTGTTGCCAGTGTCGACAAGGCTGAGGCGCGCAAGGCACTCATCGCGAACCCGATGGATCCGGCACGCACGATCGTGCGGATCAACCCCGCCGGCACGCAGGACCACGACAGTGACCTCGAAGCTCTCGAGCAGACCGACTACCGCACCGTGATGCTGGCGAAGGCGGAGTCGGTTGCTGACTTTGATGCGTTGACCGAGCTCGATGTGATCGCACTGTGCGAGACCGCTCGTGGTGTGCTCGCTGCGACAAGTCTCGCGTCGCTCGATTGCGTGGTTGCTCTTATGTGGGGTGCGGAAGATCTCGTTGCTTCGCTCGGTGGTACTTCGTCACGCGAAGACGATGGGCCGTATCGCGGCGTGGCGCTCCATGCGCGTTCGTCGGTTCTGCTCGCGGCCGGTGCCTATTCGAAGGCCGTGATCGACGCGGTGCATCTCGATATTTCCGACACCGATGGCCTCGGTGCTGAGGCTCGGGATGCTGCAGCGCTCGGGTTCACCGCGACGGCCTGCATCCATCCCTCACAGGTCGCGGTTGTGCGTGAGAGCTACGCGCCGACGGTCGAGCAGATCGCGTCAGCGCGGGCACTTCTCGCCGCAGCGGAAACGCAGCTCGGCGTCTTCAGCTTTGAGGGTCGGATGGTCGATGGGCCCATCCTGCGACACGCCGAGTGCGTTGTTGCGCGGGCGGGGTTGCGGGAGGCTTAGCTGAGACTCGCACACGTTTTCGGGAGTGCGAAGCATTGCCGATGCGGACTGTCGCGGAGTTTCAACGAAGCTTGAGCTCCTTAGCTAGTGCATCTGTATCGGCTGCGCCCGGAGGGCCTGCATAGCCGTTTTGTGCCATAACTATGAGTTCTTGGCCAGACTTCAGCGGGAATGCTCTGGCGGTGCGGCTCGGGGTCGCCCATTTCACGTTGAGGTCACGCCCGGGCTTGAGGTCCAACCGACGCGGTACGTCGAACCACGGTTTGCCGAAGGCAAAAATGAAACTGGAGTTGAGCTCTCCCAACGGATCAAGGACGAACTCGCGGAGCGCGTCTGCGGGTGGGGTCATTGACCCGGTTACGCGGGAAGAGTGGTACGGATACATCTCGAAGAATACGCCGTTGGACATCTGCCACTCGGATCGCTCAAACAAACGTTGAGCGAACTTAAATCGGTTGCGGTAATAGGTATTCCGGCCGTGAATCGATTCCCAAAGCTCGCCAACGTACGGCGCTGTGGATGCCCAGTCGTGATAGCTCATCGACTTCAGTTGCTCAACGAAGTAGCCGCCGTGCGCTTGGAAGCGTGGCACGGCACCACCCGGGTTTAACCCGAGCATAATCATCGGTGCGTCATTACCAATCAATTTTCCCGTATACGGTTCCGGAAATACGTCCAGGCGTACAGCGCCCTGGCCCTTACCTTGATACGACTTGAACCAGGCGCGGAGGCGCTCTGGCACCTCGAGATCTCCACCAATCCAGCGTTCGGTTTCGCGATTCCAAAACTCCACGAGATCATCGAGTGCAGACATATGCCAATGCTACTTGTAGTCTGTGGGCTCATATATGTGGGGCGCCGAAGATCTGGTGGCGTCGCTCGGTGGTTCGTCGTCCCGCGAAGACGATGGCCCGTACCGCGGTGTGGCGCTGCACGCGCGCTCGTCGGTGTTGCTAGCGGTTGGTGCCTATTCGAAGGCTATGATCGACGCCGTGCGTCGCGACATCGCTGACCTCGACGGGCTGGGTGCAGGGGCTCGGGATGCGGCAGCGGTCGGGTTTACGGCAACGGCCTGCATTCATCCCTCTCAGGTTGCGGTTGTTCGCGAGAGCTATGCGCCTACGGTCGAGCAGACCGCGTCGGCACGGGCACTTCTCGCCGCCGCGGAAACACAGCCTGGCGTCTTCACCTTCGAGGGTCGTATGGTCGACGGCCCCATCCTGCGGCACACGGAGTGCGTGGTGGCGCGGGCGAGGTTGCGCGAGGGTTAATCATTTTTGACGACTCGACCGGTGTAGGGTTTCGGCATGGCTGATGCTATCTCCGATCTCACAATAATTAGTGGTGCCCCAGGCAACTTTTCGAAAAGCGATAACCGCGCGTTCGTTCTCGGAGAGTGCCCAAACTGCGCTGGAACGCAACTCATTTTGCTTGGCTACAAAACGATATCCAGTCCGATTACGCGCTGGTTGAGGTGCGCAAACTGCGAACACGGGTTGGTTCAGAACGGCTCGAAGACGAGCCCGAGCACCCTTCCGCTGCGAGTTCCCAAAGGAGTTTCCGGGGGTGAACTCGAGCTTTGGAATGAGATTAGAGAGTGCCTAGGGGGCGGGACAACGACGGCTGCAGTTATGCTCTGTCGCAAACTCTTGCTACATATCGCAGTTTCGCAAGGGCTCCACGAGAAGGGCGAGAACGGCAGATCGCCCAACTTTCTCCAAGCAGTGAACCATCTTGAGAGCGAAGGCGTAATTACAAAAAAGATGCGTGTTTGGGTCGATCGAATTAAAGATGTAGGTAACGAGGCCAACCACGTCATTGCGTCGGTAAGTAAGGCTCAGGCAATGGACGTGGCAGAGTTCACCGAGCAGCTCCTTCGCCTTACGTATGAGATGGACTATCTGATTGAGAAGCGAGCGGAGCCTGAGGAATAAGGGGCAATAACGTAGCGAGCCCCTAGGAATCCAACTTCACGCTGCAGGGCTAATGCGGAGTTTTCTCCATTAATGAGCGCTCAATGTGTACTCGTCCCAACGTAACCACGAGGGCTACTCGCAATTGCTCGGCTGCCTCGACGAAGTCATCAGCTACAGACTGAGTCAGCTCGATGCCAGGCGCCCCATGGGCAACCTGATTGCGAATCGATTGAAGGTCCTTGGCGACGTTAGCTGCTTCTCTGCTTATGAGGTCGCTGGCGGATAGTTTGCGGATCACGCGAGGTACCGAACGGGCCTCTTGCCCAGACAAACCAAGGGAATGCCCAATTTTCTCGGTTACAGACTCGATGGCGGACCAGGAGCGGA
Organism: Rhodoglobus vestalii; assembly: GCF_006788895.1. Taxonomy (NCBI): domain Bacteria; kingdom Bacillati; phylum Actinomycetota; class Actinomycetes; order Micrococcales; family Microbacteriaceae; genus Rhodoglobus; species Rhodoglobus vestalii. The sequence continues at coordinate 2,594,176 of NZ_VFRA01000001.1, forward strand.
GCATGCTGCCTGCGGCGGCATCGATGTCCTTCACCTTTTCGACTTTCTCTATCTTGGCGAGCGGATCCGATAACTCGGGAATCTCCTCGGACTCTGTGGCAGCCCGTTTCGCGCTCTCCTGTAATTTAACGCTCGCGCCAAACAAGCTTGCCTCCGTTATGCGAGCGAACACGCTAGTAAGCTGCCGCCGAAACACGAATACTCCGGTTATCGCTACGCCAGGCCAAGCAAGCGCCTGAAGGTATCTCAAAACCAGCTCTGCGATTTCCATGGGGCAATCATGACATGCCGAACACCACGACGGGCCCTATTCGTTCGCCTGCGTTCGCCGTGCGATAGCCTCCCACTATGGAGCCGAGTATCGAGCAAATCGCGAACGCGAAGCGAAAGATTCGCAAGTTTCTGGACCGCTCAGCGCCAGGACTGGGCGACCCGATATTGTCCCTACGCGATTCGGACAACGGACAGCTTCCAGCAATGAAACTTGTTTGGAAGAGCGAGGATGGGAAAAGCCCCAAACTTGACAGCATCACACGCACACAACTTGGGAAACGTGCCCTAGACAGCGTAATTGTTGAGTGTCGCGTCTTCTTTTTGGCAAAGGAAGATTGCTATCTGCCTGGCGTCGTGAAAGCGCTGCAGACGTTGTCTCCAGATAGGGCTCGTGCCCTCGATCCCTTGAAAAAACACGTCGGTTTAGTCATTCGCAACGGAGCACTTGTTAGCCCAGAAGGCGGAGCCGGCATGTACTCGGGTCGACTGGAAATGGACAACGGTGCGGGCCCCGGCAAGCTTCTCGGTAGCGATCAGATCGCGATGGACTACATCTACGGCATCGCTCTCCACGAGGACGAGGAAAGAATCGCTCGGTTGAATAACATCTCCGATATGGATTCGATCCGATTTGCGGTACTGATTCAGCTAGATCGAGTGCTTCGTGTGGTTGAAAACGTTCGAGCACAAGTCCTCGCCGACATTGGAGCCGAACATTTTATGCTCGAAGGACCTCGTTGATTGCCAGAACCGTCCACCATTTCATCTGCCATCAAAGATGCGGTCTATCGGCGACTTCGCTTTTAGTTCTGTATACCTCGGTGAAGAGGCGGCATGGCGCGACCGCTGGTGAGCTCCCACATCGAATCGGCCGAAGCATCCGGGGTCACCGCTGGCTTCGCGATGATGCGAACGTGACTCGAACTTATCGATTTCGTTTTAGGGAGTTCGGGGTTTCGTCGTAATAGTGATGCTCGACCGGCGCGCGCATCTCAGGATGTCACCGGCAAGCGACATGCTGTGGCTATGACTAGCGACATCGCCACCGAACCTATAACTGGCACTTCGAAGCGAACGCGAGTTTTTAACGTCGTATCTGATGGAATCACCGGCCTACTCGTAGTTATAATCATCTTTGCGCTGGTGGTTGGGTTTTCGATCGACGTTCTCGGGACGCCATTTGCTGTTGGGTTCGGTATTTGGGCTGCAGTTTGTGGCCTCGTATCGTTCCCCGCTCTCGCGGTGCTCGCGCTCTCGAAGCCTCGAATTCCGTTACGAGAGAGAAGCGCGTTAGCAGCTTCTGCGAGCTGGTTTGCGCGCGTTGTTTTCTCCGCTTTCGTGTTTGCGCTGTCAATCGTCCTTGGCTCGGTTGCTGGAGTGGTGGCGTCCAACGCTAGTAACGGAGGAGAAGACTTAGAGAGCGGGTTGGGGCTTGCATTTTCAGTGTTGGGTACCGCTGTGCTCTTCCCCACCGTCCTCGCCGCGGCTGCATTCGCATTTCTCGTAATGGGTACTCGCTGGTGTTGGGATCTAGGCAGTATCGTCACAGAAGGCCGCGGCGGGCACGTGCGTGCTCTAGTCGAGCGTCGATGGACGGGGCCTCTATCAATGTCGCCTAGATTGCACACGCTCGTCGACCTCTTCATCGAAGGAGGGTTTCTGGACGTGAGCCGCGTTGGGCTTGTTTTCACGCTCATCACTGTGGCGCTGAGCGTGGCATGCCTGCTGTCAGGTTTCTCAAACTAACGGCGTCATATCTCGGATCATTGCTTTTGCGGCGCGATTGGAAATATGGAATATTTAGCGCCAGCTCTAATTGTCTTGACCCCGGAGCACCATCTTCGTGCCGACTGTGATTTAGGTCACGTGTGCAGCGCTTGAGATCGCGTCGTTCCGGCCACCTCCCCGACTCAGACCATCGACCCCAAGTCTGACCCGCTCGACGGGTATGCGGCGGTTGTCGACTTGATTTTGCGTGTGGTGAGGCCGTTCTTCATGGCGTGAGCAATCGTGTTCGCGAGTTCGGCATAGTCGTGGCCGAGGAGGTGGGCGCCGATGATGCGGTCGGTGCTCTTGTCGACCAGAATCTTTGTCGCTCCGGTCGTTTCACCAATTCGGTAGTTGGAGAACCATCCGCTCGTGTCGGTGAATTGCACGTCAACGTCGAGGCTTACAAGCCGCGCAGCTTCTCTCGCAGCTGGTCAACAGTCGGTGCGCCGGCAAAGCCATCAGGGGTGACATAGCGGCGGCATGCAAACCCGACCGGCGCATCCGCTTGAGCAAAGGGATCGACACCATCGAAGAGGATGCTGGGCGACCCGCGAAAGCCCACACGCTCATCTTCTTCGACCGTGTCGACCAGGTGTCGGGACACCGTTATCCCCGGGAACTCTTCGACGAGCTCGCGGATGTGCTGATCGGCAACCTTCCAGTTGGGGCAGCCCTCGAAGAATTGCAGCGTGATTTCCATACCTTCACGGTAACCCCTGCAGTGTAGGTGAAGCTGAAGCGATGACGAACGCCGTGCCCGAACGCACGAACCAGAAACGTGATAGCGAACATCCAATATCACCTTTAAAGCAGCTAAAGTATATTAAGGGCATCAGCCACCCACGTTAGGAGCAGTCCACATGGCTTACGACGTCGACCTGCTCTGGAACCCTCACGATGCCGCACACCTCAGTCGCAAAGACCGAGCCCCCGGTCGCTACCGTGCCTACGTGCCCGACGAACTGGGGGACCAGCTTCCCCAGATAGGCCAAGAGGCACAGCAAGCCGCAGAAGATGCACTTGCGGTTCTTGCCCGAGCAGACGAGAGAATCGGCGCTCGCGGTGGATACCTCAATCACCTCCTGATCCGCTCCGAGAGCATCTCCTCCTCGTGGATCGAAGGCAACCGGGTCACCCCCAAAAAGCTTGCGATCGCAGAGTTGCTTCAGCAAGGCACGCGTGTCGCCTTGGACGTTGTCGCCAACGTTCGTGCCACGGAGGAAGCAATCGCCTCGCTCGCCGACCGAGAACGCCCCGTCACTACGGCTGACCTTGAACATCTGCAGCACGTGATTGAACCCGAGTTAGACGTGGGATTGCGCACTGAACAAAACTGGGTTGGTGGATCCGGCTGGAGCCCGCTCCGCGCCGATTTTGTGCCCCCGCCGGAATCGGAAGTGCGACGGCTCGTCGATGATCTCAGCCGTTTTGTGACCACAACACACGGGAATCCTGTGGCGCGCGCAGCGATCGCCCATGCGCAATTCGAGACCATCCACCCCTTTATTGACGGCAATGGCCGAACCGGGCGTGCCCTCATCCACACCGTTCTTCGCCGCACGGATGCTCTCAGAAACACGCTCATCCCCATAAGCACGGTCTTCGCCGGCGACATAAATGCTTACATAGCTGGGCTCACCGCGTTTCGAAAGGATCCACCCCGCCTAGATGACTGGATCATCGGATTCGCCAACGCCGCAGAGCTCGCCGCAGCAAACGCAGTGCGTCTCTCTGGCGACATCGCCGCGCTCGATGCTGAAATTCGAGACACACTGGTTCGGTACCGAAATGCCGAAGGCGTCTCACCGGCGACACCCCGTCGCGATGCCGTGATCCTCCGCATTCTCGACGCTTTGGCTACGGAACCAGTGTTAACGATAGAAACTGTCGCTGCGCGGCACCGGGTTTCTCCTGCTGCGGCGCACCGGGCGCTCGCGCAGCTGGCGGAGGCTGGCGTCCTAGGCCGCAACAAGGATCACAAAGGCAAGTTGATTTGTTGGACTGCCGATCGGCACCTTGCGCTCGTCGCGCTGACAGAACGCAGCAACCGTGTGGGTGCCGGAGATACCGAACACCAACGCCCGCGCCGCGGCCCGGCTGCGCCAGATCCCAATCAGACCGGGTTGCTGCGAGCAACCCCGAAGCACCAAGCAACCCCACGGAAAGTAAACAGGGTTCGCCTGAGGGACTTCGGCTAATCCTCAAACGTATTAACCATCGCGTGCGCAGCACGGTCGAGGTAGTCCCACATTTCGGCATCATGTAGCGGGGGCAGTTCTAGGGTGGTGAGAGCTGCCCGCATGTGGTGCAGCCACCGGTCACGAGCATCCGGGTTCACCTTGAACGGTTGGTGACGCAGACGAAGACGGGGATGCCCGCGCTCCTCGCTATACGTCGTGGGCCCGCCCCAATACTGCTCAAGAAAACCCGTCAGACGCTGGATGGCACCCTCCAGGTCGGGCTGCTCCGGATACATCGGCAACAGCACCTCATCGGTTGCCACACCAACATAAAATTCGCGCACCAGCTTCTCGAAAGTCTCCCGGCCACCGATCTGCTCCCACATGGTGTCGCGCGGCGCACTCATCGGCGCCGCCGGCCGAGTACTAAGGGGGAGGCTATTGCGTGGCTCAGGCTCAAGCTCAGTCATTTCTTGGGTTTCTCCTCGGGAAGTGTCACAGCTACGGGGCGCGTCTTGGGTGGTCGTGCACCGCGCACACTCGCCGCGCCATCAAACCCAGTCAACACGATCGAATTCAATGCCGGAAGTTTGACACCCATCTCGTCCAAAGACCTCTTGAGCCGACTGCGCAATTCACGCGCAACATCATCCTTAGTGGCGGATGCCGTCTTCACAACCAAGCGCACGACCACAGCTTCAGCCGAAATAGATTCAATGCCCCAAATCTCCGGCTTCTCCAAGATACGGGATTTCCACTTGGGGGTCGCGGCAAGCTCAGTTGCGGTCTGCAAGATCCGCTCTTGCACGGCATCCACATCCGCGTCATACGGCACAGCAAGGTCAATGATCACCCGAGCCCACCCCTGCGACATGTTGCCAACACGCGTGATCTCACCATTGCGCACAAACCACAGGGTTCCGTTAACATCACGCACTTGAGTAATACGGATGTCAACCGACTCGACCACACCAACGGCCGGACCCAAATCGACAATATCTCCAACCCCGAGCTGGTCTTCGGCCACCATAAACAGACCATTAAGCACATCTTTGACCACATTCTGTGCGCCGAAACCGAGACCGGCACCCGTCGCTGCGGTAATGAGTGCGAAAGCGCCCGTGGCTTGTGGAGCGAAGAGATTAAAGAGAAGAAGCAGCACCACGATCACGATGACGACCGTCACAATGCTCGACAGCACCCCGCCGAGGGTGCGCGTGCGCTGGACAACTCGAACCGCAGCCAGCGGAGAAGTGAGCAGCACCTGGGTGTCGTGAATGTTCTCTTTGTGCTTAACGCCGTTGACGATCCGATCGACAACACGCTTGATCACGAAGAGCAGGACGAAGCGCAGCACCCACGCACCCACAACGATCGTGAGGCCCTGCAGCAGGCGCGAGGCCTCATAAAAATCGCTGACGGCAGCCCACAGGCCACCCAACGTGAAATCTTCCATGCAGGGAGCCTAGCGAGCGACTGCTGAATAGTCGTCGCTAGGCTCCGGGATGCACGGGGTGTGGCGGCTGGGTGCTACGAGTTGTCGCGCCCCTGAACGATCAGCGCACGCTCCACACCCGCAAGGTTCTCCACGACAATGCGGCGCAGGGCCGGAACCTCGGGGTTTGCATCCAGCCATGCGGTGGTGGCATCCACGAGTTCTTTCGACGCCAAAGGTGCCGGGTAGAGACCACGGATGACGGTCTCAGCGATCGCATAGCTACGGTTCTTCCACACATCGTTGATCGCCGCAAAATACGGCTCCACAAACGTTTCGAGAACAGCCGGATCATTCACATGCGTGTACCCCATGGTGACATTGCGCACAATCGCGTTCGGCGACTTATCGCTCTCAACGAGAGAAGCGAAAGCAGCACGCTTACCCGCCTCGGTGGGCAGGGCAGCCCGCACCCGCGCGGCAGCCTGTTGACCGTTTGCCGTCTTGTCCTTCGCCAGGGCAGCATCGATCTCAGCCTCATCGGCAACACCATTGAGCACCAAACCTTCGAGCAGTTCCCAACTGAGGTCGGTGTCAATCTCCAGCCCATCAAGAGCTGTCGATCCACCCAGCAACGCCCGAAGTACCGTGACGTGTTCGTCGGTCGAAGCGACACTGGCGAAATACTTCACGAACTGGAACTGGGCATCAGAACCGGCCTCGGCGCTCTCAGCAAGCGCCCACAGCGTGTTGCCGATCTTCTCAATAGTCGCCGAGCGACGTTCAGGCGCAACGTACTGCTTGGCAACAAGAACGAGCTGCGCCAGAGTTGTGCGAATCGTGGTCGACTCGCTCTCCGAGGCAATGCTGCCAAGAACCAACGCAACATAATCGCTCGCAGCAGTCTCCGCATCGCGGGCAGCATCCCAAGCAGCACCCCACACAATGGCGCGAGCCAAAGGATCAGTGATGTTCGAAAGGTGCTTCATCGCAACCTCAAGCGAAGCATCATCGAGACGAATCTTCGCGTAGGCAAGATCGTCGTCGTTGATCAGCACAAGATCGGGGCGCTTCGTGCCAACCAACTCAGCAACCTCGGTGCGCTCACCCTCAACATCGATCTCGATGCGGTGGTGACGAACAAGCTTTTCGCCCTCAAGCGAGTAGTAGCCGATCGCCAAACGGTGCGGGCGAATCGTGGGGTAGTCGGCAGCCGCAGTCTGAACGATCGCGAAGCTCTCAACAGTGCCATCCTCGGCCGTCACGATTTCGGGGCGCAGCGTGTTCACACCAGCGGTCTCAAGCCAAAGCTTGCTCCACCCCATCAACTCGCGGCCACTGGTCTTCTCCAGCTCGACCAACAAATCCTTCAGCTCGGTGTTGCCGTAGGCGTGCTTCTTAAAGTACGCGGCGACACCGGCCATGAACGCTTCGAGCCCGACCCACGCCACGAGCTGCTTGAGAATCGAGCCGCCCTTTGCATAGGTGATGCCGTCGAAGTTGACGAGTACATCATCCAAGTCTTCTATGGAGGCATACACGGGGTGGGTGGAAGGCAGCTGGTCTTGCTTGTACGCCCAACTCTTCTCCATCGCCTGGAACGTGGTCCACGCGCCAGTCCACTCGGTAGCTTCTGCGGTCGCGATGGTCGACGCCCACTCCGCGAACGACTCATTGAGCCACAGGTCATTCCACCACTTCATGGTGACGAGATCGCCGAACCACATGTGGGAAAGTTCGTGCAGGATCGTCACAACGCGACGCTCCTTAATGGCGTCGGTCACCTTCGAACGGAACACATACGTTTCGGTGAACGTGACAGCGCCCGCGTTCTCCATAGCACCCGCATTGAACTCGGGTACGAACATCTGGTCGTACTTCTCAAACGGGTACGGGTACTGAAAGTGCTTCTCGAAGAACTCGAAACCCTGCTTCGTCTTCTCAAAGATGTAATCCGCGTCGAGAAATTCGCTCAGCGACGCACGAGTGAAGATACCGAGCGGGATGACGCGGCCATCGCTCGAGGTGAGCTCATCGCGAACCTCGGCATAAGGACCCGCGACGATCGCAGTGATGTAGCTCGACATGATCTGTGTCGCAGGAAAAGCCCACGTAGCGTTCTCGCCATCCACCGCCGGCACGGGAGTGGGGGAGTTGCTGATGACCGCCCAGCGCGCCGGTGCCGTCACCGTGAATGCGAACGTTGCCTTCAGGTCAGGCTGCTCAAAGACCGCAAACACGCGACGCGAGTCGGGAACCTCAAACTGCGAGTAAAGGTACACCTCGTCATCAACGGGGTCGACGAAGCGGTGCAGGCCCTCACCGGTGTTGGTGTATTCGGCATCCGCCACAACCTCAAGAACGTTGTTCTCAGCAAGATTGTCGAGCTGGATGCGCACACCATCGTTCACGGCGGCAACATCAAGCGCGGTGCCATTGAGGGTCACCGAGTGCACGGTGCGAGTGATCGCATCAATGAACGTGGATGCGCCAGCAGTGGCACTGAAACGAACAGTCGTGCTGCTCTTAAACGTCTCGGCGCCTGCCGTGAGGTCGAGGGCGATCTCGTAACGGTCAACGTTAACAATTGCTTTACGCTCGTGGGCTTCAACACGGGTGAGGTTCTCTCCAGGCACGGACAACTCCTTCGTTTGGGGGCGGTTTGTGACCGCACATACCTACCTTATGCCGCGCCCCACAAATGTCTGCACCAGTGCTCACACACGACCGTAGACTGGTCGAATGCGCATCCATATCGCGACCGATCACGCCGGCCTAGAGTTCAGTGCAACCCTCCAACAGCACCTCACTGATGTCGGCCACGAAGTCATTGACCACGGCCCCGCTGAATATGATTCCCTGGATGATTACCCCGGCTTTTGCATCGCCGCAGCACGGGCTGTTGCCGCCGATGAGACCGCCGGTATCGAAGCACTCGGCGTCGTCTTCGGCGGTTCGGGCAACGGCGAGCAGATCGCCGCCAACAAGGTCACGGGCATCCGCGCCGCCCTCGTCTGGAATGACTCGACGGCAGCCCTCGCCCGCCAGCACAACGATGCCAACGTCATCTCCATTGGCGCACGCCAGCACACCGTTGACGAAGCCACCCGCTTCATTGACCTCTTTATCGCCGAGCCGTTCTCGGGAGACGAACGACACGTGCGGCGCATTGCCCAGCTGGGCGAATACGAAACAACCGGCGCAATCGCTGCGCACCCCCTCGAGCCGTAATGCCAGAGGGGCACTCCGTACATCGCATTGCGCGACAATTTGCGTTGCACTTCGTCGGCAAACGCGCAGCGGTCTCATCACCCCAGGGCCGTTTCGCCGCGGGCGCTGAACGCATCGACGGGCTCCGGATGCTCAGCGCCAAAGCCGTGGGCAAACAAATGTTCCTCGAATTCGAGCACGACCGGTGGCTTCGCGTGCACCTCGGGCTTTACGGAGCCTGGGATTTCTCGGGGGACTTCACCGCGGATGCCACCACGGCATCCGCCTCCGGCCGGATGGGACAAACCAACCAGCACGGCACCGTCGTCGGCGAGCACGAAGATTCACTCGCGAGCATCGGTGCACCACGGCGCACCCGGTTGCGGATGTCTGAGCAAGAAAAAGCGAGCGAAGAAGTTGCTGACTTTCCGCCGGAGCCGATCGGGGCCGTGCGAGTGCGTCTACTCACGGGTGATACCTGTGCCGACCTGCGCGGCCCCACCGCGTGTGAAGTGCTCACACCGGATGAGGTTCAGGTCGCGCTCAACAAACTGGGCCCCGACCCCCTCGTCGATGACGTGGGGGAAGCCGAAGAACGCTTCGTTGCGACCGTGAGCAAAAAACAAACGGCCATCGGGCTACTGCTGATGGATCAGTCAGTCGTGAGCGGCATAGGCAATGTTTACCGTGCCGAAATCCTGTTTCGCGCGCGGCTCGACCCGCACACTCCCGGAAAGCTCATCCCAGAAGAACTGCTGCGAGAACTGTGGCGCGACTGGGCACAACTGCTCAAGATTGGTGTCTCAACCGGCCAGATGATGACCAGGGAAGGCCTCACCGCCGACGAATACGCTGCGGCGCTTGCGAATCGTGCCGATCGCCACTGGGTGTACCACCGCGAAGGCTTGCCCTGTCGCGTCTGTGGCACCAACATCGTGATGGAGTTGGCTTCGGCGCGCAAACTGTACTGGTGCCCGAGTTGCCAAGCGCCGCTAGCGTCTTATCATCAGGGAGGCTGACATGCGACACACACCGACCTACATAATTTGCGACCAGCAAGAAGTTCGACGTCTCATCGGCGAGCACCCGTGGGCCACGATCGTGTCTCCCACCTCAACCGGAATGGTCGCATCGCACTATCCGGTGATGCTGGAAGAAAACGACGACCGGATTAGTCTGGTGACGCACTTCGGGCGCCCCGATGACACCCTTCACGAACTGGGCCAGCATGAAGTTCTTGTCATCATCCAAGGCCCCCACGGCTATATTTCGTCGAGCTGGTACCCCGAAGGTGACAACATTCCCACCTGGAACCACGCAACAGCACACCTCTACGGCACCCCCGAAATCTTGAGCGACGAAGAAAATTTTCGTGTGCTCAGTGAACTCGTCGACCACTTCGAACATCACGTTGAGCATCCGATCAGTCTCAGCGACGATGAGGCCGGTGCTCGCCGCACGGCCAAGGGAACGGTGGGGCTCCGCATCGTGATTGACCGGTTCGATGCCCGCATGAAAATGAGTCAAAACAAGAAGCCTGAAGTTCGAGAGCGCATTGTGGGTGAGTTGAGTTCGAATGGCACGTACGCTAGCCCAGAACTGGCCGCAGAAATGACAAGGGCTTCACCGAGTGAAACTGAGTAACGCCCGCATCGTCGGTGATGATGCATCTCGTCGTGTTGATGTGTTTATCGACGGAGGAAGAATTGCCGCAATTGAAGAGCACAACACGGTGCCCGCACAGATTCGCAACGATGCACCCGCACGTGCAAGTGATGACGTCGTTGACCTTGATGGTCGCTGGATCATGCCGGGGCTCTGGGATCAGCACGTGCACTCCAGCATGTGGGCCCAGCAGTCGCAACGGCTCGACCTGAGCCACACCACCTCCGCTACCGAGGTCGCAGTCACGATCGCTACCTCAGTGCTTCCGCACTCCGATGGGCTCATTGTTGGTCAAGGGTTTCGGGATGCACTGTGGCCCGACCAGCCCACACGGGCACTGCTCGATTCGGCAGTCTCCGACATCGCCGTCGTACTGGTCAGCGGCGACCTGCACTCCTGCTGGCTCAACAGCCTCGCGCTAGAGCGGTTCGGTTTCTACGAACACCCGACCGGATTTCTTCGAGAGGAAGAAGCATTCGAGGTCGGTAGTGCACTCAGCCGCGTGGAACCAGAAATTCTTGATGTTTGGATTCGGGATGGCGCCCAAGAGGCAGCATCCCGCGGCGTAGTCGGCATCGTTGATCTTGAGATGACATGGCAGTTCGACAACTGGCACCGCCGCATGCTGGCAGGTTTCGACCTCTTCCGGGTGCGCGTTGGTGTGTACCCACGCTTCCTGGAACGCGCAATCTCAGAAGGTCTCGCGACCGGCCAGCAATTGGCGCCACTGCTTGAGGTTGGCCCATTCAAGATCATCACTGACGGCTCGCTCAACACGCGCACCGCATACTGCGTCGAGCCGTACCCCGGCGATGGCGAGAACAGGGGAGTGCTGAACATTCCCACTGATGAACTAATCGACTGGATCCGCACCGCAAGCGACGCCGGGTTCTCACCAGCAGTCCACGCAATTGGCGACGACGCCAACCGGCTGGCACTTGACGCTTTCGAGGAAATCGGATGCGGTGGCCGGATTGAACACGCCCAGCTGATTACTGAAGAAGATTTTCCCCGTTTCGCCGCTCTCGGCATTGTCGCCAGCGTGCAGCCCGAACATGCCATGGATGATCGTGATGTGGCAGACGCCTACTGGGCGGGGCGTAACGACCGCACCATTGCGTTGCGGGCACTGCTCGATGCGGGTGTCAAACTCCTGATGGGGTCGGATGCACCCGTGGCTCCGCTTGACCCGTGGGCGACGATTTCCGCTGCGGTGAGTCGCAGTCGCGATGGGCGAGAGCCCTGGCATCCGGAGCAGTGCATCACCGTGGCTGAAGCGTTGCAGGCATCAGTGCAGTCGTCCATCGCGGTCGGTGAGGTCGCTGACATTGTGGTGACACGAAAAAACCCGCTCGACTGCAGCGGAGAAGAGCTGCGAGCGATGCGGGTTGACGCGACGATTCTTGATGGCCGCTTCACTCACAACGAATTGTAAGAAAAGCGGCCACCAGAAACGTTATTTGGTCGCGAGGTGGGCGAAGAGGAACCAGCGGTCCTTCTCCAGCCCGCGAGCGATTTCGATCGCGACATCTTCGCTCACCTTGTCGAGCTCACCCAGCTCATCAACGGCGGTGCGCACGGTTACCAGCGTTGCATCGATGGCCGCAATTACTTCGGCAATAGTGTCATCCGACTGCTGAAAACCAGCCGTCATCGAGGGCGTGCTCGCTTTCGCGGCGACGGTCTGGGTGCGTGCATCGATGGGGAGGCCCAGAGCCACGACGCGCTCGGCGGCGGTGTCAGCGAACTCACGAGCGTGGTCGACAATACTGTCGAGGAGTTCGTGAACAGCCTGGAAGTTCGCGCCGCGTACATGCCAGTGAGCCTGCTTGCCATCAATGGAGAGAGCGATGAGGTCGGTGACGACGGGGCCTAAAAACTGGGCAACACCCGAGGTGACGTCAGGGTCTGCTGAGGTCTGTGGAACTGCTTTAATCTCGGTCATTTGTGCTCCTTCGTTGTTCTTCTAGTACAACGCTACGGCGACACAAAAATTCCACAAGCAAGCTGAGGCAACGCTAACTAGCACCCCCGGTCGCGCCCTCGTCGGTGGGCGGGCGCTACCGCAGGGCGCTGATTCTGGTGTTGAGGGTCTTAAAATCGCGAATTCTGCGCTCAAGTGTGATGCCAAGGAACAAAACGATTGCTCCGCCAACAACGGCCCACATCCACCAGTCTGTGAGCTGGTACAGCGCCACGATGGCCGGTGCGAAGGTGTGTGCGGCATGAATCAGTACGACGATCGTTCCGATGAGCAATGGTGATTTCAGTGTGAACCACGCCCCGGCGACGATTGTCACGACGGAGGCGATTCCGAGGGCAATAATCCTCCACTGCGTATCGGCGCTTTCGTTGTCGGTAAAAGTCACGATAAGACTGGGAACGAGAGCGACCAGAAACCCGGGCGCAAGCCATCTAAAGCTTCGCGCCTCAGGGTTGCGCCTCAATCGCACAGCCCCATGGGTGATGAGGGCTGCACCGAGCAGCACCGTAACCCATTCGATGGGCTGAATTAGCCCCGCGGCTAGGGCGATGACCCCGAGCGCGGTTGCGAGCCCACAGGTGAGGTAGCTGATGCGAGGGGTCAGCGGTGGAGTAGCAATTCGGGTGCTCAACACCAGAATTGCGGCGCCGAGGGCAACGAGGGCGACAATCCGGATCTCGTTGGTCGCGGTGTCGCTACTCCCCACGGTGAGCATGATCACAGCTTCTAGCGAATAGGTCAGAACCATTGCCGAGGCGAGCAACGCTTCGCTGGCGATTGCCCGGCGGTTGGTGGCGGTGGCGCGGTCGACGCCTGATCGAGCGAGACCGAAGCCTGCCAGTGCCACTAGTGCCGCGGCGCCGAGCACCCACGCATCCACTGGCAGCGGGGTGTTGCCCAAGTTCTCAACTGTGTACAGGGTGCGCGCTGTTGCGACCACCACGAGACCCGAGGCGGAGGCGACGATCGAGATCCCCCAGAATTCGGTGAGCCGTGGTCGTGCTGGGATGAATGCGGCAGCAAGGAGTAGTGCGCCACAGAATCCGGCAATCACTAGCGGGCGGAGTTCTGTTCCGCTCGCGGCATTGAGCGATAGCGGGACTATCCCCAGCAGAAGACCGACGAGGGCGATGTAGTGTGCCGAAACGAGACGGCTTTCGCGCAATTCAGCCCGCGCAATAAGAATTGCGATGGCGAGTACTACTGCTGCTAGTGGCAGTACGTAGGCTTCGAGTGCGTCTACGCGGGATTGGTCGAGGCGGATCCAGAGGGACCAGGTGGCGAAGGCGACTGCGGCCCAGATTGCGTGGCGGCGTAGTGAGTGTGATCCGAAGATGCCGTCGGCGGAGATGGATGCCAGCAGGAGGGTGATGGCCACCAGCAGCACGATCAGCCAGTGGCTTGCTTGTGGTTCAAGGATCGCGCTGAGGGTGGTGATTGCGGCGACGGCGAGTGCGCTGAGTTCGCTGAATCGACGCACCAGCGTGTGCTTCTGACGCACTCGGAGCACCATGCTGAGCACCGCAACCAGCGCGGATGCTGTGGCAGGGGCAAGTTCGATCGCGACCGTGCCGAGCCCAACCGTTCTAATGGCACTGTCGAGTAGCCATGCTGTTGCTGGCGCCAACAGTGCGGCTGCTGAGATCCGTTCCACGACAGGAATACGCCTGCCACGACCCAGCATTGTGAGGCTGAGGATCGTGCCGAAGACTACTGCGACGATCAGGCTCATCAGGTGCAACGGGAGAATTAGCGCAGCCTCGACGAGAGGGCCACTGGTGCTGTTGGCGATCCACAGATTTGCGCCGGCCGCGGTGGCGAGAGCCAATCCCACCCACCACAGCGCGCGCCGTTCTGTCGGATCAACATCTCGCAGATTCGACCAGAGCGCGCGCACCAGCACTCCGACGGCCACAATCGAGACGGCGAACCACCATTCGGTGATGTGAATGAGGTTGGCGCTGAGGGCAGTAAACGCCGCCACAATCGACAGTGCGAACGCGAGGTAGCTCAATCGCGGCGTGAGCGGTGACGGCATCGCGCGTCTACTCAACATCAGTAGCGCTGCGGCGAGGGTGACGAGGCTAAGAACTCGGATATCGTTGGCGAGCGTTTCTTGAACGCCGACACTTCGCAGGATGACCGTTTCGAGCGCGAAGAGCAGAACAATGGCGACACCCAGTAATGCTTCGCTGGCGATTGCCCAGCGGGTGTGTGCGGCGGTGCGCGAGAAACCTGCCGAGGCGAGCCCGAAACTTGCCAGCGCGAGGATGGCGACTGCTCCCAGCACCCAGACGTCAACTTCGGGCGAGGAGAGTGAATTGTTGTCGACGGTAACAAGGGTGCGCGCGGTGGTGGCGGTGACAACGCCGGTGGCAGAGGCAATGATGGTGATTCCCCAGAACTCGACGAGTCTCGGGTGGGGGGCCAGGAACGCTGCTGTGAGCAGTAGCGCTCCACAAATCCCGGCGATCACCAGCGTGCGAAGCTCTGACCCACTGGCAGCGTTGAGTGTGAGCGGCATGATCGCGATGAATAAGCCCGCCAGCGCAATGTACGGGGCCGAGCGCAGGCACGATTCGCGCAGCTCGGCACGGGCGATGAATACGGTGATGGCGAGTACTACTGCTGCTAGTGGCAGTACGTAGGCTTCGAGTGCGTCTACGCGGGATTGGTCGAGGCGGATCCAGAGGGACCAGGTGGCGAAGGCGACTGCGGCCCAGATTGCGTGGCGGCGTAGTGAGTGTGATCCGAAGATGCCGTCGGCGGAGATGGATGCCAGCAGGAGGGTGATGGCCACCAGCAGCACGATCAGCCAGTGGCTTGCTTGTGGTTCAAGGATCGCGCTGAGGGTGGTGATTGCGGCGACGGCGAGTGCGCTGAGTTCGCTGAATCGACGCACCAGCGTGCGTTGGTTACGCACCCGAAGTGTCATGCTGACGATACCAACCAGTACGGATGCTGTGGCGGGGGCAAGTTCGATCGCAATGGTGCTAAGTCCTATTGTTCTACTAGCGCTATCAAGCGCCCACACCGTCGCCGGCGCCAACAGAATAGCGGCGGAGATTCTTTGTGCCGCGTGCGTTGTTGTGCTGCGGTCCAGCATTGTGAGGCCGAGGGCGGCCACAAATGCGATCGCGACGATCAGGCTAACGACATGAAGGGGGAGCGCGAGTGGTGCACCAAGCACAGGCGCACCGCTGACGGCGGCGGTCCAAAGGTTCGCTGCGGCCACGGTGCTGATGGTGAACCCCATCCACCACAGCACACGACGCTCGGGCTGGAGAACATCCCGAGTCGTTGGAAGGAGTGAACAGGCGAACAACGCCACGGCGGCAATCGAGACGGTCATCCATATCTCAAGCGGGTTCGGGGCGTTGGGGGTCAACGCGAATTGCAGTTGTTCTCCGATGCCTGCGGAGGCGAGAACAAAGATAAACGCTGAGGTGCCGAACAGGGTCACCCGGAGAGCCCTGATATCGATGAGATATCTGGCCAGGAAGATGAGGATGCCCGTGGTGATGCTCGCGAATAGCCACGTTTCGTAGCTGGACCAGCCAGACGCGTAGGCGAGAGAAAGCGCCAGGATACTGGCGGCAGCAACCGTGAGGTGGGTGCGGCGCGCGCCACGGCGTTGACGGTCGATTGCTACGACCAGCAGCGCGGTGGCCGCAACGGCGAGCCAGGTCGCGATGGCGCCCAGGAGCGATCCGGTGAGTGGGGCACCGAGCGAGAGCGCGGTCCCTGCACTCGCAATCACGATATGGGCACGTGCACGAAGTTGCGCTGTTGCCCACCAGGTCAGCGCCAGGGCGACGGGGATCACAAGGAGGGAGAGCTGGGGCCAACCGTTGCTGAGAATGTCAAAGGTAACGCTGCCGGGGAGGCGTCGGCGCAGGCCTTGCTGATCGACGAACTGGAACGCGGTACCGACCGAGGTGGCCAAGGGTGAAACGGTCGCAACGAGGGTGACGCCCCACACGCCGAGGGAAGCCCAAAAAGTGGCAGAACGTGTCGCGCTGTCGCTGCGACGGCCGCTTGCTTCGCTGAGGAGCGCGATCGCGGTCAGCGTCGCAATGACAACGATGACGAGCGTCGGCGGGGTCGTCGTTCTGTCACCAGAAACCATTGCGTCAGCGATAACAGTCCACACTCCCGAAGCAAACAGCACTCCGGATGCGGTGGCGAATGAGTTCCGCACAATCGCGGGCAAGTGTGCCCGATGCGCAACAGCGCTGTGAATGGCCGCAACTATGCCAATGGCAAGCAGCCATCCACCAAGTTCTGTATCCCGAACCAACAACCGGTCCCAAACAGCACTGGCGAATCCGACGACGAGTGCCAGCATCGCGTATACCAACGTCACGGAGCGCTCGATGATGGCGCGGTTATTGTCGTGGGCTGCTGTCACATGGATGAGGGAGGCCGCCGCCAGCGCCGTCATTGCGACCAGGGTGCCAGCGCCAGATTCTTCGCTGGGCACAATCCCCGAGACAAAGAGTGCCACGGCGGGAGGGAATACGGTGTAGCCAAAGATGCTGACAAGCCTGAGCCCGCTCGCCCGGTGCCAGAACACAAAGCTGGCAGCGGCAATCATCAGAGCGGAACCCCAGTATGTGCGGCCTGCAGCGTCGCCGATAACCAGCAGCTCGTTCGCCCGGAGTGCATAGATATCGAGCACGACGAACACAACCGCGAGAGCAGAAAGAGCTTCCGCCGTCGCAGATAGCCCCCGCCGTTTCACGAAGGTGGCACCAACGATGCTCGCAATTGTGATGGTGGCGATGATGACCGAGCGCCAGATGAGCCCGAAGCTGATAAAGGCATAGATAAGGAAGAAGATTGCTCCGACGGAGAGCAGCGAGACTCCCACAATCAGCAGGATCACCTGCACTCCATAGTGCGAGCGAGCCACCGGCACGGCGATGTTCGGGGCAGCGACCGCCGGGTCATTGGCTGATGGGGCAGCCGTCGCCGGCACCGAAGCGGCGACGGCCGCGGCGGTGGATGCCGCAGCGGCTTCGGAGGCGCG
This sequence comes from Rhodoglobus vestalii, assembly GCF_006788895.1. Lineage (NCBI taxonomy): Bacteria > Bacillati > Actinomycetota > Actinomycetes > Micrococcales > Microbacteriaceae > Rhodoglobus > Rhodoglobus vestalii. The sequence goes on from NZ_VFRA01000001.1 coordinate 2,611,725, forward strand.
ATTGCGATTTTCCGCAACTACAGCCTGCTCGGCGTTAACTCGGACAGCAGCTGCCTTTGCTCGTTCGACCTCGGTTTCGAAGCGAACCTTTCCGATGAGCTCGAGCCGAGCATCCATGGCGCTCACGGCCGAAAGGGAAGCCTCACGGAGCAGGGACGCATCAGGATGGTTGAGATCGAGCTGGCAGCTGGAGCACACCAAATGGCTGGGGAGTTGGGTAAAGCACGCCGGACACCGTGAGACGTCAGTGAGATCCTTCGGCCCGCGAGGGAAAAGCACATGACCTACGTGGTCGATAAAGGAACGCGGTGAACTCGCCATTGACCCGTGGCTCCTTTCGGGAGGTGCGCCCAGAGTATCGGTGAATAAAGCTTAGGAAGCGACATCCTGCGAAAGTGTGGACTGGTGTCGGGATGAGCGTGAGCAAGCGCGATGAGCGTGAGTAAGATGTAGGCGTGAACATCTTAGGTTTTGTAATCTCTTTGGCGCTGTTTGTCGGCGGAATTTACATGATGGGTGAAGCATTTTATGTTGAAGGCCTCGAGTCGGTCGTCTTCATCGGTGGAATCCTCGTCACCACCCTCGGTGTGTTCATTCCCATTCACATCATGAAGCGCATTAACAGTTAGCACCCGATGGCGAGCCTGCTCAGTCAGCTCGTACCCTTCCTGCCGTCCCTCCGCGGACCAAAGCGAATGTTTAGCGACCCCCACAAGACGCTCGAACGAATTGAGCAGCTTCAAAAAAATCCCGCCAACTTTGAGCCCCAGGCATCCCTAGCTCGGCAGGTGAACATCACCTCTCGAGTGGTTAACGGCTGGACGGCCTTTGACGTGGGCGAAGGAATGATCCACAACTACCCGATCCTGCCCATCCCCGGGGGAACGGCAGCACGTGCTGTGGTGGCGAAGGCTATTAGTTGAGTGGAGGGGATACGGAGAATCGAACTCCGGTCATCAGTTTGGAAGACTGAGGCTTTACCATTAAGCTACATCCCCACTCGGCGCTCGATCGAGCTGTGCACCGAGAATTACTGTACCTGAAACCTTGCAAAGTACGAAGTCGAAGTCTCAGCCACCAACACGGCACTGAATTTCTGACGATCACGTCACCATTCCGTTCTGGCTCAGGCTAGACTTGCCGAGGCCAATTGTGCACCGGCGTGGAACCATAACGTCGCGGCCAGAATAATGTACGGCGCCCGGGGCGTAGCTCAGCTTGGTAGAGCGCTCGGTTTGGGACCGAGAGGTCGCAGGTTCGAATCCTGTCGCCCCGACGAAATACACCATCGAATTACAGGAGTCCACAACGTGAAGACAACCGTTGAAAAGTTAAGCCCGACCCGTGTCAAGCTCAACATTTCGGTCACCCCAGAAGAACTCAAGCCGAGCATCGACCACGCTTACAGCCACATCGCCTCGCAGGTCAACATCCCCGGCTTCCGCAAGGGCAAGGTTCCGCCGCAGCTGGTTGACCAGCGTGTGGGCCGTGAAGAGATCCTCAACCACGCCGTGAGCGACAGTCTTGACAGTTTTTACCGCAAGGCAGTCACCGAAGAAGAGATTCGCGTCTTGGGGCGCCCCGAGGCAGACATTGTCACGTGGCCCGAGATCAAGGACTTCAGCGGAGACCTCGTTCTCGCTATCGAGGTTGACGTTCGCCCCGAATTCGACCTTCCCGCTTACGACAAGCTGACCCTCACGGTCGATGCTGTCGAAGCATCCGCGGATGACGTCAAAGACGAACTCGACACCCTGCGTGCCCGATTCGGCACCCTCGTGACCGTCGAACGCCCCGCCAAGAAGGGTGATTTCGCCCAGCTCGACCTCGTAGCCAAGATTGGCGACACCGAGGTCGATTCGGCATCGAGCATCTCGTACGAACTTGGTTCCGGTGAACTGATCGAAGGCATCGATGAGGCGCTTGACTCGCTCAGTGCTGGAGAATCCACCACTTTTGAGTCGGTCTTGCTCGGTGGAGACCACGAAGGTGAGACGGCCGTCATCAGCCTGTCGCTGCTCACAGTCAAGGAGCGCGAGCTTCCCGAGGCAGATGACGACTTCGCGCAGATGGCCAGCGAGTTCGACACCATCAAGGAGCTGAAGGCCGACCTCAAGGAGCAGGTCAAGCGCTCCAAGGCCTTTGGCCAGGGCGCTCAGGCGCGCGACCAGATCGTTGACGAACTGCTCAAGACGTTGGACATCCCCGTTCCTGCGAAGCTTGTTGAAGACGAAGTGCACCGTCACCTCGAGAACGAAGACCGTCTCGAAGATGACGCGCACCGCGCCGAAGTTCTCGAAGCCAGCGAAAAGACGTTCCGCTCCCAGATCCTCCTCGACTCCATCGTCGAGAAAGAAGAGGTCAAGGTCAGTCAAGAAGAGCTCACCTCATACCTCGTGCAGGGCGCTCAGCAGTACGGCATGGAGCCCGGAGAATTCATCCAGGTTCTCGACAAAAACGGGCAGATCCCCGCAATGGTTGCCGAAGTTGCTCGCAGCAAGGCCCTCGCGGTCGTGCTCAGCAAGGCAAAGGTCGTTGACTCTAAGGGCAAGGCTGTCGATGTTTCGGCCTTCGCCGCCGTCGCGAACCCGGCTGATTCCGAGGATGACGCCGCAGTCGAGGGCACAGACGCCGCCGCCGACGATGCGGCTGCCGGTGACGACACGGTAGCCGACAAGGACAAGTCCTAACACAGCGTTTTATTCTCGTGGCCGGCTAGTGATCTAGTCGGCCACGAGTTCGTTAACGGCGGGCGTGGTTAGCGTCGGTCTCTGCGGCCACAACCCCCGGCTCACTCAGGCAGTGATCGTGTCAAGGAACAGTTTCGAGTAACGCGCACTGTCGATTCCGAGTGCGACATCGATCGGGCGGAATCGTGAGTCCGCCGTGCCGGCCTGCTCATGGCCTGCAGTGCGATGATCGACAACGGTCTGTCCGCGGGTGAGCGGATCGCTGAGGCTGACTCTTACGGGCAGGTTGACGGTGCGGAGTCCTTCGGGGTCGATTGCAGCGCAGACGGCTCCGGCATCCCCAATATCTCCATGACCTTCGCCAGAAACTCGAACTTCACCGCCCTTGACGCTGACGATATGGTGCAGCAATCGCCCGACCAACCGGGCTCCCGGTTCGTCAGAGGCCGTGAGCTGCGCGATATCTTCCGGTGGGATCGTGACCGCATAGAAGACGTCCAGGCCGTACATGGTGATGGGCACCCCGGAGGTCAGCACGATTTCGGCGGCCTCAGGATCGTGCCAGGTGTTGAATTCGGCCACCGCGGTGGCGTTGCCGACGGATGCCGAACCACCCATGAACACGATCCGCTCAACATTGGTCAGAACCTCCGGATACATTCGCACCAATAGGGCGATATTGGTCATCGGCGCTAGTGGAACAAGAGTCACGGGGGTAGGGCTAGCGAGGATCTCGCGCCTCAGCAACTCCACGGCGTGCACGGGTGCCACGGCGCGCATCGATTCTGGAAGGCCTAGGTCACCGAGGCCGTCTGTACCGTGCACATGGGCAGCGTGGTTTGCCTCCGCGAGCAGAGGTCGGTGTGCCCCTGCGGCAACCGGAATGTCCCCGGCGCCGGCGACATCCAGCACCGTCAGCGTATTTCTCACCACCTGTTCGAGGGTGGCATTGCCCGCTACGCACGTGACCGCTCGAAGGTTCACGTCGGGATGCCGCACGGCGAGCATCAAGGCAAGGGCATCATCGATGCCGGTATCAACATCCAGAATCATTTGCTGCATTCCGTAATGCTAATCCCGCTAGGACCAACTAGTCGGCCACGAGTTCAGCGACATAGCCGCGCACCGATCGCTGAAAGATCGGCAGGTAATCGGCCAGTGCCATAAGTGCCACCGCAGCTGCCTGAGTTGTGTCTCCGCGACTGACAAGTGCCAGTGCCAGGAATGCGGCGGATGGCCCCGTCCACTCGTCATCGGGATGCTCGTGCAATTGCTGCTCAAGCATCGCTATAGATTCATCGATGCGGCCGAGATTGCGCAGTGTGCTGGCCAACTGGATGACAGCTTGCGGGCGGCGGGAGGAATCCAGCCCGTTTTCTAATGCCCTCCGGTAGAGCGGTTCAGCTTCTGCCTCGCGCCCGGCGTAGTCACGAGCACCCGCCGCTTCGAATAACGCCTCAGCGTCGTTGCTATTGCGCTCGCCGGCAAGCTCATCGATCGCGTTGACGAGATCGCCATCGGCCATCGACGAGGCATTGGTCCAGATATCTGCGACTCGATCGCGCCAGTTGTGATGCATTTTGCGAGCCTACAAGCACCAATATGCGACGCGGTACTTTGCCTAGGGCGAACAAGCCAAAATCGGGGCACGTACTCGGATAGATTCGTTCTTAAGCGATTACTGAAACGGAGCGCAACAATGGCCCAACCGGCATTGGTCTCAAGTGTTTTTGACCAACTCCTCAAAGATCGCATCATCTGGCTCGGCTCAGAGGTGCGGGACTCGAACGCGAATGAGATCTGCGCAAAGATCTTGCTGCTCGCGGCTGAGGACCCCAAGCGCGACATCTACCTCTACGTCAACTCACCCGGTGGATCGATCACTGCGGGAATGGCGATCTACGACACGATGAAGTTTGTCCCCAACGACATCGTCACGGTCGGAATCGGCCTTGCCGCTTCGATGGGGCAATTCTTGCTGTCGTCTGGCACCAAGGGCAAGCGCTACATCACCCCCAACGCGCGAGTGCTGTTGCACCAGCCGTCTGGTGGCTTCGGTGGAACCTCTGCTGACATCCAAACTCAGGCCGGTGTGATCCTCGATATGAAGAAGCGTATGGCTGAGCTCACCGCAGAACAGACCGGCAAGAGTGTCGAGCAGGTGCTCATCGATAATGACCGCGACAACTGGTTCACTGCGCGTGAGGCCCTCGAGTACGGCTTTGTCGACCACCTGCGCGAGTTTGCCTCCGACGTCGTCGGCGGCGGCGGAACCGAAGAGGGCGCCCACAACGACGACGCCACAGGCAAGAAGGATTAGCAATGACGAATTTTAATCTTGGAGCACACACTCCTGCTGGCATTGGTCGTCCGGATGTTGACGCCCGCTATATTTTGCCCACATTCGAAGAGCGCACGGCCTATGGCTACAAGCGCCAAGATCCGTATGCGAAATTGTTCGAAGATCGCATCATTTTCTTGGGTGTTCAGATCGACGACGCATCGGCAGATGACGTCATGGCGCAGCTTCTCGTACTTGAGAGCCAAGACCCTGACCGCGACATCGTGATGTACATCAACTCACCGGGTGGTTCGTTCACCGCGATGACGGCGATCTACGACACGATGCAGTACATCCGCCCCCACATTCAGACCGTAGTTCTCGGGCAGGCAGCATCCGCTGCTGCCGTGATCACTGCGGGCGGAACGAAGGGTAAGCGATTGGCACTGCCGAATGCTCGCATCATGATTCATCAGCCCGCTGGTGGTTCAGAGGGCTCGAGCCAAGCATCAGACATCGAGATTCAGGCACGTGAAATTCTGCGTATGCGCACGTGGCTTGAGGAGACTCTGGCTCATCACTCAAACCAGACGGCGGAGCAGGTCAACAAGGACATCGAGCGCGACAAGATCCTCAGTGCGGCTGAGGCAGTCGAATACGGTCTCATTGACCAGGTGCTGACGAGCCGCAAGACTTTGCCGGCCCTGACGAGCTAATCAGAGATGCGAGTGGGGCGGTCATCCCAATAGTGGATGACCGCCCCACTCGTTAACCGCTGATGTTCAGCGGCGCAATTTACTCGCTACTCTTCGTCTCTCTTTCGTTTCATCGAGATGAGGAAGACCGCTACCGCTGCCATCAGCACAAGCGCGACTGCTGCGGCAATGAACACGACCGTCGACGCATCGGCTGTGGAGTCAACTTCTGTGCCCGCATCGTCTGGAGCGCCCCGGTCGTCTGCGCGGTTCTCATCACCGGGCGCAGCATCGTCGAGGGTTCCTCCGCCACAGGCGGGGGGAGCATCAAGCCCCTCCACGGCCGTAAGACTGACGTTGGGTTGCCACGTGAATCCAACTTCACCAGAAATCGGGTGCCCATCGGCGGAGACAAGTTGCCAGCGCATTAGATACTCTCCGGGCTCGCCCAGTGAGGCACCGGTAGCGAGGGTTTCATCCCGGGAGGTGAAGCAGCCATCACCGAAGTGTTTCCCCGCTTCGTCTGTCACTTGAATGGCAAAACCAACGCTGTCTCCAGCCAGATCTAGCAGCGCCTCGTTCGTCGTTACTGAGAACTCTTCCGGTAGCACTGTGAGAACTTCGCCTTCTTCGGGGGTGCTCGCAACAAGGTAGTTGTGGGCGGATGCCGGTGCTGCGGAGAGGAGCATGAGTGCGGCGAGTATTGCCGCACCCCATGCGGCCCCGGTGCGAGTGTGGCGTGGCATTGTCACTCCTCCTTGTTAGTGGGGCGACCGAAGGCGAATGCCAGAACCACCGCTCCGAGGCCAGCGACGAGGCCAGCGGCGATGCCGGCGGTGCCGGCGATGCCGAGACCGCGGGCCACTGGGTAACTGCTGGTGGTGGCTTCGGTGCGGTCACTCGCTGCAGTCTGGTCACCGGTGTGGGCATCAGCATCAGTTGCTGCGGCATCGTGGTGGCCTGCGGGCGCGTCGGTGACGTAGAGAATCGGAGCGGGCTTCTCTGCGCCCTCTTCGGCGATTTCGCTTTCGCCGACCATGACGGGTTCCGGCAGTTCGCCGCGCACCAGCTTGGCATCCCAGCCAGCAACGGGAACGAAGCGCACGCTCGTGAACGGGGTGTCTGCCGGCAGTTTCAGTTCAACACGGTTTGTCTTTTCTGTTTCAGACTCATTGGGAACCTTGACGGTGATAGGTGTGTAGGCGCCTGGCTCAGCCTGCCCCGGTTCGATCGAGACATGGGCCAGGGCGGCCAATGGTGCTGCTAGTGCAAGGGTTGCCTCGGCCGTGAGGGCAAGGGCAGCCTTGGTGAAGGTTTTCATTTCCTTCTCTCTTTTGGGTCGCAAAAGGCGACGCAAGCAAATGGATGCGGTGCGGGCTGGGCCGCGGCTGCGCAATGCCCGCAGGGGCGAGCATCGAACTGAAGAGGGCGTGATACATCGTTTGGCTGGCCACAATTGCCACGGTGAGGCGCGCGAACGACACCGTGCGGCCGGCGAGCAAGGTGCACACGGCAATCGAGATGATGAGCGAGACCACGATGCCAAAGACGGATGGCGCTATGCCGCCGGCAAGTTGGTGAGAGAAGGCGGCGGCGATCGTTGCGAAAAGGGCAGCAGCACCGCCGCGGAGCACCCGCAGTGCACGTGTATGCATGGGGCTCCCTCTTGCACTTGTCACCAACAGTTCAAGCCTAGTTCGAATTTTTGGAGCGTTGTGCCTCTCGAGAAGTGCAACGCTGGTGCAGGGAGAAATGCGCGGCTTCGACGCGATGAAACGCCGCTGGTAGTGGTGACGAATAGCGCACGAATATGGGGTTAGGCTCGGTAGCAAGGTATTTACTCAAGGAGAGGAACCGGCATGGCCCGAATTGGGGAAAGCGCGGACCTGCTCAAGTGTTCCTTCTGCGGCAAAAGCCAAAAGCAGGTTCAACAGCTGATTGCTGGTCCCGGTGTCTACATCTGTGACGAGTGCGTGGATCTGTGTAACGAGATCATCGAAGAGCGTCTGGCCGAAGCCGGCGAGGAGGCGTCGAGCGAGTTCGATCTCCCAAAGCCTCGTGAAATTTACTCGTTCCTTGGGGAGTATGTCATCGGGCAAGAGGCCGCTAAGCGAGCGCTCTCTGTTGCCGTGTACAACCACTACAAGCGCATTCGCGCCCGGAACACCATCACATCGGCTGATGCCATCATCGACGATGTCGAGATCGCAAAGTCCAACATCCTCCTCATCGGGCCTACTGGTTGCGGTAAGACCTATTTGGCGCAAACCTTGGCGAAACGACTCAACGTTCCCTTTGCTGTCGCGGATGCCACCGCACTTACCGAGGCCGGTTACGTTGGCGAGGATGTCGAGAACATTCTTCTTAAACTCATTCAGGCCGCCGACTATGACGTGAAGCGTGCCGAGACCGGCATCATCTACATCGATGAGATCGACAAAATCGCTCGCAAGGCAGAGAACCCCTCCATTACCCGAGATGTCTCCGGCGAGGGTGTGCAGCAAGCGCTGCTCAAGATCTTGGAAGGCACTGTCGCTTCGGTGCCACCCCAGGGCGGACGCAAGCATCCGCACCAAGAATTCATTCAGGTCGACACCACCAATGTGCTCTTCATTGTGGCGGGTGCCTTCGCGGGGCTTGAGGAGATCATCTCCAATCGCGCGGGTAAGAAGGGCATCGGTTTCGGTGCCCCGCTTCATAGCAAGGGTGACGACGTCAACCTGTTCGGCGAAGTTTTGCCAGAAGACCTCCACAAGTTTGGGCTGATTCCCGAGTTGATCGGTCGCCTTCCGGTTGTCACGACGGTTACCCAACTCGATCAGGTAGCGCTGATGGACATTCTGACGACGCCGAAGAATGCTCTCGTGCGCCAATATCAGCGCATGTTTGAGATCGATGGCGTTGAGCTTGAGTTTGAACACGACGCGTTGGAGTCGATTGCCGACCTCGCGGTGCTGCGCCAGACCGGTGCGCGAGGGTTGCGGGCAATTCTCGAAGAAGTTCTCGGCCCGATCATGTTCGATGTGCCGTCAGATGAAACCGTCGGCCGGGTCATCGTGACCCAGGCCACGGTTCTCGAGAACGCTGCGCCGACAATCGTTCCTCGCGAACCGGTGCGTGCGGAGAAGTCGGCCTAAGCCAGATCGCATGCGCTGCACCTGTGCGATCAGGTGTTCGTCGGGCGCCCGTAAGGTGAGGGTGTCGAGTACCCAGCAAGTGATGTTCCTGAGGGCGATCGTGCTCTGCACGTGAATCGCAGCCTGACTCGGGTAGGACTGTGATGGGATCGCCCTCAGGGCACCGTGCTAGGCGGCATCTAAGAGTGCGGGCACGTCAAACGTGGCCGAGACCATTGTGCCCTGTTCACTGGTGTTTGCGAAAGAGTTTCAGCGAAATTTGTGGATCGGACACAACAACTAGTGCGTGTTGTGGGGAGCAGCCATGCTGTCGGGACTCACGTGGGGGAGCGACAGCCAGTTTTCGCGCACCGCAACCAGGGCTTCGTCAAACTTGCCCTCGCGTGCGTGCTGCACGATCAGCTCGTGTTGAGCTACCGATTCGCGCCCCGAATGCGAGCTGAACCGCATCCGTTCAACCCGGCGCAAGACGGGCGTCAGTTGCGAAAGGACCTGGGCGATGGTTTCGTTGCCACTGGCAGCGATGAATACCTCGTGAAAGTCGTCATCGGCACCCAGGGCTCCATCGACGTCTTCGGTATCGAGAGCTGCGGCAAAGCAAGCATTTGCGTCTTCCATGGCCGCGAGTTGTTCGTCGGTGACGGCGGGGAGTGCGAGTCGGGCAGCGAGCTCGTGGAGGGCAGCAGTGACCTGCTGAACGCCGTGAGTGGATGCCGGATCGTAGGGCGCCACCAACGTTGCCTTGCCCGGTAACGACACGACGAGCCCGCCGCGTTCGAGCCTGAGCAGCGCTTCGCGGATGGGGGTGCGGCTCACGCCGAGCCACTTCTCGAGTTCGGAGTCGCGCAGGCGTTCGCCGGGGGCAAACGTGCCATCCACGATGGCATCGCGAATTGACGCGTACACATCGTCGCGAAGCAGGGAACGTTTGTGTACGGAGTTCTTCTCTGGCACGGGCATGCGAAATATTGTATGCCGGAGTTGACGGGCAACCGGGCCGAGCCTTGACATCCCCACAAAAAAATTGCAATATATTGCATATTGACTCCGCGTCGGAGCCGCCAAGACAAGGAGCCCCATGGCCGTTTCAGACTTCGAGCGCTACCCCCTCACCTTTGGCCCGAGCCCGGTGCATCAGCTTCCGCGCCTCAGCGCTCACCTCGGGGGAGCAACCGTCTGGGCTAAGCGCGAAGATGTGAACAGCGGGCTCGCTTTCGGCGGAAACAAGACGCGCAAGCTTGAATACATCGTTCCCGACGTGCTCGCACGGGGTGCCGACACTCTCGTGTCGATTGGCGGATACCAGTCCAACCACACCCGCCAAGTTGCCGCAGTAGCCGCAAAGCTCGGGATGAAGGCGGTGCTGGTGCAAGAGAACTGGGTTGACTGGCCCGACCCGCTCAGCGACCGCATCGGCAACATCCAACTCTCCCGCATCATGGGGGCGGATGTTCGGCTCGACAGTTCCGGCTTCGATATCGGGATCCGCGACAGCTGGAAGAATGCCATTGCCGATGTGGAAGCCTCGGGCGGCAAGCCCTACCCAATCCCGGCCGGAGCATCCGAACATCACCTGGGTGGGCTCGGCTTCGCCAATTGGGCTTACGAAGTTGAAGCCCAAGAACGCGAACTCGGAGTGTTCTTCGACACGATTATTGTCTGCACCGTCACCGGGTCAACCCACGCGGGAATGATTGCCGGCTTCGCCGGGCAGGAGCGGCCCCGCCGAGTGATCGGTATCGATGCCTCCGCGACCCTCAAGAAGACCCGCGATCAGGTTGCTCGAATCGCCCGTCACACCGCGCAACTTATCGGCCTTGAGCGTGACCTGCGCGACGACGAGATCACTGTGCTCGAAGGGTGGGCCGGGGACCTCTACGGAATTCCTGTCGATTCGACTCTGGAAGCAATCCGCCTAGGGGGAACCCTCGAAGGCATGATCACCGACACCGTGTACGAAGGAAAATCACTCGCCGGACTCATCGACCTCGTATCTAGCCGCGACATCCCGGCCGACAGCAACGTACTCTACGCGCATCTCGGCGGGCAGCTTTCGCTCAACGCCTACAGCGGATTGTTCCGCTAGCGGTACCAGATAGGCCAGCCGACGACCGGGAACAGAGTAAGGATCCCTGAAGATGCCGAACGACACCACACCGAGCTTCAAGACCGCGAGCGAGACCGATATTCTCTCTGATCGCGAGCCCGCACGGGTGGCCGGTTCACCGGGGGAGCCAGCCGTAAACTCACGGCCGCTCTCAGGGGCGGCGAGTCTTGACGACGTGCTGGACCCAGTTGCGCAGCGAGTGCTGTGAACGGCTACCGCGATGATCGACTCCGCGAATCGTGGTCGCCCCAACGAGTCTGGGGTAAAGGTGGGTGGCCATCAGTCGTCGAGCGCCTCGATGGTGGGAATCGTGACGTCGTTGTGGTTCTCCGAGCTCACATTCATAGACCGGGTGTCGGTAAAGCCACACGCCTCCCCCGGTATTGCACGCCATCAACTACCTCATGGGGGAACGTCAGGAAAAGTACCTTCCGACGCTTCGGGAGTTGGGCGGGCTTCAGAGCTACCCCAGCAGGCTCAAAGACCCCGACACCGTTGATTTCTCCACGGGTAGCGCCGGAATTGGAGCCACCGCACCGCTGCGGGCGGCACTGTCTCATCGGTACGTGCGCGACCAATTTCCTGAAACTCCAGAGTCGGGCGGGTTTATCAGCCTGCTCGGCAATGCCGAACTCGATGAGGGTGCCGTGTGGGAAGCCATTACGGACTCCGGCGCGCGGCAACTGGGCGAACTGGTCGGGATTTGTTGACCTCAACCGATAGTCGCTCGACCGGATCATCTCCGACGTTCAGATTGCTCGACTGCAGGGAATGTTCGCTGCCGCCGATTGGCAAGTGTTGACCTGCAAGTGGGGGCGACCCCTCATCCCGATCGCTACGATTTGGCTCCCGAGGGTGGCGCACATCAGTCGATCACGACACCGTCGATTGGCCTAGAGCAACCGGTTTGCATTGCGTGGGAGCCCGCATTCGCTGAAGATTTCGAGTGGTGCATGCTCGAAACTATGGGGCAGATGGGCCGCCCGGGTGGTGAGTCTGCCCACTTCAGAATCTCACCCCGTCCGATTGATCAGCGGCTTGCTCCACTGCCCGAAGTGATGGCCTTCGCGGAACGACTGGCCCGTCGCGGAGTCTCGGCCGGTGTTGTCTGCTTCCCGAGCCCCGACCTCGTATTCCGGTCGCTCAACCATCGCTACGATGTGGCCGGATCGCCGCGCAGTTCCAGCGCAGAGGTGGCCTTCCCTGCTCACGCGCGAACGCCCGTCGTGACCGTTCTCGACGGGCATCAACACACACTCGCATTTCTGGCCGCAACCGACCTGATCGGATTCTGCCGCTAGCGCATCCTCCCGCTAGCGGGCTCAGCGAACTAGTTGAGCCCGCGTCGGGTGAGCAACGGCTGCAATTCGGCGTCCTGCCCGCGAAAATCGCGGAAGGCTTCGAGTGGATTCTTTGAACCACCGACGGCGAGGAGAAGCGAACGGAAACGGTCACCGTTCTCCCGAGTCAGGCCGCCGTTGTTCGTAAACCACTCGACAGAGTCGGCATCCAAAACTTCGCTCCAAATGTATGAGTAGTAGCCTGCGTCGTAGGCCGAGTTCGCGAAAATATGTTGGAAGTAGGTGCTTGAGTAGCGCGGCGGTACGGCGGGATTGTCCAGTGCAACATCAGCCAGCGCCTTCGCCTCAAACGCCGCAACATCGGTCACCTCGTCATCGACGCCAATGCGATGCCAGGCCTGATCGATCAGAGCCGCCGCAAGGTATTCACTCGTCAGGAATCCCTCGTTGAAGGCAGCACTGGCGTGAATGCGCTCGACGATCTCTCGCGACATCGGCTCGCCGGTCTGATAGTGCTTGGCATAGTTATCGAGAACCTCGGGCCACAGCATCCACATCTCGTTGACTTGGCTGGGGAACTCGACAAAGTCGCGGAAGGTGTTCGTCCCGGAAAACTTGGGGTAGGTGACCCGCGCAAACAGACCGTGCAGGGCATGTCCGAACTCATGAAACAGCGTATTCACTTCGTCGTACGTGAGCAGTGTGACCTCGCCGGCACCGGGCTTCGGCACGTTGAGATTGTTAGTGACGATCACTGGATGCCCCAGCAAGTCCGACTGTGAGATCAGTGAGTTCATCCAGGCCCCGCCGCGCTTCGAGTCGCGCGTGTACAGGTCGAGCGTATAGAGGCCGACCGGCGTGCCATCCTCATTGGTCACCTCGAAGACACGAACGTCGGGGTGATAGGTGGGAAGGTCGTAGCGTTCGCTAAACGTGACACCATAGAGCCTGCTTGCCGCAAAGAACACGCCATCACGCAGCACTCGCTCAGCCTCGAAGTACGGGCGCATTTGCGTGGTGTCGACGCTGTATCGCTCGGCGCGCACCTTCTCGGAGTAGAACGCCCAATCGGCAGCGGTGACTTCTGTTCCGGCGAGTTTTTCGAGCGCAGCATGTTCGGTGCGAGCATTGCGTGCTGCCGCCGGGGCCAGCTTTCCGAGCATGTCAGCCACACGCTGCGGGTTCCCGGCGGTCTCATCGGCCGTAACCCACGCAGCGTGACTTGTGAAGCCAAGTAGCGCGGCCCGTTGGGAGCGAACCCGAACAATCTCCAGCACGAGAGCGCGATTATCAAACTCGCCACCCCGGATGCCTCGTGACCGCGACGCTGCGAAGACACGTCCGCGAACATCGGCATTCTTGAGCGAGGAGAGGTGCGGCTGGTTAGTGGGCAAAATCAGGGAGATCAAATACTTGCCGGTGAGCCCACGATCGGCGGCGGCGCCCGCCGCGGCCGAGATCTCCGAAGCACCCAAACCGTCGAGTTCAGCAACGCTATCGAGCACCACAGCCAGATCGTTTGTGTCAGCAAGGAGGTTCTTTTCGAACTTTGTTGTCAAGCTCGACAGGCGCGAGTTGTAGTCGCGCAAGGCCGTCTTCTCGTCGTCACTGAGGCCGGCGCCAGCAAGCGTGAACTCGGTGAAATATCGTTCGACCAGGTATCGGGCTTCGGCATCCAACTCACTCGAATCAAGAGACGCGTGGATGCTGCGGATGCGCTCGAAGAGGTCGCTGTTGAGGGTGATAGCGTCTCGGTGAGCGGCAAACCTGGGGGCAATTTCTTCTTCTAGCGCGTCGGTTGCCGCGTTGCTGTCGGCGGAGGTTTTGTTGAAGAATACGATCGCCACTCGCTCAAGAACCTGACCGCTGCGTTCCAACGGAATCATGGTGTTCTCAAAGGTCGGCGAATCACTGTGAGAAGTGATCGCCGCGATCTCCTCCAGCTGTTGCCTCATCCCTTCCTCAAATGCCGGAGCGTAGTGCTCGCCAGCAATATCGGCGAACGGTGGCATGCCAAAGGGCAGCGTGCTGGGCAGAAAGAAGGGATTGGTCATGTCTCCACCCTATTCTTGTCAACATGAGTGGCGAACGTTATTACCCACGCCCACCGCGAAAGCGTGCTCGAATCGCACACCTGGGGCACCGTCGCCAACTCAGCGGCCTACCTAGAGCCACACCTTCAGCCGGGGCTCTCACTGCTCGATATCGGCTGCGGTCCCGGAACCGTTACGGCGGAGTTCGCTGAACGGCTTTCGCCGGGCACGGTCGTCGGGTTGGATGCCGCTCCCGCAGCAATCGACACGGCATCAGTCTTCATTGCCGACAACCTCAGTTTCATGGTGGGTGACGCCTCTGCGCTGCCGTTCGGTGACAACAGTTTCGATCTTGTGCACGCGCACCAGTCTCTGCAGCATTTGGGTGTTCCGGTCGCCGCTCTTCGAGAAATGAGGCCGGGCTCACTGATCTGACTGTGACCGCATCCCCCTGAAACTTCTCCGACTTTGTCGATCGTGAGTGGCGGGGAAGTGTGTGGGTGGCAATGCCGCACGGTGAGGTTCTTGCGAGAGTGTGACCTCACCGGCGGCGTACCGCTCCAGCATTGGAGCAGCCTTGTTAGGAGGCGGCTTCTTCTACCGAGACACTGCCATCTGCCGCTTGCCGCACGATCGTGCCGTCGTCGAGTTCGGCGACGGGGCGCGACTCAAGCCACGTGAGCGTCCAGCTCCACACGCTTGTGTCTAGGTGCGCAACATCCGCTTCGACTCCCGCGATTGCTTCACGCATGGGGCCGTCGAGGCGTTCGGGAATGGCCGCACCAACCGACCAGCGTGTGCCGAGCTGCATTAAACGTTCTTTTCGTAGAGGATCCACGAGGTGCGGTCAGCGACTCGGTCGTAGAGGCGCTTTGCGCTGTCATTTTCTTTGTTGGTGATCCAGCGGAGCTTTCCGCCGCCATCGTCGGCGGCGCGAGCAGCAATGTCATCGATGATCGTTCCGGCAACGCCGGCGCCGCGGTGCTCAGGATCGACGTAGAGGTCATCCATAAACCAGCCCCAGGAGGCGGTGAAGGTGTCGGGCAGCTTGCGGTAGAGACCGAAAGCGGCAACCCTGCCGGGATCGGGTGCACCTTCGGGGGCTACGGCAACAACGGCGGAGAGTTGTGCCGAGTCATCGATCAGCCACTCCCAGACGCCCTGAACGATGGCATCAGTAAATTCGGTTTCGTAGAAGACACCGTATTTCACAAAGTGTTCTTTCCACTCTTCGAAATCGTCTTCTCGGATGTCGCGGACGGTGTATGCAGGTTTCTCTGAACTCGTCATTCGCTCCACAATACGCGGTTGTTGACCGTTACGCCGAACCTTCAGACGGAGCTTCTACGAGAACGATGTCGCGAACCTCGATCTCTTCGGCTTCGACAATTGTGAGCTCATGGATGCGGCCTACAGCCTTCAGGTCGTCGATTGCGGCGCCGATCAGGGCTGGCCCCGCGAGCGTTGCTGAGCTCACTTCGGTCTTCTGGGAGGCCTTTGCGTCGGTCTTGGCGCGGCGAATGCTGATGAGTGCTTGACTCACTGCCGAGAACAGTCCGGTGGGTTCAGCACTCACACCCAGTTCGTCGGCACTGGGCCATGAAGCAGTATGTACCGAGGTGTTGTGGGTCCACCGCCAGACCTCTTCAGTTGCGAAGGGGAGGTAGGGCGCGAAGAGCCGCAGGAACACGGCGATGGCGGTGTGTAGCGCAATATTGGCGCTGGCCTGCGCCTCGGGTGTGCCAGCCCCGTAGGCGCGTTCTTTCACCAGTTCGAGGTAGTCGTCGCAGAACGTCCAGAAGAACTTTTCGGTGACTTCGAGAGCCTTGGCGTGGTCGAACGCCTCGAGGGCGTTCGTTGCCTGAGTCACCACGGAAGCGAGTTCGGCGAGCATCTCGAGGTCGAGGGCTTCGGTTACGGTCGCGCCAGACTCTGCTGAAACGCCTGCCGGTGCCGGGAACGAGTACACGAACTTCGACGCGTTCAACACCTTGATTGCGAGTCGACGGCCGATCTTGATTTGCTTGGGGTTCTGCGGGTCAAAGGCGGCATCAGTACCGAGGCGACTGGATGCTGCCCAGTAACGCACCGCATCCGAACCGTGGTCATCGAGCATGCCCTTGGGGGTAACAACGTTGCCCTTGGACTTCGACATCTTTTTGCGGTCGGGGTCGACGATAAAGCCGGAGATTCCGGCATTCTGCCACGGCACGGTGCCATGTTCGAGTTCGGAGCGCAGTGCGGTCGAGAACAACCACGTGCGAATAATGTCTTGACCCTGACTGCGGAGTGAGTAGGGGAATACCAGATCGAAGAGCTCGGGATCGGTCTCCCAACCACCAGCAATTTGTGGGGTCAGGGACGATGTGGCCCAGGTGTCCATAATGTCGAGTTCGCCCTCGAAGCCGCCGGCAACACCGCGCTGGTCTTCACTGTAGCCCGGCGCGGTATCGGATGACGGGTCAATCGGCAGCGAAGCTTCGCTCGGAACGATCGGAGCACCCTTCTCTCCGTCAGCATCGAGCTCGTACCACACGGGGATCGGAACGCCGAAGAAGCGCTGGCGCGAGATGAGCCAGTCGCCCGTGAGGCCACCAACCCAGTTGTCGTAGCGCACCCTCATGTGGTCTGGCGTGAAGTTGATCTGCTTGCCAGCCGCAACGAGACGGCTGCGCAGATTCTCGTCGCGCGCACCGTTGCTGATGTACCACTGGCGGGTGGAGATGATCTCGAGAGGTTTGTCGCCCTTCTCGAAGAACTTCACCTGGTGCTGAATCGGCTTGGGGTCACCGATCATCTCGCCCGACTCCTTCAGCAGGTCGACCATTGCTGCTTTCGCGCTGAAGACCGTCTTGCCAGCGAGTTCGGCGTAAGCGGCGTGAGCAGCGTCGCCCACAATGACGTCGGGAGCATCCGCGATGATGCGGCCATCGGCGCCAATAATGGTGCGGTTGGGCAGATCGAGTTCGCGCCACCAGACCACGTCTGTGACGTCACCAAACGTGCAAATCATGGCGATACCGGAACCCTTGTCTTGCTGGGCAAGGTGGTGAGCCAGAATCGGCACCTCGACGCCGAAGATCGGCGTCGTGACCATTGTGCCGAACAGGTCTTGGTAGCGCTCATCGTCGGGGTGAGCAACGAGAGCAACGCACGCGGGCAACAGTTCGGGCCGCGTCGTTTCAATGTGGATGTCGCCGCCATCGACGCGGTGGAACGCAAGACGGTGATACGCGGCTGGCTGCTCTTTGTCTTCGAGCTCTGCTTGGGCAACCGCGGTGCGGAAGGTGACATCCCAGAGGGTCGGAGCGTAGTCCTGATAGGCCTCGCCCCGGTCGAGATTGCGCAGGAATGCACGCTGGGCGGCGCGCTGAGCATCATCGCCGATGGTGCGGTAGGTCAGGTTCCAGTCGACGCTGAGCCCGAGCTGGCGCCAGAGATCTTCGAACTGCTTTTCGTCTTCAGCGGTGAGAGTCTCGCAGAGCTCAACGAAATTGCGGCGCGAAATGGGCAGTTGCGCGGCAGCCTTGGTCGACTTGCCTTCGCCGCCGTGCTGGGGAGGCTCAAAGCTCGTGTCATAGGGGAGGGTGGGGTCGCAGCGTACGCCGTAATAGTTCTGAACCCGGCGCTCGGTCGGCAGACCATTGTCATCCCACCCCATGGGGTAAAAGATGTCTTTTCCGCGCATGCGCTGAAAGCGAGTAACAAGATCCATGTGGGTGTAGCTGAACACGTGACCGATGTGCAGACTACCGGATGCCGTTGGCGGGGGAGTGTCAACCGAGAACACGCAATCAGAACCGCCGGTCAGCGCCTTCTGGCGATCGAACCGGTAGGTGCCTTCGCTCTCCCACACGGGAGCCCACTTGTCTTCGAGACCTTCAAGGGCGGGCTTCTCGGGAACGCTCGATGACATAATTACTCCGGTTAGCTATATGCGGCACCGAGTCAAAAAGAGGTGCCTGAGTGTGTGTTTTGTCCAATCGTATCTGACGAAGTTCGGTGACCCTGGTCGTTATGGGCTCCTGAGGGCAGCGTCGATCGCGCGGTGCACATGAGGTTCCAGCCGACCCCGGTGAACCCCCGACTGTGCCCACTCCTGTGCCGCAGCAACTACGCAGCCGATGAGCGTATATGCCTGGGCTCGTGCCGCCGCTGAGTCTGTGCCGCGGTGGCTAAGGAACCCGCTCAGGAGTCGCGCCTGAGTCGCGAATCTGCTCATCGCTGATGCGTGCAGTTCAGTGGTGCTGCCGATGAGGTCAAACTGGGTCAAGACGAACGGCACATGCTGCGATTCCAGCGGCGCGATCGAGTGGAGCATGGCATTCCTCATCATGAGGATCGCATCACCGTCACCGGTGGGTTGGTCTGCTAACGCGGTTTTGAGCCGCTCTGTGGCAGCGTCGAGCTCAACCCAAAACACATCGCCCTTGGCGTTGAAGTAGTTGAAAAAAGTATTGCGACTGACGCCAGCTCGGATGGCAATATGATCAACGGTGGTGCCGGTGTAGCCGTTCTCTACGAAAAGCTCGAAGGCAGCCTCTTGGAGGAGTTCGCGGGAGGCGGCGGGTGGGCGTCCGCGGCCGGGGGAGTCAGTGGTCACCGTTTCATTTTCTCACTCGAGGCAGTGCGGCGATGAGCGACTGAGTGTAGGCATCGCGCGGTGAGGTGAAGATCTCGTGGGTGACACCAGTCTCCACGATGCGACCCTCGTTGATCACGGCGACCGTGTCGCTCATGTGGCGAATAACGCCCAGATCGTGTGAGATGAATAGATAACTCAGGCCTAAGTGTCGTTGAAGCTCGTCGAGTAGATCCAGCACGCGCGCCTGAGTGGAGACATCCAGCGCCGAGACTGGTTCATCGCAGAGCAGCGTTCGAGGCGCCGGAGCGAGAGCTCGAGCAATTGCTACCCGCTGTCGCTGTCCGCCTGAGAGGTGGAGTGGGCGGCGGTTTTTGAGATTGCGGGGCAGGTCGACGGCGTCCATGAGTTCATCCACCGAGGCGAGTGAGCTGCTGGTGCCCGCAGATTGGGCGCGGAGTGCATCGACCAGTATTTTTTCTACCGTTAGCCGGGGATCAAACGAACTCAGCGGGTCTTGGTAGATCGCTCCTAGGCGGTGTCGCCGAGGGCGGCGCTCGCGGGCGCTGAGAGATCCCCAGTCCGTGCCATCGAGGAGAATCTGCCCGCTATCGGCGCTCTCGAGCCCGAGTGCGATTCGAGCAATCGTGGTTTTTCCGGAACCTGATTGCCCCACCAGACCCAGGGTCGTGCCTGCCTCTAGTGTCACGGAGACATGATTGAGCGCCTGAATCGTTTCCCCATTGCGGGTCGGGTAGCGGCGCGACACCGAGATCAGTTCGAGCGCGGGTGGGGTGTTGCTGGCGCGGGAGACCAGCACGGTGTCGTTTGCGCGAACCTGAGGCGCGCGGGCGGCGCTCTGCGGTTCATCGATGCGCAGCGGGACTCCGCGTGGCACATCCACGGGTATCGATGCCAACAACTGTCGTGTTTCCGCGGCGGCCGGCTCGGTAAGCACCGCTCCTGTGTCGCCGCTTTCGACAACGCGCCCCTCGCTCATCACGAGAACGCGATCAGCGACCCGCGAGACTACCGCTAGGTCGTGAGTAATGAGGATTAGCGCGGTACCCGAATCGGTGAGGGACCGCAGCAGATTTAACACCTTCGACTGCACCGTCACATCCAGTGCTGTTGTTGGTTCGTCGGCGATGATCAGTGGGGGCCCGGCGGCCAGCGCGGTGGCAATCAGCGCTCGCTGACGTAAACCACCGGAGAGTTCACCCGAACGTTGCTGAGCCCGGAGCGCGGGATCGGGAACCCCGACCGCCTCAAGCAGCTCCAACACGCGCTGGCGTCGCTGAGACTGGTTGAGCGTGCTGTGGAGCCGCAGCACATCCTCAATCTCCCGCCCGACCGGGCGCAGCGGGTCGAGCGAGACGAGAGCGTCCTGCAAGACGAGCCCGATGGAGGCACCCCTGATCGACCTCCACCGGCGCGATTTCGTTCCCGGCAAGGATTGTCCCTGCAGGGCGAGAGCGTCGAACGCCACGTGCGCATTCGGTGGGGCGAGACCGAGCAGACAACGGGCGGTGATGCTCTTGCCCGATCCCGACTCCCCAACAATGGCTAAGCACTCACCGGCGTGCACATCAAAACTGACATGGTCAACGGCAGGCAACGGAGCGCGATCAAAACGCACGCTGAGGTTCTTCACGCTGATCAGCGGCGAGCCGGTCATCCGAGTGCCCCCTGACGGGTTCGCTCATTGAGAGAGCGCCCGATAACAGTGAACGATGCTGCGGTGGCAACGATGGCCAGGCCCGGAAACAGGGTAAGCCACCAGGCGACATCGATGTAGGTTCGACCGCCCGACAGCATCGCACCCCATTCGGCGGCTGGCGGTGCGACCCCGAGTCCCAGAAAGCCGAGCGATGACGCCCACACGATGGCTTGACCGACACCGAGAGTACCAAGAACAAAAATGGGCGCAAGGGCGCCGGGAAGGATGTGCTGCACAACAATCCGCGATCGTGAGTGGCCGAGCACCGTTGCTGCCTCGACGTAGCCAGAATTGCGCACGCTCCGCAGTTGACTCCGGATGATGCGGGCATAGCCGGGGGCAGTGGAAAGGCCCACGGCCACCGTTGAGGTAATCACTCCGGGGCCAGCAA
Organism: Rhodoglobus vestalii; assembly: GCF_006788895.1. NCBI lineage: Bacteria > Bacillati > Actinomycetota > Actinomycetes > Micrococcales > Microbacteriaceae > Rhodoglobus > Rhodoglobus vestalii. The sequence goes on from NZ_VFRA01000001.1 coordinate 2,632,662, forward strand.
TGGCGATGAACACGAGGGCAAGCAGGAGGCCGGGGAGCGCGAACATCACCTCGATAATGCGGGTGCTCACAAAGTCACCCACACGCCCGCTGAGTCCACCGAGCAGGCCGAGTATTAGAGCGAGACTCAGCCCTACCGCGGTGGCAGCGATACCGATGATCAGCGAGTTTGCGGCTCCGAAAATGACCCGGGTGTAGACGTCTCGCCCCGACTCATCGGTGCCAAACAGGTGTGCTGACGACGGTGACTGAAAAGCTTCGGACGGGACGACAGCATCCGGATCTGCGCTGGTCAAGAATTGGGGTGCGACCGCCGCGGTGAGAATGAAGAGCAACGCGACGACAGCCACGAAGGTTGCTGTGTTCCCTCCCCATCGTTGGCGTCGAGGTGCAACCGGCTTCGACGCCGCGCCCCGGCCCAAGCGACCGGCAAGAATCTCGGTCACTGGTTCGCCACCCTCGGGTCAACAAGGCGGTCAATGATGTCGGTGGCCACTGTCACCACAAGGAAGGTGAGCGCCGAAAGCAGTGCCACCGCTGTAACAACGGGAATATCCCGGATAGTCACCGCGCTCAAAAGGGTCCGACCCAAGCCTGGTCGTGCAAATATTGTCTCGACCACAACAGCGCCGCTCAACAGTGACCCGAACGCCCACCCCGAGAGCGAAATCCCGGGGAGGGCTGCGTGGCGCAGTACGTGGCGAAGCCGCACACCCCACTCACCTTCACCGCGAGCCCGAGCGGAAAGTACAAACGGTTGCTCGTAGGCATTCGCGAGCGATTCCCGCATGAGTTGTCCCAGAAAACCGGCCAAGGGAAGCGCGAGCGTGAGCACCGGCAGTACCAACCCGAGAGGGCCAGGAACACTGATCGGGGGCAGCCAGTTGAGCATGTTGCTCAAGAGGATGATCAGTAGTGACGCGAGCCAGAAGTGTGGAACCGCTGCCGCGAGCAGCTCCAGTGCTGATCCAACGCCGCGCGCCCCTCTACCGCGACCGCTGGTCATGAACGTCACGCCAAGAGCCAGAACCCACGCCACCACGAGCGACGCAATCGTGAGCACCAACGTTGACCACAGCTGGGCGAGCACATACGAGGCCACGTCAACTTTGAGGGCATACGAGGTCCCGAAATCTGCCACCACCAGTTTCGACATTGCCACGACGTATTGCACTATGAGCGGCTGATCGAGTCCATAGTCCAGGCGAATCTGCGCAACTGCTTCTGCCGATGCCTGCGACCCCGGACCACCCAGGATTGCGTCGACCGGATCACCGGGAATCAGGCGCAGGGCAAAGAAAATGATGGTCGCCACCATCCACAACACAAAGACCCCACCGCCGACTCGGCGTGCTAGCCAGCCCAGCGAGCGCAGGCGCGCTGGGTGGGGCACAGGCCGGTCGGCGACAGCGTTTGACGGATCTGTCACGGGGGGAACCCCTAGTCGTTAAGCCACGCGTCATAGAAGGTCGGAGCCGACACGGTGGGAAGCGCGCGGAATCCCTCAACGCTCGTGCTGTACAGGTAGTGATTCTGCTGGTCATAGAGAGGAAGCACGTAGAACCCTTCGATGATGATCGATTGTGCCTCTTTGTAGAGGGCGGCGCGCTCGGCAACATCCGACGTTTCGCTTGCGGTCGTGAGCAGCTGATCCAACGTCGGGTCACTGAGCTGGGCCAGGTTCGCGTAGTAGCCGCTCGGAGCAGGGATGATCGAGTCTGAGTGGTACAGCGTGCGAAGCACGTCGGGGCCTACCTTTGTGTACGGCGCACTCACGAGGTTGTACTCGTTTGTGAAGAGAGCTCCGTACCACGACGAGAGATCCGTCGGATTCAGCTTCACTTCGAAACCCACGTCTTTGGCTGAGGACTGAATCTGTTCGAAGAGTGACTGCTCGGCCGGGATCGACTGATTGGTGCTGACCGGGAAGTCGAGCGTCAGGCGCACTCCGTCTTTAGTGCGGTAGCCGTCGGCATCGGTCGTGTCCCACCCCGCGTCGTCGAGCAGGGCCTTGGCGGCATCTGGGTCGACGGTGAAGGTGTTGGGGAGGGCGACGCCATCCAATTCAACACTTGACAGCACGGAGTACGAGCGTTCGGCACTTCCGAAGAAGAGGGTATCGATACCCGGAGAGACGTCGACTGCGCGGATGAAGGCTTCGCGAACCCGCTCATCGTCAAACGGTGCTTTGCCCGAGTTCAGTTCGATTCGGTTGGACGCTCCCGGCCGTGGCGCGTCGAGCTCGGCAATCGCAGGATCGCTCTCTGCCGAGGCGATATTGTTCGGCTGTGGGTTGTCGATGACGTCGACATCGCCGGACTGCAGGGCTGCGAAGCGAGTGGCAGCATCCGGAATGAACCGCCATTCGATTGCATCGAGTCGTGCGCTGGCGGTGTGTTCGGCGTCCGCGGGGGCTGAGTTGTAGTTGTCGTTGCGTTCGAGAGCAATCGACTGCTGCTTGACCCACTCGGTGACAACAAATGGGCCGGTGCCGACGGGACTTTCACAGTTGACTGCTTGGTCGCGCTCGAGTGCGGTCGGTGATTGGATGCCCACCCAGGGTTGAGAGAGCGACTCCAGCAGCGCACTATCGGGCGCCGAGAGGCCGAATCGAACAAGATTCGGTTCGACAGCCTCAATGGTTTGAATCTTACCCACGGCAAGGTAGCCGGTGGAGGAAGCCGTGGCGGGATCTTTCAGGTGTTCGATGTTGGTCTTCACTGCCTCCGCATCGAACGGGGTGCCATCGGTGAATGTGACATCGTCGCGCAGCGTGAAGTCCCACGTGAGGCCGTCGTCGCTCGGAGTCCACTCGGTGGCGAGCCACGGAATGATCTCGCCGTCGGCATTCTTGGAAACCAGCGACTCGATGTACTGCGTGCTGATGAGCGCCTGCGGATAGTTGCCGCCGACGTGAGGGTCAAGGCAATCGGGTTCAGCGTCACCTGTGGCATAGACGAGGGTGCCGCCCGTGACTGGCTCTGCGGCGGGCTCGGTTGCGGTGGTGCAGCCGGTGAGCAGCGCAGCGCTGGCAAGGAGAGTGAGGGGGAGCAGAAGAATGCGGGGCGCGTTCAATGGTGTCCTTTATGTTTGTTGAACTCAGTACATAAAGTCTAGCAGCCGAAAAATCGGGCCGGTTCGCGCGTGCGAAGCCGGCCCGATAGCTGAAACTAAGTAGTAGCTACTGGTTGCGTTTGCTTGCGATTGCCGCCGAGAGCTTCCAGGTTGACGGGATGATGGCTGCGGCGATGCCAGCCTTGATCACTCCGCCGATGATGAAGGGGTAAAGGCCCCACGCGAGAACCTGCTCGAGTGTTCCCCCCGTGACGAGCGCCAACCAGGTGAGCCCGAAGACGAAAGTAAGACCGGTACCCGCAAGGAATGATATTGCGGCGCCGAGGAACTTTTTGTCCCAATCGCGCTGTGCGAGCCATCCGGTGAGTCCTGCGGCAAAGATAAAGCCGACAATGTAGCCACCGGTGGTGCCGGCGAGCACTCCGAGCCCCGACGACGCCTCTGAGAACACCGGCAAGCCCACGATGCCGAGAATCGCATAGAGCAGCATCGACAGCATGCCGCGAGTTGCACCGAGGGTGCTGCCGACCAGCAGTACGGCCAGCGTTTGGCCCGTGATTGGCACCGGGTAGAGGGGAACAACGAGCTGAGCCATCGCGGCAGTAACTGCGGCACCCGCGCTAACCAGGACGAGGTCGGTCGTGAGGCTACGAGAAAAGATGGTGTCGGCGAGTGTGGGTCGGCCGAGGGTCAAAGTGAGTGTCGACACGCGACGCCCCTTTCCTAGTCTGCGATCAATGGAAAGCCCAAGCTGAGAAAGCCGGTGCGCCAATAACCCTAGTCATAGTTGGGCGCGGGATGTCCGCAGTTGCTACCAAAAAGTTCTCATTTATTTGTGTGAGAAGAAACAATCTGACGCTCGACCTGCACGAGATCCCCGGAGGTATTGTGCTGGTTACACTAGAACAATTGGCATTGCTCCATTTCAGCGGGGGAGCGACTCCCCAGCGCTCCCGAATTGGCCACCTCGTTGGGGATCAATATGCGCACTGTTTTGCGTGCGTACCAAGAACTGCGCGACGAAGGATTCATCGCACTCGTCCGAGAGGAACACCAATGACCCTTCCTGCTGACAACACGGCGCCTCCCGTTACGCGCACCCGTCGACTCATCATTGTGATCGGGGTCGTGGTTCCACTGCTCATCACGATGGTGGGCGCGTTCGTGATGGCGCTCTGGATTCCAGAACTGCCGAATCCCGTTGCCACGCACTGGGGCCTCTCGGGGCCCGACGGATACTCCACCGCTGGCAGCGTCATCGCTCTCCCTCTGCTCGTCACCCTGGCTTTCGCCTCCTTCGCTGCTTTTGCCAGTTGGCGCGGCGGTCCACACGGCGGAATGCTGGGGGCGCACAAAATTCTGGTGTCGACATCCGTGTTTCTGTCGGTATCGATCACCGTGATTGCGGCGGGCTCACTCGCAGTGCAGCGCGGACTCAACAACGCTGAAAACGCCCCCGGCATTGGCGGCATCGTCCTCGCCGCTCTCCCGATTGCGCTGCTTATGGGATTCTTCGCCTGGCTCATGCTGCCCACGGCCGAGAGCATCCGCTCTATAGCGGTGCCGGCAAAGCCGGTCGAAGGCGCCGCAACCGAACGGGTGCACTTCTCCAGCACCACACGTTTAGGGCCGGGCGTCGTCATCATCGCGGTTGTTGCACTCGTTGCGCTCGCTCTGGCGCTGGCTATTCAAGCGGTCAGTAGCCCCACAGAGCTACTGCTGCCGGCAGTCATTGGGCTCTTTGTCATCGCACTCGCCGTGAGCACCCTCTCGTGGCGCATCACAATCGACCAGCGTGGGCTGCGCGTGCGCTCGGCACTGGGTTGGCCACGCACGACGATCGCTCCCGAGCAGATCGACTCCGTTTCCGTTGTCACCGTCAACCCCATCAGCGAATTCGGTGGCTACGGCTGGCGTTGGGCGCCCGATGGTCGCAGCGGAATCGTGCTCTCCCAAGGGGAAGCAGTTGAAGTGAAGCGCAAGAACGGAAAGCGTTTCATCGTCACGATGCACGACGCTCAGCTCGGGGCCGAAGCACTCGCGACGATCGCCAAAAAATAGCGCTCAACGGTCAGCCAACTCACGTATCATTACGTAACACGCTTTGAACCGGCCATCACCGGTGAGCATTCGGAAGAAATCGTCTCAACCGCAGTCATGGCTGCGAAGCGGGCGGCAGTAGAACCGAACGGGTAAGCCCGTTACAGCGACCTGAGTGGTGTGCCATCCGGTACACAAGCGGGGTGGTACCGCGGCTGAAAAGTCGTCCTCGTGCAGAATATCCGCACCCACGTACCACTGGAGCCCCATGTCGTATCCCCGCCACCGTTCAGACGATTCCGTAGCGTCGTCACCGCGGTTTCCCGCGATTGAAGAACAGGTGCTTTCGTACTGGAAGACAGACGGCACTTTTCAGGCATCCATTGATCAGCGTGAAGGCTCAGATGAGTGGGTCTTTTATGACGGCCCACCCTTTGCCAACGGTTTGCCCCACTATGGGCACCTCCTCACTGGCTACGCCAAAGACCTCTTTCCGCGTTTTCAGACGATGCGGGGCAAGCAAGTGCACCGCCGCTTCGGATGGGACACCCACGGACTGCCCGCAGAACTCGAAGCGATGCGCCAGCTTGGCATCACCGAAAAAGCCCAGATCGAAGAAATGGGCATCGACAAGTTCAACGAAGCTGCCCGCGAATCGGTGCTCAAATATACCGGCGAGTGGCAAGAGTATGTGACCCGCATGGCGCGCTGGGTCGACTTTGAGAATGACTACAAGACCCTTGACGTGAACTTCATGGAGAGCGTCATCTGGGCGTTCAAGCAACTACACAACAAGAACCTCGCCTACGAAGGTTTTCGCGTACTGCCGTACTGCTGGAACGATGAGACGCCGCTCTCCAACCACGAACTGCGCATGGATGACGACGTCTACAAGATGCGTCAAGACCAGACCGTCACCGTGACTTTCCCTCTCGACGGTGTGAAAGCCGAGGCGCTCGGACTCACCGGCGTCAAAGCACTTGCGTGGACCACCACCCCGTGGACGCTGCCCACCAACCTTGCCCTCGCAGTCGGCCCAGACATCGAGTACGCGGTGCTCCCCGCAGGCCCGCTGGCTGCCGGCGATGGCTCCGAGGAAGGCTCGGCCCAGTACCTGCTCGCTGGCGACACCGTAGCGGCGTATGCCAAAGAGCTTGGCTACGAATCGGCGGAGTTGGCGCTCGCCGCCGTCTCGCGCACAATCACGGGCGCGGAACTCGATGGCGTGCGGTACGACCGCCTCTGGGATTTCTACGCGGATGCCGAAACGTATGGCACCGAAAACGCGTGGCAGTTCTTGGTAGCGGACTACGTCGCCACTGGTGAGGGTACGGGCATCGTGCATCAATCGCCGGCCTACGGTGAAGATGACCAAATTGTCTGCGCCGCTGCCGGCATCCCGGTCGTGATTTCGGTTGATGATGGCGGCAAGTTTTTGTCGTCTGTGCCTCCGGTCGCTGGGTTACAGGTGTTCGAGGCCAATAAGCCGCTCACAAAGCTGTTGCGTGACGAGGGCCGCCTGCTCAAGGTTGCAAGCTACGAGCACTCCTACCCGCACTGCTGGCGCTGCCGCAAGCCCCTGATCTACAAGGCGGTTTCAAGCTGGTTCGTGAAGGTTCCGGAGTTCCGTGACCGCATGGGCGAGCTCAACCAACAAATCAATTGGGTTCCCGAGAATGTAAAAGATGGTCAGTTCGGCAAGTGGGTGGGCAACGCCCGTGACTGGTCGATCAGTCGCAACCGCTACTGGGGCTCTCCGATCCCGATCTGGAAGAGTGACAACCCTGACTTCCCGCGCGAGGATGTCTATGGCTCGCTTGCGGAGATCGAAGCTGACTTTGGTCGCCTGCCCCTCAATCACGACGGTGAGCCCGACCTGCACCGCCCCTTCATCGATGAACTGACGCGCCCCAACCCCGACGACCCGAGCGGTGAGTCAACGATGCGCCGCATCGAGGATGTGCTCGATGTCTGGTTCGACTCCGGCTCGATGCCCTTTGCTCAGGTTCATTACCCGTTCGAGAACCAGGAGTGGTTCGACACCCACAGCCCCGCCGACTTCATCGTGGAGTACATCGGTCAGACTCGTGGATGGTTTTACACCCTCCATACGCTGTCGACGGCGCTGTTTGATCGGCCCGCATTCTCGAATGTGATCAGCCACGGCATCGTGCTGGGTAACGACGGTCAGAAGATGTCGAAGAGCCTGCAGAATTATCCGGACGTCTCTGAGGTTTTTGAGCGCGATGGCGCTGACGCAATGCGCTGGTTCCTGATGTCGAGTTCGGTGATTCGCGGCGGCAATCTTATGGTCACCGAGGAAGGTATCCGAGATGGGGTGCGCCAAATGCTGCTCCCGCTGTGGAGCACCTACTATTTCTTCACGCTCTATGCCAATGCTGCTGACAACTACGAAGCTCAGTGGCGCACCGATTCTACAAACGTGCTCGACCGCTACCTGCTGGCTAAGACACGCGAACTTATCGAAGATGTCACCGCTGAGCTGGAGGCACTCGACAGTCCGACGGCGGCCGCGAAACTGCGCGACTTCGGCGACGTTCTCACAAACTGGTACGTTCGCCGCAGTCGCGACCGGTTCTGGGGTGGGGATGACACCGACGCTTTCGACACGCTGTACACGGTGCTTGAAACTGTCGCGCGCGTTGCCGCACCATTGCTCCCACTGGTGTCTGAAGAGATGTGGCGGGGACTCACCAATGGGCGAAGCGTTCATCTCACGGACTGGCCCGACGCCTCCGCGTTCCCCAGCGATCACGACCTAGTGGCCTCGATGGATCGCGTGCGCGAAATCGCCTCGAGCGGTCTCGCACTGCGCAAAGCTCGCAGTCTGCGCGTTCGACTGCCGCTGGCATCGCTGACGGTGGTGAGTGACGCGCCAGGCGCTCTCGCGCTGTTCAGCGAAATCCTGCGCGATGAGCTCAATGTCAAAGCGGTGCGCTTTGAAGCGCTCGAAGAGGGTTCCCTTGAGAGCTTCGGAATCACCAAGAAGCTTTCTGTTAACGCTCGTGCTCTCGGCCCCCGAGTCGGCAAGCAAGTGCAGCACGTCATCAAGGAAGCTAAGGCCGGCAACTGGCTGGCCACCGCGGATGGTGTCTCCGTTGACGGTATGGCGTTGGAGCCGTCCGAGTACGAGCTCCAGATGGAAGCAGCGGATGCCGCAAGCGCGATCGAGTTTCTTTCCGACGGTGGGTTTGTGATCATTGACACCCAGCTCACCCCGGAGCTCTCCGCTGAAGGTTTGGCGAGGGATGCGATCCGGGTGATTCAGGATGCTCGCAAGGCCGCTGGTCTCGACGTGAGCGACCGGATAGCTCTCATCATCACGGCCATCGATGCGGATGATCGTGAAGCGATTGAATTCCACAGCGCCATGATCGCCGCCGAAACGCTTGCAGCGGAATCAACCGTTCAGGGCTTCGTGAACGAGCTTTCAGAGGGCACACTGGAGACGTATCGCACGGAATTGTCGGCAGGAAAGTATGCCAACGCGGGTGGCCTGGTGATTGACATCACCAAGATGGGAACGATCGATGTCTGAACGCGATGATGAATTCGATGACAGTGCAGAGCCCGACGAATCCTTCGATGATTCGCTCAGCGACGAAGAGCGCGCCGAACTCGACGGCGCGCACCCTCTCGCCGACCTCAGCCCTTTCGCCGATGGTTTTGAGGGCACCAATATCGACGACGATTCGGACTTCGAACTCGAAGATTCCGAATACGCGCAGGATGCTGGACTGGTTTATGAAGAACTGCTTGCCCGCATAGGGGAGCAGGCGCCCCAACCGCGCCTCGAGGCAACACGTCGTGCCGTGGAACTGATCGGTGACCCGCAGCGCACTTACCCCGTGATTCACCTCACGGGCACCAACGGCAAGACCTCAACGAGCCGCATCGTCGAGAGCATCCTGCGCGCCTACGGGTTGCGTACGGGGCTCATGACGAGCCCACATCTGATGCGCGTGAACGAGCGGATCATGATTGATGGGCGGGCGATCTCCAACCGCGCTTTGGCCGAAAACTGGGCTGACATCCGCCCCTATTTGCTGATGGTGGATGCTGAGCTGCTCGCTAAGGGCGAGGAGCCGCTGACGTATTTTGAAGCGCTGACAGTTCTTGCGTTCGCGAGCTTTGCGGACGCCCCCATCGATGTTGCGGTGCTTGAAGTGGGCATGGGGGGCGAGTGGGATTCCACCAACGTGGCCGACGGCCAAGTGGCAGTGTTCAGCCCTATAGCGCTTGACCACACCCAACGCTTGGGCTCAACTATTGCCGAGATTGCGCGCACTAAGGCGGGGATCATCAAGCCGGCAGCGGCAATCGTGTCTGCGGTGCAGACTTCTGACGCCCAGATCGCTCTTGAACGCGCCGCAGATCTCACGGAGTCGAAGTTGGGTTTCGAGGGCGATGCGTTTGAGTTGCTCAGCAGCGCGGTGGCGGTTGGTGGCCAGTTGATTTCTGTCCGCGGCCTCGCCGCAACCTACTCTGACCTTTTCTTGCCACTGTTTGGTGAGTTCCAGGGCCACAATGCTGCTCTCGCGATTGCTGCTGTGGAGTCTTTCCTCGGCGCGGGTAGCCAGGCACTGGTTATGGATGTGCTTGCCGAGGGGCTTGCCACCGTCTCGTCCCCCGGTCGCCTTCAGGTTATCGGTGCCGAACCGACTGTCATTGTGGATGCCGCGCACAACCCGCACGGGGCGGCGGCGCTGGCGGCGGCGCTCAAGGAGTACTTCACCTTCGATGAGATCGCGTTCGTTGTCGGTGTCCTTGATGACAAGGATGCTGCGGGAATCATTGGAGCACTCGCTCCGGTGGCGAACCGGTTCTATGTCACCTCGTCGCAGTCTGACCGCGCTGTCGCTCCCGAGGATCTCGTCGAGATCGTGCGTGAGCTCCATGAAGAGACCACCGACTTTGATTCCTTTGCTGAGGCGATGGAGCTGGCTCGCGGCTGGGCGGCCGAGAATGAGCGCCGCGCCGTGGTTGTTACCGGCTCAATTTCACTCGTCGCTGAGGCGCTGGCGCTGGCGGATATGGAAGGGTGGAAGCCATGAGCAAAACGGCGCGCCCGCGCAGACAACGTACGGTAACTGAGCTGCTGCTGAGCATCGTTTTGGTGCTCGATGCGACCCTCATTTTCTTTGTTGCGTTGACGGCATTTGGGCTGAAGGCTCTGCCCCCGGCGCCCGCGTTTATCGGCGGGGCGGTGCTCATCATCCTCTTTGTAGTGCTCGCGAGAATGCTGCACCGCCCCGGGGCTTTATGGGTCGGATGGGTGTTGCAGGGCGGTCTTATCGCCCTCGGCTTCGTACTCACGCCCATGTTCGTGGTGGGCGCTGGTTTCGCCGCGATTTGGACGTACTGCTTTATCAAAGGCCGTCAGATCGATGCCGCTAAAGCGCAAGCGATGGGTTCAACAACCACAACCACCCCCGATGAGGAGACAGAATGAACATCGAAGAGACACTCGTACTGATCAAGCCGGATGGCGTTGCTCGCAACCTGACCGGAGAAATCCTTCGTCGTATCGAGGCTAAGGGCTATCAACTAGTTGATGTGCGTCTTGTGCAGGCTGACGTAGATTTGCTTGCGGAGCACTATGCCGAGCACGAAGGCAAGCCGTTCTACGAGCCACTGCTCGACTTCATGCAGTCTGGCCCGACTGTTGCGCTGCGCATCGCGGGCAACCGCGCCATAGAGGGTTTCCGTTCTCTTGCGGGCACGACCGATCCTACGACGGCAGCCCCCGGAACCATCCGTGGCGACCTCGGCCGCGATTGGGGCTTAGCGGTTCAGCAGAACCTTGTTCACGGCAGTGACTCGCCCGAGTCGGCGACACGCGAATTGGCGCTCTGGTTCCGCTAAATCTGGCCTTTACAGGTAGCTGAGAACGTCGAGGCGAATCTGGGCAACGATCGCAATGATGATGTAGCCCACGATTGTGATGACGGGCACCCAGCTATACGCGGCGGCGGCGGCTCGACGCAGTGTGCGCGGTGCAGCAATTGCGCCCACCGTGAGGTTTCGCAGCGTGACTGCCCAAAACATGGGAATCGTCACTGACCACACCACCATGCACCAGGGGCACAGCGTAGCGAGGTCAAAGATGCTCTGGTAGGCGAGCCAGAGGCAGAAGGCGAATGCTCCCGCGATTCCGATGTTAAACACGACCCAGAACCAGCTCGCGAAGCGCGCACCGGCCAGAGTTGCGGCACCAACAACGACGGGCGCGGTGAAACCGATCAGCCCGATGAGGGGGTTGGGGAAGCCGAGAATTGCCCCCTGTGCAGAATCCAAGTTTTTTGCGCACTGAACGATGAGACTGAAGTCGCAGCTCAGTACCGCATCCGGATTCTCGAGGGTACGAATCTTTTCTACCGTGAGCTGGAATGAAGCCACGAGGCCAATAACGCCACTAACAATCAAAAATATGGCGAGGGCAATAGGTCTTTTGTGAACCCCGGATGCAGTCATGTTGGGATTATCGCATGCCCGTCAGGCTCACTTTCTGGGAATGCATGCGATAATGAGGGGTAGTTACTCCGGGCCGCGCTCGGAATGACGCCAAGAAAGCTTTCCGGGCATAGCGACCGGACCAGTTACGCAACGTTAGTTGCGCGAGTCGGATAGCCAGTTCCGAAGTGTCGTGACAGGGCACAACTGCACCGCGAGCCACGGGCCCGTTGCAGGACCTGAAGAATTAGTAGCGGTTCCTCAGCCATAGGTTTGGTGGGGGAATAGCGCACGAGAGAGTACCCGGTGGGTGGCGCGGTCGCCTATCAGGGCAAGGAGTACACCAGCGATGGTGAATGAAAGCGATAAATCGAAAGAAGTTCCCAAGAAGAAGGGCCTTTTTGGCCGAATTCTTCCGGCTTCCCGGGCTGTGGCAGAGAAGCCGACGGCACAGAGTCGACCGGCACAGAGTCGTCCAGCAGAGACACCGTCAGCCGAAACCCCAGCACCGGCAGCGAAACGGCCGGCGGCGAAATCGGCCGCTCAGCACGTGGGCCTCGACCTTCCAAAATCTGTGACTGAAATTCCCGCTGCTACCGATACGGATGCGCGTTCGAAGGCAACGCCGGCTGCGAAGGCGCCAGCGGCCAAGAAAAAGCCAGCAGCAACGCCACCCTCAACGACGTCGCTGCTGTTCCAAGCTCCTGATCTTCCCGCCCTTGCCGCTCGCGCTCCTCGAACCCGCAACGACAACAAGTCACACCCCGACACCATCGAAGACGACTCTGGGGCGCATGACGAGGCAGGCAATGTGCGTCGACGTTCACGTCGTCGTTCGGGTGAAGAGGCTCGCCCCGGCGATGAATCGCCGAACACCGTTGTGCGGGTGCGCCAACCGCGCAAGCAGGCTGAGCCCAGCAATGAGCCGACTCGCGTTAAGGGGTCAACTCGTCTTGAAGCTAAGAAGCAGCGCCGCCGCGATGGCCGCGATGCTGGTCGCCGCCGTCCGGTTGTCACGGAGAGCGAGTTTTTGGCGCGTCGTGAAAGCGTTGACCGCGTCATGGTGGTCCGCTCAAAGTTTGACCGCATCCAGATCGCCGTTCTCGAAGATGGCGTCTTGGTGGAGCACTATGTTGCCAAAGCCCAGGATGCGAGCCTGATCGGCAACGTCTACCTGGGTCGTGTGCAGAACGTGTTGCCCAGCATGGAGGCAGCGTTTGTCGATATTGGGCGCGGCCGGAACGCCGTGCTCTATTCGGGCGAAGTTGATTGGGATGCTGCGGCAGAGAACTCTCCTGACGGCAAGCAGCAGGCCCGCCGCATTGAGCTCGCGCTCAAGCCAGGCGACCGCGTGCTCGTTCAGGTCACAAAAGATCCGATCGGTCACAAGGGTGCGCGCCTGACGAGCCAAGTGTCGCTGCCGGGTCGTTATCTCGTGTACGTGCCGAATGGTTCGATGAGTGGCATTAGTCGCAAGCTCCCCGATACCGAACGTTCACGACTCAAGAAAATTCTTAAGGGCGTGCTTCCGGAGAACGTTGGCGTCATTGTGCGAACGGCGGCCGAGGGGGCCACGGAAGAGCAGCTCACCCTCGATGTGAGCCGTCTGACTAGCCAGTGGGCCGACATCAGCTCGCAGGTTGAGAAGGCGCAGGCTCCTGCACTGCTCCACTCGGAGCCAGACCTGCTGATCAAGATCATCCGTGATGTCTTCAACGAAGATTTCCGCAAGCTCGTAATCGAAGGCGACGATGCTCGCACCACCATTGAGAGCTATGTTCGTTCGGTTGCCCCTGATCTGCTGGATCGCCTTCAACTGCATGAAAGCACCGTTGACTCCTTTGAGGAATACCGAGTTTCTGAGCAGATCGAGAAAGCTCTTGATCGCAAGGTGTGGTTGCCCTCCGGTGGCTCGCTTGTCATTGACCGTACGGAGGCGATGACGGTTGTCGATGTCAACACAGGTAAGTTCGTTGGCTCGGGTGGAAACCTAGAAGAGACGGTCACGAAAAACAACGTCGAAGCTGCCGAAGAGATCGTTCGCCAGCTGCGATTGCGTGATATTGGTGGAATCATCGTCGTTGACTTCATTGACATGGTGCTTGAGTCGAACCGTGACCTTGTGTTGCGTCGACTTGTTGAGTGCTTGAGCCGTGATCGCACGAAACACCAGGTTGCAGAAGTGACGTCGCTGGGTCTCGTGCAGATGACTCGCAAAAAATTGGGTCTCGGCTTGCTCGAAACGTTCAGCGAAAACTGTGAAGTGTGTGCGGGTCGTGGCGTCGTCGTTCACCATGATCCGGTTACCAAGCACCGCCAGCAGACCACTCAGAGTGAGCAGGCGGGCAGCGGTCGTCGTGGACGTAATCGCGGTGGCAACGTTAACAGCGGCGGCAACGCAGGCAACAACAATGGTGGCAACAACAACGGCGCCAGTAGTTCCGAATCAGCCCACAGCGGCGGGTCTGCTAGCAAACAGTCCAATGGCAGCGCAAAACCTGCTCAGAGTGGCTCGAACAATAGCGGCAGCAACGGAACTCACGCAATCACAGAGGACGTTCGGCTGGCGCTTGCTCGTGTTGCTGCGAGCACGGTCGTAGCGGCTTCAGATCACAGCACTCGCGCGCCCGCAGAACCCCACGAGGCAGCATCGACGGCGCAGAAATTGGCTTCGTCAGAGAAGGCCGCTCCCCCAAGCGATGCAGGCTCCTCGAAGAAGCCGGATGACGTCAACTCCGAGAAGAAGACTCAGAAGTCGCCTCCCCAGACCAGCGACATTGTTGAGGCTGCTGCAGAAGCCGCGGTTGCCATTCTTGATCTACCCGCCTCGAAGGCATCAAAGGCTCCGCCAAAGCTCAGCACACACGATGCTGAGCAGATATTGGGATCAGTTCTCGAAGCACTCCCGGAGCCCACGAAGCCGGGTCAAGGAAAGTCGCGCGGATCACGTCGTGCCAGCAGCCAGGGTAAGACGATCTCCCCAGCTCCAAGCGACAACAAATAGATCCGACAATTCCCGGCATTTATGGAGTTTCAATTTTGTAAGGTTGGCTCGTGAGTCTGACTGTGCCGGGAAGTGTCGAAAACGATCATCGACATGATCATCGACACGATCAGCGACCTCGCCGTTCACGACGCCGCTTGCTGTGGCTCGCCATCGGAACGCTCGGAGTTGCTGGGGTGCTCGCGCTTCGCGCGTTTACCGGAGGGCTTGACTCAGTAGGCGTTCCCAATGTGCCGCAAGATTTGCTCACCCTTGCGACGAGCATCATCATCGAATCGCTACCATTCGTTGTCCTCGGAATTGTGTTGTCAATTGTTGTGCAGACATGGTTGCCCGACGACCTGCTCATGCGCTATCTGCCGCACGCCCCGGTGCTACGGCGGGCGGCGATCTCACTTTTCGGTATCGCCCTTCCGGTGTGCGAATGTGGCAACGTTCCTCTGGCTCGAGGCCTTATCCTTAAAGGTTTTTCGGTGCCAGAGGCGATGACCTTCCTTCTTGCGGCCCCCATCATCAACCCCATTACGATCATCACCACGTATCAGGCGTTCGGATTTGACGATGGCATCCTGGTTGGCCGCATTCTCGGTGGGCTCGCCATCGCGAATATTGTTGGTTGGCTCTTTAGTCTGCATCCACAGCCCAACGCATTGCTCACGGATCGGTTCGCCGCGCAATGCGCTGCGGGGTCGGATCATCATCGTCAGACTCGTTCTGAGAAGAGCCTCGATATTTTCATGCGCGAGTCGAGCGTGCTCATGCCCGCAATCTTTATTGGCTCGCTGATCGCCGGAGCAATCCAAGTGGCCGTTCCTCGTGATGTTCTGGTGTCACTCGGCAGCAACCCGCTGTGGTCGATTCTCGCGATGATGTTGCTGGCGTTCATCATTTCGGTGTGCTCCAGCGTTGATGCCTTTTTCATTCTGCCGTTCGCGAGTACGTTCATGCCCGGCTCAATCGTCACGTTCTTGGTGTTCGGGCCCATCATTGACATCAAGATGCTGGCGATTATGCGCACGACTTTCACCGCCAGAGTGCTGGTGCAATTGTCGCTCGTCGTGGCCCTCATGAGCGCGTTTATTGGGTTGGTGATCAATTTTGTGGCCTAGCCTTCAACGCTGGTGGGGCGTGATTCTCATCGTCATCGCCGTGAGCGCCACCGTGTGGCTTGCGGTAACCCAGCAACTGGTTCTCTATATTCACCCGCGCTATATCGTCTTCACCGTGATCATGGCAGCGATCGCGCTTGCATTGGGTGTGATGAGTGTCGCTGTTCGCCCACGCAGCCCAGAGGAACCCGCAGTCTCGAAGGGCTGGGCAAAGATTGTCGGCATCACTGCGCTGGTGCTCTCCGGCGTCGTTGCGGTATCGCTCATTGTTGTCCCACCAGCAACGCTCTCGAGCGCGACAGCCAGCCAGCGGGACATTGTGGGTTCGACGGTGGGCAGCGATAGCCAGAATGCGGATGACGTTGCCAACGCCGATGAGTCCCTGATTGCGAGCTTCACTGTGGTCGACTGGGCGTCGCTGCTGCGCCAGACCAGCGATCCGAGTTTCTATGCCGACAAGACCGCAACCGTGGTGGGTTTCATCACCGAAAGTGAAGATGACCCGGAGAACATTTTCTATCTGTCTCGGTTCACCGTAACCTGCTGTGCGGTCGACGCTCAGCCAACAGGAATCGCTGTTTATGCACCGAACTGGAAAAACAGTTTTGCGGTTGACGCGTGGGTGGAGGTCACCGGTCTTTTTGAGATCAACCCTAGTTCGCGCAGCGATGCGTCGCTGGTTCTTGTTCCCAACGAATTGAGCGGGGTGGAGCGGCCGAGTGAGCCATATCTCTACTAGCCGACGCTCCGGGCACTCGCGTCCGGGCATCCGCTCTTTTCGTCAGGCATTTGGCTGGACTGTTGGAGTGCTGTTGGCGCTGTGTGGGGTATTTTTGGCCCTCGGTTATCTGCAGGGGCCAAAGCTCTCCAGCGCACAACTTGACGCGGATGCCGTTGTTTCTTCCGCTGATCAAACGTTGCGACTTTTTCTGAATCAATCAGTCGCTGCCGTTGCGGTGGATGCCGTCACCGTGGAGCCGGCCGCCGCTGTGAGCGTCACTAGCGAGGCAGATCTGGTGTCGTTGACCTTCGACGGGCCTCTGGAATACAACACGGCCTACACGGTTACCGTTGACGACGTCGTGAGTATCTCTGGTGGCTCGGCGTCAACGATTGACTATTCTTTCACTACGGGTGAGCCGGAGCTCTACTACCTTGACCGCGGTGAGCCAACCGATGAGATCGTTCAAACCGGGCTGAGTGGAAGTGCGCGTTCGGTGCTTTTTGCGGGCGAGGGAATCCAAGAGTTTGTTCCGGTGGGGGAGCTTTTGGCGGTAACGACCGCCAGCGCTGATCGTATTGGCACGCTGCAACTCGTCAATCCTCAGACGGGGATCACCGAACGAGTGTTGCTCCCCGAGGTGGGGGAGGTCGCAGATCTTGATGCCTCGCGTTCGGGGTCAACTCTCGGGTTCACTATCTCGAGCGTTGACCGGGGCCCCAATGAGACTATTTCGCACACGCTGTACACCGTCGATGTTGACCGGGGGCGCGACGTTGTTGCGGTGGCCGGCATTGATGGTGAACCGATGCGGGTGCTGGGATGGCAGTTCATTCCGGGAACCTCAAATATCGTGGCTCTCACTACCGACACCACGGTTGTGAGAGTCGACCTGGCAAGCGGTGACGTCGTGCCGCTCGGTCAATATTTCGAATTCGATCGAGTCTCGGCCGATGGTACTCATGTCGTTCTGACCGATCCACGCGGCAGCGCAGCAGTGTCTCTGAGCGATGGATCCGAGACCCGACTTTTTCCCTCTCCTATTGATGACGAGCAGCCATTCTTGGGTCAGGCCGATGTGGATGCCACGGGTGCTTTGATCGCCAAAATGGTGTTGGTGGGTCAGACAGCGGGTACCTTCAGCAGCGTGCTCGCCTATGACGACGGTGATGTTTCGCGCGTCCTGTACCAAACTGTTGACGACAAGGGTGCGATTCTCGACTTTCGAGTTTCACCCAATGGACAGTTTGTTGCGGTGGAGGTTCACCCAAACTTTTCTGTATTCGACTCTGACGAATATGTGATGGCCGCACGGCCGCGCAGTGTGACAACGTACATCGTTGAGGTCGCTACCGGCGCGGTCACTCGCAGCGTTGAGGGGTTCGGCGCGGTGTGGCGATAAGTTTGATCCGTGAGCGCAATTTCTGATCTGAACACACTGCTGGCCGAGATGGAGCCTCGACTCAACCGCGGAGTCTTCGTGTTCGCTACGGTTGCAGAGCTTCGTGATGTTGAGATTGACACTGTGGTTGCCTTGGTTGTGGAGGCTGAAGGCATCTCGGTGGTGATGACGGAGTCGGATGCCCTTCGCCAGTCGATCTCCTTCGAATTTCGTTCGGCGTGGATCACTCTCACGGTGAACTCTGCCCTCGAGGCGGTGGGACTGACGGCAGCCTTCGCTCGCGCTGCGATATGCGGAGGCCACTCGCTTCAAGACTGCGCACAAACTCTCGCACTGACACCGGTTGTGCGCCCAGGCCAACAAGTTGCTCCCACATGCGGGCGGGAACGTCATAGTGGTCAAGGTCAAAGCCTTGGCGGGGGATACCGGCGCGATGGGCAAAGTCGTGCAATTCATCGAGCGAAGTGTCGCTGATGATGTGCGCCCACACCGTGTTGTGCGCTGGCCAGATCGGCTGGTCGATCAACACAGTCATTTGCTCAGCATAATTGAGGGCAGATCGTGACGGTGCGGTTTTGACCGGGTGCCCTTGTGCGGCGTACTATTGCTTTCGCTGCGCTTGAACTTTGTTCGCAATCGTCGCGATTGTGATCCGTGTCGTTTGACCGGGAGTGCCCACGTCGAGTATTGTAGTTCCTTGGTGTGTGCTGGGCGTTGCCCGCAGAATTCACCACAAGCTTCAGTAGTTCTAGCTATTAATCGTTAAGTAAGGGTCAAAAGTGGTTTACGCAGTTGTGCGCGCCGGTGGGCGGCAGGAGAAGGTAGAGGTTGGCACTGTTGTCGTTCTCGACCGCATCGCAGCCGACAAGAACGGCAATGTCGAGCTCGCTCCAGTTCTGTTCGTTGATGGCGACAAGATCACTCACGACGCCAAGGCGCTCGAGAAGATCAAGGTCGTTGCTGAGGTTCTGAACGACGAGCGCGGTCCTAAGATCGTGATTCAGAAGTTCAAAAACAAGACCGGTTACAAGGTTCGCCAGGGTCACCGCCAAGAGCTGACCCGCATCAAGATCACCAGCATCAACTAGCTGACGAGCGTAAAGGACTTCCAAGACAATGGCACATAAAAAGGGCGCAAGCTCCACCCGTAACGGTCGTGACTCTAACGCTCAGCGCCTCGGCGTAAAGCGCTTCGGCGGCCAAGTTGTTCTCGCCGGCGAGATTCTCGTTCGTCAGCGTGGCACCCACTTCCACCCCGGCGTCAACGTCGGGCGCGGTGGAGACGACACACTGTTCGCGCTCTCCGCGGGCTCAGTACAGTTTGGTGCCAAAGGCGGCCGCAAAGTCGTCAACATCGTCACCGTTTAGTTTCATCGGTGCCTGTTCGCAGGCGACCGGTACAGCGAAGAGCGAGCTTCGGCTCGCTCTCGCCATTTAACACAGCACCAGCCATTTACACAGCACAAGCTCGGCCCGTGACTCACAAGAATAGGAGGAACCATCATGGCATCGTTCGTCGACCAGGTAACCCTCCATCTCGTGGCAGGACACGGCGGAAACGGCTGTGTCTCAGTCAAGCGTGAAAAGTTTAAGCCGCTTGCCGGTCCCGACGGTGGCAACGGAGGCGACGGCGGTGACATTGTTCTTTTCAGCGACCCCCAGGTCACTACACTTCTGAACTTCCACCGTTCGCCGCACCGCAAGTCGCAGCACGGTCAGCCAGGGCAAGGTGACCACAAAGCCGGTACGGCGGGCTTAGAAATGCTGCTCTCCGTTCCCGTTGGCACGCTCGTCCGTGATCAGGCCGGCGAGATTCTGCTCGATATGGATGAACCCGGCATGCGCTTGGTCGTTGGCCCAGGTGGCCAGGGGGGCCTCGGAAACGCGGCTCTGTCATCCACGAAGCGTAAGGCTCCCGGTTTCGCTCTGCTCGGAACGCCCGGGTTTGAGGGCGACATCTTCCTCGAACTCAAAACGGTGGCCGATGTGGCACTCGTGGGATACCCCTCGGCGGGCAAGTCGAGTTTGATTGCAGCGATGAGTGCAGCAAAGCCGAAGATTGCCGATTACCCGTTCACGACGCTGCATCCAAACTTGGGCGTTGTTGAGTCTGGCGATGTTCGCTACACGATTGCCGACGTTCCCGGTTTGATCGAGGGTGCAAGCGAGGGCAAGGGTCTTGGGCTCGAATTTTTGCGCCACGTCGAGCGGTGTACCGCCCTGTTGCACGTTCTTGACTGCGCAACGCTCGAGCCCGGTCGTGACCCGATCAGCGATCTCGATGTAATTCTCGGCGAACTGGCCGCCTATCCTGTACCTGAGGGTCAGAAGCCATTACTTGAGCGCGAGCAGCTCATCGCGCTGAACAAAATCGATGTCACTGACGGTAGTGAGCTTGCAGATCTCGTGAAGAGCGAGCTTGAAGGGCGCGGCTACCGTGTTTTCGAGGTCTCCGCTGTCTCGCACGCCGGCCTGCGCGAACTCTCGTTTGCGCTAGCGGCTCTGGTGCTCGCCGATCGCGAGGCTCAGAACTCCGAACCTGTCAGTCAACGAATCGTTCTTCGCCCGCGTGCGGTGAACGCGAAGGACTTCGTCGTCAAGGTCGAGGGTGGTACCTACGGAAACGTGTATCGCGTGGTTGGTGACAAGCCTGAGCGTTGGGTTGCACAAACAGACTTCACGAATGAGGAAGCGGTCGGCTATCTGGCAGACCGGTTGGCTCGACTCGGTGTCGAAGACGAGCTATTCAAATCGGGTGCCGTTCCCGGCTCCACGGTAATTATTGGTGCCGGCGGCGGCGTTGTCTTCGACTGGGAGCCCACACTTTCGTCCGCGGCCGAGCTGCTGGTCGCCCCGCGAGGAACCGACCCACGTCTCGACGATAACCCGCGTGAAACCAACCGCAGCCGTCGTCGCAACTATCTTGAGCGCATGGATGCCAAGGCGGCAGCCCGCGCCGAACTCCAGTCGGAGCGCGAAGCCGGCGTCTGGGTAGACGACGAAGGTTTCGCGGTCGAGAAAGATGTTGACTCGGAGAACCGTGACTAGCAAGCCTGCCGTGCGCGCCGACATCCCTCGTGCGGGTCGCATCGTTGTCAAAGTCGGATCGTCCTCGGTCAGCGGTGTTAACGTCGGTCAAATCGGCGCTCTCGTTGATGCGCTTGCCGCAGCCCATGCAACAGGTTCAGAAGTCATTCTGGTGTCGTCGGGTGCGATTGCTACGGGCATCCCATTCTTGAAGCTCGATGGTCGCCCTACCGATCTTGCGACACAGCAAGCCGCAGCGGCAGTGGGCCAAAATGTGCTTATCTACCGCTATCAAGAAAGCTTCGATCGCTACGGGGTCGTCGCGGCTCAGATTTTGCTCACTGCGGGTGACATGGAGAATCCCACTCACCACAGCAATGCCCAACGGGCCATGGAACGGCTGCTTGGCCTGAAGATTTTGCCCATCGTCAATGAAAACGACACGGTGGCAACCCACGAGATCCGGTTTGGTGACAACGACCGCTTGGCCGCTCTCGTCTCGGTTCTTGTGCGGGCAGACATGCTTGTTTTGCTGTCCGATATTGACGCGCTGTATACAAAACCGCCGTCGGAACCGGGCGCGGAACGTATCAACTTCGTCGCGTTCGACGACGACCTCGCCGAAGTCACATTCGGCGATATCGGTATCGCAGGCGTCGGCACCGGGGGTGCGGGAACTAAAGTCGCGGCGGCGAAGCATGCGGCGGCCGCAGGGATACCCGTATTGCTGGCCGAAACCGGTAGCGTGGCGGCTGCATTGGCCGGAGCATCCATCGGCACCTGGTTCGAAGCGGATGCCGCGGCTCTGTAGTGGTCTGTAGCGGTCGATAGGTCTCGGGTCGCGCGGCTACACTCTGGTTATGGTTGATTCCGCAGTAATCGGGCACGCGATAGCCGAGAAACTCACCGCCGCCCGTGCCGCCTCTCGCACACTCTCTACACTCACGACGGTGCAGAAAAACGCCGCTCTCGCTGCGATCGCCCGAGACCTTACGACCAACGCAGAGCAGATCATCGCAGCGAATGAGCTCGACAGCGAGCGGGGCAGAGTCGGCGGCATGGCCGAGGGGCTTCAGGATCGTCTTCGGCTGACGCACGCTCGCATCGAGCAGCTCTCTGAGGCAGTTCGGGAGATCATCGAGCTGCCCGATCCTGTCGGCACTATGGTGCGTGGGGCGGTGCTCCCCAATGGTCTTTCGGTCTCTCAAGTGCGTGTGCCGTTTGGCGTGATCGGTGCCATCTATGAGGCTCGGCCGAACGTGACGATCGATATTGCCGCGCTGGCGCTCAAGAGCGGTAACGCGGTCGTGCTTCGTGGTGGTTCAGCCGCCGAGGAATCCAATCGGGTACTCGTCGAGATCATCCAGGCGGCGCTTCGAAGCGTGGGTGTCGAGCCAACCGCAGTGCAAACAGTGGATGAGTTTGGCCGTGGCGGGGCACAGGCGCTCATGCGGGCGCGAGGTTTCGTTGATGTGCTGATTCCTCGGGGGAGTGCTCAGCTCATCCAAACGGTTGTTGACGAGTCGACCGTTCCGGTCATTGAGACGGGGGCTGGGGTAGTGCACGTGTTCCTTGACGAATCCGCCGATGAGACCACCGCGATCGAGATTGTGCACAACGCCAAAGTGCAGCGACCCAGCGTCTGCAACGCGCTTGAGACCCTGCTGGTGCACGAAGCGGCAGCCGAGCGCCTCATTCCCGGAGTGCTCACAAAGCTTGCCGAAGCTGGTGTGACCATTCATGCGGATGAGCGCACGCGGGAGCTGTTCCCGGAGTGTCTAGTTGCTGGCGATGACGCTTGGGGCGTTGAGCATTTGAGTCTCGACATCGCAGTGCGTGTCGTCGCAGACCTCGATGCAGCTATCGACCACATCACAACGTATTCGACCAAACACACCGAATCGATCATTACCAACGATCTGGCTAATGCTGACCGTTTTCTGGCGGAGGTGGACTCCGCGGTGGTGATGGTGAACGCATCGACACGGTTTACGGATGGCGCGGAGTTTGGGTTTGGGGCCGAAGTCGGTATTTCTACCCAGAAGCTCCACGCGCGAGGGCCCATGGGGTTGCCAGAACTCACCAGCACGAAGTGGGTCGTGCGCGGCAGCGGTCAGGTGCGCGGCTAGACTGTTAGCGGTTTTCTGAATGGAGATGTAATGTCGATTTTTCTGAACGTGTTTGCTTCGACCGAAGAGCTCGCACCGCTGGTTTTGCCAGTGCTCGCGTTCCCGCTTATCGCGGCGGTCCTTTTGACGACTCTTGGTTTTGTCACCTGGAGCTTTCGTGACGTAGCGAACCGCCAAGGCGTTAAGCCCTCGAAGGCTGGCAGCGCTCACGACGCAGGCCACTAGGGTCTATTCATGTCGGCCGAAACGGCGCCGCGGCGGTCGCGCATCGGCATTATGGGTGGCACTTTTGATCCCATCCACAACGGCCATCTTGTGGCGGCCAGTGAGGCGCAAGAACAGTTTGAGCTTGACGAGGTAATTTTTGTTCCGACGGGCAAGCCGTGGATGAAATCGACGGTGACAGCCGGGGAACACCGCTATCTGATGACGGTAATCGCGACGGCCGCGAACCCCGGCTTCAATGTCAGTCGCGTCGACTTAGAGCGCGAAGGCGCGACCTACACGATCGACACTCTCCGCGACATGCGAAAGGCGTATCCCGACGCCGATCTGTTCTTCATCACTGGTGCGGACGCGATGACCCAAATCATGGAGTGGAAAGACGTTTCAGAGGTCTGGGACCTTGCTCACTTCATAGCAGTTTCACGGCCAGGACACCCCCTAACCATTAGCGGATTGCCTACGCAAGGCGTAAGCTCGTTAGAAGTGCCGGCGCTTGCGATCTCATCCACTGATTGCCGAACCAGAGTGAGTCAGGGCTCACCCGTCTGGTATTTGGTTCCGGATGGTGTCGTTCAATACATCGCTAAGCACCATTTGTATCGGAGTATGCCATGACCACTTTTCACGATCCGCAGCCGCAATCGCGGCGCGCGGCACGTCAGAGTGAGCGCGAACGAGCTGCCGACGAGCAGTCTTCCACAGAGGGTTTCACGACCTTCCCGGCGAAGGATGTGGCGGGGGAAGCCGCTGACAGCGCGGTTGAAGATCAGGCTGATGGCACTCCCACCAGTTCAAGCGATTCTGCCCCGACGGCTACCGTCTCAAGTGATTCGCCAACGTCATCAACTTCCGGCCCGTCGGGCGAGGAGGCGTACCTGAGCGCACCTCCGCCGTCGCCGCAAACACAGTATTCCCACTTCGCGCCCCCGGCACCCTCCCCTGCGCAGGCGCCATCAGTCGAACAAGCGCCGTCTGCCGAACAGGCATCGCCGGTCGAACAAGCATCGCCGGTTTCAGAAACTGCTACTCCCGGCACGCTTGCGGCGGACGAAGAAGACGCGCCAGAGCGCACTCTGACCCGTCGTGAACTCCGTGAGCTCCGCGCACGTCAAGAAGCAGAGGTAGCTCCCGCAGTTGCGGCCCTAACGGTTGAGTCAGAGACCCCGGTGTACCTTGAGCCGCCAGCTCTAATCGATCCGCTCGCAGTGGTTCCTGAGGCGGCATCTTCTAGTGCGTCATCAGAAGATGCCCTCAGCGCATTCGAATCATTGCTTGCGAATGCCGACGGCTCGGCAAAAGAGGCGGCAACTAACGCTGCGCCTCCATCACCGCTCGCTGACGTGCTGCGGGGGGCAGGCTCGTCGGCATCAGCCTCCACAATTGATGAGCCGCAGAATCCGACAGGGGAACCGCAGCCGGAAGCTCAGCACACCATGGCTGACCTGTTCGGTTTCGACCCTGAATCCTCGAACGAACATTCTGCGCCGACAGCTGACGAAACGGCGGCAAACCTCAGCACTGTGCGCAGAGAGTTTGACGATCTGGCACGAAAGCGTCTCGATGGTGAGCTTCTCTCCGCCGAGGTCGACCCTGCCGCGCCCCACGATGCGCACAGCTCTTCACCACTTGTCGATGCCGCGGGGGTAAAGCTTGCGCCCACAGGACACTGGTCTCGACAGGCTGCCGCTGACGATGAACCGAGTGGCTCCATCATTTCTCGAACCATTGGCAGCGGAACAAACACAACAAGCGCACTAGTCTTGCCCGCCATTCCGTTCGCGACAGACATCCGCGGTCTGCTTAATTCACACGGAGAGCCGGTGCTCACGGGATCGATCGATCTGCCCAGCACACTCTCTGCCAGTGGCGTGTCTGACCGCTTCGATCGATCAGACATCGATTCTCTGCTCGACCTCAATGACAGCGATATCGTTTCAACCGATTCGGCACCCGTTCGTGCGGTCACAGCGGTAAGCACGTTCTCGAATCAGTCCGTCACGCAGACGCAGAAGCCGAAGGGCACGCGCGCACTGACGGTGCTGCTGATTTCGGCGGCGTCAATGGCGGTCGTAGTCGCCGGACTTCTTGTGGCGGCTTTTGCTTTCAACATGTTGTAAATTTAACTCTTTTCCGACAGCTTTTTGCGATTAAGGATCCTGTGACTGCTTCTCCTCGTTCTCTCGAGCTTCTCTCCGTAGTCGCCACCGCCGCCGATGCCAAGCAGGCAACGGATATGGTTGCACTAGATGTCACCGGGCCGACACCATACACCGATGTATTCTTCTTGGCGACGGGGCGAAACGAACGCAACGTTCAGTCAATCGCATCCGAGATCGAAGAAAAGATGATCGAGGCCGGAGTCAAACCGATGCGTCGTGAGGGTCGGGCTGAGGGGCGGTGGATCCTGCTTGACTTCGGGTACATCGTGGCACACATCTTCCATGAAGAAGACCGTCTCTACTACTCGCTTGATCGTTTGTGGAGTGACTGCCCGGTAATCCCCGTCACGATTGCAGAAAAGGCTGAGCCCGAAGCAGACTCCGTTTAGTCAGCTTTTCTTGCTGGTTGGGTTAGTGTGCTTCACAGTTCGTAACTCAATTTCGATTCCCCACAGTGAACTGGTTGTGTTGATTCAGCCGGGCAGTTAGACCCCGCGGCAGTCCGAAAGGGCTCGTCTTCACTACCAGGGGTTTCATGATCACGCTCACTTCCGTCACCAAAGTTTTTGGTGCCGCAACGAACCCCGTTCGTGCGCTCGATGGGGTGAGCCTTGCGGTTGATGCCGGCGAGATCTTTGGTGTGATTGGCCAAAGCGGTGCGGGCAAGAGCACGCTCATCCGTACAGTCAACCTTCTTGAGCGGCCGGATTCGGGTTCTGTTTCTGTCGCCGATCGTGAACTCACAGCACTCAGTGACCGCGACCTGCTTCATGCCCGGCGCGAGATTGGCATGGTCTTTCAACAGTTCAATCTGCTCGATAGCCGCACAGTGCGGGGCAACGTTGAGCTTGCCCTCGAAGTTGTGGGTGTGGGCCGGCGTGAACGGGCCAGCCGGACCAATGAAATTCTCGAACTTGTGGGCCTCGAAAATAAAGCTAACCAGTACCCCGCACAGCTCTCTGGCGGTCAGAAGCAGCGCGTTGGCATCGCCCGCGCGTTGGCATCCCGCCCCCGAGTGTTGCTGAGTGACGAAGCAACCAGCGCCCTCGATCCCGAAACCACCCACTCAATTCTTCAGTTGCTGAAGAGCCTCAATCGTGACCTCGGCCTCACCATTCTGCTGATAACCCATGAGATGGATGTCGTCAAAAGCATCTGCGATTCGGCGGCGCTCATGAGTGGTGGCCGCATTCTCGAGCAGGGCCGTTTGGTCGATTTGCTCGCCCAGCCAGGCTCACAGCTTGCTCGTGGCCTGTTTCCTCTTGGGGAGCTGCCTGACGGCAACTCCACCGTGATCGATGTCACTTTTGTGGGCTTGTCGTCGGCGCGCCCGGTGGTTGCGCGACTGGCGCGCACCCATCAGCTCGACGTCGGTTTGTTGGGTGCGGCGATGGAGACCATTGGCGGTGCGCAGTCTGGGCGAACTCGCCTCGAACTTCCGGGGACGATCGATGCGCACACCGCCGCGATTAGTGACCTGCGCGCCCAAGGGCTTGTTGTTGAGATTGTGAGGAGCGGGCGATGATCGATTCCACTGCTCCCGACTTTTGGCCACAGCTCTTCGAAACACTGCTTAGGGCAACGGGGGAGACGCTCTACCAGGTGGGTGTCACGATGCTCATCACCCTCATTCTTGGGCTGGCGGCGGGCACACTGCTGGTGATCACTGATCGCGGCGGCATCCTGGAGAGTCCTTTCGGCAGCATTGCCGCTGGTCGGATCATCAACGGGGTGCTTCAGGCGGTGGTGAATCTGGGGCGATCAATTCCGTTCATCATTCTGATGATTGCGCTCATCCCATTCACAAGGTTTCTACTGGGATCGGCATTCGGTGTGACGGCCGCGATTGTGCCTCTCGCGGTGGCGGCGATCCCGTTCTATGCACGCATCGTTGAGATCTCACTGCGCGAGGTGAGTGAGGGGTTGGTTGAGGCCGGGCTGTCCCTGGGCGCCACTCGCTGGCAGCTGGTGTCGAAAGTTATTGTTCCCGAGGCTGTGCCTGGCCTCATCCGTGGCTTTACCACGACAGTGGTGTCGATTGTGAACTACTCGGCAATCGTGGGCGCGATTGGCGGTGGCGGGCTCGGCGATGTCGCTATTCGCTATGGTCATCAGCGCTACAGCGTCATCCACATTGTCGCGGTGATTATCGTGCTGGTCGCGATTGTGCAGATCGTGCAGGCCGTTGGTGCCCGTCTGGCCAACCGAATGTCGCACCGCTGACGTCGTCGGCGGCTTACCCCTGAGTAGTTTTCTCGATTCACCCACCCCTGTTTGTTCACCCATCACGAAGGATTGTTATGTCACGCTCCAAGTTTTTCTCCCTCCCCACTGTGGCCGCCGCAGGCGTTCTTGCGTTGACTTTGGCCGGATGCTCGGCTCCCGCTGAAGAATCGGCACCCACTGACGGCACCCTCGGTTCGCTCACCGTCGGGGCCACAGCAACGCCCGCCGGTGAGATCGTTCAGTTTCTGATTGACAGCGGGCAGGCTGAGGCCGCTGGTCTCGAACTCGACATTGTGGAGTTCACCGACTACACCACGCCGAACCCGGCACTCAGCGAGGGTAGCCTCGATGTGAACCTGTTCCAGCACGCACCCTTCTTGGAGCTCTACAACGAGAACACGAACGGCACCCTTGCGGTTGTTGGTCAGGTCTACCTTCCGCCTCTGGCGCTGTACTCGAAGACCGTCGATGAGCTCACTGACCTTAAGGATGGCGCAAGCATCGCACTACCGAACGATGCGAGCAATGAAGGCCGGGCGCTGCTGCTGCTTGCGGATGCGGGGCTCATCCAGACCACCGACGCGCCATCAACGGTTGCCGACATCACTGCGAACCCCAACGGCTTCGACTTTATCGAAATCGACGCGGCAAGCCTGCCGTCCGCGCTCGATGACAAGGATGCGGCCATCGTGAACTTCAATTACGCCGGAGCCGCAGGCCTCACTGGTGATTTGCAGTTGGTAACGGAACCCACTACGAGCTCGTTCTATAACGTGTTGGCCACTCGCGATGAGCTCACGGGCGACCCGCGCGTGCTGAAGCTCTACGAACTGCTCACCTCCGATGAAACGAAGGCATACATCAACGACTTCTATGCCGGGCTCGTAATCCCCGTCTCCTAGCCGGAACGGTGCGCTCACTGAGGTAAGCACCTCAGTGTCTGTGGGCCTGTCGGCATCGGTTTCGATGCCGACAGCCCCCGGACTCATCGCCACCGAGCCCGACGAATGGTTTTGGAGGTGCCGCGTGTGTAGTAATCTTGAGAAGTTGCATTTTTGGTAACGAAAATTAGACAAATGGGTCCATGGCGCAGCCCGGTAGCGCACCTGCATGGCATGCAGGGGGTCAGGGGTTCGAATCCCCTTGGATCCACCATTTTTCTGTCTCAGGACGGGAATGTCTCAGCACACAGGAAACCGTTGAACCTCTGGGCTCGGCGGTTTTCTTGGTTCTCCGACCCAACGATCGGGTTCTCTGGTCTGGCTGCGGAGTGGCTTGTATAGAGCGGTTTACGCGGGCGCTGTTGCCAGCGGCGGTGGGGTTCCCGAGGCTTTTCGCACACGGGCCTTGAACCATTTCGAGTCCGGGATGCGCGCAAGTAGCGGCCCAGCCACGATCGTCATGAGCACGTACGCCGCGGCTAGGGGCGCCAGCATGGGCTCAACTCCGGCGCCGACAGCGAGACCCGCGATCACGATAGAAAACTCGCCCCGGGGGGTCAGAGCGAGACCCGTACGCCAACGGCCAGCGGTAGCGATCCCGGCGCGCTTCGCAGCCAGATAGCCGGAGAGAGTCTTTGTTGCGATGGTGATCACCGCGAGTGCAGCTGCGGGAAGCAAAACCGGAACAATGTCTCCGGGTGCTGTCGAGATCCCAAAAAAGACGAAAAAGACTGCAGCAAAAAGGTCACGGAGGGGGGTGATGAGCTGGGCTGACTGGCGTGCAACAGGACCCGAAATCGCGATGCCGACGAGGAAGGCGCCCACTGCAGCAGAAACACTGACACGCTCTGCAAGGCCAGCAACCAGCATCGTGAGTCCGACAACACCCAAGAGCAGCGCCTCAGCATTCTTGTCCGGAAGTAGTCGCGACAAAACGCGACCGTGACGAAGCGCAACGTAAAGAATGAGCAGCACCACCGCAACAGCGATTGCGACGGTGAAGGCACCCTGCAACAGGCCTGCACCAATAACCAGAGCGGAAAGTACCGGAAGGTAGAACGCCATAGCGAGGTCTTCCATCACCAGAATGGAGAGAATGGTAGGTGTCTCTCGGTTACCAAGTCGCCCCAGATCGCGAACCACCTTTGCGATAACTCCCGATGATGACACCCAGGTGATGCCAGCCAAAGCCACGACGGCGGTAGGTTCCCACCCCAAAAGGATTGCAAATAGGGCGCCGGGCAGCGCATTAAAAACGCCATCCAGAATTCCTGAAATCCGAGATTTCTTGAGGTTCGAGACGAGCTCCTCGGCGGAATATTCCAGACCCAGCATTGTCAGCAACAAAATTACGCCGATTTGCGAACCAACCTCGAAAAACTCTTCAGAAGCATCAAACGGTAAGAATCCACCCTCGCCAATCGCGAGACCCGCAAGAAGGTACAGCGGAATAGCCGAAAAGCCGAAGCGTGAAGCAATACGGCCCAGCACGCTGAGTACCAGCAGGAGAGCGCCAACCTCAATGAGGAGCTGCGTCGTCTCATGCATACGCGGGCCCTAGCTGGGACCGTTGTTGATGAGTTTGCCCAGAGCGTCGAGACCCTTACGGGTACCAACGGCAACAATCACATCGCCCGACTCGAAAACAACTTCAGGGCCGGGTGATGGCAAAACATCACTGCCGCGGGCGATCGCAACGATCGACGCGCTGGTGAGGGTGCGAGCCTTCATATAGCCCATGGGATGACCCACGAAACCAGAACCGCCAGGCAGAGAAATCTCCTCAAAGAAGAGCCCCTCAACCTTCTCGCCGAGAACCGACAACCGGCTTAGCGTGAGCGACGAACCCAAAACCTCTGCGATAGCGGCAGCCTCGTCATCGCTCAGCGAAATTGAGGCCGCATTCGAATCAGGGTCATCCGCGTTGAAGAATGCGAGGTCGCGTTCGCCGGAACGCAGAGAAACCACGCTGACACGGCACCCCGATTTGGTGATCACATCATTGCGAATACCAAAACCGGGAAGATCAATTCTTTCGATTCTTACGCCCACGGCCTCAACTTACCTATTCTCTTGTTGCCACTGTCCAGCCAGCAGCCTACGCCCTTACGGATCTCCCGCGAACCTTCTTCGCCCGAAAACAAGTGCCCCATCACATGAGTGACCCCATCCGCAGGCATGATGCTGGAGCCCACCGAACCCCACACCCCGTCAGGAGCCAAGAAGCCGAGTCGCGCGAAGGCTACTCCGCCGAAGTAGTGCGGCGGCGAGGTGCCGGGGGCGGCGGCACCTCCTTGGCGGCAATCACCCGGGCCAGCTCAATAGTTTCGAGTCCGCGCTTGGTCGCAACAACGCAGTGGGTGTCATCGGCGAGGTGAAAATAGCCGAGGGAGTCGGTGGCGCGGCCATCGTCGATGAGGTGCCGCACAACAACGCGGGTGCCACTTGCCGTGGCGGCGAGAAACTCGGCCGGGGTCACCATGAGCTCTTGTCGTAGTCCTTCAGAAAAATGCCAAACAGGTCTTCGCCGTCTTCGCCGCGCACGATCGGGTCGTAGACCCTGGCCGCACCATCGACAAGGTCGAGCGGCGCATGAAAGCCCTCTTCGGCCAGCCGCACCTTCGTGGGGTGCGGGCGTTCATCCGTGATCCAACCGGTGTCAACACTGGTCATCAGAATCCTATCGGTTTCGAACATTTCGCGTGAGCTGGTGCGGGTCAGCATGTTGACTGCCGCTTTCGCCATGTTGGTGTGGGGATGACCGGGGCCCTTGTAACCGCGGCCGAAAACGCCCTCCATCGCCGACACATTGACGATGTATTTGCGTCGTGACGGCGAGGCAGCCATCGCCGGCCGCAGCGTCGAGATCAGCACGAAGGGTGCGGTGGTGTTGGCGAGCTGCACTTCGAGCATCTCGAGCGGATCAACCTGATCAACATGCTGTGTCCAAGAATTGGTTGAGTCGAGGTCGGGAACGAGCCCTCCCGCATCAATTGCGGTGCCGGCAGCGAGGCGTTGAAGTGAGCTTGACCCCGCCGTCATTGCCTGTTCCGTCAGTTCTTCGGCGCGAGTGGCAGCGGCAGCCAGAATCGGGTGTGCGGCCACCGACTGTGCGAGAGCCTGCGGGTGCGGATCGTTCGTGTGGCCAAAAGTGACAAGTTCGGGCAGCGGGCCATCGGGCAGCGGTGCCAGCTCACCATCGACCAGCGGCTGGTACGCGCCGGGGGAGCGACGAACTGTCTGCGTCGCATTGTTGATCAGAATGTCGAGGGGCCCCTGTTCGGCAACGGACTCGGCAAGCCCGATGACCTGTGCCGGGTCGCGCAAATCAATCCCCACCACGCGAAGCCGATCCAACCAGTCTGCAGAATCGGGCAGGCTCGAGAAACGACGAACCGCATCCCGCGGAAACCGTGTGGTGATTGTCGTGTGGGCGCCATCCCGAAGCAACCGCAGTGCAATGTACATGCCAATTTTCGCGCGACCACCGGTGAGCAGCGCACGCCTGCCAGTGAGGTCTGTGCGCGCGTCACGTTTGGCGTGATTGAACGCGGCGCAGCGCGGGCAGAGCTGGTGGTAGAACGAATCGACAGTCGTATACGGCTGCTTGCAAATGTAGCAGGGGCGCGCTTTGATCAGTTCGCCGGCTGATGGGGTGGTTGTGCTGGTCGAAATCGGGATGCCACGAGTCTCATCGTCGATGCGGTCAGCGGCTCCGGTGGCGGTCGCGCCAATCACTTGGCGATCGGCGTCCGCAATCGTTGCGCGCTTCTCAAGCCGACGCTCCTTCTTGACCGCCTTGAACATTGCGGCGGTCGCCCGTCGAACCGTGACGAAATCGGGGTGCTCCTCG
Source organism: Rhodoglobus vestalii (assembly GCF_006788895.1). Taxonomy (NCBI): domain Bacteria; kingdom Bacillati; phylum Actinomycetota; class Actinomycetes; order Micrococcales; family Microbacteriaceae; genus Rhodoglobus; species Rhodoglobus vestalii. Next base: position 2,665,046 of record NZ_VFRA01000001.1, read on the forward strand.
TCGATTCCCGCCATCTGCTGCAAGACTCTGAGGGTCGTGGCAAGTTCCGACGGGTCGACGCCGCTGAGGCCGATGTCGGGAGAGTCGCCTGAATTGAGCACACCAGATTCTACCCGCGGCCAGCAGGCTACGTGCTCCGTCGCACCGTGTTCGTCGCACTGTGATGATGCGTCGAAAACAGTGGGGACCACCGGGGGTTGCGGGCTCTAAACTGGCGCGATGATCCTCAGTGTCGTTCTCGCGCTGGCGGGCTCCCTTTTCTATGGGGTTTCCGACTTTTTTGGTGGTGTGAGCACGCGTCGGCTGAGGGTCGTGCCGGCGACCACGATCATCCACGTGTTCGCCACACTCGCCCTGCTCATCGCCCTGCCCTTTGTGGTCGTTCGGTGGGAGAGTGGTGCCATCACCTGGGGTGCTGTCGCCGGCGTCAGTGCCATCGTTGGGCTTCTCACGTTTTATGCCGCCCTCGCCGATGGCCCCATGAGTCTCGTGGCACCCCTCATCGCGGTGGTGGGTGCTGTCGTTCCGGTAGCTTTCGCCGTCATCAGCGGTGAGCGGTTGCCGGTGCAGGCGTGGATTGCCATCGCCCTGGCGCTCATCAGCGCATTACTCGTTTCCGTCACACGAACGGATGCCGCGGTGCGCGTGCGGCCCCGAACGGTGGTCGTGGGGTTGGTGTCGGGTATCAGCCTAGGAACCGCTCTGATCGCACTGGATCAGGCACCGGAATCCGCCGGCTTGGCTACGGCGGTGGTCGAGATTCTGGTCGGTCTTGGTGCGATGCTTATTTTGTTGGCACTCACTCGGCTGAGCGCGCCTCTTCGACGCTTCTTTGCCCAGTTTGACCATCAGCCCGAAGGTGGCCCCGTTGTGAGCGTGGCCCGGGCACGATTGCTCGCCGCTGCGGGAGGGGTGCTTGTCGGGGCCTCCAACGCTTTCATCCTGTTCGCACTCCAAGCGGGAAGCTTGGCCGTAGTTTCGGTACTCGTTAGTCTCTATCCACTCGCCACGATCGTGCTGGCGCGGTTCACGTTGAACGAGCGGGTCAGCAGAATCCAACTCCTCGGCATGGGGCTCGCGCTGGTGGCCTCCGTCATGCTGGCGCTCAGCTAGTCGGGCAAGAACAGCCCGGTCATCCGGCTACGGTTGAACAATGCCCTCACTCTTGGATGCGCTTCCGACGCCCTACGACGCAGACGCAACCTATGACGCTTTCGTCGGGTGGGCATCCGATCGCGGTCTGAGCCTGTACCCGGCCCAAGACGAAGCCGTGATCGAGCTGGTGTCTGGCGCGAACGTGATCCTGTCGACGCCGACGGGCACCGGAAAGTCGCTGGTGGCGATCGCCGCCCACGCGATCGCGCTGGCGCAGGGCCAACGCACCTTCTACACGGCGCCCATCAAAGCGCTCGTGAGCGAGAAGTTCTTTGCTCTCGTCGAGATCTTCGGGGCGCAGAATGTGGGAATGGTGACCGGCGATTCTTCTGTGAACGCGGATGCACCGATCATCTGCTGCACGGCAGAGATTCTGGCGAACCTCGCTCTACGCGAGGGTGCGGATGCCCGCGTCGACCAAGTCGTGATGGACGAGTTCCATTTCTACGCCGACCCCGATCGCGGCTGGGCGTGGCAGGTGCCGCTGCTGATTCTGCCCAGCGTGCAGTTTGTGCTGATGTCGGCAACCCTTGGTGACATGCAGCCGTTGGCCGACGACCTCAGCCGCCGAACTGGCCGAGAGACCAGCCTGATAACCGGTGTCGAGCGCCCCGTACCGCTGCACTATTCCTGGGCCATCACCCCCATCCACGAAACGGTCGAAGATTTGCTCTCGACGGGGCAAGCGCCGATCTATATCGTGCACTTCTCTCAGGCTGCTGCCCTAGAGCGCGCGCAAGCCATGACGAGCATCAAGGTGGTGTCTCGCGAGCAGCGCGATCAGATCGCCGAAGCGATTGGCGACTTCAGATTCACGACGGTATTCGGAAAAACCCTGTCACGGCTCATTCGGTCCGGGATCGGGGTACATCACGCCGGAATGCTGCCCAAGTACCGGAGGTTGGTCGAGCAGCTTGCCCAGCGCGGGCTGCTGCGGGTCATCTGCGGAACAGACACCCTCGGCGTCGGCATCAATGTGCCCATCCGCACCGTGCTATTGACCCAACTAACCAAGTTTGATGGAACGCGGATGCGGCAGCTGACCGCGCGAGAGTTCCACCAGATCGCCGGTCGCGCCGGTCGCGCAGGCTTCGACACCGCCGGAACGGTTGTGGCCCAAGCACCGGAGCACGAGTCTGACAACGCCAAGATGGTTGCCAAGGCCGGCGACGATCCCAAGAAGCTCCGCAAGCTCGTTCGCAAGAAGCCCCCCGAAGGGTTTGTCACCTGGAGTGAGTCCAGTTTTGAGCGGATGATTGCCGCCGAGCCAGAGCTGCTGACGAGCAACATGCGCATGAATCACGCCATGATCCTCAATGTGATCGCACGCGGGGGAGACGTCTTCTCCAACGTTCGGCATCTGGTCGAAGACAATCATGAGCCCCGACCGAAGCAGCGTGAACTGGCACGCCAGGCGCTCGCAATTTACCGAACCCTGCGCACGGCAGAGATTGTGGAGGAACACCGGGTCGCCGACACCATGATCGTCGATGGCGAAGAAGTTGAGAGCTTCGAGGACCGCATCGAAATTCGGCTCACGGTCGATCTGCAGGCCAACTTCGCGCTCAATCAGCCCCTGTCGCCGTTTGCGGTTGCCTCCTTCGATCTGCTGGATCGCGAGTCACCCACCTACGCGCTTGACATGATCTCGGTGCTCGAGGCAACCCTCGATAATCCTCGCCCAATTCTTTCGCAGCAGCAGTTCATGGCGCGTGGTGAAGCCGTTGCCGCGATGAAAGCGGAGGGGATCGAGTACGACCAGAGAATGGAATTGCTGGAGGAAGTTACGTGGCCAAAGCCCCTCGACGAACTCCTCACAGCGGCTTTCGACATGTATCGCGCCAGTCAGCCATGGATCGGCGACTTCGAGCTCAGCCCCAAAAGTGCGGTGCGCGACCTCTATGAACGGGCCATGACGTTTGCGGACTTTGTCGGCTTTTATGGGCTCGCGCGCAGCGAGGGATTGGTGCTTCGCTATCTTTCGGATGCGTATCGTGCCACCAGGCAGACGATTCCGGATGATGCCAAGACTGACGAACTTCTTGACCTCATCGAGTGGTTGGGGGAGCTTGTTCGTCAGGTCGACTCGAGTCTCATCGACGAGTGGGAGGCCATGACGAACGGGGCCGATAGTGCGACCAGCTCTGAGCCAGTTTCGCCGCCCACCCCGGCATCCGTTGTCACGAATGCGCGAGCGTTTCGGGTGCTGGTGCGCAACGAGATGTTCCGTCGCGTGCAATTGGCGGCCAGAGATGATGCTGTCGCGCTCGGTGAATTGGATGCCGCAGCGGGCTTCGATGAGCAGGCGTGGGGTGATGCGCTCGATCGTTACTTTGACGAGCACGAGACGATGTCGACGGCGGGGGATGCCCGTGGCCCGTCGATGATCGAGATCACCGAGTTGCCCGGCTCCTGGCAGGTTCGCCAGGTTATCGCTGACCCCGCAGAAAACCACGACTGGGCGATTTCAGCGACGGTGGATCTTGCCGAATCTGCGGCGGAAGGGGTCGCCGTGGTGCGCGTTTCTGCATTTGATCGACTCGACTAACTCAGATTTCGGGCATAAACCTTGGCCCTCAGGGTGTTGACTGTGTGTGTGACTAGAGATCAACGGCTCATTCTGATTATCGCAATTCTCGCGTCCTTTGTGGCGTTTCTCGATGGTTCAGTGATCAATGTTGCTCTGCCAGCTATCCGGGATGAGCTGGGTGGTGGTCTGAGTACGCAGCAGTGGGTGGTCGATGCGTACCTCATCACGCTCGGTTCCCTCATCCTGCTCGCTGGTTCCCTGTCTGATGTTTTTGGGCGCATTGTTATTCTGCGCATCGGATTGGTGGCGTTCGGTGTTGTCTCGCTCGCAATTGCCGTGGCCCCAACGGCGGAGCTTGTCATTGTGTTGCGCGGTGTTCAGGGAGCCGCTGGGGCACTTCTGGTTCCCAGTTCGCTCGCTCTCATCATGTCAACATTCCGTGGTTCCGCCCAAGCGAAGGCGATTGGTGCGTGGACGGCGTGGACGAGTGCAGCATTCATCGTGGGCCCGGTTGTCGGCGGTGTGTTCGTTGACTTTCTCAGTTGGCGGCTGGTCTTTGCAATCAACGTGCTGCCAATCGCTGTCACCCTGTGGATGCTGGTCATGCTCGGGCACCGAGATGAACGCACCAAGAACACCCGCATTGATTACCTCGGAGCGGTATTGGGCATCATCGGTCTCGGAGGTCCCGTTTTTGCCCTCATTGAGCAGGGAAACTACGGGTGGGGAAGCCCCGCTGTCTTTGTGCCCTTGATCGTCGGATTGCTCAGTCTGGTGGCTTTTGTTCTCTGGCAACGGCGTACGCCCCAGCCGATGCTGCCCCTGAAGCTGTTCCGGGAGCGCAACTTCAGTATGGGCAACATTGCTACCATCTTCATTTACGGTGCGATGGCCCTGGGTGGGTTCATCGTGGTGGTCTACCTCCAGGAGGTTGCGGGCTACAGTGCCACTCTGGCCGGCCTCGCATTCCTGCCGTCGTCGATTGGCATCATCCTCTTGTCGTCGTTCTTTGGGCGTCTCAGCGGCACCTACGGCCCACGGCTGTTCATGACCGTGGGGCCATTGCTGGGTGGTATTGGCTACCTCACCTTCCTCACGATGCAAGAGAGTGTGAACTATTTCACTCAGGTGCTGCCGGGAGTCGTGCTGTTTTCGGTGGGGCTCTCGATGACCGTGGCCCCGCTCACCTCCGCGATCCTGGGCGCGATCTCAGCGCGTCAGGCCGGGATCGGTTCTGCCGTCAACAACGCGGTCTCGCGAATTGCGGGGCTCATCACTATCGCTCTCATCGGCGTAATCGTGGTCGGGCCCTTGACGGTGGATAATTTTCACCGCGCCATGATCGTGACGGCAGCGCTGTTCTTTATCGGAGCCTTTGTCTCGCTTGTGGGCATCCGCAACCCGGTCTCGACGGAATCCAACCCTTCGGATGCCGCTTAGCGCAGTTGTGGGGCCGACAGCAGCAACAGCACGACATCGATAAGCGCTGCGGCGATGGTTAGGCGAAATAGCACCCGTTTCCTGGTGTTCCGGATCACGAGCACGACACTGGTCACCGCCAGAATGAGGGTCATAGCAAGGCCAACTATTGACACAGCAGTAACGGGATTCTGTGGGCCAAAGACGATTGCCAGCGCTGCGGCAACGAGACTTGCAGCGATGACAAACCCCGAGATTTGTGCACCAAGCCGGTGGGGAAGGCCGCTGACGCCCGTGTCGCTGTCGTCGTCAAGATCGGGTAAAACGTTGCTGAAGTGTGCGGCTACCCCCAGTAACGCGCCGGCCGCGATTGCCCAGGCGGTGGCGAGCTGGGGTGGGTCTGCAGAAAGGGTCACGATCGCCGGTAGCGAACCGAAACCGACAACGTACGGGATCACCGACGCGGGTGTTGACTTGAGCCCAACGTTATAGAGCCAACCGCTGGCAAGGAACAGTGCATGGGCGATGGCGGCGAATGGTCCCAGGAGCAGTGAGAGCGCGACGGAAATCACCGCCAGGGTCACTGCCACTCGCGCAACAGTTGAGGCTGACACATCTCCGCTGACGATCGGTTTATCGCTCCGATCGCTCTGCACATCACGTGCCGCATCGAGCCAGTCGTTCGAGAGTCCAACGGAGAGTTGATTGCACACAATCATTAGCGTGACGGCAGCAATTCTCCACGGTTCCAGGCCGATCCCGATCGAAAGCGACAGGGCAATGAGCGAGACCGCGGTTGTTGGCCCCGGATGTGAAGACCGAAGAAGAGCGTGAAGCATGCCGTAAGAGTAACGCTCGCCCGCCGTGGCATCGTGGACTCTCAGCCGCGGTGACCTATGTTGGTCAGGTGAATGAAGTCTTTGATGCCTCGATGCTTGCCGCACAGTTGCCGGGCACGTGGACGGTGGCCGCAAGCAATTTTCCGAGGTGGCTCGATGGCAAGCGTCATAACCCCGAATTCTCCTACGACACGGTTGAGGGGAAAGAATTGATGCTGAGGGACACGGTCAGGTACGCGACAACCGATGGCACTCCGAAAACGATTGTCGGAACCGACCGCCTGCGTGGCGATGAATTTGTGTGGCGCGGTCACGGCGTGTTGAAGATTCTTGCCAGCCGCTGGCAGGTGGCCGGCGCGAACGAGGCCTTTACTATTGCGGTCATCCGTTTCTCTCGCTCCCGACTGTCGCCGGCCGGAATTGATGTTCTTGTGCGCAAAGACGCACCGGTAACCTCAGTGCGGTCCGAAGTGGCCCACGCGACCGAGCAGTTTGGGCTCACCGCCGAAGAGTTCGCTTCCCTCACCTGGCTTTTCTGAGCCTTGGCGTGCGGGCTGGGCTACCCGTTGTCGGTATGACCCACGATTTCTTCGTGGACACGGCGCACATCTTCTAAGAGGGAGCCGATTAAGATCCAGTGCTGCGGATGCGCTTTAAGCACAGTGAGCGGCGCTGTGAGAATCAGCAGTTCCTGCGTCGGCCGCGCAGACTCGCGTTCGCCGGGTGCGCGGCCGCGCAGCCGCAAATCGTGTGCCGCCCGTTCCAGTTCCTGTGCGATCGACGCGACGGTGGGGTCTGATGCCAGATTTGTGTCGTACCGGTCGTGAATAGCTCTGGCCATGCCGAGGGTGCGTGTCACGAGCACACTCAACAGCGCAAAAAGCTCTGACTCGCGCCGCAGCATCCGGTGATGGCGGCTCTTCCTGGGATTGAGAGTGAGGCTGTTTTCACCCTGGCGAAGGGCCACCGCGGCGGCGTCGCGCAAGTCACGGAGCTGGCGGGCCTCATCGAGTAGGGCACGTAGCTGGGTTTCGGTACGCCCAGTGCGCAGTGACTCAGCCAACAATTCAAGCACTGCAGCCACTCGCTTGGTGAGTGACGCGACCGCGACACGCGCCGGGCTGACAAATACAGGTGCCACGATCGCCAGGTTGACGATCAGCCCGATCAGGGCGCCGATGACGGTCTCGATGATTCGTTCGCCCGCATAGCCAGCGTTCTGACCGCCGAGTGCGAGCACCAGCATCGCGCTGATGGGGATCTGGTTCGCCGAGCCAGGGCCTAGACGCAGCGCCCACGCCACGAGTACAGAAATGATGATGACGCTCAGGATCACCCAGCTCTGGTCGCCAAAAAGCTGGCCAGCTCCCAGCGCAATCGCCACGCCTGCCACGACACCAATACTGCGCTCAAGTCCCTTCTCAATCGACTGGCTAACACTCGGCTGAACAACCAGCAGTGCCGCGATGGCGGCGAAGATGGGTAACGGTTGTTGAAGAGCGAAGCTGGCGACCACCCACGCGAGTACTGTTGCGATCGAGGTCTTCAGAACCTGGAGCAGGGGTGAGCGACGCGCGAGTGTGAGCGTCGTCAATAGTTTCACTTCGAAGTCTTTACTTTCGAGATCGCGTCGGCGGCCCGCACTAGTGCGAGGTGGCTGAGCGCCTGCGGAGTATTGCCAGCCTGACGCTCACTGACGGTGTCGTACTCCTCACTGATGAGACCGACATCGTTGGCAAAGCCGACGAGACGATCCATCAGAACGATTGCATCCTCGACCCGTCCCGATCCGGCATATTGTTCGACAAGCCAGAATGAGCACGCGAGGAACGGGTTTTCTCCGTGCGGAAGGCCGTCTATGCCTGTTTCTGTGAGATAGCGCAGCACCAGCCCATCAACGAGAAGCTCCTCTTCGATGGCAGCGACGGTTCCGAGCATCCGGGGGTCGTCAGCGGCGAGGTAGCCGACCTGGGGGAGTTGCAGCAGTGAAGCGTCAACGCCAGCTCCGCCGTAATACTGGGTATAGGTGCCGCGTTCGGCGTCCCAACCATCGCGCTCGATCTCCTTACGAATCTCCTCGCGAATCACAAGCCAAGTTTCGACGGGACCCTCAAGACCGAACTCTTCAACGGCGTTGATTGCACAATCTAGAGCGGCCCACAGCATCACACGGGAGTGAGTGAAGTGACGCTCGGGCCCGCGGATCTCCCAGATGCCATGGTCTGGTCGGTTCCAGTTATCTTCAACGAATGCCATCAGAGCGCGCTGCAGCGGCCACGAGAAGTCGTTCTCGTGAACACCAGAACGGCGAGCTGCTTGAAGCGCAACCATGACTTCACCAAACACGTCTCCTTGGAACTGGTTGAAGGCACCGTTGCCGATTCGAACCGGAGATGCCCCTTCATATCCGGGGAGAGAATCAATTTCGCGCTCTTCAAGCCAGCGCTCTCCCGAGAGCCCATACATGATTTGTACATCGGCGGGGTCGCCGGCGATTGCGCGCAAAAGCCAGCGACGCCACGCTTCTGCCTCGGCGATGTACCCGTGATCGAGCAACACATGTAGCGTGAGCGCTGCATCGCGCAGCCAGACATAGCGGTAGTCCCAGTTTCGGCTGCCACCAAACCATTCGGGCAAGCTCGTGGTGGCGGCGGCAACAATCCCGCCGGTATCTTCATGCGTCAGTGCGCGCAGCACCAACAGGGACCGCTTGACGATCTCGGGGTACTCGTCTGACGGTTCGCAGTGCGAAGCCCAGTTAGTCCACCATTCGCTGGTGCGAGCGAGCACATCGTCGACATTCACAGCGGCAGGCGGGTTGCGGTGCGCCTGGTACCAGGTCATCGTCAGGTCGTGAGTTTCACCCTCGCCCACAGAGAAACTGCCAGTGTGCTTGTGGTCGGCGGCATGCAGTTCAATTCCGCGGGCGACAATCGCGTCTGGCCCGGCAACGGCGATCACCGCGTGACCTCCGGCCTCCGGCGCCTGATGTAACCAGGGAAGAGCGGTGGCATAGCCGAAACGAATCAGGAGTTCTGTGTGCATAGTTACTGTGCCGCGAACTCCGCGGATGCGTCGAACAACGTCTGCACGTCGGTTGCCAAAAGGCATGAAGTCGATTACTTCAACTTCACCTTCGTCGGTTACCCACGTGGTAACAAGAATGAAGGTGTTGTCGCGGTACTTGCGCGTTACCGTGACGGATGCCGAACTGTCGAGGCAGGCGCTGGGGGCTACCAGCCAGCGACCGTGGTCTTCGTTGCCGAGTAACGCCCCAAACATTGATGCGGAGTCGAATCTCGGGAAACAGAGCCAGTCAATGCTTCCGTCGATACCGACGAGTGCAGCTGTCCGGCAGTCGCCAATAAGGGCATAATCTTCGATGGGTAACGCCATGCACCAATCATTGCAGCGTCCGCGGCCCGGTTTCTGCACATCCGGCCGATCGTGCAGGAAATTTTACAAATGATGCGTCAGGGGCGCCTCAATCGTCGACGAGACCGAGCTCTCTCAGTTCAACAGCGAGCCGTGCGCCATCTGAGGCGTACAGCCAGGGAATCGACGACTCTCGTTCTCGCTCAGTAGATGTGCTGCGGCCACCGGCGAGAACCGCTTCCCTCGTTGACAGCTGTCTGATCGCGACTGCAGCGACGTTGTCGGGATGACTTGTGGCAAAATCGCCGTAGATCTTCTCGTCGTGTTGTCCATCGTCACCGACCAACAACCACTTGATCCGAGGAAACTCTGACGCGAGCCGACGAAGGCTTTCGCGTTTGTGTTCCGCGCCGCTCCGAAACCACCGATCGTGTGTCGGACCCCAGTCCGTCAGGAGCATCGCCCCGCGCGGATAAAGGTTGCGTCGGAGAAAGCGAGTCAGCGTTGGGGCAACGTTCCAAGCCCCCGTAGAAAGATAAACAACGGGGGCGAGGGGATTGGTGCGAGCGAGCCGGTCGTACAGCACGGCCATCCCAGCGACGGGGCGTCGTGCGTGCTCATCCAACACGAAAGTGTTCCAGGCGGCGAGCAAGGGGCGGGGTAGCGCGGTCACCATCACCGTGTCATCCACGTCAGAAATGATTCCGAAAGTAGCGCGCGGGTCGACAACGAAGATGTGCGTGATGGTGGCGTCGGAACCCGCTGAGTCGAGAGTGGCAGTCTGCCATCCCGGCTCGAGCGCGACATCCACCTGTTTGTCGATTACGCCACCGCGGCCCGGCGTAAGCTGCACCGCTCTGCCGCCGATCGTAACCGTCACAACTTCGTCATTGACCGGAATACTGAAAAAGCTGCGCCAGCCACGAACATTCTCGGCGCGCTTCTTTGATGCCTCTGTGCCTCGCGTCAGTACCACGCGGCAGAGTACGCGTGCCCAGTCGGTCGTACCATAACTGCTGTACGGAATGATTGTGGCAGTGAGGCCACGCTTGCGGCCGCGGCGCTCCCTCCAACGATGGAACGTGTCTTCGATGCGAGCCGCACGGTGCAAAATTTCTCCTGCTGCTTGCGCGGGAGTTTGTGCTTTACCGAGTCGAACCATTTCTCCAGCCTAGGGTCACACCACCTCTCCGGCAGCACTGGCGGTCCTATTTCATGCCCGTGGTTGGGGTTCCGCGTGTAATTGTTCACTCAGGATTGCGGATGCTGCGACCACGTTCTGCACAACACTCTCGTCGCCGAGAACACGGGGATCGATCCACTCGTCGATGGCATCGCGGGCGATGGTTACCGGCATCCGGTCGTGGATCTCTGCCAGCGCTCCCGTGGCAGCCTGAGTGAGCATGGTGGTGGTGAGATGCCAGCGCCGAGGATCATCCGGCTCGCAGGACGGGTCTTGCCACCAGGAATAGAGGCCTGCGAAGAAAAGAAGGCCACCGTCAGCGGTGATGAAGTGGGGAACTGCGTTGGACTCAGTCTTTTGGGTTTCGAAGTACCCGATTGCGGGAAGCACCGCGCGCTGGCGTGCCACGGCATCACGAAATGTTGGTTTCTGGGTGACTGTCTCGCTGCGTGCATTGAATGTCGCGTACTTGCCCCGCAATACGGTGGAGGACGGCGGTGTTAACCACCACTGCGCTAGGGCCGCTCGTGGAATGAGCGCGGAGTTGCGGGTGTCGCGGTCCTCCCTAGTCTTGAAAAGAATGGGAACCTGATCGGTGGGCCTAACGACCGACGGGGCAAGCCAGTCCGCTTGCCACTGCTCGGGCGGGCGTCCCGTCGCGGTAACGAACTCGGTAATCAGCCGATTGATCGTCTCATCTAGGGCAAATCGACCGCACATACTCCAATTCTAGTTTGTTGCTCACCACAAAATCGGCTTTTCGCCCCGGTAGAACAAGCGTTCTAAAGGTTAGGATTGGTCACACACCAAGAAAGGGGCCATCGTGAACGCTCACACACCAACCATTGAATTCGTGGCTGAACCAGCAGTTTCGCTTCGCAACGAGCCCGTGCAAGCACGGAGCACCGCTCGACTAACCGCGCTGCTTGATGCAGCAGCATCCATCGTTGATGAGTTCGGCATAGAGCGACTCACTACCGCCATGGTTGCTGAGCGTGCGGGAGCCTCCATCGGCACCGTTTACCGTTACTTTCCCGATCGCATCGTCCTGTTGCAGGCCTTGGGCTCTCGCAACTTTGAGCGTGTGATGGCGCGCATCATCGAAGCGATTAACGATCCTTCGCAGCCAGACTGGCGTGCGGCGTTGGCAACGGCGTTCTCGTCTGTCGTCGATACTTACCGCACCGAACCCGGGTTCCGCGGTCTTCGAGTTGGCGATCAACTTGATCTTCGCCCACTACCCAACGGTCGCACCTACAAGTCACTTGTCGCTGAGCGGATCGTCGAGGCACTATCGTCTCGCTTCGGCGTCGAGAATTCTGCGGCGACGCGGTTCACCCTTGAAGTTGCGCTTGAGATGAGTGACGCCCTCGTTGCGCGGGCGTTCCTGGCGAACCCCCAGGGCGACGAAGAGTTTATTAGCGTGAGCACGTCTGCCGTTCGCAAATTTGTTGCGGAGACCATCGGCTGGTAACAATCTCGGTTTCATGTAAATCTGCCTAGTTATGCCCGATCGGGAATGACAGCGGCGTCGAATACTGTTTAGCTATTAGTGCTGGCAAGTGTCGATCCGCGCAGAAGCGCGAGGAATGAGCCGAAATCATGATTGAATTTCGCGCAGTAACCAAACGTTTCGGCGACGGTACCGTTGCTGTTGATAATTTCGATATCGTGATTCCGTCACGCAAGATCACCGTGTTCGTAGGATCATCCGGTAGTGGAAAGACCACACTGCTCAGAATGATCAACCGTATGGTCGATCCCACCGGTGGCGACATCGAGATTGATGGCGAGAGCATTATGCAGAAGGAGCCGGTCTCGCTAAGGCGCAGCATCGGCTATGTGATGCAGAACTCTGGGCTTCTGCCGCACTTCAAAGTCATCGACAACGTCACGACTGTTCCTATGCTCAACGGTGTCGCAAAAAAGCAGGCGAGAGCGCAAGCCCTTGAGCTTCTCGACACGGTGGGGCTGAGTCGCAGCCTGGCCGACCGCTACCCAAGTCAGCTCTCGGGCGGGCAACAACAGCGCGTCGGTGTGGCGCGCGGACTCGCGGCGAATCCGAACATCCTTCTCATGGATGAGCCTTTTGGCGCAGTAGACCCGATCGTGCGAGCGGAGCTCCAGCAGGAGACTATTCGGCTCCAGCACGAGCTCGACAAGACAATCGTTTTCGTCACGCACGACATTGACGAGGCTTTTCTTCTCGGCGATCAGGTCGTCATCCTCGAAAAGGGTGCCAAAATCGCGCAGGTCGGCAGCCCGAACGAAATCATGGCAAACCCCGCAAGCGAGTTCGTCGCAAGTTTCATCGGCACGGACCGAGGCAAGCGCGCTCTGTCATTAAAGAAGACAGAGTCGGGAACGATTGTGATCGATAGTGAGGGCCGGGGAGCCGGAGTGCTAGTGGGCGGGTCGGAGCAATAGTGACGTGGATCATCAATAATCTTGATTTGATCTGGGGACTCACGCTTGAACATGTTCGACTGAGCATCCCCCCGATCGTTCTCGGATTTCTCATTTCTATTCCCCTCGGCTGGATCGCTTATCGTTTCAAGCTCACTCGGGGAATTCTTCTGACCCTCGCGGGACTGCTGTACACAATCCCCTCGCTGGCTCTCTTCGTCATTTTGCCTCCGATCTTGGGCATTAGCTTCTTGAGCGAACTCAACATCACGATTGCGCTTACGCTCTACGCCGTTGCGATCATGGCGCGCTCGGTGGCGGATGCTCTGGCCTCCGTCGACCCCGCGATCCGTCAATCAGCTACCGCTGTCGGTTTTGGTGGTTGGCGTCGATTCTGGACCGTGGACTTTCCCCTCGCCGGTCCTGTCGTTCTTGCCGGGCTGCGGGTAGCTGCCGTGTCGACTGTGAGTCTCGTGACCGTCGGCATCCTGATCGGAGTGGAAAGCCTTGGATACCTCTTCACCAACGGATTTCAGCGTCGAATTCCTGAAGAGATCTTTGCCGGCGTTGTGATGACAGTCATTGTTGCGTTACTCATCGACCGTGCGCTTGTGCTTCTCGGCCGGCTATTGATGCCGTGGACCGCAGTCAAGAAGATGAAAGCTGGCCGGCTGCGAGTAGCTGCGGAAGGGGCCGCGGTATGAACTTTCTGATCGAGGCCTTTCAGTGGTTGTTCTCCCCAGAGCGGCTTGTGGGTAGTAACCCCATTCCTCTGAGACTTGAAGAGCACCTGTTTTATACCTTCATATCGGTCGTGATCGCCGCCCTCATTGCGGTCCCCCTCGGATTTTTCATCGGCCACACCGGTAAGGGCCGTGACTTTGCCGTGGGACTTTCGGGCGCGGCCCGCGCGTTACCGTCCTTTGGGCTCATCTTATTTCTTGTACTGCTAATAGGAGTCGCGCAAGTGCAACTCCAAATTGCTGCGATCACCGCTTTTGTGTTGCTTGCAATCCCGTCAATTCTTGCCGGCGCCTACGCCGGAATTGAAGCGGTTGATCGTCGCGTTATTGACGCCGCGCGCTCGGTGGGCATGACCGAGTGGCAGATTCTGTGGAAGGTGGAAGTGCCCATCGGGTTGCCTCTGCTAATCGGCGGGCTCCGTGCGGCCACTCTGCAGGTCGTAGCTACCGCAACGCTCGCAGCGTATGTCGGACTGGGAGGACTCGGAATTTATATTTTCCGCGGACTGCCGCTCCAGCGCTACGACGAGATGCTGGGTAGCGCCCTGCTTATCGCGGCGCTCGCGCTCACGCTCGACGCAATTTTTGCGCTCATCCAACAGTTCGCGATCCCCCGCGGAGTCTCGGCTGGGCGTGCTAAAGATGTCCGCACGTCGTCACCCCGACGACGAGCGGTGGCAGCAAAGGCTGCCCAAGAAAGAAGAGGATAAAATGTTCACAGCAAGGAACAAAGGCCGGCTTGCACTTGGTGCAGCCGTGGTCGGGGCGGCATTGGCCCTCACAGGGTGTGCAACTGGTGACCCATTAGACACCGGATCGGGTGATGAGAACACCAACAGCGAGACCATCGTTGTTGGCTCGCAGGCATACTATTCCAACGAGATCATTGCCGAAATTTATGCGCAGGCTCTCGAAAACGCTGGTTTTGAGGTGGAGCGCGAATTCCAGATCGGTCAACGCGACGCCTACCTGCCCGCGCTCGAAAGCGGCGAAGTAGACGTATTCCCCGAGTACACGGGAAACCTACTCCAGTTCTACAGCCCCGACACCACAGCGACCGAATCAGAAGAGGTCTACGCAGAGCTTGCCGATGCGATGCCCGAGGGCCTCACGGTGCTCGACCAGGCATCCGCGACCGACCAAGACTCATACAATGTGACCGCAGACTTCGCGGCCGCAAACTCGCTCGTCAGCCTCGCCGACCTCGCGGGTGTGAGTGACCTCACGCTGGGCGGCAACGCTGAGCTCGAAGAGCGCCCCTACGGTCCCACCGGTCTCCAAGAGGTCTATGGCGCAACGGTCGGTTTCACCGCCACAGGAGACACCACGGTTGATGCACTTGCCGCGGGAACCATCAACATTGCCAACGTCTACAGCGCCGATCCGCGCATCCAGACCGAGAACCTCGTGAGCCTCACCGACCCCGAGGGTCTGTTCTTGGCCTCGAATGTTGTGCCGCTCGTGAACGCAGATATTGCGGACTCGATCGCCGACGTCATCAACGCGGTCAGCGCCAAGCTCACACCAGAGGGCCTAGTGGCGCTCAACGTGCAGAGCACAGTCGACAAGATGTCGTCAGACGATATCGCCAGCGCATGGTTGAGCGAAAACGGTCTCGGCTAGCAAACACCACTGGCCGGGACAGTAAGCGAGGGGCGGATGCACGTGCATCCGCCCCTCGCTTGGTTGTGGAGCGCCGGTGCTGGGCTAGCGAGGCTGCTCGTGCTCGTGCTCGAGGATTTCCATGTGGCGCTTCTGAGACCGTTGTAACAGCTTCTTGGCGAGAATCGCGAGCACCGCGAACCCGGCAACGATTGCGACAAAGATATAGCCCGCGTAGTGCAAGCTATCGAGCAGTTCGCGAAAACTACCCGCAGCGAGGGCTCCAACAGACACATAGGTGATCGACCAGATAGTCGTGGCGGGAACAGTCCACGCCATAAAAGTGCGGTAGCGCATGGCGCTCATTCCCACCGTCACCGGAATAAGCGAGTGCAGTACAGGCAAGAACCGTGAGATGAACACCGCAATCCCGCCACGGCGCGCAAGATAGCGCTCCGCCTGATCCCAATGTGCCCGGCCAATACGGTCACCGAGACGTGATTCACGAATCTTGGGACCAAAATAGCGGCCAAGAGCGAATCCGACACTCTCACCGATGAGAGCTCCAACAATGACGGCGGCAACCAGAAACGATCCCTCGACAACGCTGCCGACGGCCGTACTGGCCACAATTACTACGGTGTCGCCCGGCACGATCAATCCGATGAAGATCGACGTCTCCAGCATAATTGCGACGCCGGCCAGAACCGTACGAAGTGCCGGATCCACCGACTGCACGGTGTCAAGAATGTATGTCAGTGCATCGTTGAGCCACTGCCCAAAGCCCGCACCGCCAGTGATCGGCTCGGCGCTCAGGGCGAGATCAACGGGGTGCACGTGCCGAGCCTAGCGATCGTAACCGTGAAGAAACTGGCTAAATAGGGTGCGCTAAAGCACTGAGGCGGGTGCGCCACTGCTCAAGCCGTTTCGGCTTCTCTGCCAGCGCGGGGCCGTCAACCCAGCCAGAGACAATGCGGATGCCGTGCAGAGCATTAACGATCCACACCTCGCAGCCATCGAGTTCTGCCGGAGTCACCGCCTCCGTGTGAGTATCGAGACCGAGCGCACGGGCGAGGGTCAGCACGCTGCGCGCGGTCACGCTATCGACGCGATCGAATTCGGCCGGCGGGCCGCACAGAATATCTCCCCGCCACCACAGCACTGCGCTGTACGCGCCCTCAATGACGTACCCTTCGGTGGTCAGCAGCACCGTATCGTCGGCCCCCTGCAGTCGAGCCGCGGCGACGAGCGCACCCAGCGCGTCGAGGTCAGGCCCTTTAACGGTCGGCACAGTGCGGGGATCATCTCCCGCATGACTCATGACGGTTGCCGAGCGGTGCAATTCCGGGGCGGTGCGTAGCTGAAGGAAAAACTCGCCTCCGCGCAGCTCTGCGCGCGGAAACCAGGCACCGGCGCGAGGGAGTTGTGCGATTGCAGCCGTGAAAAATTCGTTTGCGGTCTCGTGCAGGTCAGACGGTACGGCATCCACGAAGCGTTGCCGATGAAGGTTGAGAGCGAGCACGTTACCTGCGTCGACAAGCCACGAATCTGCGACAGCGATGGGAGTCGCATCGAGAAGTTCAGGGGATACTTCTCGCAGTTGACTGTTCTGCCACCGGTAAACCGCGCTTGCACTCATAGGCTTAGGTTATGCGCTCTCGCGTGCTCTCTGCTGACCTGGCGAGCTTTGCTGACCCTGCCGCGGTGTTTGCGCAACTGATGGCGACTCACGGTGTCGATGCCGAAAGCTCCGGCGCAAAAGGCGCGGTGTGGCTCGATAGTGGAGTGACAGCATCCAAGGGTCGCAGCTACCTGGCGGTATCCGCGCGCGCGGTCCTCAGCACCGAACTTGATGAACCGGTTTTTGACTGGATGCGACGAGAATTCGTTCCCGCAAACATCGACTTTTCTGATTCCCCAGTCGGGTTTCGCCTCGGGTGGGTCGGATGGCTGGGCTATGAGCTGCGGGGCGAGTCGATGGATGTTGCGATCCGCAGCCACGCATCAACCCCCAACGCGGCCTGGTTGTGGATCGACCGCATGATTGTGTGCGATCACCAGTCTCGGGCCCTCAGCGTTGTGGCGCTCGGTGACGACTGGACTGGCGAGCTGCAGCAGTGGCGTGATCAGATGGAAACGCTGGTTGCGCGTGCGGCTCTGGGTGTTTCTCACCCCAAACCCTGTCACGCTCTCAAGGGACCCGTGGGACCCAAGACACCCGTGGCTGTATGGCGTGACAGTGACGAGCAGTACTTGGAAATGATTGCGCAGTGCCAGCAATCGATCTTTGAGGGTGATGCCTACCAACTGTGCCTAACCACGAGCGCACGCGTTGAGCCGGCGGGGGATCCGGTGGCCACCTATCTGGCTCTGCGATCCGCGAACCCCAGCCACCACGGTGGATTCGTTCAGGTGGGTCAGACGGTGTTGTTGAGTTCATCACCGGAGCAATTTTTGTCGATCGATACGACAGGGGTCATTGAGACGAAGCCGATTAAGGGTACCCGGCGACGCGACTGCGATCCCGATGAAGATGATCGCCTTCGTGTTGAATTGCTGGCTAGCGAGAAGGAGCGCGCCGAAAATCTCATGATTGTCGATCTCATGCGTAATGATCTTGGTCGTGTGTGCGAGGTGGGTTCGGTTGTGGTTTCGCAATTGTTTGCGTTGGAGAGTTATGCAACCGTTCACCAACTGGTGAGCACCGTTGTTGGGCGGTTGCGTGACGACGTGAGTGCTGTCGATGCGATTGCCGCATTATTTCCGGCCGGGTCAATGACGGGGGCACCCAAGCATTCAGCCACCCGCATTCTTGAGTCCCTGGAAGTCTCGCCGAGGGGGGTCTATTCCGGAGTTTTTGGGTATGTGGGGCTTGACGGTGCTGTCGATCTTGCGATGGTCATCCGCTCGATTGTTATGGATGATCGGGGCTCGACAATCGGTGCGGGGGGCGGCATCACGGCCCTCTCTGTGCCCGCTGACGAACTCGCCGAGGTGAAGCTGAAAGCAGCCGCCATGCTCGCTGTATTGGGTGTGCACCCTCGGTGATGCGGCGTCGCGTGCGCTGGTTGGGTAATCTTGGATCTTCCCCTGCAACGAATTGAGAGTATTTACGTGACTGAGCAGCCCAACTTTGCTGGTGCACACGACGACCGCGACGTTGCCTCGGGCTATGACGTAGCCGCTATCCACGCGAAGTGGCAGGCAAAGTGGGAAGAGCTCAAGCCGTTCGCGACCAGTGACCCCAACGATAAGCGGCCACGAAAGTACATTCTCGATATGTTTCCGTACCCCTCGGGCGACCTGCACATGGGTCATGCTGAGGCGTACGCTTTCGGCGATATCGCGGCACGCTACTGGCGTCAACGTGGGTTTAACGTCCTGCATCCGATCGGATGGGATTCCTTCGGTCTCCCTGCAGAGAACGCTGCGATTGAGCGCGGCATTGACCCACGCGGCTGGACCTACGACAACATCGCGCAGCAGAAAAAGAGCATGAAGCTTTACGGTGTTTCTTTTGATTGGGATCGTGTACTCCACACGAGCGACCCCGAATACTACAAATGGAACCAGTGGCTGTTCCTCAAAATGTACGAAAAGGGCCTGGCGTACCGCAAGGACTCGTGGGTCAACTGGGATCCGGTAGATCAGACGGTTCTCGCCAACGAGCAGGTTCTGGCCGATGGCACCTCAGAGCGCTCTGGCGCAATTGTCGTTAAGAAGAAGCTCACCCAGTGGTATTTGAAGATTACTGACTACGCCGATCGCCTGCTCGATGACCTCAATCAGCTTGAGGGTGCGTGGCCCGCGAAGGTTCTGTCGATGCAGCGCAACTGGATTGGGCGCTCGATCGGCGCCGACGTCGACTTTGTCATCGAGGGTCGTGAAGAGAAAGTCACGGTCTTCACAACGCGCCCCGACACTCTCTACGGCGTCACTTTCATGGTGGTTGCCCCCGACGGCGATCTGGCGGCAGAACTTGTGGCCGATGCGAGCGACGAGGTGAAGGCCTCGTTCACGAATTACCTTGAGCAGACCCAGAAGCAGACGGAGATTGAGCGAAAGGACGCCACTCGCACGAAGACCGGTGTTCCCCTTGACCGGTTTGCCATCAATCCGGTCACGGGTGAGCGGATCCCGATCTGGGCAGCAGACTACGTGCTCGCCGACTACGGCCACGGCGCTGTTATGGCGGTTCCCGCTCATGACCAGCGTGACCTCGAGTTTGCGATTAAGTTTGACCTGCCGGTTCGCGTCGTGCTTGACACGAATGCGCCAATCACGGGTGCGATTCCTGTTCTCGAGCTCGACGAAAACGGTATGGCGATCCTCCCGGATGATCTGCCTCCGCTGAACCCGCGCGGCACGGGAAAATCGTTGCAGGGTGATGGCCGCATGATCAACTCTGGGCCGCTCGATGGCCTGAGCAAGAACAATGCGATCAAGAAGATCGTTGAGCAACTCGAAGCCGCGGGAACCGGGCGTGCCGCCAAGACGTACCGGTTGCGCGACTGGCTGATCAGCCGCCAGCGTTTCTGGGGTACCCCCATCCCGATCATCCACGGTTCTGATGGCGAACTGATTCCTGTTCCCTTCGACCAGCTGCCGGTTGAGCTGCCGTCGACCGAGGGCCTCGATCTGAAGCCCAAGGGCAAGTCGCCGCTCGCCGCCGCCGAAGACTGGATCAACGTTACCGACCCGCGTGATGGTAGCCCGGCACTACGCGATGCAGACACGATGGACACCTTCGTTGACAGCTCATGGTATTTTTTGCGCTTTTTGGCGCCGAATGACCCCGACAAGGCTTTCGATCCGGCCGAGGCCGAGAAGTGGGCCCCGGTCGATCAGTATGTCGGTGGTGTTGAGCACGCCATTCTGCACCTGCTGTACTCGCGCTTCATCACGAAGGTGCTCTTTGACCTTGGATATGTGAGCTTTACCGAACCCTTCAGCGCACTTCTGAATCAGGGCATGGTGCTCTCTGAGGGCAAGAAGATGTCGAAGCGCAGCCGCAAGGCCGTGACTTTCTCGGGCGAAATTGCCGAGCACGGTGCCGATGCGCTGCGCTTGACGCTCGCGTTTGCGGGCCCACCCGAGGAGAACATCAACTGGGAGGATGTGTCGCCTCCCGCATCCCACAAGTTCTTGGCTCGCGCGTTCCGTCTTGTTGGGGATGTGACGAGTGCGCCTGAGATCGAGTGGAAGACGGGTGATGTTTCGCTCCGTCGCGCCACTCATCGCTTCTTGGCTGATGGTCCAGGACTTGCCGAGTCTCTGAAGTTCAATGTCTTGGTCGCCCGCATTATGGACCTGGTAAACATCACCCGCAAGGTTATCGACACGGGTGCCGGTGGGGCGGATGCTGCGGTGCGTGAAGCTGCTGAGGTGATCACCATCGCGCTCAGCCTGTTTGCCCCGCATACGGCCGAAGAGATGTGGGAGAAGCTTGGTTACGAGCCGACCGTCGCTCTTGCGGGCTGGCGCAAGGCAGACCCATCGCTGCTCGTTGAGGAGTCGGTGACCGCAGTCGTGCAGGTGGATGGCAAGGTGCGCGACCGGCTTGAGGTCTCGCCCAAGATTGATGCCGCCGAGCTCGAAGCGCTGGCACTCGCCTCGGCAGTGATCACCCGCAGCGTGGGGGATCGCGAGATTGTGAAGGTCATCGTGCGTGCGCCGCGACTCGTCAACATTGCGACTCGCCAACAGCCCGCAGCGGGCTAAGCAACTGCACACTTCGAAACTACGCGCGCCTTCCGATCGGTGGCCCGCGTAGTTTCTGTGCGTGGAAGAGTTTGAGCAGGCCAGGCGCGCCCGGTTGCGGGTGCGCGTTGGCGCGGCAGTTGTGCTTGTGCTGGTAGCGCTGGGCTGCGCAGTGCTTGCGAGCACGCTCAGCGACGGTTCTGGTTCAGTCGAGATACGGCGAGATGAGCAGGGCGAACTGACGGATGATGGCGCGGTCACCTCGCCGTCGATTTTCGTGCACGTCACGGGTGCCGTTGTGCGACCGGGTCTCTTCGAACTGGCTGATGGCGCCCGGGTTATTGACGCAATTGCTGCCGCTGGCGGGTTTATTGACACTGCCGACCGTGAGCAGCTTAATCTCGCGCGACTCCTGACCGATGGTGAACAGTTCGCAGTGCTTGTGGAGGGTGAAGCGACCGAAGATTCTGCGGCCTCCGACTCCCGGGTGAACCTGAACACCGCGGATGCTGCGGCGCTCGATACCCTGCCACGCGTTGGGCCGGCACTGGCCGCTCGCATTCTCGCGTGGCGTGAGGCTAACGGACGATTCGCCACAATCGACGACCTACGGAACGTCTCAGGTTTCGGTGACAAGACGTTCGAGGGGCTGCGCGAGCTGATCACGGTATGAGCCTTGATCTGAGACTGAGTGTTCCGGTAGCAGCTGCCTGGTTGGTCGCTGTGCTGTTGATTGGCACCCCGCAGTGGGCGGTGATGAGCGCCGTCGTGCTCTGGCTTGCCGCGGGCATGGCAACAGCGACTGCGTTGGCGTCAAGGCGCTCGCTGATGTCCAGCATCGCGCTTGCGTGCGCCCTGGCGGCTCTGTGTTCGACCTCTGTTGCGATGCACGCCGATAGCCGTCAGCCGGATGCGCTGAACGATTTTGCCGCTCGAAATACTCAGGTGGAGGTGCGAGGAATAACCACCTCGACGGTTCGAACTGATGCTGAGTATTTTCAGGCACAGTTGTCCTCTGCCGGTGTCAACGGGCAGACGGTGCCTCTGAGCTCTCCCGCCCTCATCTTTCGCGAGGGCAACTACTTCGGTATGACCGATGCTGACCCTGCACCACCGGCTCACGAATGGGGCATTGGTGTTCAGTTTTCGGTCACCGGGACGCTCACGGCTACGGAACCGGGCGATGGAAGGGCAGTGCTGGTGTTTGCCTCGGATGAACCTCAGTGGCGCGCCGACCCTCCGGCGGCTGTGGAGTGGGCAAACCAACTGCGGCGCACGTTTGCCACCGAAGCTGCGATGCTCCCCGGAGGTGGCGGACAACTCATTGGCGGGCTTGCGATTGGAGACACCGCCGCCGTTAGCGAAGAGTTGGATGCGGCGATGAAAACAAGTTCGCTCGCACGTCGTTATTTGCAGCGTTAGGATCCGGTGTCCGATCAGTAGAATCACTGAATGGATGATGCCGAAACACCGAACTGTCCTAGGTGCCTAGAACCAATGAAACCAGCCGGTGAAGGCAACGTAATCGTGTGGGAATGTCTCGCATGCGGCCTCGTAAAGCTCTGAAAGCGCCTCCGTCGGCACGCGTCCGGCCGCCGAGCTCGTGGGGTTGCGCAACGGACTTTGTGATGAGCTGGGGCTGCCTGAGGATAACGCCCAAAAAGCCATCTAAGGGGAGAACCTTGCCGGCGGGCGTCAGCATACTGACAGCGAGTGGTCGCAGCCCCAATCCTTGCGGCCCACACTGCACTGCATCGGGGTTGGGCGATAAAAACGGCGGCGCAAACCGCGGGGCGGGAAGCTTTCACCTACCCCAAACACAATCGCCCGATGGGGTTCAGCCCAGGGGTCCCTACGCCGCGGCGCGGAGAGGTGGCTGCGTCGCAAAAATGGTGGTCAGGATGCCAATTTGCTCCTCACTCAGGGGCGGTGCGTCAGCGACGAGTTTGGCAATATAGAGTTCGAGCTCAGATTCGGTCATGCTGCCTCTATGCGCGCCGACTTCGATCGGGTGTAAAAACCAATCGCAGGAAAAGAAGTTGCGGGTCAGCCTCGACTTCGCGATGTTGGGCAGGACATGTTTCGGCGCGTAAAGCTAGGCTCGCTCCTCCGTCCCTCGCCCGCCAACGCCCCGCCGTCTGAAAGCCTCCCGCTATGCCCCGCAACGCCGATCTCTTTATGGCGGCGGGTTTGTCTTCGGGTTGTTACCGCAGTGTCATGCCGGCCCCTGGTGGCGGATGCTACTGGCGGGTGAGGCCGCGCATAGGGCGTTTGTGATGAATCCCGATGACAGCAATGAGCTTCCCGTGCGCCCGTCTGAACGACAGCTTCCACCCCTCTACTGGATCGAGGGGCGGCTGACCGGCGGGGAAATCTTCACAGCAGGCAACCCGGACTTGCTGCTCGCTGCACTGATTCCCGGTTACACAATCTCGTATGGTGACGTCGGTGAGGCCAACCGGCAGCAGAGGGCCGATCGGGTGCATGCGCTGTTCGGAATTGCAGCCCTTGCCCAAAACTCTGTGATCACCAAACTCAAACGGACTGGGGAATTTCGGAGGCTACCCGGCGCGGTGCAGGCAGAGCTTCTGAGAGACAAAACAGAAGCCCCGGGCCCCGTTGTTGAGGTGTGGGCAAGCGCCTGGCCTTTGCTGCTGCTGAACGACTCGGTGACGCCCGCGCGACTAAGGCGCCGGAAACATCCGAGCGTCACCGTCCTCAATGGGCGAACGGACATGACTTTTCTGAGCTCGTTGAAGTCGGTGGGACTGATTAAGGCGTGGGGTGTGATCTAAACCGGGGTCTATACCGTTGGCCGACCGACAACCCAATACAGCCCGCCTGGCGGCGAGCGTCCTCGAAGCGCCACCGATTAGCCCCGCGTCACGCACTTCTCGGCGCCGCAGCTCCTCCGCGTCGCCCCCCTGATCGCTGGCTGTCAGTCTGCTGCGGCTGGCGCCGCCGTCAACTCGGCGCCGCCAGGGTGCAAGCGTGATGGTCTCTGGTTTGCGCGGTGGGAACTCCCTTTGGGTGCCGGCGCCGCGCAGCGGGAAGTTCAGCCCCACCCCGCGTGCGGGTCAGCCTGTTGGGGTGGGGGAGGACGTCGCGGTGACGGCCAGTTGGGGTGGGGCAGTGGATGAGTGCGAGAAAGTAGACTATCTAAATGACGACTGTTCATACTGCGCCCGCGATTTCTGCGGCAGAGCAGCTCCGTCGCCGCCGTGTCACGAATGAGTCCATCCATAGCCTGAAGATGGAGGGCCTTACTGTCAGCGACTGGCATTTAGCGAATATTGATGTGTTTGTCACTGGGGATATTGAATTAGACGAACTCATTGCAAGAGGCCGAGGCGCTTCGGCCTCTGAGTAGCACCCAGCCCAAGGTCACAGAGCCCCCATACCCGCCTGCGGCGAGCGCAATCTCCACGCCACCGCAACGCCAACCGTCACGCCACAGCGCGTCCGCAGCCACCCCTCGACGCCCACGGTCTGTCAGCGTGTTGTGGCCGGTAAGCACCGGCTGGCGCCGGCCGACGGCGCAACGCCGACGGCTCGCCCGGCGGGGTGAGGCGCCGGGGTGCGGGCTTCATGGGAGCAGGAGCGACAAACCTCTGCCCATCAAGGTGGCTGAGGGCTTGTGGGTGGGGCCAACCGCAGAGTCGGGCCAGACTGGCGGCGTTGAGGGGCATCGAGCAGGCGTCGAGCAGGCGGGCGAGGACGAGGGACGAGGACGAGCGCTCTACCGTCTGGGCACGCGCCGTATTGTTCGCGTTGAGCAGCCGAGGATCGCTGCGATTTCTCCGGTGGTGCGCCCGGCTTCGCGCATGCGGGTGACTTCGAGCTTTTGGGCCGGGCTGAGACTGGCCGGGCGTCCGCCTACCCGTCCGCGGTTCCTAGCGGCGGCGAGGCCATCGAGGGTGCGTTCCACCAATTGCGCTTTCTCCATTTCGGCGAGCGCTGCGATGACGGTGAGCACCAGCTGTCCAGCCGACGTTCCGGTGTCGATACCGAGGTTGAGGATCTTCAAGCTGATTTTTCGTTCTCGCAGGTCATCGACGAGGGTGAGTAGGTTTTTGGTGGAACGGCCAAGTCGGTCCAGGGCTGAAATCATAATGGTGTCGCCAGGTCGAGCAAACACCAACATCTCATCGAGAGCGGGACGGCTTGAGAGCGACCCGGACACTCCGTCATCAGCGAAGATGCGGCTACAACCTGCTTCGGTTAGAGCATCTTGCTGGCGATCGAGGTTCTGGTCGGCTCGACTCACCCGTACGTAGCCGAGGAGCTGGCCAGAAACGGGGATTGCGAGGTCAGAGGTTTCGCCTACGTTATTGTCCGAGTTTTGGTTTTCGGTGAGGTCCGCGTTTGCTGAGAAGTTGGCAGGGTGACTGGGAGGGGCGGCTGAATCGGTCGTTTTCGTCATGCGGATTCTGTGCGCGGCGCTGACCGGGGGAGTGTTCGGCGCTGACCGGGGGAGTGTTCGGCGCTGACAGCCGTAATGACCAAGTTTGGGGTGCTTGGTGAACCATTTCGTTTACGAAAAAAATCGGTTACGCGTTGAACCGTCTCCGTATTGTCGGATCGGTGGGACGCGTGGCACTGCGGGAGACTAGGCCGTCATGCCAGAAATACCGTTTAATACACAGTCCCCATAAATCAACTGCATCTCAGCTAGTAGTACTTAGTTACGGACACCTTTTTTGGGATCACGGTGATTCCCGTCTCGTGGAGTGAACACGCTGTTAGCGAGTTCGGGCCAGTCGCGTTACTGGCTTGACGCCGTCGCTTCAGCCTCGTCGTCGTTGCGGCTTTTCTTTCGCCACAGTATCCACAGAATCAGGGCTGCAATGAGGAGCAGAAGGAGGCCGCCTCCGAGAGCGAACCAAAGCGGGTTGAGAGGCTGGTCTTGGCCTGCTGGGGGGAAAGTCAATTCTGCGGTGGCGGTCACGGTGACGAATCCGCTAGTGACGTCCAGGGTGGCCTTCCAGGGCCCAGTGGGTAGAAGCGGATCTAGGGCCACCGCGATATCAGCGCTGGTGCCTGGGGCTATGGTAGTGCCTCGCGTGATGGGGAAAGAGCCAGCCGAAATGCCCCCGGGTCCGTTGCTTAGGGCAAGTGCGCCGGTGATGTCCAGGGCCCGCCCGCCGGTGTTGCTCACTTGCGCTGTCACTTCTCGGCTGCCGTCACTGTCAGTGCTGGCGGTGATCGAATCGATACGGAACGCTGTCGGTGGCCCGTTGCCTGGTCCCGTGGACAGGTACACCCGGATCCCGACCCGGCTCACTTCGGTGACCCCGCCGCCGCCGCCCGGTGCAGGGTCGCCGCTGACCGGTGCGGGGCCGCGTACTTCTGCCCAGATCACCGCATACTGCTCCGTTTCCGGGGCGTCCTGGGGAACGTTGATAGTGACCACTGCGGTGGTCTGCTGTCCAGGACTCAAATCCAGCTGCGACGGGCTGAGGGACGTCCAGGTTGTTAGCTCGTTTTTCGCTGCACCATCTTCGATTTTGAAGCCGCCCTGAGCGATACGCGCGGCGCCCGCATACAACCGAACGGACTGGTTGGAGCTGGTCTTGTTCTCGATCTCGACGCGACGGTCAATGGTCACGCCGGGATTGAGATGGTCAACAATGTAACTGCGTGCCCTGGGATCGTTTTGGGTGGCGACGGGAACGTCGACCAGGCGAATACCGATCGATCCGTCCGGGGTTCCCGGAGGCGGGGCCGCTATCAAGGTGCCGGTAGCAGCCTCCGCGTCCGCCGATAATGTTGCTGCGGACGCGGACGGGACTGGTACCGCGGCAAAAAAGAGCAGGCATAAGAATGCTGTGAGTAGACGCAACTGTTTTAACTTCCATGATCGGCGAATGACTTTTGGGTGGACACGCTGTGCCCAACGGGGTTCGGGGCGGCTCAAACCAGCCGCCCCGAATCCCGTGGTGAAACTCAGGACACTGAGTGGGTGAAGGTCGCTGCGTAGTCTGTCGCGGCCAGGGCCTGGGCCGGAACAGTGACGACGATGGTGGGGCTCCAGGTCGCGGTGTTGTTGCCGGTGACGGCGGTGGCGGTCTGAACTGCTGCGGCCGAGTCAACCGACTTGGGGCTGGTGGCGGTGACCGTCACGGTACCCGTCATGTCGGCGGTTGGTGCGGTGTAGGCGACGGCGCTGGCCGGGATCGTGGCCGGGCTTCCA
Source organism: Rhodoglobus vestalii (assembly GCF_006788895.1). Taxonomy (NCBI): domain Bacteria; kingdom Bacillati; phylum Actinomycetota; class Actinomycetes; order Micrococcales; family Microbacteriaceae; genus Rhodoglobus; species Rhodoglobus vestalii. The sequence goes on from NZ_VFRA01000001.1 coordinate 2,692,191, forward strand.
TCAACGGTTACAGTTGCACTCGTGAATTCGGTGACCGCGGCGGAGGCGATCCAGCCCAACTGGCCTGCGCGGGCATCAGTGATAACCATGTCCCCTAGGGGCGTGCTGGGCGTGGTCTCTCCCGGAACGGCCGCACCCAGGTAGACCGATCCTGTCGAGACGGTGATATCAAGGGTCCCGCCGGTGACCGTCATAGTCACCGGGGTCTCTCCTGAGGCCACGGTTGAGTTATCGGCCAGCGCTTGGGTGGTGTAATCGTCTGTGGTCCAAGTTGGTGTGGTGAATCCTGCGACAACTGGTGGCGCCCCGTAGCGCGAGAAGAACGACACCAACAGGTCGGTGCCGACCCCCAAGCTGGCACTTTCCATGGTCGGTGCTGCACCCAAAAACTGTACGGAGGTCAGGCTGTTGTTGAGGAACGTACGGATGCCGATGGTGGTGACGCTGTTGGGGATGGTCACGGAGGTTAGGGCGTTGTTGTCGAACGCACTGTTTCCGATGGTGGTGACGCTGTCGCCGATGGTCACGGAGGTTAGGGCGTTCTCGCGGAACGCACCGTTTCCGATGGTGGTGACGCTGTTGGGGATGGTCACGGAGGTTAGGGCGTTGATGGAGAACGCACTGGTTCCGATGGTGGTGACGCTGTTGCCGATGGTCACGGAGGTCAGGGCGTTCCGGTAGAACGCACCGGTTCCGATGGTGGTGACGCTGTCGCCGATGGTCACCGAGGTCAGGGCATTGTTGTAGAACGCACGGGTTCCGATGGTGGTGACGCTGTTGCCGATGGTCACCGAGGTTAGGGCGTTGTAGCGGAACGCATCGTCTCCGATGGTGGTGACAGCGTAGGAGACGCCGCTGAGCGTGACCGTGTCAGGGATCGAGACATCCAGCCCTCCGGCGTCCGCGTCGTAACTGTCGATGGTTGCCCCGGCAGAGCGATCATCGGAGTCGGCGCTATAGCTGATGTTGTCGACAGTGCCAGACACTGGCGTTGCTGCTGATGCGGCAGGAACCACACCGAACACCATGAGGGCAGCAAGCCCAACCACCAGCAGTGGTTTAAACGGGCCGAACAACTGAAGCATCCCGGGTTTCATGCCGCTTTCTTTCTGGTGAGTAAGGGATATGCGTTTCATGTCTAAGAAAGTCCCTGTCGAGGTTCGTGACCGAGCCGCTCGGATGAGGTCCTGGGTCAGGATTCGGGGCGGCTCAAACCAGCCGCCCCGAATCCCGTGGTGAAACTCAGGACACTGAGTGGGTGAAGGTCGCTGCGTAGTCTGTCGCGGCCAGGGCCTGGGCCGGAACAGTGACGACGATGGTGGGGCTCCAGGTCGCGGTGTTGTTGCCGGTGACGGCGGTGGCGGTCTGAACTGCTGCGGCCGAGTCAACCGACTTGGGGCTGGTGGCGGTGACCGTCACGGTACCCGTCATGTCGGCGGTTGGTGCGGTGTAGGCGACGGCGCTGGCCGGGATCGTGGCCGGGCTTCCATCAACGGTTACAGTTGCACTCGTGAATTCGGTGACCGCGGCGGAGGCGATCCAGCCCAACTGGCCTGCGCGGGCATCAGTGATAACCATGTCCCCAAGGGGCGTGCGCGGCGTGGACTGCCCCGGAACGGCCGCACCCAGGTAGACCGATCCTGTCGAGACGGTGATATCAAGGGTCCCGCCGGTGACCGCCATGGTCGCCGGGGTCTCTCCTGAAGTCACGCCTACCAATTGTTCCCAAGTTGCAGTTGCCTCAGATAGAGGGGTAGTTTTTTCCCCTGTGTATGTTCCGCCCGCAGAATCAGTCAGTGTAACAACTGCTTTTGTTGGCTTTAGCTCAAGTTCTGGAGTCCATGACATATCTCCAAAATTCCAAGTGCCAGTTGAATTGTATGTACCAATCCATGTCCTAAAGGCAGTGCTGAATTGTCCTGCTTTGTTGATGATTTGGCTTGTTGATTTTGACGTGTTTGTAACTAGCAGAGTGGTCCCAGAATAAAGAGCGACGGAAACTGACTCAACTTGTAATGCATCATCACCACCCAATGTATAGCCAACACTTATACCTTCATAATTGTCGCCAATGTGGGTGTTGTAACCGACGGCTTCTACTGTGATATCGGCGTTTCCCGGTTGCGCAGCAGAAGCGCTTTGGGCGATCCCGCTGAAGCCTGCGGTCGCTAGGAGCAGGGTGCCCATGGCGAGAATCTTGCGAAACCCTCTCCGCTGGGCTGAGTTTTGGGGGATATTAGTGGACATTGCATCACTCCTATAATTGGGCCGGCTAAGGCTGTAAATCGGGATTTAGCGAAGGTGAATTAGTTATACGGCGTTCGCCAGGGGCAACGATTGCGCGGGTAATCTTGTGCATGAAAAGTATCTTTTCTCAGTGGCGTGGTTTTACCGGGATATTTTCGGCTCTAGTTCGCACTTGGGCGTTGAGGGCTGCGTTTACCGGCAGATCGAGCCAGTCGCTGTAGCTGTGATCGGTTGCGATAACGCAATCGCATCTGACACGAATGGGCTCTCCCGTACGGACACTTTGAAATACCTCGGAATGAAAGACGAAGCCGAGTTTCGCACGGGGTTTTTCACCATCGGCGACTTCTGCCTGAGTGGAGTAACTCCGTTTGGGTCTCGTTAGCGTCTTCAAGTTTTCACGATCCTTTCTCTTCTCGGGTGCATCATGTTCGCTTGGCTCAAAGTTAGGGCTCCCTCGGCAAGTAGTGAGGTGGTTCAGCAATTTCTCACCCCACCTCAGCTTGACGGCTCACCCCCTTAGGCGAGATCGCCCCTCGAACGGGGCGCGCAGGTGTTGTCAGCGATCCCAATCACGACACGACACCCGAAGTGACCTCACCCCGCATCTCAACCGTTCGAAAAGTCTGGGTTCCCTGTTTCTCTGCCAAGCTTGTTTTTACGAGTGCGCGACTGTCTTCTCGGGTATGCGAAGCGGTGGTTGCTCTCGCTGTTAGACGGTTTTGTCTGATCGGGTCAGACGAACTCCGTGGGGTGCGGCCTTCCGGAAGGCCGCACCCCTCATCGGGACTCGTACCGATTGCAGCGAAGGAATAGAACGTCGACAAGAGACACAATCAGACTGGGTTTTGAGTAAGACTTGCCACATTTCCACACGCAGGATGTGACCAACATCCGGGGTCGTCGGCTGGATGGTTTTCAGTTACCTTCTCAGAGCCGCGGAAGGGACGATCATCGTGGACCGGAACTCGGTGGTTCGCACGGAGGCCAGTACAACTGCGTCACGCAGGAGGCTGCCAATCGCGCAGCTCGGATCCGACCTACCGTCCACATCTACGGCAGATCACGGCCCAGAGTGTCGCGAGATTTGGTGAGGAATTCGGCATTCGAAGCCCGGGTCGAGTCTCTCATCGCGGCACAATCGCTCACCTGGATCCGCACGCCAGCCGGAATGGGGAAAAGAGCCGCGGTTGCCGCATGGTTGCGACACAGCGTCGTCAATCAAGAAACGATCTGGCTGACTCTGTCGCCAGACGCGATGCAGCAGCGGGAGGCTCTCGGCGTCATTTTCGATGCGATTGCCGTCGCGAACTGGGATCATGCGTCGATGCAGGCAATACCTGCTCCTGGGGCACTGGCACAGCGGCGGACGCACGCTCGGGGAGTTGTCCAGAAACGTGGTCGACGAACGATGCTCGTGATCGAACTTGGGGTTCAACGGCTAGCGCCAAGCGAGCTCAGCGCGCTTGTTGCTTTCGTCGCCGAGTCTGCGGCACTGCGTATTCTTTTTATTGAAGACGACGATTTTCGCTCGATGTCACATTTTGGTGAAAATCTTGCAGACCTCAATGCACACGATCTCCGAGTGAAAGTCGGTGCGCTCCGTGGTGAGTTTGCACGTCTGGACCTCCCCATTGCTGATGCGGTGGCCGCGCGAATAGTCGATCGCCACCACGGTGATTTCGCGCTCTCTGCCGCGCTCGTTTCTGAGGTGGTGCGCAATCCGCAGCGGGATGTCGAAATCTCGTTGGCGACAGCACACGCCCACGTGCTTGTGGAGGCAGCACAGCAGCTGATGCCTGAGGGCGCACCGACCGTGCTGGCGCTGCTTGCTCTGATTCCAGAAATTCACGAAAGCCACCTCGCGACTGCAGTCAGCGGAGGTCGCGTCGATCTTGAACTTCGTTCATTGCAGGAACGGGGATTGCTGGAGTCCTGGATAACTCCGGAGGGCGAGTATGTGTACGGGCTCTCTGATTCCGTGCGCGAAATCGTGAGATCGATCACGCTGCCCCACTATCTCCACAATCGACGACACTTACATCTACTAGCCCGCGACTATTTCGTCGCCATCGGTGATGTGGGCTCCGCCGCACAGCAGCTACAACACCTCGGGGAGCCTAATTCGGCGATCGACCTGTTTGCCGCACACTGGCTCAGCTATCGCCGACTGAACAGTCATGACAAGTCCCGAGAGTTATGCTCTATGTTCTCTTTGACGGATATGCTTCTCCACCTTGAGGGTTCCGCGGCGGTCTGGCTTATTTGTTCGAATTCACTCTCAGCATCGATCGCAGCACCGTACGCCGCGCGCATTCTCGGCGCCAAGGACTCCGAACTCGGCACGCTGACTCCACGCGCGCGGTTGACTGTTCACATTGCCCGCATGTTGATTTTTCTGGATCGGGAACGGCCGGAACTGGCAGCAAAGGTCGCCGCCGAAACGACGGCCGACCGAGAACGTGTCCTCCGCCAGGAAGCCAACGACATCGGGGAACTCCACCTCGAATACCTGCTCGCGGTCGCTAGGACGGCATTGTCTAATGGCGCCTTTCGCCGTGCCGCCATTCACTACGACGAGGCGCTGGCGCTTTCTGAAACGATCCGCGACCCAGCTTCCACCTACCGAGCGCTCAGCGGGCTGGCCCTCACATTGACAGTGAACGGTGAACTTGCAGCAACACAAGAACTTATCAATCGCGCTCGCGCGCTAGAACAAGAACTGGATCTGTCGCACTCTTACACCGCAGCCGAGATCGCGTGGTGCGAGTGCCTAATTCGGGCCTTCAAGGGTGAGGAACGCACGATTCCTGCGGTAACAGTTCCGGCGAGCAACCATCCTCGATTCGACGACATCTGGGCGCGGGTGAGCACTTTCGCAGCGGCGCAAACGATGTTCCGGGCGGGCCGGAATCCGGCAGCCGCCGGAGTTCTCAGGAATCTTCTCAGTTCCTTGGCAGGTCGGCACAAGATTCCGCTGTTTCGCCAAACCATAGCATCCGTCCTCAGCCGAATTCTCACAGCATCCAACCAGCCCGGCGCCGCCCTCACGGTGTTGAAGGGCGAGTCGTCGAACGAAGCACATTTTCCCTGCATCGAGTCGGCGCGCGCCCTCGCTCACATTGCACGCGGCGACCCTCTCGCGGCAATAGAAGCAACAAACGCTTGCATCGAACTCGGACATGAACATGCCACTGCATCGCTGATTTCCGTCTACATTGCACGAACCCTCGCGTTCGAATCGACCGATTTACCTACCTCAGCTGAAGACGCGTTCATTACGGCCGCGAGCATCGCAGCAAATGCAGGAATGCGGGTCAACCTCGAAACGCTTGCAGGTCAGCAGCTTGTCGACGTTCGAGCACGTAGCCAAATGGTGATGCCAGAGGCGGACGCACTGGCAGTCAATATCAAGTGCTCCGACGTCCAGCAGTCTCGTGGGCACCCACAACAGCTGACCAAGCCAACGATCAGGGAGCGCGAAATACTCGGTGAGCTAACCTCACCCCTCACTCTCGTGGAAATCGCTGCAAAACTCTTCATCTCCAAGAACACCCTCAAAACGCACACTCGAAGTCTCTATCGCAAACTTGGAGTGACCTCAAGGCAGGAAGCGATGGACATTGCCCACACGTGGGGGATGGGAACACCCAATTCGTCCACCATTGGCTAGTGATCTGTGAGCTGACTGGACTGTGTCGAGTCAGCTTCCAGATCAACACGGGTCGTGCCCGCGTCCAGGCCACGCCAACGACGCCGCACGACACCCCGATCGTACCGCGGTGAACGTTTCTGACAGCTCCCGCAGCAGTTCCGCATCGGGCTGGTTGGCCTGACTTGGGCGACCAGAGTCCCAACATCAAAGTCGAGATCAACGTCTTCCACAACTGTTTTCTCGACGCCGAGCAGAGTTCGCCACATGGTTGGATCCCGCACGCGGTTTTCCTGTCTTAAAGTTTCTGTGCTTTGAACAGTTAGCAACCTAGACGGACAGCGGCGTGCGGCCATTAAGTCGCTCCGAAAACACCCACGGTCATGTCGCAAGGGCCGAAAGTTGCGGTGATTGTCGAACACTTCCGCACAAACGTTCGCCGCGAACGGGGCGGACGTGCGAAGGTAATGGTTGTCACGGGGTCTCGCCTAGAAGCCGTGCGAGACAAGAGGGCGATCGACCGATACAGAAAGGACCACAAGCTCGAAAAAGAACTCGGCGCGCTTGTCACGTTCTCGGGTTCCGTCGATGACCCCGACTCGGGAGTCACCGAACTCACCGAAACCATCTTGAACCTCGGTCTGAAGGGGCGCGCCCTCGACAAAGCAATCGGTGGTGACGAGTTTCAGGTCATGACCGTCGCCAACAAATTCTTGACCGGCTTCGACCAGCCACTATTCGTCGGCATGTATGTTGACAAGATCCTGTCACCTACTCGTGCAGCAGACCCGTCACGGACTGACATCGGATGTCCGTCCGGGTTGACCCGAGAATGTCCGTCCGCCAATGTCTGTCACCTACTCCTGACGTTCGACCGCTGGATGACTCCCTCGGCGATAGTCGCACCTCCCTCATTCGCTCGGGCCCGCCCCGTGCACAACCCCGGCGGCGATAGCCGACGGTTGACTACGCGATGGTAGCCGACCGGGGCATAACCTGTGCTGGTGTCGAGCCCATATTAAGAGCTCGGCGCTTCGCGCCTCGCGTGACTTCGTCATGTTCTCCTGTGTGCATCGTGTTGTTTGCTGGGTTGCTGCGCAACTGTTTCGGGGAGCGCCGCACTGTGCAACGAGATGTCACCCGAGGTGACATGAGTGCACGGTGTGGTGCGACTTGCCTGTGCTCACTGGCGCTCGCATCTTCTCGCATCGCTGTGTTTCCCGTTCTGTTGTTCTTTTCGTCTTCTTGTGTTCGCTGGCGCTCGCACGCTTCGCATCGTCCTGTCTTTCGTTATGCCTTCGTCTCGTTTGCTGAGGGCTCGCTGTGCTCGCCGCGTTTCGCACCGTGCTGACCTTCTTCATGCATCACCATGTTTTCCCCCACCGGTCTGTGTCCATTTTTGTGAACAGCCGTCTATCTCAATGGACTCCTCATCGGCGGCAACGGTTAGCTGTTCTTCGAGTGGGCGTGAAGTTTTCGAAGCAGTGTGGTTACCCTGCCGGGGGCAGCCTGTCGGCGTCGGTTGGGGCAGTCGCGGAAGCGCAACGTTGTCGGGGCGTCGGCGTTACGGGGGCTCTGGGGATGGGTGACGTTTCGCGGAGAACATTGGGGTTACCAGACCGGTTGAGCTGACGAGGGAATAGGTGACGGTGCTCGGAGTCCGGTGGAGGTTACCAGACCGGTCAGCCTCCATCACGGATTCACCCAGCCGGCGGGCGAACGGAAAGACCTACGGGGTTGGAGCGAATGCGGAAACCCTCGAAGGTCTTGGAGTGAGCGCACGCAGTGCCAGTTCCGAAGGAGCCGACGAGTGAGCGTCAGCGAACCGGAGTGACAACGGGACGAGGATGCGAAGCGCAGTCTCAGTGAGGTTCGGGGATGCAACGTCGAGGTGGCCGGAGTTACATCTTAGGGGCGGAGCACAGATGACGGAGGGAGATCGAGCGGCTGCCGGGTAATGCCTTGGGCGATTTACGGCGCTCTTAGGTTGGGGCGATCGGCGAGAATCAAGCCGTTTTTCTTACTGACAATGTGAGGGCAACATGTGGAGTAAACGGACGGCCTGAGCAGCCAGTTGAAGCGGTGTGTTTGATGTCCCCACGAGTGGAAAGGCCACTAACCATTCGTGGGGACGCAGGCCGTCGAAGACGACCACACCGGCTGCGAGACTGGTGGCTATTTCTTCCAGGCAATCCCCAACTCGACAGCTTGGCCTCGGATGGGTATTCCATGGAAGACGGTGTTCATCTCAGCAAGCGCGCGCTTGGCGAATTCAGTCCGGCCGGCAGGTACGCTCAGAACCAACTCGTCATGAATGCCGAGAAATAGATAGTCGGTTGGGATGTGGGCAGCAACTCTTGCGATGGCTTGGTAGAAGACGTCGGCGGCGGAACTTTGAATGCGGTGGTTCAAAATCACATGGAGTTCTTTGACGCGGGGAAGCGGGCGTCCGTCAGGTGTTAGATCTGGAGTGCCTGCGATCATGTCAGCACGGAGGCCATCGACGTATTGGCGCAAACCCGGGTAAGCATCCCACATGGAATCAATGATCCATTTGGCTCGCGTCCGATCGACACCGAGGCTCGATGCGATCGCGGGAATTCCCTTGCCGTATAAAATGCCCAAGAGGGCTGCTTTGGCCTGAGCCCGGGCCTCTGCGGTGACGATTCCTTCAGCGTCGAGGCAGGCGGGTCCATTGATGGTTTTGGCAAGCTCGGCGTAGATGTCGCCCGCTTCGAGTGCGGCAGCCATGGCGGTGTCTCCGGCGAGAGCTGCAAGTACTCGGGGTTCGACTTGTTCGAAATCCAGTGAGCACAAAACTCGCCCTTCGTCTGCGATGAGAAGTGGGCGTAAGTCGCGGTTGATGTTCTGGAGAGCGGGCTTCACCACGGTGCCTCGACCGGTTCGGGTTGACCGGATGAAGACGGTGGAGAATATGCGATCGCCGCGAAGGGCCGCTTTGATCTCCCTGAGCTTCCCAATCCGCGACGCGATACTGCGGACCCTGCGGAATGTTGCCCATGCTTGGGCTGCTTCTGGTGTTTTGGGGATCACAGTTTTGTCGTAGTTGTCGCGGACTAGCGAAGGATTGTTGTTGCGGTCGACGACGGCGATACCGACGCGAGCAAGCCATTCGTGTATGGCTGCGCTTCCGCTGGCGGTCGAGGTGTCGGTCATATCGAATCCGAGTTCGGCTCGGGCTCGGGCTTGTGCGGTTGTTGCCGCGGCGAGTTCGCGCTCTAGGAGGGCAACGTCCACTCTCCACCCGCGCGCCTGACGTGGTCGCCAGAGTTTCTCTTGTGCACAAGAAGAGAGCACCGCGTCCCGGGTTGGCAACGGGGCATCGGCGGTGAGACCCACCATGAAGCGGGCTGCGGCGACCGCGTTGAGTGCGGCGCCACGGTTGTTTGGTGTGAAGGGGACCCCTGGGTAGACGACATTGCGTGCGGTAGTCACATCGGACATCCAATCGAGTTCCCCGACCTCTAGGTTGAGGGTTCGAGCTAGCCGAATTGCCGCACGGCCAGCCATCTCAGACCAGATTCGCCGGCCGGAGTTGCCGAGCATGGTCAGGATTTCTCGGGAGAACTCGTCGTGTCCGAGATTCGACACCCAACTGGTTCCATCGGATGCCGCCACAGCGATCTGCGTCTGCGTGAGGCTAAACCCGAGAGGGCGTTTCTCGGTCAGCCATGCAGAGAGCGCGGGAAGTGCCGCGCGCGTCAGGCGGCTCATGAGAACTCCAATGCAAGAACTTCGTCGTCGTTTTCCGCGACTTGTGGTGTCTCCAGATCGTTGGGGTCTCGTCCCGGAAGCACGAGCCCGTTCTCGTTGAAGCAGGTAATGGCATATTGGAGCGCGCGTCGTGTTTTGCCCGCGCGGTCAATTTTTCGGATGACGTAGGTTGCGCCATCGTGGGGAATGCTGGTGCCGTTCACGCTGGAGATTTCCTTCGACCAGATCCGAGAATTCCCTGCTGCTTCGCCAATGTGACCAACAAGTTTAGGTGGGAGTACCGGGGCTACCTCTCCGAGCCGAGTGTCGTAATTATTCGCGAGTATCGCGAGCTCGGCTGCATCTTTCGGCTGTCCCAAGCTTTTTGCCCAGAGGGTTGCGAGGATGTTTCCCCATTCCGACCCGAGTTCGTCCTCGACCTCGATCTCCTCAGCCCACCCATCGAGTGCAACCTCAGCTAGTGATTGTCCGGTCTTGTGGCGTAAGTGCGTCATTGCCCCAACGATGATTTCCTGCCAGTTATGCGAGAACCGCATACTCTCGGTCTGGTGCGCTACCTCGTTTTGCATACCAAAGAGAACGATCGTGTGCACGGCAGCGAGAAGTGCCGGGCGGTTCTTGTTCACGTACGCAATCAGGTTCGGGTTGCGAAGTGCGGGCTGCTTGCCTTGGGGTTTCACGAGGGCAATTTTGATGAAACGTCGACCCAGGTCTCCGCCAGTCTCGACGTTGTTTCCGGCAGCGCTCACGATCAGACCAGACCGGATCACGGACTCCGACGAGCCGAGTATCCGGATGCTGCTGTCACCATCGACTCCAGTGATTGTTTCGGTGATCACAATCGATTTCATGATGTCGCCTCTGGGAATTTCATCGCAGTGAACGAACCGAGACGCACCCTTGCGCAGCGCCGTCGCGATGGCCTTCGTTGTCTCGTCATCATTGAAGCGGCCAAAGTAATAGCTGGCAGCCTCCGCGGACCCCTGGGCGAGAATACGGCCGACCATCAGAAGTAGCGTCTTGCCAACCCCCCGGTCCTGGGCAACGGCAAGCCAGGCGGGGCTTCCCGTTGTCAGGCTTCGGCATACCGCGGTCAGGACGTAGCAGAGCGCGCGCGCGCCATCACGATCATGCTCAAATGGGAATCCGCCAAGTAGTTCCAGGTCGAGCAGCTCATAAGCTGCCTGAGCATCGGCCAAACTTGGCGTGCGGGGAACGTTGTATTCATCGCGCCACTGGCGTCTTTCACGGCGGGGGATACTCAGGAACGCCTTGTTCGCCATGTCGTACCCATGCTCGCTGATGACCTGCCCTTCACGGGTGATGAGGGGTTCGCGCCCAAAGTATTCGAGAGCGGGCAGGACGCTCTCAGTGCGCAACGCTTCAATTGTTCCTTCGACGATTGTCTCGGGAATCTCGTGGAAGTTTTTGTAGCGCGGGTTGCCTTGGTCGTCGTTGCCCTTGAATTCGGAGAGTTGGCCACTGGCGATGAGCAGCGTCCGTGCTCCACGATCTACCCAGGATTTCAACTCACCGGAAGGTGTGACCGAAACAACACCCTGGGTTATCCCGGTCACCGTTCTACGAAGTGCCAACGGAGTCGCGGCGTCGTGGCTGGAGTGTGCGACGCGAATGGTTTCAGCCCAGGTCTTGATAATTGACTGGGTGGTGCCCGTACGTTCAATTTGAGGGATCTTGCCGCGAGCAGAGAAGATAACCAGATCGGTTGTGACCACTGCGTGCTCAACGAGCCAGTTCGCGGCGGACTCGGCGTTGGCGTCGGTGAGGGCCCCGGTGAGACGGATACCAATCAGAAGGTCGAAGGCAGTGTGCGCGACGGCATCGTCCTTGAGCATTGCGTTGCGCTCACCCCGCTCGATGAACATGCCAGTGCTACGTAACAACTCGCCCATGAAGCCGTCTTTGGTGAGGTGAACGCTCTCAGTGTTCTCTTCGGTTACTCTCCAGTCGAGATTGACGAGTTGGCGTTCAACGTCTACAGAGTTTTGGGTTCGATTGAAGCGGTCACGAACATCGTTTGTATGGGCGTCGTGTTCGCGAATGTCGTAGATACCGCGAGCCATACCGTCGCGGCGGTCCGATGATTCGTCGAGGACGACAGCGATTCCCATGAGCTCACGTCCGGTCAGTACGGCAGCTCCAGCGAATTGTCCTCCGAATAGTGTGTACGGGCCATCTGCTGTAATCGACGGAAGGACGGCTTGGTCAGCTCGGAAGAGAATTTTGGCGACGATGTTCGGGCCACTGTGTGTCTCTCGGGTTGGCAAGCTTCGGATGAGATCCTGAAAAGCAGCGTCATTGACGGCCGGAACCAGTGCATGATGGACGACCGTCCCATGGTCTGTCGTCTCGGACCACCCAGTGCGCAGTGCTGTGAATAGACGAGCACAGGAAGCACGGGCGATAGCGGGCGCGACCGCGTCGAACGCATCCGTCTCCGGTGCTGGTGTTTCGACTGCGATGGCATAGTAGCGCGTCGAATCGATGTAACGATGGCTACCAACGCCCAGCTTGACCGCCAGAATGCTTGTTGCTTCAACGACGGTAGACGGTTCGAATGCTGCACCATCTAGTGAATAGGTAACTTCGGTGGACCCAAGCACCTGAGCTTTTGCTCGCAGTTCGAGCTCTTGAGCACCGTTATCGTCGGGGGAATAGTCGTTCATTGGTGGCCTTTCATCGCAGGACTCCAAGGAGCAACTCCCGGAGGTTCCAGGCGGTGTAGCTGCCTGTACTTATTGACATGCGGCGAAATATGCTGAATAACTCAGATGGCCCCAAAAAAAGTTTGAGAGATTCAAAAGTGGTGCGTGTGGTGCGTCATGGTGCGCATATTTACTCCCCACTAGCCAAAATTTTCATTACTCAAGAGATCTTTAGGCAGATCGGTTGAGAAAGACGCACCACGACGCACCACACGCACCGGTCCGGGCCCTGTGGGTCAAGGCGCACAACCTCTTGCGACGGCTAAAGGAGGCTAGATTGTTTCCCACTCGGCCGGTCGTGACCTGCACTTTGTCGGCGCCGCCGAAATTGGTCTCGCTGGCGCCTCCGCCAAGCCAAGTGTGAGGACCCACAACCTCGTGCACCCCGCTGACTTCACCTACGGTGTCACCCACGTTTATCGTGTGACCGCTTCACTGTCAGGAATCACAGGCAACCCATTGAATGAGGTTGCGCTGACAACACCGTGGCCTGCCGTAGAGACACCAACCATTGATGGCTCATCCACTGGCACCACCCGCACCGTCATTGTCGGTGTCGTCGAATGACCTGCCGGCACCCGCGCCTCCATTTCCGTCTGTATCGTCGTAATCCCTATCGGACACATCTTCGAATACTGGCGATCCTGGCCATGCCCACTTCGACAACGAAGGGCGGAGGTTACATGACCGTTGGGGCCGCGCACAGATCCGAAATGAACAAACTGAATCGAAAGGTCTCTTCACAACGAGACATGGACTCCAACCTTCCATCGCCAAACCGATCAAAGACGAAACCCGAGATATGGACACCGGTACACGCGCTCGTCGATTCAGAAGGCCAGGGCATGAACGTCCGATGGCTGCATGTCAGTGAACTCGATGCCGCCAGCAAAGTATTTGGCCCAAGCACAGTGTCGGCTCTCGTCCTCAGTGAGGCTGACTTAGCAGCACTCGCGGCCGCTAAGACTCTTGCCGTCGAGATTGGCAGCGGACGTGTTCTTGCTGTGTCTGTGGGGAACAATGACTGAGTCAAGCCCCTGGCCTTTTCTACAAGCCTGGCTAATCATGGCCGTCATCACCTACGGCGCGCTCTCACTATTCGCCCCCACTTGGCGCCGGCGCACCCGCATCGTCCTGTCCGTTTTCGCACCGCTGGCGGTCGTCCTGCTGATGGCTTGGTGGATTCTTCGTGTGGTCGGATCGGCGGGCCGTGAAGATTGAGGTGGCTTGTGGATGGTTGGGCCGGCCCCACGGATTCTGGTCTCACACCCCTCTGAACGGTGTTGATCTGGGCTCGTAGGTGCCGTGCCGTTCCGACCTTCTTGTTCCTCTCTCCTCTCTCGCGGATCTTCGACTAGTTGAGAGTTTTCTGATTCCGCGGAGTCTAAAGCGCTTCCGACGATCCCTGCCATTTGATAAGGATCTTCTCGGGCTGGAAGACTCGGGGATTTGCTTGCCGAGCGATGCTGATCTCCATGAGGGCTCGAATGATCGCGCGCTTCTGCGGAAGTGATAGTGAAATCCAGTTTCTCTCCACTTCCGGCTCAAACAATGTGCTGGGGATTGCGGAGACTGTCTCAACCGCTGCGAGACTCTCATCAATCATCTTCAATCGGGAACGCAGGGGCTTCGCTGCTTCTCTAACAGCCTGGCCGGTGAGGGTGCCGTCTGCCACTAATTCGGCTAAGTTATCGATCCGGTCTTGGATCTCTGTGCGCTCCGCATGTAAATGTTCAACGGATGCCCCTCGGGGGCGCAGTATTTCGAGAGAATCTGGCATCTTGAGCCTGGCGAAAACCGCAGCCTCGATCAAACGGTCTACCGCCTTGAGTGACCTTTGAACACATCCACCGGTGGTGCAGTAATACGACAGCCCACCGTCTTTCCGTTTTTTGGTATAGATGACTCCTTCGCAAACGCCGCAGCGGGCAATGCCGCTGAGTAAATATTTGGCGGCGGTGAATGTCGATTTGCGTTTACGTTTCGCCGCTCTCGTCTGCCACGCGCGCCATGTCTTCTCGTCGACGATAGGCTCCCACTTACCTCGACCAACTTCTTCACCGTTGTAGGTTGAGATTCCGGCATAGTGGCCATTCGTTAAGAGATCGCGGACCTGAATGATTCCCCACCTTTTTCCTTTCGGGGTGAGGATCCCGTGAGCATTCAAATAACTCATGATGGAGTAGCGAGGTTCTTCCTCCACGTAGTAGCGGTTCAGAACCTCATGAAGCACCTCTGCCTCTTCTGGAACTTGGATGACTCTCCCGCTGTCGCGCTTATACCCAAACGGCCGGTGCGAAAAATGCCATTCCCCTGCTGTAGCTCGTTGCTTGTATGCGTTCCTCTGGCGGTCGGTGCGGTGCTCTCCTTCGTGAGTCGCGACCGCCCCAAGGATGCTCGCGGTCATTCTTCCGCTCGGGGTGCTCAAATCAATGTCGTCTGCTCGGACGGAGAGAATCGTCAGCCCATGATCCTTTGCGACGTCGGTGATTTTCACGAGGTCGGTCAGTCTGCGGTACAGGCGATCGGGGTGCCAGATCACGACGGTGTCGGCGTCTCCTTGCTCAACGAGTGCTAACAGTCTGTCAAAAGCTGGTCGACGCACACCTGTTGTCGCGGAGGTATCGTTATCACTGAGTTCCGCAATAACGTCCAGGCCCTTTCGGACGGCTAGAGCGCGGCAGTCATCAAGTTGCCGAGTAACTCCCGCCTCTTCGCCGGTCTTATCGAGCGACTGGCGGGTGTAAATAATTGCCCTCATATGAATACTGTAACAACGTACGTGTGAGCTCGCTGAGTCACCTGACGGCGGTTTCAGGGGCAAACTGTGCCATTGTCGTCGGGCTCATCATGGCCCTCGGTAGCAGACTCGGTGCCCACCGTATCGTGCGAATTGCGCTGTCGGTGGCGGTGCTGCTCGCCTTTGTTGTTGTGGTGACACCTGACCCTAGTGTGCTGAGAGCGGCCCTAATGGCAACACTGGTTCTCATCGCGCTGGGTATCGGGCGACCGCTCCGCGGGATGGCCGTGCTCTCGCTTGCCGCGATCAGTCTTCTTGTGTTTGATCCGTGGCTGGCGCGCAACTTTGCGTTCGCCCTCTCCGTATTCGCGACGGCAGGCCTTCTGCTGTTTGCGGAACCGTTGGCGCACCTTCTTAGCCGATGGTTGCCGCGGTGGTTGTCGCTCGTCATCGCTGTGCCTCTCGCCGCACAACTCGCCTGCCAACCCATCCTCCTGCTGTTGCAGCCGACGCTTCCCACGTACGGTGTTGTTGCGAACGTGCTCGCCGCCCCGGCTGCTCCCGTGGCCACCGTCGTGGGTTTGGCGGCCTGTGTGGCACTGTCACTGTGTCCACCGCTCGGCATCGGGCTGATGTGGATTGCGTGGTTGCCCTCCGCGTGGGTAGCTGCCGTGGCAACATTTTTTGCTGGGGCCCCGGGGGCACGAATCCCGTGGTGGGAGGGCTGGGTCGGCGTCGTCGCTCTCAGCGTTGTGACGGTTCTGTTTTTGGTGGCGCTGGTGATGCAGCATCCGTGGCGACAGCGGGCGCTCGCGACGCTGGTGGTGTGTGCCACTCTTGCCGGGGCAACGACAGTCGGGCTCGGAGTGAGCGCGGCGCTGTTGTGGCCCGATGATTGGCAGTTTGCTCAGTGTGACGTTGGTCAGGGAGATGCCGTTGTTGTTCGAAGTGGCGAGCAGATCGCGCTGATCGACACCGGGTCAGATCCTGACCCTCTAGAGGCGTGCCTGTCACGACTGGGTGTTGATCGCGTTGATTTGCTGGTGCTCACCCATTTTGACCATGACCATGTGGGTGGTGCCGAGGCAATCTTTGGGCGAGCAGATGTGGTGCTCGTTGGCCCGGTCGGATCCGATGAAGACAGAACTGTGCTCGAATCGCTGGGGGCAGCGGGCGCCCAGGTACGTGCTGTTAGCACAGGGGATCGCGGCGAGTTGGGTGCACTGCGCTGGAACGTGCTGTGGCCCGGCGAGCCGCTCACGGGAATCGACCCCGGCAACGATGCGAGCATTGTGATCGAGTTTCTTCCGCGACCTGATTGCGAGCAACAGTGCCTCAGTTCGACATTTCTCGGTGACCTTGGTGAAAGCGCGCAGGCGCGCCTTCTCGAAGAAGGCTCGCTGTCACAAGTGGATGTCGTCAAAGTCAGCCATCACGGGTCAGCCGATCAATACCCGCCCCTGTATGACGCGCTCGACGCCACCGTGGGATTAGTCGGTGTTGGGGCAGAGAACGGCTACGGACATCCAACGGATGATGCCCTAACGATGCTTGAGGAGGCGGGAATCACGGCAGTGCGAAGCGACACTGACGGCCTAGTGTTGGTATCGCCAGCAACGCACCCTGGATCGGTTCGGCTGTGGACGGAACGGCACATCGGCGGGCAACATTAGGCTGGAATCACAGTTTTATCTGAGGAGTCTCGTGGCCGCTAAGCCCCCCGCACGATCACCGGTCAAACCGAAGGTCGCAATTGCACAATTAGCGTGGAACCAGGTGCGCCCGGCGCCGATCGTGCTGGTCAGCGGCACCGAAAGTTTTCTTGCTGACCGCGCCATTCGCATACTGCGCGACACCCTCAAAGCAGAAGACCCCAGTCTTGAAGTGAGTGACCTCGAAGCTGACCAATATGCCCCCGGTGACCTCATTAGTTTGGCAAGCCCGTCGCTATTCAGCGAACCACGGATGATCCGCGTCACAAATGTGGAGAAATGTTCTGATGCGTTCATCACTGAGACTCTGAAGTATTTGGATGCCCCTGCCGAAGACACCTACGTGGTGTTGCGCCACGCCGGGGGGGTGCGCGGCAAAAAACTTCTCGACGCAATCCGTTCAGGTGCCGGCGGTGGCATTGAGGTGGCCTGTGTCGAGCTCAAGAAAGATGCCGAGAAGTACGATTTTGCGGCCGCGGAGTTTTCGACGCTCCGAAGGCGAGTGACCCCGGGAGCGCTCCGGACGCTCGTCTCTGCTTTTTCAGCCGATCTAGCAGAACTCGCGGCAGCCTGTCAGCAGTTGATCGCCGATGATGCCGATGAGATCAATGAAGCAACGGTGGCGCGCTACTACTCTGGGCGTGTCGAAACCAGCGCCTTCACAGTTGCCGATTCCGCAATCGCTGGCCGCTCTGGGGAGGCCCTTGTGCTGTTGCGCCACGCGTTGGCGTCGGGAGCGGACCCGGTTCCGATCGTTGCTGCGTTTGCGTCGAAGCTGCGCACGATGGCGAAACTTTCGGGCGGATCGATGTCTTCGGGTCAGGCGGCGAAGACTTTTGGCATGGCGCCATGGCAAGCCGAAAGGGCGATGAAAGATTTGCGGGGCTGGAATGATGCGGGGCTTGGTTCCGCCATAGAGGCAATTGCGGACACGGATGCTCAGGTCAAAGGTTTGGGCCGCGACCCCGTTTTTGCGCTAGAGCGCATGATTTCTATTGTGGCGGCCCGCGGCATCCGCTAGATTGCTGCGTCTCGTAGCAACGAACGCCTCAGCAACAAACGCCCCCGGCCGCGAACGGTGGGGGCGTTTGTGTGTCGTCGGCGTTCTGCCGATGTGAGGTCTTTAGAGTGCTGCGACCTGCTTGGCGATGGCCGACTTGCGGTTCGCTGCTTGGTTCTTGTGCAGGATGCCTTTGCCGGCTGCCTTGTCGAGCGTCTTGGTCGCGGAGAGCAGACGTGCCGTGGCGGTCTCTTTGTCGCCAGCCTTGATTGCTTCGCGGGTTGCGCGGATAGCGGTCTTGACTTGGCTCTTGACGGCACGGTTGCGGTCTTGTGCCTTCTTGTTGGTGCCGATGCGCTTGATCTGCGACTTAATATTTGCCACGTGTAGGTACTTTCTTGGTTGTGGGTCAGAGATGGTGGGCGGCCGTGGAAGAGAATCGTTGTTCTGATCCTCGGCCGCGATGCGCAAACTGTTCGACTAGGAACCGTATGCATAAGCCAACAGGCAATGTTACCAGCGCGGTGGAGCTATGGCAATTGCGAAGCAATTGCGCGACCCCAGCGCCGTGCAAACTTGTTTGCACGGGTTTCGGTGGAGCTATGGCAATTGCGAAGCAATTGCGCGACCCCAGCGCCGTGCAAACTTGTTTGCACGGGTTTCGGTGGAGCTATGGCAATTGCGAAGCAATTGCGCGACCCCAGCGCCGTGCAAACTTGTTTGCACGGGTTTCGGTGGAGCTATGGCAATTGCGAAGCGATTGCGCGACCCCAGCGCCGTGCAAACTTGTTTGCACGGGTTTTTACGGGAGCCCCTGCGCCGTGAAAAATGCATTTGGCAAGTTGTTAACCCCAGCGCACAGCCCCCAAAACCTCAACTTTAGCGGGGTGCGCGCAAGACTGTCGGTGTCGTGGGAGAATTGGGTGGATGTCTCCTCGCGCCTCTTACACTCTTGAGCCTGCCTTGACCGATCCTGCGTTTATCCGCAACTTTTGCATAATCGCCCATATTGATCATGGCAAGTCCACCCTCGCTGACCGCATGCTGTCGGTCACGGGGGTTGTCAGCGACCGCGATATGCGTGCCCAGTATTTGGACCGTATGGATATTGAGCGGGAGCGCGGCATCACCATTAAGAGCCAGGCGGTGCGTATGCCGTGGGCTCTCACGGACGAGAGTGGCTTTGAGCAGGCGTATGCGCTCAACATGATTGATACGCCTGGCCACGTCGATTTCACCTATGAGGTTTCGCGTTCTCTGGCGGCGTGTGAGGGCGCAATTCTTTTGGTGGATGCCGCTCAGGGTATTGAAGCTCAAACCCTCGCGAATCTGTATTTGGCGATGGAGAACGATCTGACGATCATTCCTGTGCTGAATAAGATTGACTTGCCTGCTGCTGATCCGGACAAATATGCGGAGGAGATTGCGGGCCTTATTGGTTGCGATCCGTTGACGGTTCTTCGTGTTTCGGGTAAGACGGGGGTGGGTGTTCCCGAGTTGCTCGATGAGGCAACACGGTTGATCCCGGCACCGGTGGGTGATCCGTCTGCACCTGCCCGTGCGATGATTTTTGATTCTGTTTATGACGCGTATCGCGGTGTGATTACTTATGTCCGCATGATTGATGGCTCGATGGCGCCGCGCGAGAAGGTCATGATGATGTCGACGAAGTCGGCTCACGAGTTGTTGGAGATCGGTGTCAGTTCGCCGGAACCTACGGCGACGAAGGGTCTTGGTGTCGGTGAGGTCGGCTATCTCATCACGGGGGTGAAGGATGTTCGCCTGAGCAAGGTGGGCGATACGGTCACCAACTTCGCGAAGCCGTCGACGCAGCCTCTGAAGGGCTATTCCGAGCCGAAGCCGATGGTGTTCTCGGGGCTGTACCCGATTGACGGTTCTGATTACCCGGTTCTTCGGGAGGCTCTCGACAAGTTGAAGTTGTCGGATGCTGCGCTTGTCTACGAGCCTGAAACTTCGGTTGCTTTGGGGTTTGGTTTCCGCTGCGGTTTCTTGGGGCTGCTGCACTTGGAGATTGTGCGCGAGCGTCTTGAGCGTGAGTTCAATCTCGACATGATCGCGACTGCGCCTTCGGTAATCTATGAGGTCATGAGCGATGACAAGGGCGTTACTACGGTCACTAACCCGAGCGAGTTCCCGGTCGGCAAGATCACGAGCGTCACCGAGCCGATGGTGAAGGCATCCATCCTGACTCCGAAAGATTTTGTCGGCACGGTTATGGAACTGTGCCAGTCGCGGCGCGGAACCATGCAGGGTATGGAATATGTTGGTACTGACCGTGTTGAGCTTCACTACACGATGCCTCTTGGCGAAATTGTTTTCGACTTCTTCGACCATCTGAAGAGCCGCACGCAGGGCTATGCGAGTCTCGACTATGAGCCCAGTGGCAATCAGACTGCTGATCTCGTGAAGGTTGACATCTTGCTTCAGGGCGAAGCAGTTGACGCGTTCAGCGCCATTGTTCACCGCGACAAGGCGTATGCCTATGGTGTGCTGATGACGGAGCGGCTGAAGAATCTGATTCCGCGTCAACAGTTTGAGGTGCCGATTCAGGCAGCGATTGGTGCGCGCATCATTGCCCGGGAGTCGATTCGTGCATTGCGCAAGGACGTTTTGGCTAAGTGCTATGGTGGCGATATTAGTCGCAAGCGTAAGCTCCTTGAGAAGCAAAAAGAGGGCAAGAAGCGCATGAAGATGGTGGGCCGGGTCGAGGTTCCGCAGGCTGCGTTTATTGCGGCGCTGTCTGGTGAAGTCGAGTCGGGCAAAGAGAAGAAGTAGACGAAGTGGATGCCCGCACCTACCCCAATGCGCCCGTTACGTACGGAGCGGTAGGTGCCACGCGCGGCAGCACTTTCACGGTGCTTCCGCCGGCGGGCTTTCGCCGGGTCGAGCGCAGCGCTCGCATCGGGCACGGTGATGAACGGTGGGCTTTTGCCCACCATCAGATCATGACGTGGGGTGTGAAGCGTCGCAGCGGCTTCGGGGTCACGTTGTTGCCGCGCGATGCGGCCGGTGAATTACTCGATCTGTCGAAGGACAGCGCGACGCATCCGAAGATGCGTGCCGGCGACACAATCATTCTTTCCATCGGTCGCGGCAGGTTGACGGCGCATGAGCCCGTCCGTGTCGTGTATGTGGTGGATGAGCCCACCGTTGCCGGTTTTGCGTATGGAACGCTTGAAGGTCATCCGCTTCGTGGCGAAGAGTCGTTCATGATCGAGCGTCGCGACGATAATTCGGTGTGGATCACTGTCCGCTCCTTCTCGCGACCGGCGTCGACGAAGTGGATGCTGCTGTCACCCGCATTGCGAGTGTTGCAGTTCGTCGTGGTTGGCCGCTATTTGCGAGCGCTTGCGGGAGCAATTCCTGCGGATTAGCCGCGCTCGGTGAGTTGCGTGATGGTGTCAAGCACCTCTTCGAGCCCGCCGACGAGATTGTCTACGACCAATAGTGCACTGGTGTTGCGGAGGTCTGCGACCGAGTAGGCACCTGTGGCGACGGCAATGAAGGGTAGCGAGGCGGCATCGGCGGCGATTCCGTCGTTGGGTGTATCGCCAACAATGATGTGGGTTCCGTCACCGAGTTGGGGTGTCACGAGCGAGGTGAGGTGGGGGCGACTGGGTGAACGATCGCCGAAAAACGAATTCTGCCAAGTGAAGTCGTCAGCCGAGTATCCGGCGGCCAGCAGTTTGTAGCGGGAGTGGAGCGGACCATTTCCGGTGAGCAGCGCATTGTCCCATCCGCGGTGCGCGACCTCGCGAAGGGCCTCGGGGCCACCAGCAACAGCCTCACGGATAAAACCACCGTCGTGTTGAGCAAGGGTATGTACGTCGAGCTCTGTGAGAAGGTCATCGAGCATCGTGGATGGTTGACCGTTCAGTTGCAGCAGTTCGCTGAGCAGCTGCCCTTCGGTCATCCCGTGTGGGTTGGTGATGCGATGCAGCGGCGGGGCGCCGGTGAGCTGTGTGAACGCCTCAAGGTACACGTTGGCGCCGTCTGGCGAGTTGTGAATGAGGGTGCCGTCGATGTCCCACAGGATGTGTGTTTTCACTTCTTCATTCTCCCACGTACGAGGTGCGACAATTGAGTGAGGCCTGCACACACTCGCTGTTGCGCGCTTGTAATCGGTTGATGAGGAGACTAGTTCGTGCCAGGTGTTGTGCCCATTGCAGATCCCGCACCCCTCGATGGTGCCCTTCCCGAGTCTGCAGCGGTGGGTTCTGAGGGCAGACCGTGGAGCGTCTACATTCACGTTCCGTTCTGCCGGGTGCGCTGCGGTTACTGCGATTTCAACACCTACACCAGCGAGGAGTTGCGGGGGGCGAAGCGCTCTGATTATGCTTCGGAAGCTATTGCTGAGATGGCTTTGGCTTCGGCTGTTTTGTCTCAGGCTGGGGTTGCGTCGCGGGAGACCTCCACGGTGTTTTTCGGCGGAGGCACGCCAACGCTGCTGCCGGTGACCGACCTGACCCGAATGCTTGCCGCTGCCCGCGACACGTGGGGCTTTTCTTCGGATGTCGAAATCACCACCGAGGCAAATCCAGATTCAGTTGATCGAGAATATTTGCTCGCGCTCAAGGAGGCCGGTTTCACGCGGATCTCGTTCGGGATGCAGTCGGCGGTGCCGCACGTGCTGGCGACTCTTGAGCGCACCCATGACCCTGCGCGGGTTCCCCACGTAGTCGCGTGGGCCCGCGAGGTAGGGCTCGATGTCAGCCTCGACCTGATCTATGGCACGCCGGGCGAAAGTTTGGCGGATTGGGAGCGCTCGCTCGACCAAGCAATTGGGCAGAGCCCGGATCACATTTCTGCCTACGCTCTCATCATCGAGGCGGGCACAAAGCTTGCGGGTCAAATTCGCCGCGGTGTGGTCGCTTCGGTCGATGACGACCTGCAGGCCGACATGTATGAGCTGGCCGAGCAGAAACTTAGCGCTGCGGGTTATGAGTGGTACGAGGTCAGCAACTGGGCCAAAGGCAGCAGTGACCCAGAAGTGACTAACACAAGCCGTCACAATTTGGGCTACTGGTTGGGCAATGACTGGTGGGGTATTGGCCCTGGCGCGCACAGCCACGTGGGAGGGGTGCGCTGGTGGAACGTGAAGCACCCTGCTGCCTACGCCGACCGGATGGCCGCCGGGCACTCGCCGGGGGCAGGCAGGGAGACGTTGGCCGATTCGAGCAAATATTTGGAGCACGTGCTGTTGCGCGCCCGCGTTCGGAATGGTTTGCACATCAACACCCTCGATACTGACGGCCGGAACGCGGTAGCTGGCCTCATCGCTGACGAGCTTGTCGTTGCGCGTTCCGCACTGCGGGGAACGATTGAGCTCACGCTGAAGGGGCGCCTGCTTGCGGATGCCGTGGTGCGGCGACTGCTAGCGGACGCCCCCATTTGAAGCGGTAGGTTCGCTCTGTCTAGCGAGTTCGAACTACTTAATGAACTCGAAGGTCAGCGGGTACTTGTAGGCCTGACCATTGTTGGCAGCAATTGCGGCCATAATACTGAACACAATGATGACAATGCCGACGCCAACGAGCATGAGATAGCCGATGAGGACCACGGTGAGGATGAGGCTCAGAACGTAGGCGATCGCCACGGTGATCTGGAAATTGAGCGCCGTGCGCGTGTGGGCGCGCACGAATGGCCCGCGATCCTTAAACACGAGGTGTCCGACGAGCGCTGGGATGAAGGAAAAGAAAATTCCACCGACATGAATAAGCGTCGACCAAAGCTTCTCGTCGCTGGGATTCATCGGCTGGGTTGGTGCGTACGGTGAGCTGGTGGGGGGTGTGGAGTCTGACATGACTCCATTAAAGCGTGCATTGGGCAAAAGAGAAGCCCCGAGAGCAGAAGCTCTCGGGGCTGGGTATCAGTTAGCTACCCAAAGGCGTGCTATTTGATGAGGCGAAGAGCGAAGGGGTAACGGTAGTTCGTGCCGTCCTTGGCCTTAGTGAATCCGATGATCGAGAAGATCAGCGAGGCGGCCCAGATCGCGAAGCTCAAGAGCGTCTGGAGGATGGCGAAGAGGCCAAAGGTGACTGCTGTGAGAATCGAACCGATGATAAACAGAGCAACCTGTGCGATCGCCATCGTGATCTGGAAGTTCAGGGCCTCTTTGGCTTCGGTGTTAGCGAAAGCGCCGCGCTCCTTGAATACCAGCCAGATGATGAGCGAGGGCAGGAAGCCGATGATTCCACCCAGATGAGCGAAGGACGCCCACTGCTTGTCCTCAGCCGGGGTTAGTTGCGCTGCCGGCTGCGGTGCGGCGGGCTGCGGATTTGCGTCAGTCATGTGTTCGTGCCTTTCAGGTGAACGAGGGAAGTTCCCGGGTTTCATCAAAATACTCGGCGTAACACCTGAGCATTGCCCCGGTAGGGTATCGCCCAAGTACAGGAACACGCTAGCGCTAATCACGCGTGCGGTGCAACGGTGGTGTCAGAGTGTGTCGAGTAAGATTGGCAGTCGAGCAGATTGAGTGCCAATCAAGAGAGGTGGGTGGTGGCATGGTTTCCGCCCGCGGGCTTGACGTGCTTCGAGTCATTGTGCAGGACTACGTTGCCACGCGCGAGCCTGTCGGATCGAAGTCGGTTGTCGAACGTCATTCCTTTGGAGTGTCGGCGGCGACGATCCGCAATGACATGGTTCTCCTCGAAGATGAAGAGTTGATCACTGCCCCGCACACTTCATCTGGCCGTGTGCCCACCGATAAGGGCTACCGGGTGTTCGTGGATCAACTCGCTGATCTTCGCCCGCTCACGAGCGCTCAACGCCAAGCAATCGAGTCCTTTTTGGGCCAGGCTGACGACTTGGATGATGTGCTGGCCCGCACAGTACGCATGCTTTCCCAGCTCACCAACAGTGTCGCGATGGTGCAGTACCCCTCGCTGGCAACGGCACGGGTGCGCCACATCGAGTTGGTGCCGCTGAGTGCATCCCGCATCATGACGGTCTTCATTACCGATTCTGGCCGCGTCGAACAACGTCTTATCGATGTCTCAGAACCGCTCGATGATGTGTTCTTGGGAGAGATGCGAGCGAAGTTGAACTCGGCACTCATGGGGCAGTCACTGCCTGATGCGGCCGAGAGCCTCACCCGCTTTGCTGAAATTTTCCCGGTTGAGCGCCAGCCCATTGTGAGTCAGATTGCCTCCAGTCTCGTGGAACAGGTGTTGGCCAATCGGCATGACAAACTTGTTCTGGCAGGCACAGCAAACCTTGCACGAACTGAGCAAGACTTTGCGGGCAGCATTTTTCCCGTGCTTGAGGCAATAGAAGAGCAGGTCACGTTGTTGCGCCTCTTTGGTGAGATGCAGGTGACAAGTGGGTCAGTGTCTACTCGCATCGGCCGAGAAAACGCAGAATTTGGGCTTGAGGAGACCTCCGTCGTTACGGGTGGCTACTCCTCATCGGGCGGCGACGTCGCGCGACTGGGAGTCTTGGGCCCGACTCGGATGGACTACTCGAACAATATGGCAGCAGTGCGCGCGGTAGCGCGGTACCTGTCACGACTTTTAGAAGAAAACTGAGCTCGTAAGGAGCAATCGGAACTTTGGCAGATCACTATGAAGCACTCGGTGTTGCCCGCGAGGCCACGCCAGAAGAAATCAAGAAGGCGTACCGCAAACTCGCCCGCGAGTTGCACCCCGACGTAAACCCGAGTGCGGATGCTTCGGAGCGCTTCAAATCGGTAACGCACGCCTATGACGTGCTCAGTGACCCCCAACAGCGTCAGCAGTACGACATGGGCGGCCGCGGCAGCGGTGGCGGTTTCGGTGGCGCAAACTTCGGTTTTGGTGACATCTTTGAGACCTTCTTCGGAGGCGGGGGCGGAGGGCAATCCGTCGGGCCTCGTTCGCGACGTGAGCGCGGGCAGGACGCGCTCCTGCGCGTTGAGGTGAGCCTCAAGGAGACCATTTTTGGTGTCTCCCGCGACCTTGAGGTCAATACTGCAGTGCTGTGCGAGACGTGTGAAGGTAGCTGCACGGCACCAGGCACATCCCCGGTTCGCTGTGACATCTGTCGGGGCAGCGGCCAGATTCAGCGTCAAGTGCGCAGCCTTCTTGGCAACGTCATGACGTCGAGTCCGTGTGGCACGTGCCGCGGCTACGGCAACATCATCATCAACCCGTGTGGCACTTGCGCCGGGCAGGGTCGAGTGCGGGCTCAGCGCACGATTTCGGTCGATATCCCGGCTGGCGTCGAAACCGGTCTACGTCTTCAGATGCCTGCTCAGGGTGAGGTCGGGCCAGCGGGTGGCCCCAGCGGCGACCTGTTCTTGGAGATGAAGGTGCGCCACCACGACGTGTTCAGCCGCACCGATGACGACCTCCTGGCCACAGTTGAAGTGCAGATGGTCGATGCAATCCTGGGAACCACCGTCACCCTCGACGGTTTGGACGACAAGGTTGAAGTGAATATCAAGCCGGGTTCCCAGAGTGGCGAGGTTCTCACTGTCAAAGATCGGGGCATCACGAGCCTGCGCGGAGGTGGGCGCGGTGACTTACGGCTGGGCATCCAGGTGATCACTCCCACCAAGTTGAGTAACGCTGAGCAGGCCCTGATCAAGCAGCTGGCGGCCGCTCGTAAGAACAAAGCGCCACACTTCGCCGAGTTCCAGCAGGGACTCTTCGCTAAGCTGCGCGACCGGTTCCTTTAGGTAACCGCCGGTGGCTCACCTGTATATCGATGAAGAACTGGATGCCGCCCAGGTCGGCGACACTGTCTCGTTGACGAAAGCGGAAGCGCGTCATGCGGTGACTGTCTCGCGCCTCGCGGTGGGGGAGTCGATCGCCATTAGCAACGGTGCCGGGCTGACCGTGTCGGGGCCGATCATCACAGCCGAACACACGGAACTCAGCATTCGTGTGAGTGAGGTTCAGCATGCTGAGCGAAACACTCCCGCAGTGTTCCTCGCGCAGGCTCTTGCCAAAGCAGACAGGGATGAGCTCGCGGTGCAGGTCGCCACTGAGCTGGGTGTCGACGGTGTTGTTCCGTGGTCGGCGGCGCGCAGCATCTCCCGCTGGCAGGGCCCCAAAGTTGCCAAGGGGCGCGATCGGTGGGCGGCTATTGTTCGCGAGGCGAGCAAGCAGTCGCTGCGTTCATGGCTGCCGGACGTGCTCGATCTCGTCTCCACCAAACAATTGGCAGCATTCGCCTCCACCACCCGGATGCTCATCCTCGAGCCGACCGCGACAGAAACGCTTGCCGACCTCATCGTTGATGATCGCGACATTGTGCTCGTCGTGGGGCCGGAGGGTGGCGTGGCTGACCATGAGCTTGAGCTATTGACGGCGGCCGGAGCATCCGCGATTCGCCTCGGCACTGAAGTGTTGCGCACCTCTACGGCGGGACCGGCGGCGCTCGCCGTGCTGAACGTCAAGCTTGGTCGTTGGGGCTAGAGGTTTAGGCTAGAGCCATGTCTGATTCCCCTTCGATCTTCACAAAGATCATTGCTCGCGAGATTCCCGCCGATATTGTCTTCGAGTCAGCTTCGGTGATTGCGTTTCGGGATATTGCGCCCCAAGCACCGGTGCATTTACTCGTTGTTCCCACGACCGAGCAGTTTGCCAACGTTGCAGAGCTTGCGGCTGGCAACCCGGCGCTGCTTTCCGAGGTCGTCACAGTGGCACAGCAACTCGCCAACGAGCACACCAACGGCGAATACCGACTCATTTTCAACACCGGCGAGAGCGCCGGTCAAACCGTGTTCCACGTGCACGCTCATGTGCTCGGCGGACACCTCGAGGAAGGCACCCTTGGTCACTAGTGACTCTGAGTTCGCACACACAGATAAAGCACATCCGGCTGAGCGCGACAGCGTTTCGATCGAAGTAGATGGCGTTGCCATGGTGCGGCTGCTTGGCCCCCACGATCGACTGTTCCGCGTGGTTGAGAGCACATTTCCGGATGTTGAGATGCACGTTCGTGGAAACCAGATCACCCTCACCGGTGACGCAGTTGCGGTAGCGTCAGCACGCGAACTTGTTGACGAATTGGTCACGATGGTGCGCGGCGGTAACGATATCGGCGAGCAAGAAGTCGAGTCGTCAGCGAGCATCCTGCGACAGAACCAGGGCAGCCCGAATCTGCTTCTGGGCCAAACAATTCTCACCTCCCGCGGAAAAGCCATTCGCCCAAAAACTCTGGGCCAATCGCAGTATGTCGAAGCGATAGATAACAACATCATAGTTTTCGGCATCGGCCCGGCCGGCACTGGCAAGACGTACCTTGCAATGGCAAAAGCTGTGCAGGCACTGCAGCGCAAAGAAGTTGACCGCATCATTTTGAGTCGCCCGGCGATCGAAGCAGGGGAGCGTCTGGGTTTCTTGCCCGGGTCCCTTACGGACAAAATTGATCCCTACCTTCGTCCGCTATATGACGCGCTCAACGAGATGATGGATCCCGAACTGGTGCCGAAGCTGCTTGCGGCAGGAACCGTCGAAGTGGCACCGCTGGCCTACATGCGCGGTCGCACACTAAACAACTCCTTCATCGTGCTCGATGAAGCCCAAAACACCACCCCCGAACAGATAAAAATGTTTTTGACGCGCCTCGGTTTTGACTCCAAGATGGTCATCACCGGAGACATCACGCAGGTCGATCTGCCCGAAGGTGCAAGCGGGCTCAAACTTGTCTCGAAGGTTCTGCGCGATATTGACGACATCCACTTTGCGGAGCTCACAAGCGCCGACGTTGTGCGTCATAGCCTCGTGGGCAGGATCGTTGACGCGTATACGACGTACGACGCCGAGAAGCAGCGCGATGACTACTACAGCAAGAACCGACCGCGCGCGCGCAGCCGCAACCACGAGGGACGCTAGCGTGTCAATTGAAATCAACAACGAGTCAGGCATCGACGTCGATGAGCATGCCTTTCAGCGTCTCTCCACTTTTGCGCTCGATCAGCTTCATGTGCACCCGGATGCCGAACTCGGCATCGTCTTTGTCGACGAGGCAGCGATCGAACAGCTTCACCTGCAATGGATGGATGAGCCCGGCCCCACCGACGTGCTCAGCTTTCCGATGGATGAGTTGCGCCCCGGTACCGAAGCGCACCAGACCCCGGCGGGGCTGCTCGGCGACATTGTGGTCTGCCCCCAGGTAGCGATTTCGCAGGCCGAGACAGCTGGTCATCCGCCGCTGGAAGAGATGCTCTTGTTGACCACCCACGGCCTGCTTCACCTGCTTGGCTTTGATCACGCGGAGCCTGACGAAGAGAAAGAAATGTTTAGCCTCCAGCGCGAGATCTTGCTGGGCTTCACCCTCGCCGAACGAAGTAGGTAGCAGCAATGCTGAACGGCATCTTCCTCACCGTGGCGATTCTGCTGGTCTCGCTCGGTGGATTACTGGCAGCGGCCGACTCTGCGCTGACCGTGCTCAGCCGCAGTGATCTCGTCGAGCTTGCCGGACGCAGCCGCGCCAAAAAAGCTATTATGGCCATCTCGCACGACATGGGCGCCCACTTCAACGCACTCAACTTCATGCGAATTGTGCTCGAAACCACGGCGGCCGTGCTCGTAACCCTCGTATTTGCGTCAGTGTTTGAGCAGTGGTGGCTTGCGCTGCTCTTTAGCGCGCTCATCATGATCGGAGCGTCCTTTGTTCTGGTCGGCTCAAGCCCGCGCAGTGTCGGACGGGCACACTCACGCAAGGTAGTGCAAATCGCGGCCCCTCTCGTGCGGGGTGTGCGCGTCATCTTGGGGCCCATCGCTGATGCCCTAGTGGCTATCGGCAACCGGGTGACCCCGGGCCGACCGCGCAGCGCAACTTTCTCCAGCGAAGAACAACTGCTCAGCATGGTGGATGAAGCCACCGAACACGAGGTGTTGGATCAAGACGATCGTGATCTCATCCACTCAATTTTCGAGTTCAACAGCACCGTGGTTCGCGAGGTCATGATTCCGCGCACCGACATGGTGACGGTAGAAGCGGATGTCACGGCGAGCGCGGCAATGGGGTTGTTCCTGAGCCGGGGTGTTTCACGGGTTCCCGTGATTGGCGAAGACATAGACCAAGTCATGGGCGTGCTGTACCTGCGCGATGTTGCCCGAGTGGTCTACGAACAGCCGGTTGAATCCGACAAGCTCACAACGAGAGAGCTTGCTCGCCCCGCACTGTTCGTGCCGGAATCGCAGCGCGCCGATAGCCTGCTGCGTCAAATGCAACGGGAATCGAACCATCTTGCGATGGTGGTCGATGAGTACGGTGGCATCGCCGGGCTAGTCTCATTGGAAGACCTCATCGAAGAACTTGTCGGAGATATTTCTGACGAGTACGACCGTGAGGTGGCCGAGTTTGAAGAACTCGCTGATGGCACGTTCCGGGTGAGCGCGCGATTGCCGATCGATGAACTGGGCGATCTATTCGGACTGGAGCTTGATGATGACGAGGTTGACTCCGTGGGAGGGCTCATCATGAAAACTCTGGGCAGACTTCCCGAGAGCGGTGCGGTAGCGCACTATTCGGGGCTTGTGCTCACGGCCGAGCGCACCGAAGGACGACGCAAACGCATCAGTACCGTGCTGGTCGCCAAAGACCCTTGGCTCGAGAACCAACACGAATCAGACTCGAATGACCGAGAGAACGGTGAATCACAGTGACCGACAGCAGTGAGTTCAGAGCAGGATTTGTGACCTTCGTTGGTCGGCCCAATGTGGGAAAGTCGACCCTCACCAATGCGCTCGTTGGCGAAAAGGTGGCGATCACCTCATCCAAACCACAAACGACGCGTCGAGCCATTCGCGGGCTTGTTCACCGCGAAGACGGCCAACTGGTCATTGTCGACACTCCCGGAATGCACCGCCCCCGCACCCTGCTCGGTGAGCGGCTGAATTCAATTGTGCAAGACACCCTCGGCGAAGTTGATGTGATCGGCCTGTGTATTCCCGCCAACGAAAAAATCGGTCCCGGCGACCGCTACATCAATGAGCAGCTCGACTCATTTCCGCGTGCCAAGAAGGTCGCGATCGTCACCAAGATTGACGCATCATCGCGACCCGGTGTTGCGGAACAACTTCGTGCCGTGAGTGAACTGCGCGACTGGGACGAAATTATTCCGATCTCGTCGTTTGACAGCATCCAACTGGATATTTTGGCAACCGAGCTTGTGAAGCTCATGCCCGTCTCGCACGCGCTTTACCCGGATGACGCGGTCACTGACGAGTCGACCGAGTCGCGGGTTGCTGAATTGATTCGCGAGGCCGCGCTGGAGGGGGTCATGGATGAGCTCCCGCACTCCATCGCCGTCACCATCGACGACATGATCGAACGCGAAGACAAAGACCTGCTCGAAGTTTTCGCCAATATTTTTGTGGAACGCGATAGCCAGAAGGGCATCATCATCGGTAAGGGCGGCGAACGCCTTCAGGATGTCGGTGCGCGTGCACGTTCCGAGATTGAGAAGCTTGTGGGTAAGCAGATCTTTTTGTCTCTGCGGGTGAAGGTTGCCAAGGAGTGGCAGCGTGACTCGAAGCAGTTGGGGCGATTGGGCTTCTAGCATCGATTCTGCCGGCGTTTGGGGCGTGCGGTAACGGTTAGGAAACCACTCGTCGTTCCCGGCACGGGCAGTGATACCCTGAACTCATGTTGTTCGGTCTGCTCCTTCTTAGCTGCCGCGACGAGTCCTAATTCAGGCCTCACTCGTCGCGGAGTTCGTCATTGGCTGACCAAACCCCGAAGCGAGTGGCCCACAAGGCCTTGAGAACAGCAGGAGCACCACATGAAGAACAATCAGTCCGCATCCTCGATGCCGATTCACAAGTACCGTCCATTTCACGAAGTCATCTCGATCGATCTGCCGGACCGCACCTGGCCGTCGAAACGCATCACCCAGGCACCCCGTTGGTGCGCTGTTGATCTTCGCGATGGCAACCAGGCGCTAATCGACCCGATGAGCCCGGAACGCAAGCGGATCATGTTCGATCTGCTCGTCACAATGGGCTACAAGGAGATCGAGGTTGGTTTCCCGTCGGCGAGTCAGACCGACTTCGACTTTGTGCGTTCGCTCATTGACACCAACGCGATCCCGGATGACGTCACCATTCAGGTTCTCACTCAGGCACGCGAGGAGCTGATCACGCGCACCTACGAGTCGATTAGGGGCGCCAAGCAGGCGATCGTGCACCTCTACAACTCGACGAGTGTGCTGCAACGTGATGTGGTATTTCGCCAAGACAAGCAGGGCATCATCGACATTGCTCTGAATGGTGCTCGCATCTGTAAGGCCTCCGAGGCGATGGTGCCCGGGACCGAGGTCTACTACGAGTATTCGCCCGAAAGCTACACGGGCACCGAGCTCGACTTCGCTGTCGATATCTGCAACCAAGTGCTCGAAGTGTTCCAGCCCACCCCCGAGCGCAAAGTGATCATTAACCTCCCCGCTACGGTCGAAATGGCAACCCCCAATGTTTATGCCGACTCCATTGAGTGGATGTCGCGCAACATCAACCATCGCGAAAACGTTCTCATCTCGCTGCACCCGCACAATGACCGCGGAACAGGAATCGCTGCGGCTGAGCTCGGTTACATGGCCGGTGCCGACCGCATTGAGGGCTGCCTGTTCGGCAACGGAGAGCGCACCGGAAACGTTGACCTTGTCGCTCTCGGGTTGAACCTGTTTACGCAGGGAATTGACCCTCAAATTGACTTCAGTGACTTGGATGAGATCCGTCGCACCGCAGAGCACTGCAACCAGTTGAAGGTGCACGAGCGCAGCCCGTGGGCTGGCGACCTCGTCTACACGGCCTTTAGCGGTTCCCACCAGGATGCGATCAAAAAGGGCTTCGAGGCAATGGCCGCTCAGGCCGAGCGCGAAGGTAAACACGTCAACGAGTTGGTGTGGGCTGTGCCATACCTGCCGGTTGATCCCAAGGATCTGGGCCGCGGCTATGAAGCCGTTGTGCGGGTTAACTCGCAGTCGGGCAAGGGCGGCGTCGCCTACCTACTGAAGGCCGATCACAACCTCGATCTTCCGCGTAAACTCCAGATCGAATTTAGTGGCGTCGTGCAGTCCAAGACGGACTCTGAGGGCGGCGAAGTGTCGAGCGAGCAGATCTGGACGTCATTCCAGGATGAATACCTGCCGGCATCCGCAGATCTGGTCAAACAGAAGTGGGGTCGATACGAGTTGCTCGCGACTCGCACGACGAGCGCCAACGATGGCGAAGTCAGCCTTGAAGCGCGACTGCGTGTCGACGATGCCGAGGTGGACAGCACCCACGTCGGAAATGGGCCGATTGATGCGTTCTTGGGCATGCTGTCCGCCCAGGGCCAAGGCATCGAGGTGAAGCTCTATGACTACGTCGAGCACACGATGAGTGCCGGTAGCAACGCTCAGGCTGCTGCCTATGTCGAGCTCGACATTCACGGTCAACGACTCTGGGGTGTAGGCATTGATGGCGACATCTCGCGCGCTTCGCTGAAAGCGATCGTGTCAGCGGTCAACCGGTGGGTGCGGGCAGCGAATGCCGTTCCCGATGCCGAGCTGATCGCTCACTAGCATTGGTGTGCGTTGGAGCTTGAGGGCGTTGGTGCCAGTGGGCGTTGGTGCCAGCGTGCTCTAACCACGGTCGGCATTAGGGCTAGCGGCGACGAAACTTCGGCATGCCGCTGATGGTGCGTTGCTCAGGGAGTGTCCAATTGAACAGCACGGCGAGCACGCGCACGCCAACGGTGAGCCCAACGCAGATCGATGCGGCTAGAAACACCGGAACGTCAAAGACCCGCATAATGACCAAACTTGTTGCTCCTGCGGTGGCCGCTACCGCATAGAGCGATCCCACGTGCATCAGTGAGATTGGCAGCGAGAGCAGCATGTCGCGCAGAATGGATCCGCCGACCGCTGAAATAACTCCGACAAAGATTGCCGGCACCTCGGGGAGTCCCAGCGAGAGAGCCTTTGTGGTGCCGATTGCACCAAACAGCCCGATTGTGAGCGCGTCAAGAACGGTGATGACGGGCCCGAGCCGGGAAATCAGCCTTTCAAGTAGCATGCCGAACAGGGCAGCACCGGTCGCCACGATTAGGTACCAGTTGGTGGTGAGAACCGCGGGTACTTCAGAAAGCACCACGTCGCGCACAATGCCGCCGCCGAATCCTGTCGAAATTCCGATGATGGCGACCCCCAGAAGGTCAAGTCGACGGTCGCGAAATTGCGAAGCAAACATGGCCCCTTGCATTGCTCCTACGCCCACGGCAAGCAGCCCAGCCCACAGCGGAATTTCGAAAGTCTCATTCACGCACTATTCGTATCATGCGCGGCACCGGCCGCTCTGTTGTGCGGCGGGCAAGCCTGCAATCGCTCTCGCTTCGCTCTCGGCGCGACGCACCTGCGTGCCCGACCCGACCTTTGCGCGCCTGCGATCTTCGAAAATTCAGGAAAATTCGAGCCAGCCGCAATTTCTTCCCTGAAAACGTGCGCGTTCTCAGCTCTCTGCGCCGTAATTTCCTGAATTTCCGAATGGTGGGGTCGCGCAGGGTGCGGAGATCCACGGCGCAGGCAACACCTGCGACAGCGCAGTGACGAGTCAGCCTCTTGGAGCCACAAATGCCGAGTGGCGTCGGACCGTCGATCATCGACCAGCCCCATGCCGGGGGATACTTGAGGGGTGCCAACCTATCGTGATGAAGCCGTCGTGCTGCGCACCCACAAGCTGGGTGAAGCAGACCGCATTGTCACGATGCTCTCGCGCGAGCACGGCAAGATTCGGGCGGTAGCCAAGGGGGTGCGTCGCACGGCCTCAAAGTTTGGGGCGCGGTTGGAACCATTTATGGTCGCCGACATCCAGTGCTATATCGGTCGCAGCCTCGACATCATCCAGCAGGCTGAGACTTTGGGCTCGTACGGGTCTGAGATCACCGCCGACTATGCGAGCTATACGGCCGCCAGTGTGATGGTCGAAACTGCCGATAAGGTCACGGATGATGATGGTTCCCTTCAGCAGTACCTGCTGTTGGTTGGGGCACTTCGGTCTCTGTCGCGGCGCGAGCACAACCCGAGTCTCACCCTCGATTCGTACCTGTTGCGCAGCCTGTCGATCGCGGGCTGGGCGCCCAGTTTTGTTGACTGTGCTGTCACCGGTGCGCCCGGGCCGCACTCGGTTTTCGTGGCACAGCTGGGTGGTGTGGTTGCCGACGAGGTTGCCCCGCCCGGCTCTCCCAGGCTGAGCGCCGACACCCTCGAACTGCTCGGTGCGCTTCTTTCGGGAACGTGGGATGTCGCCGAGGCTGCAGACGAACGCTCACGTTCGCAAGCCAGTGGCGTTGTTGCCGCGTACACCCAGTTTCATTTGGAGCGCAGTCTTCGCTCTATTCAGCATGTGGATCGGAGCGCATGAGCCGCGTAGCAAAAACTCACAAAGATTCTGTCGATTTTCGTCCGCTCGATTGGACGGGGCTTCAGCCGCCGAAGCTGCCCAAGGGTTCCGTGCCTGAACACATCGCTATTGTCATGGACGGCAATGGTCGGTGGGCGAACGCTCGCGGGTTGACGCGCGTGGAGGGTCACAAGGCTGGCGAGGCGAGCCTGCTCGATGTGGTGGCCGGCGCCATCCAAATCGGGGTGAAGCAGGTGAGCGTCTATGCGTTCTCGACGGAGAACTGGAGTCGCTCACCTGAGGAGGTGCGTTTTCTCATGGGCTTCAACCGCGATGTGCTTCACCGTCGTCGCGATCAACTCAACGAGTGGGGTGTGCGGGTGCGCTGGGCTGGACGTCGACCGCGGCTCTGGACTTCGGTAATCAAGGAGCTGCAGTTTGCCGAGAAACTGACCGAGCACAACAGCACGCTCACGCTGACGATGTGCGTCAATTATGGTGGCCGCACCGAAATTGCGGATGCTGTGCGGTCGATTGCCGATGACGTTGCGGCGGGCAAGCTCAGGCCTGCTGCCGTGACAGAGAAACTCATCCAGAAGCGTCTCTATCAACCTCAGCTTCCCGATGTTGATCTGTTTGTGCGCTCATCGGGGGAGCAGCGCATGAGCAATTTCATGCCGTGGCAGAGCGCTTATGCCGAGATGGTGTTTTTAGACACTCTGTGGCCGGATTTCACCCGCGTGCAACTGTGGCAGGCGATCGAGATCTATGCGGGTCGTACGAGGCGCTTCGGCCGGGCAGTCGATACCCCGACGCCCTGACGCCCTGAGGCCCTGAGGCCCTGACGCGCTGAGGCCCTGACGCGCTGAGGCACTGACGCACTGACGCACGTCTGACCTAAAACGATCCCGGTTTAGGTCACGAAGACTTTAAGGTGTATTCTTTGTTCAGGTCACAATGACTCTTACTGGGAGGGGCGGCGATGAATAAGAGTGAGCAGCGCATCTCGCTCGCGGTGTCCACCGTAATTTTCGCGCTGCGCCCCATCCCCGAGTCAGGTCAAAGCGCTCTCTGGATTCCGTTGGTGCGTCGCACCCGCGAACCGTTTGCCGGCCAGTGGGCTTTGCCCGGTGGTTGGGTCGATAATGATGAAAGTTTGGCGGACGCCGCGGGCCGCAACCTGCTCGAAACGACCGCCCTCGAACCGGCGTACCTCGAACAGCTCTATGCTTTCGGTGACGTTGAGCGTTCCGTCAGCACCCGGGTGGTCTCGATCATCTACTGGGCACTCGTGCGGCAAGAAGAGGCTGAACGCGCCACCGAGGGTGAGAATGTGCGCTGGTTTGCGGCCGACAACCTTCCTGAGCTCGCCTTCGACCACAACGTCATCGTCGACTACGCGCTCTGGCGACTGCGCACCAAGATGGAATACTCGCGAATCGCGCGAGCCTTTTTGGGTGAAACGTTCACTCTCAGTGAGCTTCGACTCGTGCATGAGGCGGTACTGCAACGCGAGCTTGACCCTGCCAATTTTCGTCGTCAGATCGAGAGCTCAGGCTCGCTCGTGCCCACCAACCACGTTGTCTCGGGAGGTCGCCACCGACCGCCGAGACTGTACCGCTATGACGAGGGCGTTGAGCTCGTCGACAACGGCCCACTGGGGCACACAAAGACAGGGAGCACTCGTGTCATCAATTGATTCGACCATTCAGCGCATCACGACGACCGGAGAGGGTGAGACGTGCGCACCCGAGCTGGCGGATGGTCCGTGGACATTCGACCTCGCTCTGCCCAGCTACGGCCCGGGCGCATCGATGGGTGATGTGATTCCTACCGGGGCACCGCGCCAGGGTCAACTGCCGCTCGAGTACCAGAAGGCATCCAACGACGATCTCAACGCCCGTATCGTTGCCGCAAAAGCGACCCTGGGCGATCGTGCGGTCATTCTCGGCCACTTCTACCAGCGCGATGAGGTCGTGCAGCACGCTGACTTCCTCGGCGACTCCTTTCAGCTCGCCAATGCCGCTCAGACGGTGCCAAATGCCGAAGCGATCATCTTTTGTGGTGTGCACTTTATGGCTGAGACTGCAGACATCCTCGCCCGTTCTGATCAGGCAGTGATTTTGCCGAACCTTGCTGCGGGATGTTCCATGGCCGATATGGCCGACATCGACTCGGTCGAAGAATGTTGGGAGCAACTAACGGAGGTGTACGGCACAGAGCCCGATGCCAATGGTCGTGTGCCGATCATCCCGGTGACGTACATGAACTCGTCTGCTGCGCTTAAGGGGTTCTGTGGTCGTAATGGGGGAATCGTCTGCACGAGTTCTAATGCGACAACGGTGTTGGAGTGGGCGTATGAGCGTGGGCAGCGTGTGCTGTTTTTCCCTGACCAACACCTGGGGCGCAACACAGCAAAAAAGATGGGCATCTCGACCGATCTGATGCCGATGTGGAACCCCAACAAGCCGCTCGGCGGCAACGATTCTGAGACACTCACCGACGCAAAAGTTGTGCTCTGGCACGGTTTCTGCAGTGTGCACAAACGCTTTAACGTCGGCCAAATAGACAAGGCTCGCGCAGACTTTCCTGGCGTTCGGGTGATTGTGCACCCCGAGTGCCCCATGCCCGTTGTGGATGCCGCAGACGAAGCTGGGTCAACCGACTACATCCAGAAGGCGGTTGCAGCCGCCACGGAGCCCACGACCTTTGCGATTGGTACAGAGATCAACATGGTTAACCGGCTCGCGGCCCAGTATCCACAGCACCACATCTTCTGTCTCGACCCGGTGGTGTGCCCGTGCTCAACGATGTACCGCATCCACCCCGGCTATCTCGCCTGGGTTTTGGAAGGGCTGGTGCGCGGCGAAGTTCTCAACCAAATAACGGTCGACGATGATGTGGCGGAGCCTGCGCGGCTCGCCCTTGAGCGCATGCTCGCCGCCAAGCCACCGGCCGCATCCACTCAGGCGTAGCCATGGCGAGGGTCATTGTTGTTGGCACCGGAATTGCCGGTCTCATCACCGCTTACCGGGCGAGCGCGCACCACGATGTGGTTCTAGTGACGAAGTCAGAACTGGCCGAGAGCAACACCAAATATGCTCAGGGCGGCATCGCCGCGGTGCTGTTCCCGGATGACACGGTTGCCAGCCACGTGGCTGACACGATGCGAGCCGGTGCCGGTCTCTGCGAGCGGGATGCCGTTGAAGTGCTGTGCAGTGAAGGTCCGCTGCGAGTGCGCGAACTCATCGCTCTCGGGGTCGAGTTCGACCGCATCAATGGGGAGTTGGCTCGTGGCCATGAAGCAGCGCATTCCTCGCGCCGTGTCGTGCATGCGGGAGGAGACGCCACCGGACTTGCGATCGAGGTTGCCCTTCTGCGGGCGGTTCGTGCGCTCGCCGTTGAGACGTACGAATACACGTTCATGCGTGACCTTGTGATGGAAACTAATGCGTACGGTGTCCGCCGGGTCACCGGGATCGATGTCATCGCAGCCGACGGCAACTCGCGGGTCATCGACGGTGACATCGTAGTGATCGCCAGTGGTGGCGCCGGTCAGCTCTACAAGCACACCACGAACCCCGTTGTGACCACCGGTGATGGGGTAGCGGCGGCGTATCGCGCGGGCGCAGCGCTTGCCGATGTCGAGTTTTACCAGTTTCACCCGACCTCACTGGCAGTACCGGGCAATCCGCTTGTCTCCGAAGCAGTGCGGGGGGAGGGCGCGACGCTGATCGATGAACACGGCAAGCGCTTCATGTTCGACGTCCATCCCGACGGGGAGCTGGCACCGCGCGACGTCGTCGCCCGAGGCATCGCCCAAGCGATGGAGCGTCAGGGTGGCCGACCCATCATGCTTGATGCCACCGGGTTGGGGAGTGACTACCTCGCCATGCGGTTCCCCGGGATCACCGAAGTGTGCCAACGGCATGGGTTCGATTGGGGAACCGAGCCAGTGCCGGTGACGCCGGCGGCCCACTATTGGATGGGTGGCATCCGCACCGATATCTCCGGGAGAACAAGCGTGTACGGGCTGTATGCCGTGGGCGAAGCAGCCTGCACCGGTGTGCATGGGGCAAACCGTCTGGCATCCAACTCGCTGCTGGAGTCACTGGTTTTTGCTTGGCGGGCCGCCGATGCACTCACTGAGCCGCAGCGGGCGATCGAGGTCGAAGCGTTGGAGCCGCAGTGTGAGATCACGGGCCGGGAGCCGTTTACTCGTGACCAACTTCGCGAACTCATGTGGAGTCACGTCGGTCTCGAGCGGGATGCTACTCGACTTACCGAGGCTGGGTCGATCCTTGCCCGCTGGCACGCCGATTCCACCACCGTTGAGGGTGCGGAGAATGCGAACCTGCTCGACCTTGCCCGCCTCGTCGTGGTCGCGGCGCTCCGTCGCGAAGAGTCGCGCGGCGCGCATGAGCGAACCGATTACCCCGAGACGCGCGACGAGCTGGCGTTCTCTACCCGCTGGGCTGCAGTGAATGTTGCCGGAGATTTCGTGCCGGCAGTCGAACGAATGGCCACAGAAGACCGCTTGCACGCGGAGGACCGCGTGCAGGCGGAGGACCTCATGACCCGTGACGATCATGTAGAAACGGCAACACGATGAACCAGCAGCTTGTCGATGACGTCATCGATCGTGCTCTCGCCGAAGATGCGCCCTGGGGTGACATCACGAGTGAGGCCTTCGTTCCCGACGACGCGGTGGCGACCGCCGTGCTGAGTGCCCGCGAGCTGGGAGTCGCGAGCGGCCTCGATCTCTTTGCCCGCACTTTCGTGCTGGTGGATGCTGGCACCGAGGTCGTTCTGCAGGTGAGTGATGGCGACTCTTTCACCGCAGGCCAGCACCTGGCCACCGTCACGGGCAACGCACGCGCCGTCTTGCGGGCGGAGCGAATCGCCCTCAATCTCAGCCAGCGAATGTCGGGAATCGCCACCCAGACGGCAGCCTATGTAGCTCAGGTGGTTGGTACGCACGCACGCATCGTTGATACCCGCAAAACCACACCGGGGCTGCGGGCGTTGGAACGGCACGCGGTGCGCTGCGGTGGAGGGCATAACCACCGGTTTAGTCTTTCGGATGCGGTGATGGCAAAGGACAACCATCTTGCGGTGTTGGCTGCGGCCGGCATCGATCTGGGGCAAGCGATCCGCCGTGCGCGGGAACGCATCGGACATACGACTCACCTTGAGGTTGAAGTGGATCGGCTTGATCAGGTTGAGACGGTGGTTTCTGCGGGGGTGGATACGATTATGCTTGACAATTTTTCTCTTGACGACTTGCGTGCTGGTGTTGCCCTTGTTGCTGGTCGCGCCATTGTGGAGGCCAGTGGGGGTGTGACCCTCGAGACGGTGGCGGCAATCGCTGCAACCGGTGTTGATGTGATCTCGGTCGGCGCTCTCACCCACAGTGTGCGTTCTCTCGATTTGGGGCTCGACATTGCGGTGAGTGCAGCGAAGCGATGATTTTTCTCGATTCAGCAGCAACCACTCCCGTGCGCCGAGAGGTGCTTGAGGTGATGTGGCCGCTGCTGACGGGTGACTTTGGTAACCCGTCGAGTCATCATGAGCTGGGGGAGTCAGCCAAACGTTCTCTGGATGCCGCCCGCAAGAGTGTTGCGGCGTCGGTCGGGTGCCGAGCATCCGATGTCATCTTCACCTCCGGCGGCACCGAGTCAGACAATTTAGCGATCAAAGGTCTGGCTCTCGCTGAGCCCCGCGGCCGACACATCGTCACGAGTGCCATCGAACACGAGGCCGTGCTGGAATCGGTCGATTTTCTGCGACGCGTGCACGGGTTCGAGGTCACAGTGGTGCCCGTTGACCATCGGGGTCTCATTGACCTTGAAGACGTGCGGGCGGCGCTACGTGCAGACACGACGCTCTGCACGATCATGTACGCCAACAATGAGGTCGGTGTTGTTCAGCCGATCGCGGCTATTGCCGAACTGTGCCGTGAACACTCGGTGCCGATGCACACGGATGCGGTGCAGGCGGCAGGCTGGCTCCCTCTCGGTCTCGCTGAGCTGGGAGTGGACGCGCTGAGCCTGTCGGGCCACAAGCTTGGTGCACCCAAGGGAATTGGGGTACTGATCGTGCGCGGTCGCCGGGCCCTGGAGCCGGTCATTCATGGTGGCGGTCAAGAGCGTGGTAAACGATCGGGGACCGAGAATGTGGCTGGAGCTGTCGGCATTGCTCATGCGCTCGCGCTCGCCGAGAGTGATCGGGTCGCACGCGCGCAGAGTGCCGCGAGCCTGCGCGATGCGTTCGCTGCCGATGTGCTGTCGCGAGTGCCCGAGGCAGTGCTGACTGGCCCCGCCGTGCCCGAGGCGGTGCTGACGGGCCCCGCCGCACCGAGCACAGTGCCTCAATCCGCGCACCGCCTCCCCAACAATGCCTCGTTCTGTTTCCCGGGAACCAGTGGCGAGTCTCTGCTGCTCGAGCTGGGGCGCGCCGGCATCATCTGCTCTGCCGGCTCGGCGTGCGCTGTCGGCAGCGACGAAGCATCCCACGTTCTGGTCGCCCTGGGCATTGACCCTGCGATTGCCCAGACGGCGGTGCGGTTCAGCCTCAGCGGCGACACCACCGCCGAACAACTTGCCACTGTCGCAGCCCAGATCGAAACCGCTTACAGGGCGGTCCGCTCACTCTCGGGATAGCCCAGCAGTCCGCTCGCTCTCCGGATAGTCTCGCAGCCCCCAGATAGTGCCACCCAGCTCGCGTAGAGTCGCTATCGCCGTCGCCACGCTCGGGATCCGGGTTGCGCCCGGCTGAATCACATACTGAATGGTGCGCTCGCTCGACGGCTGCGGTGCGTGGATGCTGACGCCCTCCGGCACCGTCAGTGACGACAGTGCCAACTGAGGTAATAGCGCGACGCCAAGCCCCCGGGAAACAAAACTCAGTACCGCAAGGGCGTTATCGGTCTCAAGCCCAATCTCGGGAGCGAACCCCTCCACGTCGCACAGCGCCAACAGGTGGCCCCGGCAGAGCGTACAGCCCGCGATCCAGGGGTCACTCGCGAGGTCGGCGAGCTTCACCGCATCGCTGGTGGCTGACGGGTGACTGGCGGGCAGTACCAGCACGACGGGCTCGGTATAGAGCGGCACCGTTGAGTAACCGCCATCCCGCGCCAGATGTGGGTCAGAGCGATCGCCGGGATACGAGAAGGTGATAGCTAGATCGGCGGCCCCATCACGCAACAGTTGCAGCGCCTGCGGTGGCTCGGCTTCGACGTAGTTGATCGTCAACTGCGGATGCCGTTCCCGCAGCTGCCGAATGAGTCGAGGAACGAGTGTCGAGGAGGCCGTGGGGAAGGCCGCGATGCGCACCGTTCCGCTGGTGAGGCCCGCCAGTTCTGCCAGTTCGGCGCTCGCGGCATCCACGGCATTGAGAACGGTGATGGCGTGACTGGTCAATGCTCGCCCCGCTTCGGTCAGTCGCACGCCTCGCCCTGAACGCAGGACGAGGGCCAGCCCGAGCCGCGCTTGTGAGCGACTGAGGTGTTGGCTGAGGGCCGGTTGGCTGTAGCCGAGTGCCAGGGCGGCTTTGCTGATGGTTCCGTGGTCGGCG
This sequence comes from Rhodoglobus vestalii, assembly GCF_006788895.1. Classification (NCBI taxonomy): domain Bacteria; kingdom Bacillati; phylum Actinomycetota; class Actinomycetes; order Micrococcales; family Microbacteriaceae; genus Rhodoglobus; species Rhodoglobus vestalii. The sequence goes on from NZ_VFRA01000001.1 coordinate 2,734,911, forward strand.
ATGGCGCGCACGATGCGCAGGGTGAGGAGGTCGGGGGTGGTATCCACGGATAAAGCATAACTGAATATGATGCTTTATATCCCAATCATGCCCTTGTTGCATGTATCGGTTCGCGGCACTATGAGAGACATGACATCCACGGCACTCGCCAACGCAATCGAGAGCTTCACGCACACGCGCGGCTATCTTGCCGCCGCCACCATGGGCCTCCCGCCGCGAGCCGCTGTTACCGCTCTTGCTGAGGAACTTCAACGCTGGTCTGCTGCCGAGAGTGAGCCCATGGACTACGGCGATATTGTCGAACGCACCCGGGCGCACTACGCGAAGCTTGTTGGCGTCAACGCGAGCCGGGTCGCGATTGGTTCTCAAACCTCCGTGCTCGCCTCGGTGATCGCGTGCTCACTGCCTGCGGGCTCAGAAGTGGTGTGTGTCACCTCAGATTTCACCTCCATCGTCTTCCCGTTCTTGCAACAACAGGGCCTCACCGTGCGTTCGGTGCCCCTCGCAGAACTCGCCGAAGCTGTCAGCGACACGACGAACCTTGTCGTGTTTTCCCTCATCCAGTCGTGCAACGGAGCCGTCGCCGACGTCGAGGCCATCACCCGAGCGGCCGCACGCCATGGTGCCCGCACCCTCTGCGACGTCACTCAGGCTGCGGGAGTCCATCCCGTGGATGCCAGCCGATTCGACGCAACCGTCTGCCACGCCTACAAGTGGTTGTGTGCGCCCCGCGGCGTCGCCTTTCTCACGATCTCCGAAGATTTTGCCGAGCACATCACGCCGGTGCAGGCCGGCTGGTATGCGGGAGAGGATATTTGGTGCAGCGTCTACGGGCCCGATATGACGCTGGCTACGGATGCTCGCCAGTTCGATGTTTCCCCCGCCTGGCAGGCCTGGGTGGGTGCCGAGCACTCCATTGAGCTGTTCGCGAATATAGACATTGCTGAAGTGTGGGAGCACTCCATCCGCCTCGGAAACATGCTGTGCGATGCCCTGGGGATCGAACAACAGGATCGGGCGATCGTGACGTGGCCTGACGAGAGTGGTGCCGACCTCGTGAAACTAGAAGCGGCAGGGATTACTGCTTCGGGGCGTGCCGGTCGGCTTCGTGCAGCATTCCATTTATGGAATACCGACGACGACGTGGCGGCGGTCATTGCGGCACTCCGTGCTTAGCTAAGCTGGACTCTCGCCGACCGGGCATCCAGCTCGGCTGACCATTGGAGTTTCTGTGGCTACGCCTAACCCCCTCGACGCCGTCATCAACCTCGCTAAGCGCCGAGGATTCGTCTTCCAATCGGGAGAGATTTATGGCGGCTCACGCTCAGCCTGGGACTACGGCCCGCTGGGAACCGCCCTCAAAGAGAACATCAAAAAACAGTGGTGGCAGACCATTGTTCAGGGCCGCGACGACGTTGTTGGCATCGACTCGGCCGTCATCCTTCCCCGCAAAGTGTGGGAAGCATCCGGTCACGTAGAGGTATTCTCTGACCCGCTCGTGGAATCGCTGCACACCCACAAGCGCTACCGTGCCGACCACCTACTTGAAGCGTACGAAGAGAAGCACGGGCATCCGCCGGCAAATGGGCTTGCTGACATTCGTGATCCCGACACCGGACAGCCGGGATCGTGGACCGAACCGCAAAACTTCTCCGGCCTCCTCAAGACCTTCCTTGGCCCCGTCGACAACGAAGAGGGTCTGCATTACCTGCGCCCCGAGACTGCTCAGGGAATCTTCACCAACTTCGCCAACGTCATGGGCGCTGCACGCATGAAGCCGCCCTTCGGTATTGGTCAGGTGGGCAAATCGTTCCGCAACGAAATCACGCCCGGCAACTTCATCTTCCGCACCCGTGAGTTTGAGCAGATGGAGATGGAATTCTTTGTCGAGCCCGGCACGGATGAGCAGTGGCACCAGTACTGGGTCGACGAGTCCATGCGGTGGTACACCGACCTCGGCATCAACCCCGATAACCTTCGCTTCTATGAGCATGAGCAAGAAAAGCTCTCGCACTACTCCAAGCGAACCGTGGATGTTGAGTATCGTTTCCGCTTCGCCGGTAGTGAATGGGGCGAGCTTATGGGTATCGCCAACCGCACCGACTTTGACCTGCGCACACACTCCGAAGCATCCGGTGCCGACCTGTCGTACTTCGATCAGGCCAAGGATGAGCGCTGGACACCCTACGTGATTGAGCCGGCGTTTGGCCTTACCCGCGCGCTTATGGCTTTCCTCATCGACGCGTATGCCGAAGACGAGGCTCCCAACGCTAAGGGCGGCATCGATAAGCGCACCGTGCTGCGCCTTGATCGCCGACTTTCGCCGGTGAAGGTTGCTGTTCTGCCGCTCTCGCGCAATGAACGCCTCTCGCCGCTGGCACGAAGTGTTGCCGCCGACCTGCGTAAGTACTGGAACGTGGACTTCGATGATGCTGGTGCCATCGGTCGTCGTTACCGTCGTCAAGATGAAATCGGCACGCCATTCTGTGTCACCGTCGACTTCGATTCGCTTGACGATGACGCTGTGACGATCCGTGAGCGCGATTCGATGGAACAGCAGCGCATCCCCCTTGAGGGACTGCGCGCCTATCTCGCGCAGGAGCTCATCGGCTGCTAGTCGCCGCGCGGGGCCGCCAGCGTATTTCGCGGCGAGAGCCCCCCGCTCCGGCGGCGCTCCCGCTCCGGCGGCGCTTGCGCTCCCGCTCCCGCAGCGCTCCCGCTCCCGCAGCGCTCCCGCTCCCGCAGCGCTCCCGCTCCCGCAGCGCTCCATGCTTCCACGGAAATTCAGGAAATCGTGGGACTGTGCGCTGTTGGGTGCACCGAAGACGGTCAAACTCTCCCGCGACTCTGCCCATTTCCTGAATTTCCGAAGCTGGCAGCTACTCCACAGCCGTGGTGAAAGCCGCAAGTCCACCGATCACGGCTGCTTCCGATCGCCCACCGACACTCGCTGCGATGCTCTCGTTATGGCAGACATTCAGGCGCTGGTTAACGAGTTGGGCGGTTTCGCGCAGAAGCGCCAGCTGGTGGCTCGGGGTGCGCGAGATTGGGACCTAACCCGGGCGGTGAGAGACGGCTCGGTAGCGAGAGCCCGCCAAGGTTGGTACACAACGATGGATCTTGGGTCCCGGCGAGTGAGAGCGGTTCGGGTCGGCGGACGGCTGACGGGGATATCCGCCATCGTCGATTGGGGCGGGTGGGTTCTCGGAGAGCACCTGCTTCACGTTTCTGTGCCGCAGAATGCGGCACGATTGCGCAGCCAGTGGAACCGACGAAAACCTATCGGAGCTAGCCGCGGGATCTGTGTGCATTGGGATCCGCCATCTACCAGCGAACGCGGATCCACTTGGCACGTCAGCTTGGCTGAGGCTCTTCGAAGAGTGGTCTCGGATGAGGATCTCGAAACTGCGGTCGCTGCTATCGATTGGGCGCTGTATTCGAGACGCCTGGACACCTTCGGGCTTGAGCAGTTGATACTGAGCCTGCCCAGGCACAAGCGGTGGATTGAGTCGTGGGTGGATGGGCGTTCCGACAGCCTTCCCGAAAGCCTTGCACGCACGCGATTGAGGCTCGCTGGTCACCGCGTTGAAATTCAGGTCGCCGTCGGAAATAAGCGAATCGACATGGTCATCGATGATGTGGTCGGGCTCGAGATTAACGGAAAGCGGTTTCACGCGGACACGTTCGAAGAAGACCACCTGAAAAGCATCCAGATCACGATCGCCGGTTTTCATGCCCTGAGCGTGAGCGCCAAAATGGTATTCACCCAGTGGGATCTCTTCTATCGGGCAGTCAGCGTGGCGCTGGCATCGCCGGCCTCGCGTCGCTCCGGAAATTCAGGACTTCCTGCTGGATGAGATTTGACACAGCCGGGATATGGCGGGTACCCAGCCAGCCTTTGTGCAAATTCCTGAATTTGCAACTGGAACGAACGGGAACCGGCGAGGCGGGCGGTGGAGAGGCGGGAATACCTAGAGCTCAGGGCTGTTGAGGAGAGAGTGGATGACGCAACAGCAGAAGCAGCAACGGCAACCGAAGCGGAGCCGGAGAACGCGACACTGGGTGAGCCCGTGAAAGTCGACATCTGGTCTGATGTTCAGTGCCCATGGTGCTACATCGGAAAGCGGCGCTTCGAAGCTGCGGTTGAAAGCTCGGGAGTAGCGGTCGATATCGAGTACCACTCTTTTGAGCTGGCACCCGATACCCCGGTTGAGTATGAGGGCACCCCGACCCAGTTCCTGAGCGAACGCAAAGGTCTCCCGATGCCACAGGTAGAAGAGATGCTGACCCGCGTAACTGACATTGCCACGAGCCTGGGTCTCGACTATGACTACGAACATATTCATCAGACCAACACGGTGAAAGCGCACGAGCTTCTTCACTATGCGAAGGCCCACGGTCGTCAGCTGGAGATGAAAGAGCGCCTCCTCGAGGCCTACTTTGTGAAGACCGAGCATGTTGGAAGGGTCGACGATCTTGCCGACATTGCGGCATCCATTGGTTTTGATCGTGACGACGTTCTGCGTGTTCTCAACTCAAGCGAGTACCTGCCTGCCGTCAAAGCTGACATGGCCCTTGCCTGGGAATATGGCATTCAGGGCGTGCCGTTCTTTGTGATTGACGGCAAATATGGAGTTTCAGGCGCGCAAGAAAGCGAAACTTTCGCTAACGTTCTCACACAGGTACTTACCGAAAGAGATGCGTAACCCATGGACGCCGCTACAAAGCCGATCCCGACCCTTGCCCTTCAACAGGTCGGCGACCCCAATGTGGGGCTCTGCGAGGGTGACGCGTGCCTCGTTGACGACCATCACTCGCAGGCCTTCGTGAACCGTCAAATCGATGAGGGCCTCGTCTAGAGCCGACTGAGGTCTGTCGCGTCAGCCGCGCCCTGCAGCATCAGGCACTGCAGCACCGCGCCCAGCAGCGCCAAGCCCTGCAGCACGATACCTAGCCGACAAAGCCGCGGTTAGACCACTCGATAATCTCTTCGGCGCTAGCGCCAAGGGGGGCCTCGCGTGCCACGCGCGGCGGAACCTTGGTGAGCGCCACTGTTGTGGGGCGCGCCGGCAGTGATGCATGATGCCCTTCGGGAGCAGCGAATCGTTTATTGATGAGCGCTCCGGCTATGGCACCGACCCCAAATCCGAACGGTAGCGACAGCAGGTACACGGTGGGGTCTAATTGTGCTGCTGTACCGAGCGCCAGAGTTATGGCAACGCCGGCAACGGCTCCGATCGCGATGGCAATCCACCAGCGCTGAAGTTTTGCGTTTGAGGCATCCCACGCTCGTTGAGTGCGAAGTTGAGCGATCGCGTTGTCACGGTCCGCCATGCTCACCCAGGTGTGGCCTTCGAAGCGAAAGACGTTGGGGTGATTGTCGATTGCCATCAGTTGCCCTGCCTGCTCCGCACAATTTTGGCCGTCACGACCCGGCGAGGGAGTCTGGTTTCTAACGGCAATGGGAGCCTCCCGGTAGGGGCGGCGCTGTTTGAGGCGCGCCGTGGGACAATCAGTCTGTGACTATTCTTGCCCCTGCTGACCCGCGTGTCGCGCCACCGCTGTCGATCGGACGACTTGATCTCGATGTTCCGGTCGTTTTGGCACCCATGGCGGGGATCACGAACACCGCTTTTCGCCGCCTGTGCCGCGAGTACGGCGCTGGCCTGTATGTCAGCGAAATGATCACGAGCCGAGCGCTGGTTGAGCGCACACCGGAGAGTATGCGCCTGATCACGCACCATGAGTCGGAGACGACTCGCAGCATCCAGCTTTATGGCGTTGACCCCACGACGGTTGCTGAGGCGGTGACGATGTTGGTGGCGGAAGACCGCGCTGATCACATTGATTTGAATTTTGGATGCCCGGTGCCCAAAGTTACTCGCAAGGGTGGGGGTGCGGCGCTTCCGTGGAAGATCGATCTCTTTCGCAACATTGTGGAGGGTGCTGTCAAGGCCGCCGGTGATGTTCCGCTGACGATCAAAATGCGCAAGGGTATTGACTCCGATCACCTCACCTATCTGGAGGCGGCTCGGGTGGCTTCCGGTGCCGGCGCTGCCAGCATCGCCCTGCACGCGCGCACCGCCGCCGAGTTCTATTCGGGCACTGCTGACTGGTCGGCGATCGAGAAGCTCAAGAACACCATCACCGATACGCCCATTTTGGGCAACGGAGACATTTGGAGTGCAGCGGATGCGCTGCGCATGGTCGATGAGACCGGATGCGATGGTGTTGTGGTCGGCCGCGGTTGCCTTGGTCGTCCTTGGCTTTTTGGTGACCTCGCCGCCGCTTTCCGTGGCGAAACCCTTAAGGCGGAGCCCAGCCTTGGCGAGGTGGCGGCCGCTTTCAAGCGGCACGCAGAGTTGCTCGTTGAGTTTTTTGGTGAGGAGGATCGTGCTTGCCGCGACATCCGTAAACATGTTGCATGGTATTTCAAGGGGTATGCGGTTGGTGGTGGGCTGCGTGCGGCGATGGCCACGGTGCAGTCTCTTGCGCAGCTTGATGATCTGCTTGGCCAGTTGGATGGGGATCAGCAGTATCCGGGTGCGGATGCGGAGGGTCAGCGCGGTCGCGCGGGAACCCCGAAGAGGCCGTCGCTTCCGCAGGGGTGGCTCGATAGCCGCGAATTGCAGGAGACTCATCGCAGCGAGCTCAATCAGGCAGAACTGAGCACCAGTGGAGGCTAGGGGATATTCGGAGGCCGATAGCGAACGATGGTTGCCCGAGCAGCATTCGAGTCGGCGTAGTGACTTTGCGCGGGATCGTGCGCGCGTGCTGCATTCGAGTGCGCTTCGCCGTCTTGCGGCCAAAACTCAGGTGCTCAGCCCGACAATGGGCGCAGATTTTGCTCGCACTAGGCTGACGCATTCGCTTGAGGTGGCGCAGGTCGGGCGTGAGTTGGCTGACAGCTTGGGGCTTGACCCCGATGTGGTTGACACCGCGTGTTTGTCTCACGATCTTGGGCATCCGCCGTTTGGGCACAATGGCGAACGCGCTCTCAACGAGTGGGCGGCTGATATTGGGGGTTTCGAGGGCAACGCGCAGACGCTGCGCATTCTGACCCGTATCGAGCCAAAAGTTTTCGGTTGCGATGGGGTGAGCTTCGGCCTGAACCTGACGCGTGCCAGCCTGGATGCGAGCACTAAGTATCCGTGGCCGAGCGCTCAGGGAATCCTTGATCCGAGCGGTCGCAGCAAGTATGGTTTTTTTGACGACGATATGGCAGCTTTCGAGTGGTTGCGGGCCGGGGCCCCTGACCGCCAGCGCTGCATCGAAGCTCAGGTGATGGATCTCTCTGACGACATCGCCTATTCGGTTCACGATTTCGAGGATGCCATTGTTGGCGATTTCATTGATGTCACTGCGCTTGGTGCCCGCGTTAATCATGATGATCTTGTGGATTCGATGTTTGAGTGGATTGGCGGCGAATTCACTCACGACCAACTCATTGCCGCCTTTGACCGTCTCGATCTCCTCGAACAGTGGATTGACCGGTGGGATGGGAGCCGTGCGGCACATGGGCGACTCAAGAATCTTACGAGTCAACTCATCGGTCGTTTTGCGGGGGCCGCGGTTCAGGCCACTCGTGAGGCCCATGCCACTGATGCGCTGGCGCGTTTTGGGGGGAGCTTGATCGTGCCGCACGAGATTCAGGCGGAGATCGCGGTGCTGAAGGGCATTGTTGCTGCCTTCGTGATGTCTATTAACGCGCGTCGTCCGATTTACCGGCAGCAGCAAGATGTGCTCACCGAGCTTGCTGATGTGTTGTTGTGGACGGCTCCGCGCAACCTCGATTCGGGATTCCAATCCGATTGGGATGCTGCCGTGACTGATCCTCAGCGCAAACGTGCGGTGGTCGATCAGGTGGCCAGTCTGACCGATCAGTCGGCGATCGCCTGGCATACACGACTGGTTGGCTAGAGTCACCGGCCGGTGAGCCTACAATTACGATTGTGGCTGGCCTGATTCGACGAAGCGATATTGACGAGGTGCGTTCGCGCACCAACCTCGCCGATATTGTGGGCGACTATGTTGCCCTCAAGAGCGCGGGCTCTGGGTCGATGAAGGGGCTGTGTCCGTTTCACGAAGAGCGCAGTCCTAGCTTCCATGTGCGGCCTCAGGTCGGTTTTTACCACTGTTTTGGTTGCGGTGAGGGCGGTGATGTTTTCACGTTCTTGCAGCGGATGGATCACGTCTCATTCTCTGAAGCTGTTGAGCGTCTTGCGGGGCGCATTAGCTACGAGCTGCATTACGAAGATGGTGGGGCAGCGACCGACCATGGCAACCGCGCCCGAATTTTGGCAGCGAATCAGGCGGCATCCGACTTCTTTGTTGCCCAGTTGGCGACTCCTGAAGCCGAACCGGGGCGCAACTTTTTGGGGGAGCGCGGTTTCGACCAGTCTGCTGCCGAGCGTTTCGTTATCGGGTTTGCGCCGCGTGGCGGTGCGCTCACTCGGCACCTCAGCACTCTGGGTTTCACGTCAGATGAACTGGTGATCGCTGGGTTGATCGGCAAGGGGGAGCGCGGCGACTTTTATGACCGTTTCCGGGGGCGGCTGGTGTGGCCGATCCGGGATGTTACGGGGCAAACACTCGGTTTTGGTGCGCGACGGTTGCTCGATGATGACAAGGGCCCCAAGTACCTTAATACGCCGGAAACTCCCGTTTACCACAAGAGCCAAGTGTTGTACGGGCTCGATCTCGCTAAGAAGGACATTTCGCGCGGCAAACAGATTGTTGTTGTTGAGGGGTATACGGATGTCATGGCTTGCCATCTTGCCGGCGTCACGACGGCGGTTGCGACCTGTGGCACCGCGTTTGGGGTGGACCACATCAAGATTGTTAGACGGATGATCGGCGACTATGACAACGCTGATACCACCGCCACCGGCGAAGTTATTTTTACGTTCGATCCGGATGAGGCGGGCCAGAATGCCGCCAATCGTGCGTTCGCTGAGGAGCACCGTTTCGCCGCGCAAACTTTTGTTGCGGTGGCCCCCGACGGTCTCGATCCGTGCGATTTGCGGCTCAAGAAGGGTGACGGTGCTGTTCGGCGGCTCGTCAGCACCCGCAAGCCCATGTTTGAGTTCAAGATTCGTCGAGAGCTGGCTGTGCACGATCTGGAGACTGTTGAGGGTCGGGTGGCTGCTCTTCGCGCGGCGGCGCCGGTGGTTGCGGGCATTCGTGACCAGGCGCTCGGAATCGGGTATGTGCGCAGTGTTGCGGGCTGGCTGGGGATGGATCCTTCCGATGTTCAGAGTGCGGTGACTTCGGCCAAACGTCAGGTGCCCGCAAGCTCTCACGCTCCGACGTCTTCGTCGGCCGGTTCTGGTGCGGGTTCGGGTATGCGTTCAGGCTCCGAGTCTGGCGGCGGGAGTGGCTCCGGTGGCGCGGTGACGGAAGTGCCAGAACAGCGCGGTCCTTCGATCATGAGCCTCAAGACTGACGCAACGACGCGCCTTGAGCGCGACGCCCTCATGGCGGTGTTGCAGCATCCGGATATTGTCGGTGACGAGCTCATCCAGAAGCTCACGCAAATCTCGTTTGCTGACAGCACCCTGTCGGTTGTTCGCGATGCGATTGCGTCCCAGGTTGAGCGCGCACTGCTCCCCGGGTGGGCCTCGGCGGTCGCCGATGAGGTGCCGCAGTCGTTCGCCACTTTCGTGAAGCAATTGAGCGTCGCCCCCATTCCTGAGCGCGAAGATCGCATTCCTGTCTACTGCGTTCAGGTAACCACTGACCTTGTTGAGCGCGATCTGCTTCGACAGAAGCGTGAGCTACTGGGGGTGCTTCAGCGCATGGACCGGGAGAGTGATCCTGCCGTTTACGTTCAAACTCAGCGCGATCTGATGAGGATTGAGGCTGAGCGCCGAGCACTTCGCGACGATTAGTTGTTCTCCCCACTTCGTTGCGTTCGTGTAAACATCGATCATTAGGATGCCAACAACCTAGATGTTGCGGCTCACTATGTGTTAGGACTGAGGAATTAGGATGCGCGGCGCCCACAAAGCGTCGTCGCATTTTCTGCACGTAATAGGAAGAGGTGGACGGATATGACATCCGCATCCAAGAACAGCAAGCGAGTCCTTGCTGTAGTTGCCGGTTCAGCAGCGTTCGCGCTCGCTTTGACCGGCTGCCAAGCTGGAGGAGACTCCTCCGGCGGTGGCGGTTCCGAGTCGCTTATCGTAGGCACGACCGACAAGGTCACGTTCCTTGATCCGGCCGGTTCCTACGACAACGGTTCGTTTGCGCTAATGAACCAGGTTTTCCCGTTCCTGCTCAACTCCCCGCTCGGCACCTCCGATGTTGAACCAGACATTGCGGAGTCAGCGGAGTACACGAGCGACGATGAGTACACGGTTGTACTCAAAGAAGGTCTCACCTTCGCCAACGGCAACGAGCTCACGTCTTCTGATGTGAAGTTCAGCTTTGACCGTCAAGTCGCCATCGCTGACGAGAATGGCCCGTCTGTGCTGCTGGGAAACATCGAGAGCGTCGACGCGGTCGACGACACGACCGTGGTCTTTAACCTGAAAAACGGGAACGACCAGACGTTTGCGCAAATCCTTTCAAGCCCCGCAGCCCCAATCGTCGATGAAGAAGTATTTGCCGCCGATGCAGTGACTCCAGACGATGATATCGTCGCGGGTAATGCGTTTGCTGGCCAGTACGTTATCGACAGCTACGATTTCAACAACATTGTGTCGTTCAAGGCCAATGCTGACTACCGGGGCGTTTTGGGTGCACCGGAGACCGACAGCATCACGCTCAAGTACTACACCGATGCTTCGAACCTGAAGCTCGATGTTCAAGAGGGCAACATCGATGTTGCGCACCGCAGCCTTTCCGCTACGGACGTTGCCGACCTCGAAGGCAATGACAATGTCAATGTCGTCGTAGGCCCCGGTGGAGAAATCCGCTACATCGTATTCAACTTCGACACCCAGCCCTTCGGTGCAAAGACTCCCGAGGCTGATGCCGCGAAGTCGCTCGCCGTTCGGGGAGCCGTTGCTGACCTCATCAACCGCCAGGAAATTTCTGACCAGGTTTACAAGGGCACCTACCTGCCGCTGTACTCCTACGTTCCCGACGGACTCACCGGCGCAACCGAGGTCCTCAAGGATCTCTACGGCGACGGCGATGGTGGACCCAGCACTGAGGCTGCGCAAAAGCGTCTTGCTGATGCTGGAGTAGAAACTCCTGTGACACTCAACCTTCAGTACAACCCAGACCACTACGGTGAGTCCTCGGGTGACGAGTACGCGCTTGTTGAGAGTCAGCTTGAGGCGGAGGGAATCTTCGATGTCAATCTCCAGTCGACTGAGTGGGTCACCTACGCTAAGGAGCGCTCAGCAGATGCTTACCCCGCCTATCAGCTGGGTTGGTTCCCTGACTACTCCGACGCCGATAACTATCTGGCCCCGTTCTTCGGTGAAGGTAACTTCCTCGGTAACCACTATGCGGATGCTGAAGTCAACGATTTGATCGTGGCTCAAGCAACCGAACTTGACCCTGCCACGCGTGAGGGAATGATTGAGGAGATCCAAGCAAAGGTTGCAGCACAGCTGTCGACCGTGCCGTTCCTTCAGGGAGCGCAGATCGCTGTTACGGGCAAGGACGTTACCGGAGCTACGCTCGATGGTTCGTTCAAGTTCCGCTTCGGCAGCTTGGCAAAATAGCACTAAATCGCCCCGGTTAGGTTTCGGCCTAGCGTTGTGACGAACAGGGGGTGGCCCACAGTCAATGTGGGTCACCTCCTCGTCTCCATCCTCTGCACGATAGGTAGGTATGTCGCAGTCTGCTTTCGCCGTCATTGATCCGGCACCAACTTCAGCGCCTACCCGGCGACCTCGGGGAATCACAAATCCTCTCGCTCGTTTTCTCATCGTTCGCTTTCTCCTGATTTTTCCCACCATCTTCATCCTCGTCACATTGGTTTTTGTGTTGATGCGATCAATTGGTGATCCCATCACGGCCGCACTCGGTGGGCGGCTTACTGCCGCCCAGCTGGCAGAGCGGATCAGTTCGGCCGGCTACGACCGCCCGATCTTGGTTCAGTATTTTGAATATTTGGGCCAAATTTTCACTGGTAACTTCGGTACGGCGATTACTGACGGTCGTCCGGTCTCAGAACTTCTCGTGACCTACGGCAGTGCCACTCTCGAGCTCGCGAGCTACGCGATCCTGGTCGCCCTTGTTGTCGGTATTCCGCTCGGGATGATTGCGGCCTATTTTCGTGACAAGTGGCCCGACGCAGTGCTGCGTGTTGCCGCGATCCTCGCCTATGCCACCCCGGTCTTCTTTGCTGGGCTGCTGCTCAAGTTGGTGTTTGCTGTCTGGCTGAAGGTTTTGCCGGTCGCCGGCCGCGCATCCATTCGCACGGAACTGCAACTCACTACTCTTGAGAATCCGACGGGCATCTATCTGATTGATGCGATCCGGCTGGGTAGCCCTGCCGCAATTGCTGATGTGCTTTCTCATGCAGTGCTTCCTGGTCTCGCACTCGGTCTGCTGACGGCGGGCATTTTCATGCGTCTGGTTCGCACCAACGTCATCGGCTCGCTGTCGATGGACTACGTGGATTCTGCACGTTCACGTGGCGTTAGTGAGTTCCGTCTGGTGCGCAAGCACGCCTACAAGCCTGCGCTTATCCCAATCATTACGGTTATTGGTCTCCAAATCGCGCTCCTGCTGGGAGGCGCGGTGCTGACCGAGACCACGTTTGAGTGGAAGGGGCTCGGCTTCAAGCTTGTCGAGTATTTGGGTGCACGCGACTTTGTGGCGGTGCAGGGCATTGTGGTGCTGCTGGCTGTGATTGTTGCTCTGACCAACTTCATCGTGGACATAGTTGCGGCGATTATCGACCCGAGAGTGAGGTACTAATCATGGCTTCAGTACCCTCACGGTTTGTTCGTATTTGGCGTCGCCTGCCCGTTGTTCATCAGGTCCGTCAATCGGTTGGCCTTCAGCGCGGGATGCTCGTTGCTGGTCTTCTTCTGACCGGAATCTTCCTGCTTACTGCCCTATTCGCCCCGCTGCTTGCGCCGTATGGTTTCTCGCAACTGCGCGATGACGATGGCACTTTTGGCGCTCAGGTGCCCCCTGGCGGCCAGCACATTCTCGGCACCACCGTTGGTGGCTACGACGTGCTCTCTCGGGTGATCTGGGGATCGCGCACCGCGGTGCTCGTGATCGTTGTTGCGGTTGCTTTGTCAATTTTTGCGGGCGTGCTTCTTGGTCTGGTTTCCGGGTACATCGGTAGCTGGATTGATCGCGTTCTGGTTGTCATCTCGGATGCCGTTTACGCGTTCCCTACTCTGCTGCTGGCGATTGTTGCAGCAATTGCGATTAGCGGTGGTCGTTCGAGTTTTTGGGGCGGAGTTTTTGCGGCGGCCCTCTCGATCACGGTTGTCTACATTCCGCAGTACTTCCGTGTGATCCGTGCAGAAACGGTGCGTATCAAGTCGGAAGCGTATGTAGAGTCGGCGAAGGTGCTTGGCGCAAGCACGCCACGAATCATGTTCCGTCACGTATTCCGCAATGCCACTCGCACCCTGCCGTTGATTTTCACCCTGAACAGCTCAGAAGCAATTTTGACGCTGGCTGGTCTGGGGTTCCTCGGCTTCGGTATCGAACCGTCCGCTGCGGCGGAGTGGGGCTATGACCTGAATAAGTCAATTTCGGATGTCACGAGCGGCATCTGGTGGACGTCAGTGTTTCCCGGCTCGGCAATTGTGCTTGTTGTGCTGGGAATCACTCTTGTCGGCGAGAGCCTTAACGACCTCGCTGATCCGCGACTGCGCATGCGTCGTCGCGCTGACCAATCGGTTCCGGTTCTTGAGACGTCTGCTCTCACCACGGTTGACGTTGATGGCGATGAGACACCGATCGATCCTCTGGGGGCCCGCTCATGAGCAACATTGTGGAGATCACAAATCTTGAAGTGACTTTCGCCACTGATGGCGGGGACGTAAAAGCGGTTGATGACGTTTCGCTGACCCTTGCTCCCGGCGAAGTTCTGGCGATCGTTGGCGAGAGTGGCAGCGGCAAGAGCGTCACAGCCAAATCGGTGCTCGGTCTGTTGCCCGAAACTGCTGTCTCACGCGGTGCGATCGTACTCAATGGCAAGGATGTCATTGGCATGTCTGGCAAGCGACTGCGGGAGCTTCGGGGCGTGGATGTCGCTATGGTCTTCCAGGAACCTTCGCTGGCACTCAACCCGGTTTTCACTGTTGGTTGGCAGATCGCCGAGGGTTTGAGGGCGCACGGGAAGGTCAGCAAGAAGCAGGCGCGCGTCAAAGCGATCGAGATTCTGAGCAAGGTTGGGATTCCGGAGCCGGAGAAGCGGGTCGATTACTATCCGCATCAGTTTTCGGGGGGACAGAAGCAGCGCGTGGTTATTGCTATGGCTCTTGTTCTCGAGCCTGAGCTCATTGTTGCTGACGAGCCAACCACTGCGTTGGATGTCACGGTTCAGGCCGAAATTCTGGATTTACTTCGGCGGTGTCGTGACGAGTTCGGTGCTGCGATCATCCTGATCACCCACAATATGGGGATTGTGGCAGACCTTTCTGACCGGGTTGCCGTGATGTATGAGGGCAAACTGGTGGAAGAGGCGCCCGCTCAGCAGTTGTTTGATTCAGCTAAGCACCCGTACACCCAGAAGCTGCTCGCTGCGGTCCCGCGCATTGGCACCGGTGCTGCGCGCGCAGCGGCTCGAGTTGTTGACCGTGCAGAGGCCGGAGGCGAAACGAACGTGGAGCCTGTTGTGGTTGCAACCGACCTTGAGATCTCGTTCCCCGGCCGATTCGGAAAGCCACCCTTTCGAGCTGTCGATCGCGTTAGTTTCAGCATTTCTCCCGGGGAGGTTCTTGGCCTTGTGGGGGAGAGCGGATCGGGTAAGACCACAATCGGTCGTGCCATTGGGGGGCTCAACAAGGTCACCGGTGGTTCGCTTCAGGTTCTCGGTCACGAGATGCTGGGGTTCAAGGAGCGAAAATTTCGACCGGTTCGTGGTGAAATCGGGTTCGTATTTCAGGATCCGGCATCCAGCTTTAACCCGCTACTGACAATTGCGGAGTGCGTTGCGGAACCCCTAATCGTGCATCACCAGGCCAAGGATGCCAAGGATGCCCGTGGTCGGGTTAACGAGCTGCTCGAGGCAGTTCAGCTGCCTCGAACGTTTGCTGACCGGTATCCGCACGAGTTGAGTGGCGGCCAACGCCAACGTGCCAGTCTTGCCCGCTCGCTAGCATTGGGTCCGCGATTGCTGATCGCCGACGAGCCGACCAGCGCACTCGATGTGTCTGTGCAGGCGAAAGTTCTCGAACTTTTCGCTGAGCTGCAGCGCGATTTGGGATTCGCAGCCCTGTTCATCAGCCACGATCTCGCGGTGGTGGATATGCTGTCTGACCGCATTGCGGTGCTATACAAAGGACAATTGGTCGAAGAGGGTGTGGGTTCGGATGTGCTCGGAAACCCGCAGCATCCATACACCCAACGTTTGCTCGCATCGCTGCCCGTGCCCGATCCACGCGAACAAGCAGGGCGACGCGAAGCGCTCCGGTTGCTGACTGCCGTAGATTAATGAGGTGACCTCTTCTCGACCAACAGTGAGCGCCCGTGACTTGTCACTGCGCTATCCCTCGCGCAATCCAGAAACACGATCCGTTGCGGTGAATGGTCTCAGTTTTGACATTGCCGAAGGTGAAGTCCTGACGGTGGTTGGTGAGAGCGGGTCTGGCAAGAGCACTCTCGCTAAAGCGGTGGCGCTCCAGGCGGAGACCGGTGCCTACGGTTCGCCACTCTTTAGTGGTGGTCTGTTGAGCGTGATGGGGGTCGAATTGAGGTCAGTGAGTCGACGCAAACGGGACCGTTTGAGTCTCAGGGTCGGCTATTTGCCCCAAGACGCAGGAACCCACCTGAATGGCCGGCTTACTATTGGCGAGAACATTGCCGAACCCATTTTTGTGCGCGATCGTCGGTTCAATCAGCGTGAGGCAGCGGAGGCGGTCGCGACGCTGATTGATACGGTTCGGTTGCCGCTGGCCACAATGAACCGCTACCCGTACGAGTTGAGTAAGGGGCAGCGCCAGCGTGTGGCGATCGCGCGATCCATGATTCTTGAACCGCAGTTGTTGGTTGCCGATGATCCCACTGCCGGTATCGATATTAATGCGCGGGCGGCGATTCTTGATCTGATTGTTGGCCTTCAGAAGGAACGTGCATTCTCAGCACTCCTCGTCACCGCCGACCTCGCGGCCGTCCGACGTATTTCCACCAACGTTGCGGTGATGCATCGCGGAATCGTGGTGGGAATTGGCGAGCTTGACGAAGTTCTTTCCGACCCTTGGCATCCGTATGTGCAGGGGCTCGCCCATTCTCTTGCGGAGCTTCATCGTGAACAGCACTAGCGCAACCCCACACCCGGAGTCCTGTTGGTTTGCGGGAGGATGCTGCGCCGGCATGGAGGGTAGTTCTGCAGGGATTTCGCTGCTGCGCAGCAGAAGCGATGGTTCGCTCGGGCGGGGTGGTGGCCTTCGACCGCGTCGGTGAGACGCTCACCAACCGGCGCACCGCATCCAGCGGCGGCGAGTACCCCTGCCATCTGACCGTGCACGGTTCCGTTGTGGTCGCCGCGAACTACCGAACAGGCTCTATCGGCATCATCGAACGATCTGAGGGCTCAGGGGCCTCAGCCGTGCTACAGCACCGTGGATCAGTACAGACCACCGGCGGGGGCCCCCGACCTGAACAAGAAGGGCCGCACGCCCACTCTTCGCTATTTGTTGACGACCACACCCTGGTCACACTTGATCTTGGCGCTGACCGCATCCGAATCTTTGATTACCGCAATTTCGCGCTGACCCCCGTGGATGAGGTGGTATTGCCGGCCGGGTTCGGTCCGCGCGATATTGTGGCTCGCCCCAACAACGTCTTCTTCGTTCTGGGAGAGCTTGGGCTGGGGGTCATCGTTTATGAGTGGCGCGATCGCGAGTTTCATCAACTCTGCGCGATCTCGCTTCCGGAGGCGCGTGACGGCGACCACGCTTCTGCTATCGCAATCTCGCCCGACAGCCGTCACGCGTATCTCGGAGTGCGCGGCAGCAACCTCATTGCGGTGCTCACGATTGCTGAAGATGGCCGCAGCGTGGCCCCCCTGACCGCGGTGTCGTGCGAGGGTGACTGGCCCCGGCATCTTGTGCAGCACGAAAACGTGTTGCACGTCAGCAATCAGTTCTCAAACACCGTTGCCAGCTTTCGCCGACATACCTTGTGCGAATCCCCGATGGTTTTTGATGTGCGCGATCGTTTGCTAAAGTGAATGCGTTGCACAGCGATCCTCGATAGCTCAATTGGCAGAGCAATCGGCTGTTAACCGGTAGGTTCTTGGTTCGAGTCCAAGTCGAGGAGCGAAAGCCCCGTACTTCTGGAGAAGTTGCGGGGCTCTTTTCTTTTTGGGTGGGCGTTGTCAAGCTGCCAGGTGCCGTCGTGGACCTCGTTGGGCGCGAACAGGGCGATGCCGGAGTGCTTGTGGTCGGCGTTGTACCAGGGCACGTACCAAGCCATAAAGATGCGGGCTTGCTCGATGTCGGGGAGGGTGCCGGGGAGGGTGCCGGGGTAGTTCGGTCGATATTTCATCGTGCGGAACTCCGTCCCCGAGAACGGATTATCGTTGGAGACCCGCGGCCGGTTGTGGGTCTGAGTGATCTCCAGATCGGCGAGCAGATCCTTCAGGACGGTTGAGCGCATGGCGGGTCCGGAGTCGGCGTGCACGACCTTGGGCAGCCCCTCGCGGGCGAACGCGTCCTGAAACATCTCGACGGCGAGGTCGTCGACCTCGCGGTCCTCGACGCGCCAACCGACGAGTTTACGGGAGTAGATATCGATGATCGAGTACGCCTCGAATGCGCAACCACGCCACGGGGTGCGCAGGTCGGTGATGTCCCAGCTCCAGGCCTGCCCGGGCCGATTGGTTCTCAATGTCGCGGGCGATCCGTTGTGTGACTTCCGCGGGTTCGAGCTCGCTTATCCGCGAGGGATACGTGCGGTCTTTCTGCGGGACGGGGTCCGCGATCCGCAGGCGAGGGCTGCGACGGTAATGTCAGGTTGATCGGTCCGTATCGGGGTGCCGGCGGGCTCTTGTTCGCTCCTCGAGTGCAAGAGCCCGATAGCTTTTCGCAAAGCCTCGTTGGTCTGCTCAAGTTCACGCACCCGCACGTGCAGTCTCGTAACTTCAGCATCGCGTGCCGCACGCTCTCTGGCACGCTGCCTCACCACACTGTTGGACGCAACCCGGTAAATTGAGGGGACTCGCCGCGAGGTAGCCGGGGTAGTGGTGTTCGCACTGTCGGCCTCGACGAATTGTGGTATTGTCACGATGCTGACATCGGCGATACAGAATGTACCAGAAAGAGGCCTTCCCTTTGTCAACAAGACGCAGCGCGCCCGGCCACGATTCTCGACATGCTCCTCGGTTCCTTTCCATGCTGTTGCTGCTGGTAAGCGCTCTAGTGTTGCCCGCAGTGGTGGCCCCCACAAGCGCCGCACACGCCCTGGGCGACCCTGATGACATCGAGGTCACGTGGGTTTGGGACAACACGGGATCGACCAGACCGACCCCTGGGATCGCACTCGAAAACTATCAAGACATTGAACTCGTGTGGACGAGGGAACGAAGCGGGGTTCCGGCAGTTTCTTACTCGACCGTGCCGGCCAATGACCTCACCGCAACTCTGGTTCTTTTCATGCCGAACTTGTCGTCAGGCGGCATAGGGCTGACCTCAATTGGGCCTTTCCAGAATGGTGACGTTGTCACGGTCACGGTTTCGGGCACGAGTATCAATTCGCAAGTGCTGAGAATGAGTCTTGGCCAGTTTTCTGGGGCCAGTACCCTGATTGACATAGCCAGCGCGAAGTTTGTTTCCGAAGTTGTCAGTCTGGGAACCCTCGGCCTGACGTCGCTTAAAAGCGCATTTCTCAAGACACCTAATTTTCAGATGACCGCGAGTCTGCCTCCCACCGTCACAGATTTGCAAGCCGCGTTCCAACAGTCCGGTGTTGTTTCGCCCGGTGTGGGTGCGTGGGATGTCAGTCAGGTGACCAACCTGTCGAGCACATTCACCAGCACCGACTCTTTCAACGAGGATCTATCCGGCTGGAACACCTCGAACGTGACGAGAATGAACGGGATCTTCGGGTTAGCAAAAGCCTTCAATCAGGACATCAGCGGCTGGAACACCTCACAAGTCACCCTCATGTCCCTAATGTTTTTTGGCGCTGAGGCTTTCAATCAGGACATCAGCGGCTGGAACACCTCACAAGTCACCGACATGGTCAACATGTTCCGAAACGCTGTCGCTTTCAATCAGGACATCAGCGGCTGGAACACCTCACAGGTCACCGACATGAGATTCATGTTCGGCGGTGCCACCGCCTTCAATCAGGACGTCAGCGGCTGGAACACCTCACAAGTCACCAAAATGGCACGCATGTTTTCGGGCGCGACGTCCATGAACCAGGACCTTGGCGCACTGGACATCACTGGAGTCGTGGCGAATCCCGCTAGCAGCCTGTACGAAATGTTGAGCGGATCGGGTATGACCGACGCGAACTATGCGGCGACTCTCAACGGGTGGGTTACTCAGCCCGTTCAATCAGGACTCACCCTGAGCGCAGGCACGAAAGTTGCCGACACCTGCGCGCGCGTGTACGCGGCGGATACTCTCGGGTGGATCATTACGGATGGTTGGAATACCGCGGCTGTCGATGCCAAGAGGACCGAGTGCGACTCGACCCCGGCCACGATTTCTTGGAGCCCAACTCCAACAACGACGACCAGTTCACCCTTTACCCCGAGCCCAGTGCCCGTAACCTCGGGTGGGCCGGTGTCGTACTCGGTCGAATCCGGGTCCTCCACAACGAGTGATTGTCAGGTGGGGCTCTCGTCGGGTGAGCTCACGTACAGCACCAGCGGCACCTGCACCGTAGTGGCGACGGCCTCTGCCACCTCGACGACGTATCCGGTTTCTACGAGAAAAACCTTCGATCTTGTGCAGTTGCCCCCGGCGAATATCGAGTGGTCAATCAGTGACACTCAGCGTGCTCCCGCCGCATTCGAGTCTCCCTTCACCCCTCCCGTTCTCCCCAGCAGCACCGATGGTGTTTCCATCGCCTACAGTGTGGTCGACGCAGGGACGACTGGCTGCACAGTCAACGCGACGACCGGCGTGATCGGCTACACCGGTGGCGGCGATTGCACGGTTCGTGCGACCACCGGCGCAACCTCGGCCCTGTCGGCGAACTCGCTGGATGTCGTCTTCGAGCTACCTGCTCCCCCGGACGCGCCGGGAACGCCCAGCACGCCGGTGGCTACCGTCAACGGTGGCTCCATCGCGCTGAGCTGGACGGCGCCGACAACAGGGGGTGACCCGGCCGGGTACACGGTGACGAGCAGTCCTGCCGGTGCGGTGTGTGCCATTGTGGGAATGACCGCGTCGTGCACCGGACTCACTGAGGGAGTCAGTTATTCCTTCACGGTGATCGCATTCAACGCCGGGGGGGCAAGCGCCACATCAGCATCGAGTAACACGGTCGTCGTACCGACCAGTGCAGGGGGAGGGTCGGGCGGACTAGCGAATACCGGATTCGAGGCCCAGGGTCTCAGTACCGTCGCGTTGGCACTTCTCATCGCGGGTGCTATCGCCGTGCTCAGCGTGCAAACGACGCGACGCCGCAGGCAGAGTTGACCGGCGCACCGGGACCAAACCCACACGACCACACGGCGACAACCCCACACGGCGACAACCCCACACGGCGACAACCTGGCAGGGCGGTTTCCTGACCTTCGGTAGCGCCGCGGGCAACGATGCTCGACTCAGCTGCGCTTCGGGGGCGTGAGCGTGCGGCGCTCGGGTTGAGGTCGTTGCACAGCGAACTCGCCGCCGACGCGGCCGCTGAGGGGGCGGCCAGTAACCCCCATTTTAAGAGGGCCCACTGTCCGAAATATCCGCAGCAGCCCAGTCTAGGCGCTCCGGCAAATGCAGGAGCTTGAGCAGCTAGTCGACGTGCTCTTGGCGATGGGTCTATATGAAAAGATCCGTGGCGAAGCGGAGCGGGCCGCGAGCACCTGCGAGCACCCGCTAGTCAGAATAAATTCCCGGATCCCCGAATCGCTGTGCGCTGTGTGCTGTGCGCTCAACGACGAGACTCTGATGAGGATGGCAATAGCGAGGCACGTCGCGCCTTGGTGGCATTACATTGCTGATTATGACGATAAACGGTATTCTAAGTCCGGAAAGGATTACTTTTGTCTCAACGTGACCATCCGACGTCCGCTCCGGTCATTGACGCGCTCACAATCCTGGGGTTGCAGATTGCCGCCGGCCGCCGTGACCGGCGTTGGACGGCGGCAGACCTCGCCGATCGTGCGGGAATCTCACCGCGCACGCTTCGCAACGTCGAGCGCGGCTTGCCTTCCGTGTCCATCGGTATCGTGTTTGAGGTTGCGGTGCTTGTCGGCATACCGTTGTACGGCGCGTCAGACGATGAGCTTCGTGATGTGCGACGCCGGGCGGCAGACCGCCTTGCGTTGCTGCCGCAGCGTGTGCGGGAATCAGCATCGGAAGCGGTGAATGATGACTTCTGACACATCACCGCGCGAAGCTTTCGTCTGGGTGTGGTTGCCAGGTGCCGCGCAGCCTGTCGTAGCCGGACGCATTGAAGGTCAAGGTCGAAGCTTCCCTTTCACCTACGGGAAGAGCTATCTGGGACGATCGGATGCGATCGCACTGTATCGACCAGAATTGCCGCTCAAAAGTGGCCGTCAGCAGCCGCTGGTGGGGTTGGACATTGCTGGGTGCCTCGCCGATGGTGGACCGGATTCATGGGGTCGGCGGGTCATCCTCGCACGTCATCTCGGACATCTTGACTCCATGACCGATACTGGCGAACTCAGCCCGCTTAGTTACTTTCTCCAATCAGGCTCCAACCGCATTGGCGGCCTCGACTTTCAGTCCAGTTCTGACGAATACATTCCGCGGTCACCCGACCACCAGGCCACCACCGAGGACTTGGCGCAGGCTTCCGAACGCATCCAAGCTGGCGAACCTCTGGCAGCAGATTTGGGTGAAGCTCTTGTGCGAGGCGCATCCATTGGTGGGGCGCGCCCCAAAGCGATCCTGTTTGATGAGGTTCGTGGCCTCGAAGTCATTGCGAAGTTCTCGATGACGAATGACGTGTATCCCGCAATTCAGGCGGAGGCTGTGGCGATGGAACTTGGTCGACGGGTAGGACTGAACGTCGCCGCTACCCGAGTGACGCAGGCGGCCGGTCGTTACACACTGCTGGTCGACCGTTTCGACCGAACGGTCGGAGGCGGACGCAAGATCATGGTTTCTGCTTTAACGATGTTGGGGTTGAACGAAATGATTGCCCCGCGTTCCAGCTCCTATGTCGTGTTTGCCGACCTGATGCGCCGAAATTTCAAGGGCGGTGGTGCAGCACGCAGGGAACTGTTCCGCCGGATAGTGTTCAACATTGCGGTGGGCAACACTGACGATCACGCACGCAACCATGCAGCGTTCTGGGACGGCAATCATCTGGAAATGACCCCGGCCTATGACATTGCACCCCAGATCCGTTCTGGCAACGATGTAAACCAGGCAATGACCATTTCTCGATCGGGTGACAGGCGATCTCGATTTTCCACCTGCATCGCCGCGGCAGGCGAATATGGGCTCGGTCCCGCAGAGGCCATAGACATTGTTGACCACGTGAAGCAAGTGGTGAATGACGAATGGGATGATGCTGCGGACGTCACAGAACTCAGCTCCCTAGTGCGGCAACAACTCTGGACTCGGTCAATTCTTAATCCATCAATCGAATGGGAATGGGACTAGGACTAGTGTGAGCCTGCCGGTGGCAACATCGCGGCACACATTCGCCGATACCTCCGCTACGACACCGCGACCACACCACATCAAACCTGCACCCCTATCCAGGCAGATCCTCGCTCTCACCGGCCAGCTCGAAACCCTCGCTCTGGCAAAGAAACCCGCCACCGTCAAACCACCCGTGAACCGGGCCTGGAACGCCTAACCCTGCCGGAGGTTTCCACTTGAGGCAACGATCAACCTTCCCGGAGGTATTGACATGAGGCAACAGGCCAGTGCTCGTTGCCCCGCGAGGCCCTAAATTTGGACAACGTGGCGTTCTCACGAGCCTCGACCCTATTTAAAGGCGGGACGTGACCGACGCCAATCCGACATCCGTACTCCGTGGGGAGTAGCGCTGTGTGCGCCGCCAAGCCGATGTGGCATCCACGGTCGGCAACTAGCATCGAAGCATGCCCCCATCCGGTCGATCATCTCGCTCAGCCAGCGCAATCGCTGACGCCATGGTGAAGGGGGGAGGCTTCGGGTTTCCGCGCTCTCGACGTTCCGCGCTACTGCGGGTGTGGGTGCCGGTGCTTGTTTCTTTGGGCGTTCAGGTGCCGGTGACGGTGATCAACGTTGTGCGCGTTAACGACTTCGGTTTGTCCGGGATCGTTCTTGTTCTGCTTGCCATTGTTGGCCCCGTTCTGTTGATCTGGGCTCGCCAGTATCCGGGGCCGATCGTCGCCGCACTCTCTGTGCTGGGTGCCGCGGAATTCTTGCTCGGATACTCCGTGATTTCTTCGCCGTATGTGGCCCTCGCCTTTGCCATTGTGATTGCGGTGTCACACGGTGCACGCACCTGGACCTGGATTTCGCTGATCGTGGTGTGGGAGGCGACCCTGCTTGCTGCTCTCCTAGCTGGTATTGCGCTTGAACCGCCGCGCATTGTCGTCACAACCCTTGGGCTGCTGCTGGTGCTGGGGTTTGCGGAATCGTATCGCCGTCGTGGTGAACAGTTTGTCCAGTTTCAGCAGGCGTTTGCTGACCGTCGGGATGCTGAACTGCGGGCCGAACGCGTTCGCATTGCTCGCGAACTTCACGACGTTTTGGCGCACTCACTCAGCCAAATCAATGTGCAAGCGGGGGTTGGTCTCCACCTCATGCACAAGCAGCCCGAGCAGGCGGAAGCGGCCCTGGCGAGCATCAAAAGTTCAAGCAAAGACGCGCTTGATGAGGTGCGGTCACTGTTGGGGATGCTGCGCACAGAAACCCCCGGCGATGGCAACGGCGCAGACAGTGACAATTCTGTGCCGCCAGTGCCCGAACCCGACCTTTCACGGTTGAGCAGTCTCGTGGAGTCGGTGCGCTCCCGGGGGCTCACCGTGCAACTGTTGTGCGAGGTGACACCCGAAACCCCGGCAGCCGTGCAGCTTGCGCTGTATCGCATCGTGCAAGAATCGCTGACCAACATTGTTCGACATGCGAAAGCAACGCAGGTAGACGTCAGCGTCAGTTACGGCGAGGCCGACTACCTCGTTACGATTGCCGACAACGGCGTGGGAATAGACACCGCCGCACATAGTGAGGGGCGAGGCTTGCTGGGCATGCGTGAACGAGTTGACCTCTTGGGGGGATCCTTGCGACTCGGCGAATCGACGGTGGGGGGCGCACTCGTGACGGCCCGTATTCCGCGCCGCGCGGCATCCGCATGATTCGGGTGGTTGTTGCGGACGATCAGCAACTGATTCGTGCAGGGTTCCGCAGTTTGCTAAACGCCGAAGACGACATTGAGGTTGTGGGCGAGGCGGCGACCGGCACCGACGTCGTTGCTGTGGTGCGACGTGAGCGCCCGGATGTGGTGCTGATGGATATCCGGATGCCTGACGGCGATGGTCTGTGGGCGACCGAGCAGATTGCTACTTTTCCGGAACTTGCCGCGACCCGCATCGTTGTGGTGACGACATTCGAAGTCGATGAGTATGTGGCTCGCGCAATCAGGGCGGGAGCGAGCGGCTTTTTGGTGAAAGACACGGAGCCCGTTGAGTTGATCCGGGCCGTGCGTGTGGTGGCGGCGGGGGATGCGCTGCTCAGCCCCGGGGTGACGAAACGGCTGCTCGCCCGATTTGCGGCAGGCTCTGCGGCAGCCTTCGATGACAGCATTCTCACGGCCATCACTGTTCGCGAGCGCGAAGTTCTTGCCCTCGTTGGTTTGGGGCTCACGAACGCTGAGATTGGCCAGAAACTTTTCCTGAGTCCGCTCACCGCCAAAACCCACGTCTCGCGCATTATGGCCAAACTCATGGCACGCGATCGAGTTCAGCTCGTGGTGATCGCCTACGAGACTGGGCTCGTTGCTTCCGGGCGGGCGGTGTGAGCACGAGACAACCCGCCAGATCGCCCGAGGTCGCTGCCGCAATTCGATCAAGTTTCGCGGTCGGTTTGGCTGTTGCAGCGTACGGGATCTCGTTTGGTGCACTCGCGGTTGCTGCCGGTTTAGATGTTTGGCAGGCCTGTGTGTTGAGCCTGCTGATGTTCTCTGGTGGTTCCCAGTTCGCACTTGTCGGTGTTCTTGCTACGGGTGGCGCGTCGGCCGGTGGTGCCGCCATCGCCAGTGCTGTCTTGCTCGGAACCCGCAATTCGCTGTATGCGCTGAGGGTGGCCCCCATGATTGGTCCGGGCCTGGTGAAACGGTTACTGGCCGGGCATTGGACGATCGACGAGACCACGGCGGTCTCCACAGCACAGCCCACTCTTGCTGGCCAACGCGCGGGCTTCTGGTGGACCGGCATCGTCATCTACGTCGGGTGGAATCTGACGACGCTAGTCGGTGCACTGATCGGTGACCAGCTGGGGGATGTGAGGCAGTACGGTCTCGATGCCGCCGCGGCCGCCGCGTTCCTTGGTTTGCTGTGGCCGCGTCTGAAGCAGCTTCAGCCCATCGTCGTCGCTGTTGGTGCCGCCGTTGTGGCGGCCGCTCTGATGCCTATCCTTCCTGCGGGGTTGCCCGTTCTTGCCGCTGCTCTGGTCGCGGTGGTGGTGGGGCTCGTCAACCTCTTCGGTACCCGCGAAAGTGATCTCGCCGAAGCCGAGCCCGATCCGATGGGGGAACGATGACTATCTGGCATATTGTGCTGCTCGCCTCGATCGCTGTGCTCGCTCTCAAGCTTGCTGGCTTCGCAGTGCCTGCGGCGTGGGCGGAGAAACCGACGGCGGCGCGGCTCGCTAACCTGCTTACCGTTGCGCTACTGTCGGCGCTGGTTGTCGTGCAGACTTTTGGTTCGACCCGAGGCTTCGAAGTGGATGCTCGGCTGCCGGCAATCGCCCTCGCCGCGGTTCTATTCGCACTGCGGGTGCCGTTCATCCTTGTCATTATTGCCGCAGCTCTGGTTGCTGCAGCAATTCGTGCGTTCAGCTAGACGCCGTGCTGCTGGGCATCGTGCTACTAGGCATCGAGGTGTTCTTCGGTCGATAGCCACGACTTGCCTGGGTGACCCCAGCCCTGTTTACGGATCGCTTTCGCGGCGGCCTTGGCCTCGGGTTCGCGGAGCCGATCCGCATAAAGTACGCCATCGAGATGGTCGTATTCGTGTTGGAAAATACGGGCGAGCCAGCCCGATGCTTCAATCTCGAATGGGTTCTGGTCGAGATCTACGGCGCGCAGTATGACGCGATCGGCCCGCACTAACTCGAATCGTTCGCCGGGAATGGACAGGCACCCCTCTTCATCCGCTTCGCTTAGCTCGCTTAGGGGGGTGGGGCTCTGCCAGAGCTCCGGATTGATGGCAACTCCGCGCCAGTGCGTGTCGTCGTCGCCAATCCAGTCGTAGACGAATACGCGCTGCGAAACACCCACTTGGGGTGCGGCAAGTCCGACCCCGGGAGCCTCTTCCATGGTCTCGAACATGTCGCCAACCAGCGTGCGTAGGCTGCTATCGAAGGTAGTCACCGGCGTTGCCGGGGTGTGGAGCACCGGGTCACCGGTGATAATGATGGGAAGAACGGCCATGTGCTCAGAATATCCCGGGTGAACCTAGTACATTTGACGGGTGCCGCCGGACATTCTTGACCTCACCGATCAGATCAGTCTTACTCCAACTCAGGCGGTCGGCATCCCTCTGGCACTCATTGGCGCAATTCTTTTGTCGTTGGGGGCGCAGTTTCAGCATCGTGGTGTGGCCCGCATGGAGCATTACCACGGCGAGGCGGCGAGTTCTGGTCTCAACGTGACACAGCTCAAAGCGCTGCTGGCGAGGCCCTCATGGGTGCTGGGTACCGCGTTTCTGGGGCTTGCTATTGTGTTTCAGCTCTCCAGTTTGGCAATCGCGCCCATCATGGTTGTTCAACCGCTGGGGGCAGTGGCTCTGGTGATGACGGCAATTATGAATTCTCGGATTGCCAAGGTCAAGCTTGACGCCATTTCGATTCGCGCCATCGTCATGTGCGTGGGTGGTGTCGGGGCTTTTGTCGCGCTGGCGGCCGTTTTTGCACAGTCCACGGCGATCACGCAACGAGAGTTGTCGACGGTGCTGATTATTTTGGTGGTTGTTTTGGCGTTGTGGGTGGGGCTGTTTGCGATTTTTCGCAAGAGAGCGTCGCCCGTGTTTTACATTGTGGGCGCCGGAATGCTGTTCGGTTTTGTGGCGACTCTCGCGAAGGTGGTCATTGATCGCATTAAGACGATCGTGATTCTGGGGTCGGGGATCGAAAGCACAGATCTGCTCACAGTGCTCTGTATTGTCGGCCTTATTGCGGCATCCTTGCTTGGTTCATACTTTGTGCAAACGGCCTATGCCTCGGGTCCACCCGATTTGGTGGTTGCGGGTCTCACGGTGGTGGATCCCCTCGTTGCGGTGTCGGTGGGAATCATTGTTCTGGGTGAGGCGTCGAATGCACCGCTCTGGGCCGTGGTTGGTTTTCTCATCACCGGTGCGATCGCGATCTTCGGTGTGTTTTCGCTTTCTAAGCATCACCCCCAGCTCAGGGTGTAGTGCGGTAGATTATTAGTTGCCGTCGACCTGTCCGGGTGAAGAACCGGTTGGCCCGCGACGAAAAAATGTGAGGAACTCTTCGACTGTGACTTCCGCTGTGAGACGCTCGCCCCAGGAGGGCAAACCGCGACTTCGCATCCTGATCGGTGCCGATACATTTTGGCCCCAGATCAATGGTGCCGCGACGTTCATTGCGCGTTTGGCTGCGGGCTTAGCTGAGCGTGGCCATGATGTGCACATTGTTGCGCCCTCGTATTCCAACGAGAAGCTCGGTCAGATGGTGGAGGAGCACGAGGGGCAGAAGATGACGCTGCACCGCGTGTATTCGTGGAAGTGGCCCGGTCACCCATGGCTGCGGTTTATGTTGCCGTGGCGCGTCATGCACAATTCGAGAATCATTCTCGACCGGGTTAAGCCCGATGTCATTCATTTTCAGTCGCACATTGTGATTGGGCGCGGAATGACTCTTGAGGGCAGCAAGCGCGGTATTCGACTGGTGGGTACCAACCATTTCATGCCCGAGAATTTGCTCGATCACGCTTTTATCATCCCTCGGTTCCTGCGCAAGAAAGCGGTTCGCATGGGGTGGGCGGCGGCTGGTCGTTCATTTGGGCGTGCTGGGCGAGTCACGACTCCTACGCGTCGTGCTGCGGACTACCTCGAAGAGAACACTCTGGTGCGCGATGTGATCTCGGTTTCCTGTGGCATCAATGCGGATGGCTATAACGGCAATCTTGAACCTAAGCCAGAAAACCTGATCGTTTTTTTGGGGCGGCTGTCTGATGAGAAGCAGATCGACCGGCTCATTCGTGCGGTGGCAATTCTGGATCCAGCACTCGATGCCAAGTTGGAGATTGTGGGCGGGGGGGAGCTTGAGGGCAAGCTCCGCGCATTGGTGACCAGTTTGGGTCTTGATGATCGGGTGACGCTCACTGGTTTTGTTGACCAGGACCAGTTGCGGGATGCTCTTCAGCGCGGTTCTGTGTTCGCAATGCCCTCGGTTGCCGAGTTGCAGAGCATTTCTACGATGGAGGCTATGGCGTCAGGTCTGCCGGTTGTGGCGGCCAATGCGATGGCTTTGCCTCATCTGGTGCACGACGGCGAAAATGGTTTCTTGTTCGAGCCTGGCAATGTTGAGGATTTGGCCGAGAAACTTACCCGTGTGCTGACGATGTCTGCGGATGAGGTGCTTGCGTTCAAGAAGGAGAGCCTCGCTATTGTGGCGGCCCACGACATCCAACGCACGCTCGACACGTTCGAGAGTTTGTACCGCGGCGACGAGGTCACTGATCCTGCCGCTTTGGGCAAAAACACTGAAGGCGCCTCTTTTTAGAGACGCCTTCGGGGTGAGTCACAACTGTGGCTCGTGGGTGTGCGGTGCACTATTTTTTCGCCGGCGTGCGGTTTTCTGCTGAAACCATCCAGGCGTACTGCTCAAGGGTCTCGATGATGGCGTGGAGGAGATCGGCGCTGGTGGGATCTTCTTCATCGATGGGGTCGTGAACCTCGCGGATGGTGGCGACCGTTCCTTCGAGGCGTGCTGTCAGCAGGTCGATGGTGTCCGTTGTGCTGATCTCTCCGGCCGGAAATTCGGGGAGCGTCGTTGTCGCTGCGACGGTGTCGCTGCGGCCGTCGGGGGTGGCGTGGAGGGCGCGCATCCGTTCGGCGATGGTGTCACTGAAGCCACGTGCGGCGTCAATGATTTCGTCGAGTACGAGGTGGGTGTCGCGAAAGTTCTTGCCGACAACATTCCAGTGGGCCTGCTTGCCCTGCAACTGCAGTTCGAGCAAATCAACAAGCACTAGTTGCATCTTGTCGGAAAGCCCCTTGGAGGCAGTGAAGCCATGCTCGGCGTTCTGTTGACGTGTTTTGCGAGCCCCAGACTTGGCTGGACTCGTGGTCTGCGCTTTCTGTGAATCAGTCATACGACAACTGTACGAGGGCTGCATGAACGCTGGCTCAACGTTATGTGAGAGGCTGCCGTGCATGGGAAAGAAGCTTCTGTTAGTCGCTGTGTGGCTTCTGCCCGCAGTGCTCGTTGTGCTCGGGATCAACACTGGAGCCACGATTTGGTACTACATGGAGCCACAGATGGGCTCAATGCCTGACCCCTCCACCTACTTCATTGCGGTCGTGTCGGGATTCGTCGCATTGGCGTTGAGCGTGCTCGTTGCTGTTGGGATCTCGATCTATGTCGCCACCGTTAGCGCTGCGGAGAGCGGTCCGCGCTAGCTCCCCACCCTCTCGCGCTTGAGGCGACCGCCGACGCGGTCAGATCGAACGCTCACGTGACACGCTGTGCATCCGTTTTGCCGGTAACGTAGATACGCGTTCGCACTCGTGCGGGCACGGGGCGGTAGCTCAGCTGGTTAGAGCAAACGACTCATAATCGTTCGGTCACGGGTTCAAGTCCCGTCCGCCCTACAAATTAATTTTCACCTCACATCTGCTCCCACCCGCCTGAGTTCGTTCCCGAGGCAAGCTAGGCCTGGAGCCGAATCGCGGGGGATGCTTCGGGTCGTGGCGGTTCCTCCGAGTTCCGTTGGCGCCCGATACTGTTGAGCTAGGAATACTCAATGGAGGCAACATGGAATTCTCGGAACTTCTGTCAGCAATGGCGCTGAAAGTTAAGAACCAGCGCGATGCAATCACGACTGAAGAAGGCACGAAGAATGCGTTCGTAATGCCTTTCATATCCACGATCCTCGGCTACGACGTTTTCAACCCTCTCGAGGTTGTGCCCGAGTTCACTGCGGACGTCGGAATAAAGAAGGGCGAGAAAATTGACTACGCCATCATGCGTGATGGTGAAGTGCAAATACTCATCGAGTGCAAGAAATCGACTGAGTCTCTCAAGATCGAGAACGCCTCGCAGCTCTACCGGTACTTTGCTGTCACCAACGCTCGCATTGCAATACTTACGAATGGCGTTATCTATGAGTTCTACACCGATCTTGACGCCCCAAATCGTATGGATGCGAAGCCATTCCTTGTACTTGACCTGCTGGACATTGATGAGACGCTTAGCCCCGAACTTCGCAAGCTCACCAAGGATGTGTTCGATCTCGATTCGATCATCAATGCTGCCGGTGAATTGAAGTATGTGGGGCAGATCAAGCGAACGATTGCAGCGCAGTTCCGGGACCCGGAAGACGAGTGGATCCGCTTTTTCACTGCCCGTGTGTATGAGGGTCCGATAACTCAAAAAGTGCGCGATCAGTTCACGCCGCTTGTGACTAAAGCCGCCAAACAATTCTTGAACGAACAGGTCAACGAACGATTGAAGTCCGCGCTGGGTGGTAGTAACTTTTCGACAGCCGACCCAGCGTTGCAGGAGGACGCCGTCACAAGCCGCGCTGTAGCTCAGGACGATCTAGATCGGGATACGGAGATTGAAACGACTTTGGAAGAACTGGAGGGGTACCAGATCGTCAAAGCGATCGCTTGCAGCGAGGTCAAGCCACAGCGAGTGGTGCACCGTGACTCCAAGTCGTACCTCGCAATACTTCTTGATGACAACAATCGGAAACCGATCGCACGCTTGCACTTCAACGGCAAGTCCGTGAAGTACCTAGGGCTCTTAGACTCCGAGAAGAACGAAACTCGCCACACAATTGATTCGCTTGACGACATTTACCAGCACGCGGCCCACATTCGAGAGACAGTGAGGAGTTACGAGTAACTCCGGGTGCGGCATTTGGGGATATTCCTGCGTTGGCAAAGGTCCAAGGAATTTTGCTTACCCGGATCGCGCATGAGGATAGATTAGCGGCTGAGCGCCACGGCCTAAGTGGATGGCGGCCAGCCAGCTTGCGTTTGTCAGGCCGGGAGAGATATAAATTTTTTGACCGATTGGGCAATAAGCTCTATGGAACCCGCAGCACCGACCGCTGGCGCGAGATCAAGAAGACGAGCGAGCCGAAGACGAGCATCACGACGACGATGAGTCCGACGTAAAAGAAGACGCTTGGGTAGCCGGTGTCAGGATGCAGGCATTGCGTGGCTCATAGTTCCTCTTCGTCAAGAACAGCGTGGTGAAACTGACTACATCGACCGATCGATGCTCAGTTCGGCATCCAACAAAAAATACTGGTCACAGATGAAGTGCTATTGCTCTTGGGGTGGCGTATGGTCAAGCCACGCGCGACATCCCCAAAAGAAAGTTGGTTTGTCATGGCCGGTAAATCACCGCGAGGCGGAAGCGACAAAAAAGAAGCCAAAATGTCGATTAAAGACAAGCGCACACAGAAGCGCGAAAAGACTGAAGAGGCCGGGTTTCTGAAGCCACGCAAGGGCGCAACGAAGTAACGACCGTGGCGGCAGGGTGCGTGAGATGCTACCTGCGCACCTTGCCGCGACCGAAGACCAGCCACAGGATCGAACCCAGGATCGACAAGAAGAACGCCACCAAAATCCAGACGAACTTGCCGAGCACACCATGATTGTTGCTTTTGACGATCGACACAAGCGTGATGATGAAGATGATCAGGCCGACAATGCCAAAGCTGAAGCTAATAGGATCCATGGTCTAAATCCTATCCGCGTGGCACTATCAAGATATGACTCTGCTGGATGCCGCATGGCAGTCGCTTGGTGAAGATGCCGCAGCTCTCGCCCTAGTGCGCGACCACGGCACCGCAGTCCCGCTCAGCGGCGTGTTACCCACCGGCCGTTTCGTTCACGATGCCATCGCTGCCGCCTCGTTTTCCGCTTCACTACTCGCGGCCCGCCGGGTCGGATGCGCAGTACCCTCCGTCGAACTCGCCCCCACCAAGGTCGCAACCGCCGTAACCAGTGACAAACACTTTCGACTGAACGGTGAGCCCATCTCCGCCTGGGCAGAGCTCTCCGGCTTTTGGCCCTGCAGTGATGCTTGGGTGCGCACCCACGCCAACTACCCACACCACCGGAATGCTCTGCTGAACGCACTGGGCCTCGCCAGCGACACCAGCGCCGACGAGTTCATGCTGGCCCTCCACCCCCTGGCCGCAGCTGAAGTCGAGAGCAAGATTCTCGCCACCGGGGGAGTGGCGACCGTAGTCCGCACGCCCGACGAGTGGGCCGAGCATCCACAAGCCGCCCTGCTGGCAGAGTTACCGGTGATTGAACTGACTGCGCTCGGCGACACCCCGCCGTCACAACTCGCCGAAACCACCGTCGACGCCCCACTGGCCGGCGTGCAGGTACTCGACCTCACCCGCGTTATCGCAGGCCCGGTCGCGGGGCGAACGCTCGCCCTCTGGGGAGCCGACGTTGTGCGCATCGACAGCCCACGGCATCCAGAAATTTCCTGGCAGCACCTCGACACCGGCGCAGGCAAACGTTCCGCCCTGCTCGACCTCGACGACGCTGCCGACCGAGCCACCTTCGAGACACTTCTCGAGACCGCGGATGTCGTACTCACCGCCTACCGCCCCGGTTCTTTAGACAGGTTCGGGCTTTCGCCCGCGGCTCTCGCCGAACGACGCCCGGGAATCATCGTGGGCCGCCTCAGCGCGTGGGGAACAGTCGGACCGTTGGCCGAACGTCGTGGCTTCGACAGTATCGTGCAGGCCGCGACGGGTATCGCGATGGTGGAGGGTGATGGTTCGGGCACGCCGGGTGCGCTGCCGGCTCAAGCGTTGGATCATGCGGCCGGGTATTTGCTTGCTGCAGGGATCACGACTGCGGTGCGGCGACGAATTGACGCTGGCCACTCGTGGCTGGTTGAGGTATCGCTCGCGCGGCTGGCGACCGAGCTATTGCAGCAGCGTCGACCGCGGCACGCACCGGCGGCATCCGCGGCCTTCGCGCCCACTGTTACGACGCGTGACGGTGTGACGAGTGCGGTGGCGGCACCTCACTACGATGGTGGGCCGGGTGGTTTTTCGGCGACCGCGGTTGAGTGGGGTTCGAGCGAAGCAAAGTGGCTTTCCTGAAATAATCCCGTGTCGGCGGTGGTTGGCATGATCGACTTCAACAAGGATGGACTTATGACTGACACTGCTGCCCCCACGCTCACCCCCGAAGCTAGACTGGCTAAGTTTCGCGAACGTCGAGATCAGGCAGCCGTGCAGCAGAATGGAAACTTGGCGCTCACAAACACTCAGTGGGTTGATTCGGAGCAGACCATCTGGGGTGTGCCGGGAACGTGGGCGCCCCACGACGATGGGCTGACTGTTACGGCAACGACCGATGACAATATTGTGGTGGATGACGTGCTCGTCGAAGGCTCTGCGGTTGTTCGCAGTAAGAGCCAAGAGAACCCGAGCGCGATCGTTTTCGGTGACACGGTGACCGGCTTTGTGATTCAGGGCCCCGAGGGCAACCATGCTCTGCGCGTGTGGGACTCCAACTCGCCCGCTATTCACGAGTTTGGCACCATCGACGCGTATGCCTACAACCCTGACTGGGTGATCACGGCCACCTTTACGTCTAACCCGGAGGGCACCACCCTCGGCTTCGAGCACATCAAAGACAACGGCCAAGAGCGCGAACAGCCGATTCCGGGTGACATTGCGTTCACGAAGGATGGTGTCGACTACAACTTGGCGGCCTTTAAGTCGGGCCGAGCGCTGCAACTCGTTTTCGCGGATGCCAGCAACGGTGTCGACACCTACAGTGTTGGCCGGTTCCTGTTTATTGCGCCCAACCCCGACGGCACCATCATTCTCGACTTCAACCTCGCCATTCTGCCGCCCTGCGCTTTCAGCTACAACTTCAACTGCCCCATGCCCCCAAGCAGAACCGTTTCTCAGTAGCGATCGACGCCGGGGAGAAGAACGTGTTGAAGAAGGACGGCTCGCTGCTTCACGAGTAACGGCAGCGGAGGCACACACTGCGAGTCACCAGGTCGGTGGCCGTGAACGTTGATTAGCCGTTGGGCGAGTGTGTCTCCAGAAATTCGAACACCTCGGTGGAATCGACCCCGGGATACATTCCCGTGGGCATCGCCGCTAGCAGAGAGCTGTTGAGCCGCGCGCTTGGGATTGAATGCTTCGCCCAGCGCTCAGTGAGATCGTTGGGGGCGCTGCGGCAGCATCCGTCATCGGGGCACGTTGAGGTTGCCCGGTTGGTGGTGTCGCGCCCGCGGAACCACTTCGCTGAGGCAAACGGGGTGCCCAGACTTACAGAGAAATCGCCCCGATGATTCGATTGGATGCGCGAGGTGCACCAGTACGTCCCCCCCGGTTTGTCCGTGTACTGGTGGTACGGGCTGAATCGGTCCTCAACATCAAACACCTGGCGTGCACTCCACTTGCGGCACACCGTTTGACCCTCAATGGCGCCGAGAGCGTCCGTCGGGAAAGCCGCATTGTCATTCTCGTAGGCTTTAGAGATTGTGCCGCCCTCATGCACCTTAAGAAAGTGCACCGGAACCCCCAAGTGTTCAGTGGCGAGATTCGTGAAACGGTGCGCCGCGGTTTCGTAGGGCACAGCAAACGCATCCCGCAGGTCTTCGACTGAGAGCTCGCGCTGTGCCTTGGCGGCGGTCAAGAACTCGACAGCAGTCCTCTCAGGGACCATCAGCGCCGCCGCCAAATAGTTGGTCTCCACCCGCTGGTGCAAAAACTCGGCATAGTCTGCTGGCTCGCGGATGCCCAAAACATGTCCCGCAAGAGCCTGCAGCAACGTCGAGCGCGGGTCGGTGCTCTCAGCCTGCGCTACCGGAAGGTAAATGCGGCCATTGCGCAGATCCGTCACGCTGCGGGTGGAGCCAGGCAGATCGGGCACGTAGTGCAGCGAAAACCCGAGATGCGAAGCAAGGTCGGAGGCCACCCGCTGGGAGAGTGGACCACCGGCGTGTCCCACAGCATCCAATAGGTCACGGGCAGTGGTTTCGAGTTCGGCGAAGTAGTTGTTGCGTTTGCGCATCATGCGACGCAGTTCTGTGTTCGCCCGTCGTGCTTCTTCAGGGGTTGCCGCACGCTCTCGGTGCAGCCGTTGCAACTCATCGTGCAGGCCGAGCACGGTTTCGATGGCCTCGTCGCTGAGCGTCTTACGCACGGGCAGCTCGGGCAGGGCGAGCGAGGAATAGAGCGGGCCACGCTGCGCACGCTCAAGGGCGATCTCCAGCGCTGCTCGGCGCGACGGAGGCTCGGCATTCAGTAGGTCGTCAACGCTCACATCAAAGATGCGCGCGAGCTTCTGCAGCTCGCTGAGCTTCAACTCACGCTTTCCGTTCTCGATCACCGAGACTTGGGAGGCGGCGCGGCCCAGCGCAGACCCCAGGTCATCGAGCGTGAGTCTGCGGTCGGTGCGCAGTTGGCGGATGCGGCGGCCAACGGTGAGGGAATCGAGCATGTCCTCATCGTCTGCCTGCGTGAGCGTGCGTGGGCTCATTGTGATGACCTCCTTGACGACCTTCTGCGGAAAAACAGAAGAATGGTAATAATTCTGCCTCAAAACCGGGTGAAGAACCAGTGCAAAGGCTGCAGAGTCGAAGAAACACAGTACCCACGCAATGACGAACAGACCGAGGAGCACACCATGACGAACAACCGCCCAGGCGACCAGATCCAGACCGCAGCCGAACTCGAAACCGAGTGGAAGACGGATGCCCGCTGGAACGGCATCGACCGCGACTTCAGCGCCGAAGACGTCATCGCCCTCCGCGGAAGCGTTCGCGAAGATCGCACCCTCGCACGTCGCGGAGCCGAAAACCTGTGGAACCTCATCCAGCGTGATGACAGCAACTGGGTTGCCGCCCTCGGCGCCCTCACCGGAAACCAAGCGGTGCAGCAGGTCCGTGCTGGCCTCGAAGCGATCTACCTGAGCGGGTGGCAGGTCGCCGCCGATGCAAACCTCTCGGGGCAGACCTACCCCGACCAGAGCCTCTACCCCGCAAACAGTGTTCCCGCGGTGGTGCGTCGCATCAACAACGCGCTTCTGCGGGCCGATCAGATCGAGACCGCCGAGTTCGGTGCCCCTGCTACCGACTGGATGGCGCCGATCGTGGCGGATGCTGAGGCCGGTTTTGGTGGGCCGCTCAACGCTTACGAACTTATGTCATCGATGATCGAGGCCGGAGCTGCCGGAGTTCACTGGGAAGACCAGCTCGCCTCAGAAAAGAAGTGCGGCCACATGGGCGGCAAGGTGCTAATTCCTACGGCCCAGCACGTGCGCACGCTCAACGCGGCACGACTTGCTGCCGACGTTGCTGGGGTCTCAAGCATCATCATCGCTCGCACCGACTCTCTCGCTGCCGACCTCATCACAAACGATGTGGATGACCGAGACAAGCAATTCCTCACCGGCGAGCGAACAAGTGACGGTTTCTATCGCACTACCCCGGGCATCGAGACAGTTCTCAGTCGCGGTCACGCGTACGCGCCCTACGCAGATCTGCTGTGGGTTGAGAGCGCAAAGCCGGACCTTGAGTTGGCGCGAACCTTTGCGGAGAGCATCCACAAGGAATTCCCCGGCAAGAAGCTTGCCTACAACTGCTCGCCGTCGTTCAACTGGAAGCGTCACCTTGATGATGCCCAGATCGCCACCTTCCAACGGGAGTTGGCGTCGATGGGGTATGCCTTCCAGTTCATCACCCTCGCCGGGTTCCACGCCCTCAACCATTCGATGTACACCCTCGCCAAGGACTACAACGAACGGCACATGAGCGCCTACGTGGAACTGCAAGAGGCAGAGTTCGCGTCAGAAAAAGACGGCTACACGGCCACGCGCCACCAGCGCGAGGTCGGAACCGGGTACTTCGATCGCATCGCGACCGCACTGAACCCCGCGAGCGAAACCCTCGCCCTGGTCGGAAGCACCGAATCCGCCCAATTTCATTAAGCCAACACAGCCATTAGACCAACACAGCCATTAGGCCAACACCGCCGCTGAACCAACCGCGCAAACACTTTCTAAGGACATCCCATGACCACGCACAGAATGGAACAGCTCGCTGAATCGCAGGAACGGTTTAACGAGATCCTCACCCCTGAAGCACTGCACTTTCTGACTCGGCTGCATGATCAGTTCGCTGGTCGGCGCCATGATCGTCTCGCGGCTCGCATGGAGTCGCGTAAGCACATTACGAACGGACGCAACCTGCGTTTCTTGCCTGAGACGGCGGCGATTCGCGAAGACTCGAGCTGGCGCGTTGCCGGTGCGGGTCCGGGATTGGATGATCGTCGCGTCGAGATTACCGGGCCGACCGACCGCAAGATGACGATCAACGCCATGAACTCGGGTGCCAAGGTGTGGCTCGCTGACCAGGAAGACGCGACAAGCCCGACTTGGCTGAACGTTGTCGGTGGGCAGGTGAACCTTCATGACGCGATCCGGCGTCAGATTGATTTCACTACTGACGAGGGCAAAACCTACGCGCTGGGTGATGAGACGCCAACGATCGTGATGCGTCCTCGTGGCTGGCACCTGGTCGAAAAGCACCTGCGATACACCGACCGTGCCGGGCTGCGCACGCCGGCATCCGGTTCGCTTGTAGATTTTGGGCTCTACATATTCCATAACGCGCACGAACTCATCGAGCGTGGCAGCGGGCCGTACTTCTACATCGCCAAAATCGAGAACCATCTCGAGGCGCGGTTGTGGGACGACGCGTTCACCTTCGCTGAGAACGCCCTCAACATTCCGCATGGCACCATTCGCGCAACAGTGCTGATCGAGACGATTCCGGCCGCGTTTGAGATGGACGAGATCCTGTACGAACTGCGGGAACACTGCGCGGGGCTCAATGCCGGTCGTTGGGACTACATTTTCTCCATCATCAAAAACTTCCGTGGTCGTGGAGCCAACTTTGTGCTTCCTGACCGTGCTGCAATCACCATGACGGTGCCGTTCATGCGTGCGTACACCGAGTTGCTGGTGTCGACCTGCCACAAGCGGGGAGCTCATGCCATTGGCGGCATGAGCGCATTTATCCCTAACCGCCGCGACCCTGAAGTGACCGCTCGCGCGTTGGATGCTGTAACAGGTGACAAGCGCCGCGAAGCCACTGACGGCTTTGATGGCACTTGGGTCGCGCATCCGGATCTCATCGCCACCGCTCGGGCGGAGTTCGATGCTGTGCTGGGGGAGCGCCCGAACCAGGTCGACCGATTGCGGGAGGATGTGAACGTGACTGCGGAAGACCTGCTCGATCTGCGCATCGACGGGTCGGTGACCGATGCCGGAGTGCGTTCGAACATCTCCATCACTCTGCGCTACGTCGAGAGCTGGCTGCGCGGGGTGGGAGCCGCCGCGATCGACAACCTCATGGAAGATGCGGCAACCGCCGAGATCAGTCGCAGCCAACTCTGGCAGTGGATGCACCAGCGCGTGGTTACCGCCGAGGGCACGGCCATCACTCACCGCCGCATCGAGACACAGTTGAAAGAGATCTTGGCCGAGGTTGAGCGCACTGCCGGCGACCGTTTCGACGATGCTGCGGCGGTTTTCCGCGAAGTAACACTCGAGGACGAGTTCCCCACATTCCTCACGCTCAGCGCCTACAGCAGCTACCTGGTTGAACAGCAGCAGGAGAACGCGGCCTGACGACACTGCGGTGAAGTGCATCAGCGTCGGCGGGTCAGGGCAGACTAGGGCTGTGTTTATTATCCTCTCCCGCGCAGGTGCCCAAGTGACGGCAACGCGTGTGGGCTCGGAGGGGGTCCAGAGTGCGCAACAAACAGTGGATGATCTGCCACGCTACGTCACCAAGAATGAGCACGAGCATCCACGTTGGGTCTGGCATGACACCGCCCAGTGGTATCCGGAGCTGCTGCGATCACACGTTCGGGTGCAGCGGTGCTTCGATTTGCGGCTGTGCCACACCATTCTGCGAAACTCTGCGTTCAGTGCCGCTACTGAGTTGGCTCAAGCTGAGGAGGGGCCATGGGATGCTCTCGGATCGACCGTTCTCGCACCTACCGAGACTAGGGCTGCCACCGCCCATTCCGCCCTGTTCGACTTCGATCAGCCCGCGCGCAGCAGTTCGACGGATCCGCTGGATGCACTCGCCGAGTTTGACCGTCAGCGGGTTGCGTTGGCCGACTCCACAGATTCTTCTCGCCTTCAACGGTTGCTGGCCGCGGAATCGGTTGGTGCGCTTATCGCGGCCGAGATGCGGTTCGCTGGTCTGCCCTGGAGTGCCAGCGCACACGACCAGATTCTGACCGAAATGCTGGGCGTGCGCCCGAGCATCGACGGCGATCGACCAAACAAGCTCGAAAGTCTCGCCCAGCGAATCCGGGTTCTGCTCGATTCTCCGCACCTCAATCTGGACTCGCCCGGTGAGCTACTGCGTGCTCTCAGCGTCGCCGGGATCCAGACGAAATCAACTCGTGCTTGGGAGCTGAAGCAGCTCCGACATCCGGCCATTGAGCCGATTCTCGAATACAAGAAGTTGTCGAGACTGCTCACGGCGAATGGCTGGAATTGGCTCGATTCGTGGGTGCGGGATGGCCGATTTCGACCCGACTACGTGCCGGGAGGCGTCGTCACGGGGCGCTGGGCAACCAGCGGGGGAGGCGCACTGCAGCTCCCTCATCTGAT
This sequence comes from Rhodoglobus vestalii, assembly GCF_006788895.1. NCBI lineage: Bacteria > Bacillati > Actinomycetota > Actinomycetes > Micrococcales > Microbacteriaceae > Rhodoglobus > Rhodoglobus vestalii. The sequence goes on from NZ_VFRA01000001.1 coordinate 2,775,247, forward strand.
TCGGGGCGCCGTGATTCCCGATCCCGGCTGGAAGCTGGTTGTTGCCGACGCGTCACAGTTGGAGCCGCGCATCCTCGCCGCTATGTCTGCCGACCGAGGAATGGTCGAGGCCGGGGCATCCGGTGATCTGTATGAGGGGATCGTAGCCAGCGGAGCAGTCGAAACGCGTGCGCAGGCCAAGCTCGCAATGCTTGGGGCCATGTATGGGGCAACGACGGGTGAAAGCGGTCGGCTCATGCCGAAGCTTGCCCGTGCCTACCCGCGGGCAATTCAGCTGGTGGAGGATGCGGCACGTGCGGGTGAGCGCGGAGAAGTCGTCTCCACTCAGCTCGGTCGAAGCTCGCCGCGAGGTGCCGACTCGGGAACGTACGACGAATCCTTGACGTCAGCGCAGCGCTCCGCGGCGAGGGAACGCGGCCGATCCTGGGGCAGGTTCACCCGCAACTTCATTGTTCAGGGCACGGCGGCGGAGTGGGCGCTGTGTTGGATGGGTAGCATCCGCATTCGGCTTGATGCACTTGCGGACGTCGGGTGGTTCACCGATTCGGCTCATCTTGTGTTCTTTGTGCATGACGAGGTGGTCGTTCACGCCCCGGCTCACGCAGCCGACGCGGTCGCTGTGCTGATCGCAGAGGCCGCTGCGGAGGCTGGCCGACTGTTATTCGGGGAGCTTCCGGTGACGTTCCCGCTCACAGTCGTGGTGGTGGACCGCTACGACGCAGCCAAATAGTTGTGGGCAGCGCGCGCCAAACGATACCCGCCGTCGTCGCCCGCACTGATACGCCCGGGTAGTGCCTCCCACGGCACACTTCGATGCCCGGCACCCAGTCGTTCAAGCGAAATCGTGTCGATGCCAATGGTGCAGTGCAGGTGGCTGCCGTGCATCCCAGTTGGCAAGATTGATGGTGATGTAGTCAGGAATGTCGGTCATCGCACGAGCGCTTCCTGTTTGTGAGAATCGGATGCTGGTCGCCCACGCTTGGGTTTGACGGTGTTGTGGGGGAACGCGGATGCTCGCCCGTCAGCTGAGGCCCGGTGCAGAGCCTTCTCGACGTGGTCGAGCCAGCGCAACTCAGCTTCTGCGTGAGCCTGCATCGAGTCAGCGACTAACTCTTGCGCAAAGTGTCCAGCAGTTGTGGCACCCGTGCGCAACGATGCGCCCGCTGTGAGGGCATCGAGCGCGTCGCGCGTTGCGTTCCTTTGCTGCTCGATCACACCGTGTGCGTCGACCCCGGGCAGGGTTACAGCGAGGGCAACCTTGAGCGCTAACTTGTCACGACTAACGGAATAGCTTTTCACGGGGGAGAAGAGCCACTGCTCACACTCCCGCTGACCGGCATCCGTCACCGTGTAGTAGGTGTGCTGACCTGTGCTGGGGTCAACCTCAATCCTACCGTCGTGACTGCGCACAGTCTTCTCAACAAGCTTGTCCCGCACGAGCCGATCAAGGGTGTTATAAACCTGTCCTACGTTGAGCGGCCACGTGGAACCTGTGCGTCGATCAAATTCCGCGCGAAGTTGATAGCCGTAGCAGGGGCCCTGCGCCAAGATCGCAAGCAAACTATGGCGGATCGACATGTCAAACCTTCCCAGTAGCGGTGCCTCTCGACCGAGTATATGCATAGTGGGTATGCTCGGCGCCCAGTGGTCTTGTCACTCCAGGGCACGCCGCCGCATCACACAACCAGGGAGAGGGTCATGGACGTAGAACAAATTCTTGAAGACACTTACCGGGCGGTGCGGCCGCTCATCGGTTCGGGCGCGGTTGCTGAGTACATCCCCCGACTTGCCGCAGTGAATCCGGATCAGTTTGGGATGGCTGTGGTGATGAACGACGGCAGAGAGTTTCAGGTCGGCGACAGTTTGGTTCCGTTCTCTGTTCAGAGTATGTCCAAGGTGCTGTCTCTGGTGCTGGTACTTGCCGACCATGGTGAGGACATTTGGCGGCGGGTCGGGCGCGAACCGTCCGGTGCTGCATTTAACTCGCTCACCCAGCTCGAATATTCACGGGGGATCCCCCGCAATCCCTTCGTGAATGCGGGTGCCCTAGTGGTCACTGATCAGCTGCTCACCACCAAGCGGCAAATGTCAGACTTCCCGGTCGAGCAAAACCCGATTCTCGACTTTGTCCGGCAGGAATCGGGCAACCCAGCAATTGGCTTAGATTCTCTCGTTGCGCGTTCTGAGGCTGAGCATTCTGATCGAAATGCTGCGATTGCGCACCTACTGTCGAGCTTTGGCAACCTGCAGAACCCGGTTGATGAAGTACTTGAGCAGTATTTCGAGCAGTGTGCGATCTCGATGAATTGTCGGGATGTTGCGGTAGCGGTTTCGTTCCTGGCTCGCGGTGGTATCCGCCACGACGGAACACAATTACTCAGCCTGAGTGAGGTAAAACGCGTGAACTCTGTGATGCTCACCTCGGGTTTTTATGATGCGGCGGGAGAGTTCGCCTACCGCGTTGGACTGCCAGGCAAGAGTGGCGTCGGTGGCGGAATTTTGGCGATCGTTCCAGGCCACTGCTCCATTTGTGTGTGGGCTCCCGGCCTCAACGCATCGGGAAACTCGTTAGTTGGAGTTGCGGCTCTCGACGAATTCACGACTCGCACTGGTTGGTCGATCTTCTGACAATACTCGTCTGTGTGAGTGACTCTCGAGCGTCGCAGTCAGCGGCACAACCAGTTCCCGAATCGATCAATGACCGCGAATTCCTTATGCTCCCGCTCTGTTTCGCGCACCGACCCCTCTCCGGTGCTGAAATAGTTCTCGGCACCGCGCAGAGCACGATTCAATGGAAGGACAACGGTGAGCTTGAATTCAGCGAGACCTTTAGAAAGACGCGGTAGCACACATCAGCGTCGGCGTCGAAGCTCAGTTGTGCCTCGCGTGGGGTTTCTACTTCGGCATGGGTAGAGCGAGGTCAGGCGCCGATCGCGAGGTCAGGGGTGTCTCTTATGCCGAACTCATGGCGCAGCGCTGAGCGCGCGGCATAAAAGCCGCACAAACCGTGTACTGCTGGGCCAGGAGGAGTCGACGACGACGCAAGATAAATTCCCTTCGTGGGAGTGCGCCAAGGATCTGTCGAGATAACAGGGCGCTTGATGAGTTGTGCGATAGTCACAGCGCCTGCAGAAAAGTCGCCCCCAATGTAGTTCGGGTTGTATTGCTCAAGGTCTGTCGCGGTCATGTGATGGGAATCGAGGATCAGGTCGCGGAAGCCCGGCGCGAAGCGCTCGATCTGCGCAACTATCGCCTCGGTCATGTCCACGGTTGAGCCGTTGGGAACGTGTGCGTAGGCCCACAGCACGTGCTGACCGTGGGGCGCCCGGCTCGGGTCGACGGTCGTCGGTTGCGACACAAGCACATACGGTGACTCGGGGTGGATTCTGTTCGCAACCTGCGCTTCGGAATGGGCGATCTCTTCGCGTGACCCACCGAGATGGATGGTACCTGCGCTGCGCACATCAGGATTGGTCCACGGAACGGGGCCGGAGAGCGCGAAGTCGATCTTCGCAGCTGCGTTTCCGTATCGAAAACGACGCAACGCCCTGCGGTAGCGTGTCGGGAGGTGATCGCCGGCGATGCGATCGAGGGCGCGGGCTGAGACATCCAGCAACACCGCTTTCGACGACGGCAACTGGCCAAGCGAGTGCACTTCGGTGCCGGTGGTGATCGTGCCGCCATGGGCGCGCAGGTCGTCGGCCATCGCCTCAATGATGCCTTGGCTGCCTCCGACCGGAATCGCCCACCCGCGCGCATGCGCCTGTGCCCCCAGTATTAGCCCTGCGCCGGCCGTCGAAAGGCGCGGCATCTCTCCGACCGAGTGCGCGTTAAGCCCTGCGAGCATTGCGGGGGCACTACGTTCCCGAAAACGTAGGTTCCAGGCTGGGGAACCCTGTTCGAGAACGCGCACCCCGAAGGCGGCTGCGGCGATCGGATCGCGCGGAATTCGAAGTAGTTGGTTGCTTGTGAAGTCGGTAACAGCATCGATGCGGTCGACGAGAGGTTTCATCAGGCGGCGCCAGGCCGCACCATCGCGTCCAAGTGCGTCGGCCGTGCGGTTGAGGTCTCGGTAAGCGATTCCCGCCTCGCCGTTATCGAGTGGGTGCGCATAGGAGATTTCCGGGACGATGAACTCGAGTCTGCTGGTGAGCTGAAACTCTTGAAAGAAAGCAGACGCAAGTGCCATCGGATGAACGGCCGAGCAGATGTCATGCCGGAAACCAGCAAGGGTGAGCTCTGCAGTGCGCGCGCCCCCTCCGATCGTGTCATTGCGTTCGATGACCTGCACAGACAACCCGGCCCGTGCCATCGTGACTCCGGCCGCAAGCGCGTTTGGTCCAGACCCAACGATGACAACATCCGTATCCGACACGTCGAGCCTTCCTGTTTGACCGCAGTGCACGCTTTTCGACACGAGTGCACAAATATGATCGTGTGCTTGTATTTTCGCAGACTCTTCAGCGATAATGACCTCAGGCGCTCAGTCGCACAATTTAATAACTTCAGTGTTGTCACAGGCACCGTTCATGGGTCGATGGGGAAGTCGCACCCAAACGGAACGGAGATATCGTGACTGCACCCAACGCTCGCGGAGTGCTCTATGTGCACTCTGCGCCTCGCGCGCTCTGCCCACACATCGAGTGGGCAGCTGGTCGCGCCCTCGAACGTGCCGTGAACTTCTCGTGGGACGATCAACCGGTCCTCAAAGGTTCTCAGCGGGCTGAATTCTATTGGGAGGGCCCGCAGGGTTCCGGTGCACAGCTCGCCTCATCGCTCCGCGGGTGGGAGCATCTCCGATTCGAAGTAACAGAAGACCCGAGTGCGGGCAGCGATGGAGGTCGTTGGATGCACACCCCCGACCTCGGAATCTTTTTTGCGCAGACTGACACGGTCGGCAATATGGTGATCCCCGAGGATCGTGTTCGCTATGCCATGGAGCTTGCGGGATCTGACGCATTCGAACTCCACCGCGAACTGCGATTAGCTCTAGGCCAGGCGTGGGACGACGAACTTGAGTCGTTCCGTCATGCCGGCCAAGACTCGGCCGTTGTGTGGCTACACAAGGTGGGATGACCGTGATTTCAGCCGATACCTGCATTCCGCGCTCCACAGTCGATACCCACATTCCGCTCCTCGAGTGGGAGGACTGGATCGATGTTGTCCTTGACCCCCTGGGCTCGAACTTCGATGGCGAGTGCACTCAACACGACGGATGCCGTTCGATCCTCTAGACGGCTACGGATCTTTCGACGGATGGTGACCTCTCGACGGTTACTGACACTGTTTCGAGCTCAAAGTCCCTGCTCGGCGCTCCTGCCCGAGAGCGCTCTGCGCTGCTAGTTGCCTCCGAGCCTCTTTTGCCGGTCGCATTCAGGGAACTCCCGGCGTAGCGTGGAGTTGTGGCGGGAAGCGTTCGGTTTTTCGGACTTTTCCTTCCCGCCAAAACTGTCTCAGAATCGGAAGGAACACAATGTCTAGATTTGACGGAAAAGTAGTTCTTATCAGTGGCGGAGCCCGCGGTATGGGAGAAACACACTGCCGCGGAATCGTTGCCGAGGGTGGCAAGGTCGTTATTTCTGACGTTCTTGACACCGAAGGTCAGGCTCTTGCCGACGAACTCGGTGACAACGCCGTCTACACTCACCTTGATGTCACGAAAGAGGATGACTGGAATAGCGCAGTGAAGCTCGCCGTCGACACGTTCGGTGGCCTCAACGTGCTCATCAATAACGCGGGAATCGTCAACTTTGGCACGCTCGACAGCTACACCGAAAAAGACTGGTCGCTTATTATCGGCATCAACCTCACTGGTGCATTCCTCGGTATCAAGGCCGCGGCTCCGGAGCTCGTTAAGAACGAGACTTCGTCGATCGTGAATATCTCATCTACCGCAGGTATGCAGGGCTATGCCGCCCTACACGGCTACACCGCCTCGAAGTTTGGTCTCCGCGGGATCACTAAGTCGGTCGCGATGGAGCTGGGCTCACAGGGTGTCCGGGTGAACTCAGTGCACCCCGGTGGCATCCGCACCCCAATGACCGACGGACTGGGCCTTGACAGTCCAGGAACGCCAATCAATCGGATAGGTGAGCCGGAAGAAGTCACCAAAATGGTGCTGTTCCTTGCCAGTGACGACGCAAGCTTCTCTACGGGTTCAGAATTCATCATTGATGGAGGGACCTTGGCAGGCGAAGGCGCAGTTGGCTAGCCGGTGACTCTCTAACGTGTGCGCTACACGCACGCGGCGAAGCATTGCCCGCCCGATCATTGATCGTGGCGGCCAATGTTTTGTTAAAGCTGCGGCAGCCAATTGCTGAATACGCGCAACCTTCGGAGGATGCTGTGGTTAAACCGAGCGGAATGCGGCGACAGCGTTGTGTCCGCCGAAGCCGAAAGAGTTGCTAATTGCCAGCTGAGGGCCAGAGCCAAGATCACGAGGCGACGTGACGACATCCAAAGGTATGGCTGGGTCTTGTTCGGTGAGGTTAATCGTGGGTGGAGCGGTGCGGTGGTGGAGCGCCAGCACCGTGAAGATTGCCTCAAGTGCCCCTGTGCCGCCCAAGAGGTGGCCTGTAGCCGCCTTAGTTGCAGAGACGGGAATGTTGGGCAGGTGATCACCAAAAATGCGAAGGAGAGCCTTGTATTCGGCGATGTCGCCGACAGGCGTGCTCGTGGCATGGGCGTTGATGTGGGTCACCTGGTCGGTCGTTGCTCCTGCGACCTCCAGAGCATCACGAACAGCGCGAGCGGCAGCGGTCCCCTCCGGGTCGGGTGCCGTGATGTGGAACGAGTCACTCGTGACGGCTCCACCAGCCAGCTCTGCGTAGATTTTGGCGCCACGCGCAAGTGCGTGCTCTTCCGTTTCGAGCACGAGTGTTGCCGCACCCTCGCCGAGAACGAAACCGTCACGAGAGATATCATAGGGGCGCGACGCGGCCGCAGGGTCGTCATTACGCTTCGATAACGCCTGCATTGAGGCGAACGCGGCGATCGGCAGCGGATGCACGACGGCTTCAGTACCACCGGCGATCACGACATCGGCAAGTCCGGCTTGAAGGTGGGCGTAAGCATTGGCAATCGCCTCGGTGCTCGACGCGCAGGCAGAAACATCGGTACGAGCGAAAGCACGGGAGGGGATCGCCATACTGATCGCAGCACCAGCAGCATTGGGCATCAGCATCGGAATCGTCATCGGCAAAACTCGCCGCGGGCCTTTTTCGCGCAGGGTGTCCCACGCGTCAAGAAGTGTCCACAGCCCACCGATTCCGGTGGAGTAATCGACACCGATTCGAACAGGATCAACATCGGGTGCACCAGCATCTGCCCAGGCTTCGCGAGCCGAGATGAGTGCAAACTGGCTTGAAGGGTCGAGTCGCTTGTATTCAATGCGTTCGAGAACCTCTTCTGGGCGAACCTTCGCCTGTGCCGCGAAGGTCACGGGAAGAGAATGCTCGGCAACCCAATCGTGTTCAAGAGTCTTAGCGCCAGATTCACCGGCAAGGAGAGCCTTCCACGACTCTGTCGCGGTCCCACCCAGCGGCGTTGTGGCACCAATCCCAGTTACTACGATCTTTTTGGTCATGTCACATTCCTTCGAATCTACGGCTCAGGCGGCAAACACAGAGCCGCTCGTGCACGGGGCAGCGCGGAGGCCAATCGTCTAGAGTTGCGACGATTGGCCGCCCGCGGATAGCTCGAACTAGCCCTGAGCGCTCGTGATGAAGCTCACAGCATCGCCGACGGTCTTGAGATTCTTTACCTCTTCGTCGGGGATCTTCACGTCGAACTTCTCTTCAGCGTTAACAACAATCGTCATCATCGAAATCGAGTCGATGTCGAGGTCATCGGTGAACGACTTGTCCATCTCGACAGTGTCGGTCGCAATGCCCGTCTCGTCGTTGATGAGCTCAGCCAGTCCGGCCATGACTTCTTCGGTGGACAGTGCCATTTTTTTCTCCTTGGGATGTAAATTGACCGTTGCCAGTGTAGGCCAGTGGTCGCGGTTCACGGTGTTACTAGGGCAGAACGATTACCTGCGCGCCGAAAACAAGTCCGGCGCCAAAGCCGATCTGCAACGCTAAACCACCGCTGAGCTCGGGATGTTCTTTCAGTAAACGATGAGTAGCCAAAGGAATCGATGCCGCCGATGTGTTACCGGTGTCAGCGATATCGCGAGCAATTACGACCGATTCGGGAAGCTTCAACTGCTTCGCAAACTCGTCAATGATGCGCATGTTGGCTTGATGGGGGATGAAGGCGGCAAGATCTTCGGCGGTGACGCCAGCAACATCCAGAGCTTCTTTTGCGACCTTGGCCATGTCCCAGACAGCCCAGCGGAAAACAGCTTGACCCTCTTGTCGGAGTGTCGGCCAAGCAGCATCGCCGGCCCGATAGTCAAGGAGCGTGGAGTTCATGCCGACGGCAGCGGCGCGCGAGCCATCCGACCCCCACACGGGAGCAGAAATGCCGGGGGTGTCACTCGGCCCGATCACGACCGCGCCTGCACCGTCGCCGAGCAGGAACGATATTGAACGATCTGTCGGGTCGACCACATCCGAAAGCTTTTCAGCGCCGATGACCAAGGCAAAGGTGGCTGCACCCGCGCGAACAAGTGCATCCGCCTGAGTGACGGCATAGCTGAAGCCCGCGCACGCAGCATTCATGTCGTAGGCCGCCGCCGGGTTTGCGCCGACCCGATCCGCTACCACCGCGGCAATAGAGGGAGACTGCTGCACGTTGCTGATGGTCGCGACAATCACGACGCCAATCTCAGCAGGGTCGACACCCGATTTCTCGATTGCCTCACGCGCGGCATCGGTAGCCAGATCGACCGCAAGGATGCCGGGCGAAGCCCGATGACGAGTGATCATGCCGGTGCGCTGCTGAATCCACTCATCGCTCGAGTCGATCGCCGCAACGAGTTGATTGTTGTCAATAATGAGGTCACCGCGTGCGGCCCCATAGCTGTAGATCTTGGTGAACTGCGACCCGGTCGACTGGGTGAGGGTGGGAGCGGTCATGCGTTGGCCTCCATCAGGTCAAATGCTGCGGGTAAGTCATCGGGTGTCTTGACCGCAACGGCTGGGATGCCTCGGAGTCCACGCTTTGCGAGACCAACTAAAGCTCCTGCTGGGGCAAGCTCAATAATTCCGGTGACACCGGCGTCCGCTAACGATCCCATGGTGAGATCCCAGCGCACCGGTGACGAAACCTGACCAACCATGAGGTCGACATAGTGTTCTCCACTGGCGATGAGCGAGCCATCGCGGTTCGTGTAAATCGGCAGTGTCGGATCGTTTTTCTGAAGCGCCGCGGCAACCGACTCGAGGTGAGCTACAGCAGGCTGCATGTACCGGGTGTGGAACGCACCAGCAACCTGAAGGGGCACAATGCGGGTTCCCTTGAGGGGATCTTTGGCCAGCTTGGCGAGAGCATCGAGTGCGCCGGCCACAACAATCTGGCCGCCACCATTAAAGTTTGCGGGCTGCAATCCGAGCTCAGCGAGTCGCTCAAGCAGCGCTGTTTCGTCGCCGCCGATCACGGCAGACATCCCCGTAGCCTCAAGATCGGCCGCTGCAGCCATGGATGTGCCCCGCTCGACCACGAAGCGAATTGCGTCATCCTCCGAAAGGATGCTTGCCGCCGCCGCTGCGGTAATCTCACCGACGGAGTGTCCAGCGACGGCACCGATATGTCCGCGGCGTCCATCGGCCAGCAGTGCGGTGAGAGTGAGAAGCCCAGCCGCCACGATGAGTGGCTGAGCGACCGCTGTGTCGCGGATCGTGTCCGCGTCTGACGTTGTGCCGTGGGCGACAAGGTCAATCCCCGCAACCTCAGAGATCGCAGCGAGCCGATCACGCAGCGAGGGGTCGTCGAGCCACGGTGCAAGAAAGCCGGGGGTCTGGGAGCCCTGACCAGGCGCTACTACAACAATCACTTAGCTAGTCTGCCAATCTTTTCTCGAAACCGCTTGGATGACCCCACTAAACCGCCGCGGGATCGTTGTGAGTATCCGCCAAAAAATTGGATGATGCTACTTCGAACGCCCCGATTCGGGATCTGAAATCGACCCCACAATGAGTGCTGCCTGCAAGATCAACGCCTCGCGAGCACCGGTCGCATCCCAGCCGATTACTTCGCTGACACGTTTGAGGCGGTATCGCACCGTGTTGGGGTGCACGAAAAGCTCGCGAGCGGTGGCCTCAAGGGAGCGGCCGTTGTCGAGATAGCACCACAGGGTGGTGAGCAAGTCGGTTGAGTGCGCCTGCAAGGGCTTATAGATCTTGTTGATGAGCGTTGAGCGGGCCAGCGGATCACCCGCGAACGCGCGCTCGGGCAACAAGTCATTGGCCAGCGTCGGTCGCGGGGCATTCCGCCACGACCGCGCAACAGCGAACCCAGCGAGAGCTGCTTTTGCACTCTTTGATGCCTCCACGAGACTGGCAACTTCGGGACCTAAAACCAGTTGCCCGCTGCCGAATCCTGGCTCAAGCTGTTCAGCGATGGTGATGAATGGCAGGGGCTCGGTGCCCTCCGCTTTTTCTGAGCGGGGTGCCGCGCGACCAATCACCAAAACAAGACGGCTGCCCTGCACGCCAATCAGCACATCGGCGTCGAGATGCCGGGCTGTACGGCGCAGTTGGTCAACATCGAGCATGCGCGGCGCAGTGCCCACCAAGACGCAGACCTCGCCATGACCGTTCCACCCCAGCGCGGCTATGCGACTGGGCAGTTCGTTATCGTACTCGCCACTGAGAATGGAGTCGACGACGAGAGCCTCAAGACGGGCATCCCACAGTCCGCGTGCTTCGGCAGCCCGCGCGTACACATCGGCCGAGGCGAAAGCAATTTCGCGCGAGTACAACAGAATTGCTTCCCGCAAGACATCGTCGTCGGCCTTGACGCGTGCTTCCACCACTTCTACCGTGATGCGGATCAGTTGTAGGGTCTGCTGAAGTGAGACAGACCGCAGCAGCTCCCGCGGAGCAGCCCCGAACACGTCCGCTGCAATCCACGGTGTTGTCGTGGGATCTTCAAACCAGCTGATGAAGCTGGTAATACCCGCCTGCGCCACCAGCCCGACAGCGGAACGCCGCCCCGGCGGCATTTCGCCATACCAGGGCAGCGTGTCCTCAAGCTGCTTCAGGGTCGCTGTGGCAAGTTCGCCCGAAATGACACGCAACCAGGCGAGCGTCTGTGCCTTGGTTTTCTGTACCGGGGGAATGGTTTCGCCTAGCTTTCGCCGCCGGCAGAGCCGGTCGTGCCCTCATTGACGTCATGAAGGCTGTACTTCTCAATTGCTTGAGCCGGAACAGCCGGGTCCATTTCGCCGCGCTTCACGAGCGACTCAAGGGTTCGAACGACCAGCGAGTGGCTGTCGATCTTGAAGAAGCGACGTGCCGCGGCTCGCGTGTCAGAGAAACCGAAGTCGTCAGCTCCGAGGGTCGCGAAGTCGCCGGGAACGAAAGCGCGAATTTGATCGGGGACCGCATGCATGAAGTCGGTCACCGCCACAAACGGCCCCTTGGCATTCGCAAGTTTCGTCGTCACGTAGGGAACGTGAGCTTCATCGTTGGGGTTCAGGAAGTTGTGTTCGTCGGCCGCGAGACCGTCGCGTCGCAACTCCGTCCACGAGGTAACCGACCAAACGTCGGCAGCGACACCCCAATCGGATGCCAGCAACTGCTGAGCTTCGAGGGCCCACGGAACCGCAACACCAGAGGCCATCAGCTGCGCCTTCGGGCCAGTAATGGTCGGCCCAGACAAATGGTAGATACCCCTCAGGGCACCATCAACATCAAAGTTCTCCGGTTCAGCGGGCTGTACTAGAGGCTCGTTGTACAGGGTCAGGTAGTACATGACGTTGGGATCTTCGTGCTTACCGCCGTACATCCGTTCGATACCCGCTCGCACAATGTGGCCGAGCTCGTAACCGTAGGCCGCGTCATAGCTAATAACAGCCGGATTCGTGGATGCCAGCAGCAACGAGTGTCCGTCGGCGTGCTGCAGCCCTTCACCCGTCAACGTGGTGCGCCCCGCCGTTGCGCCCATGACGAAGCCGCGCGCCATCTGGTCGCCGGCGGCCCACATCGCGTCACCGGTGCGCTGGAATCCGAACATGGAATAGAACACGTAGACCGGAATGAGCGGCTCGCTGTTGGTTGCATAGGAGGTACCGGCCGCAGTGAATGCCGCAAAGGCACCCGCTTCGTTGATGCCGACGTGAAGGATCTGCCCCTGCTCGCTCTCTTTGTAGGCCAGCAATTGTTCGCGGTCTACCGAGGTGTAATGCTGCCCGGCGGGGTTGTAAATTTTCGCACTCGGGAAGTAGGCGTCCATTCCAAAGGTGCGTGCCTCATCCGGAATGATGGGGACGATGCGGTTGCCGATGGACTTGTCGCGAAGCAGGTCTTTGAGAAGGCGGGCGAACGCCATCGTGGTGGCAATCTCTTGTTTGCCAGAACCCCTCTTGACGATGTCGTACGTTTTAGCTTCCGGAAGCTCGAACTGGGTGTACTTGGTGCGACGTTCGGGCACATAGCCGCCCAGCTCGCGGCGACGCTCCTGCATGTACTGAATAGCTTCGTCGTCTTCACCGGGGTGGTAGAACGGTGGCTGATACGGATCTGCGTCGAGGGCGGCATCCGTGATCGGGATGTGCATTTCGTCGCGGAACTTTTTCAGGTTGTCGAGGGTGAGCTTCTTCATCTGGTGGGTCGCGTTGCGTCCCTCGAAGCTGGGGCCAAGGCCGTAACCTTTAACCGTTTTGGCGAGGATGACCGTTGGCTGACCCTTGTGCTCGCTGGCGGCCTTAAATGCGGCGTAAACCTTGCGGTAATCGTGGCCACCGCGCTTGAGGTTCCAGACTTGATCGTCTGAAAGGTGGTCAACCATTTGGAGGGTGCGAGGGTCGCGGCCAAAGAAGTTTTCGCGAACGTAGGCGCCCGATTCTGCCTTATAGGTTTGGTAGTCGCCGTCGGGGGTGCGGTTCATGAGGTCGCGGAGAGCGCCCTCGTGATCGTTGGCAAGTAGGTCATCCCACTCACGGCCCCACACAACTTTGATGACGTTCCAGCCGGCGCCACGGAAGAAGCTTTCGAGTTCTTGAATGATCTTGCCGTTGCCACGAACCGGGCCATCAAGGCGCTGAAGGTTGCAATTGACAATAAAGTTGAGGTTGTCGAGCTTCTCATTGGCTGCCCACTGGAGGGCACCGCGGCTTTCGACCTCATCCATCTCACCATCGCCGAGAAAAGCCCAAACTTGCTTTTCTGAGACATCGCGGATGCCACGGTTGCTCAGGTACATATTGTTTTGTGCCTGATAAATCGCGTTGATAGGACCGAGGCCCATCGATACGGTGGGGAATTGCCAGAATTCGGGCATCAGACGCGGGTGAGGGTAGCTGGAGAGGCCATGGGGCGCCTGAGACTTTTCTTGGCGGAATCCCTTGAGCTGATCTTCGCTCAATCGACCTTCGAGATACGCGCGTGCATACATTCCGGGGGAGGCGTGCCCCTGGTAGAAGATTTGGTCTCCACCGGTTTCGTGGTCTGCGCCACGGAAGAAGTGGTTGTGTCCTACCTCGTAGAGGGCGGCGGATGATGCGTAGGTGGAGATGTGACCGCCGACACCAATCCCGGGGCGTTGTGCGCGGTGAACGGTGATCGCCGCGTTCCAGCGGATCCATGCGCGGTAGCGACGTTCAAGTTTTTCGTCGCCAGGGAAGTCGGGTTCGTCTTCTTTGGCGATCGTGTTGATGTAGTCCGTGGTGGGAACCATTGGTACACCGAGGTGCAAATCCTTCGAACGCTTCAGCAGGCTGAGCATAATCTCGCGGCCGCGCTGGGGGCCAAGAGCTGCTACGAGGGAGTCGAGCGATTCGTTCCACTCGGCTGTTTCTTCGGGGTCTTGATCGGTGTTGGTTACCGAGTATGGGTCCTGGTCGTTTACCGTCACCGTTTGACCTCTTTCGTGTAGAGAACAGAATGGCGCGAGTCGACTCACGACCGGGTTGCGGATGTGATGGGATCGACTACGCCCATCGATTCTAGTTGTCGGATGCGGCAAGATTCGAACCGAGACTCATTGCGCGCGAAACCACGGGCATGCGTCCCCACAGGAAAGGTCTACTGAGATGACTATTGCGGTTGGGGATCGAGCACCCCACTTTGAGCTAAAAAATCAGCATGGGCAGCGGGTGCAATTGGGTGCGCTGCTAGAGAAGGAACCGGTGATGCTTGTCTTTCTTCCTCTCGCCTTTTCGGTGACGTGCACGAGTGAGGTTGAGGCATTGCAGCGAGAGAGAAAGCGTTTCGTGGATGCCGGACTCACCGTCATCGTAGTTTCGGTCGACTCGACGGCGACTCTGCGAGCATGGGCGGATACCGGTGGATACGAGTTCTCTTTTCTCTCGGATTTTTGGCCACACGGTGCGGTGGCGCAGAGCTTCGGCGTGCTGCGCGAAGACAGAGGGTTCGCCTCGCGCACAAGTTTCCTGATCGATCGTTCGAGTGTGATCCGGTGCATCATTGAGGCTCCTCTCGACGGCGTTCGAGAGTTTGCCGCGTATGAGGACGCTATTTCGGTGATGGAAGTTGCCGAGTGGTCGTGAGTCAGGCAACGGTGTGAGCGGCGGGCAGAAAAACCTGTACCATTATCGAGCGCTGCTTCGCTTTGCGACGCTGCGGGCCTTTAGCTCAGCTGGTAGAGCGCCACGTTTACACCGTGGATGTCATCGGTTCGATCCCGGTAGGGCCCACCACCGCCTCACAGCGCTCTTCGGGGCACCATAGTTAGTCTTGGCAAATGACCTCGATGCCGATGTTCCCGCTGGGTTCTGTGCTGTTTCCTCATATGCCGCTGAGCCTTCGTATCTTCGAGGAGCGCTACATTGTGATGCTCTCGCAGGTGCTGCAGGATGAGCCCTCCGAGTTCGGTGTGGTGTTGATCGAGCGCGGCCAAGAAGTGGGCGGTGGTGAAATGCGCTTCTCCATCGGAACCGTCGCGACCATCACGCAGCTTGAGGCGGCCGAAGGTTTCGTCGGGGTGGTAGCCGTGGGTGAACGTCGAGTGGCAATCTCTGAGTGGCTCGACGAAGATCCTTTTCCGCAGGCAACGGTGCACGAGCTGCCTGACCTTGAGTGGGATGATGCGCTGCTGTCTCTTTGGGAGCAGGCAGAGAAGCTCGTACGGCGCACTCTCGCCCGGGCCAGCGAATTTTCCGAACTGAACTGGTCACCGGATACCGAACTCTCGAAGGAGGCGGTCGCTCGCGTCTGGCAGCTCGCCGCCATTGCCCCGCTTGGGCCCCTCGATCAAGTGTCATTGCTGAGTTCGACGACGATGAGCGAGCTCCTAGAGAGACTCATCGAGCACACGCTCGGTGTCGAGCTTTCTCTCTCATCGCCGTGGGCGACTGACGACATGGATGATGCTGGCGACGACCCTGAACCTCTATAGTCGCGCTCAGCCTTAGACGCTCTTGCGCGGCTTCTACGCCCCTTGGCTGTAACCCACACTTGCGCAAATACGCAGTGGGGACAGCGATATGCTGGCGGGGTGTCGACAAGCCCAAGCAGCAGGGTCGCACCCTTTGCGATCGTTGGGGCCGCCGCCTTGTGGGGCACCACAGGAACCGCGGCAAGCTTTTTTCCCGAGAACGTCAGCCCACTCGCTATCGGGGCGGTGACGATGGTTGGCGGCGGTATCCTGCTGTTCTTCGCCAGGTTTCATCAGTCGCGAGCGGCCCTCCGGGAACGCGCCCTGAGACCGTGGCTACTGCTGGGAGCAGTGGGGGTATTCGTGTACCCACTCGCGTTCTACAGTTCGATGGATCTCGCTGGCATCGCTGTGGGCAACGTTGTTTCCTTAGGCACTGGGCCGGTCTTCGCTGCTCTGCTCGAGCGAGTTATCGAGCGCAGACGACTGAGCATGCTCTGGAAAATTACCACTTCCTTAGCGCTCGCGGGAATTGTACTGCTCACGATCGGCGGCGGCAACGCTCGCAACGGTGGCGGTGGCGAATCATTAGTGGCTGGCGTAATGCTCGGATTGTTGGCCGGAGTCTCCTATGCGCTCTACACCTACTGTTCGACCAGGGTCATCCGCGCAGGCCACACTTCGGGCGCGACGATGGGTGCAATTTTCGGAGTCGGCGCGCTCGGCTTATTGCCCGTCCTTGCCATATTTGGTGGGCCGCTGGTGCAATCAGGGGTGAGCATCGGCACTGCCAGCTATTTGATCATCGGCCCGATGTTTATCGCCTATATTTTGTTCGGAATTGGACTGCGTGCTACCAGCAGCTCCACAGCCACGACCATTGCTCTTTTAGAACCGGTGGTCGCTACGCTGCTCGCCGTGATTATTGTTGGAGAACTGCTGGCACCGCTCTCGTGGGCGGGTCTTGCTCTCATATTTCTTGCGGTATCTGTGTTGAGTACGGCTCGTCATCCCCGTAATCAACAGCTCTCGACTTAGTATCTGTGCATGGCATTCCACGACGACGCTGACGACGCTGACGGCGCAAACGATGAAACGTCTTCAGAGCGTGAGTTCGAGCTTCCACTTCCTCGACCGGCATCATCGCCTTCTGGTTCTGCAGATTCCGCGGAAGAGACCGGCGAAACGGTACCTACCGATCTAAGCGAAGCACCGAGCGGCGCGGGTTTTGACCTGGATGCTGCACTCAACATGCCGAGTGCTTCTGCACCGCCACCACCGGCTGATTTGCCGCCACCGCCTGCCGACTTTCCACGGCCGCTCGCCGACCTGCCACCACCATCGCAGCCGTCGGACACCTTTGATTTTGTGCCCATCGATGCGGATGACGAATACCAGCGATCGGATGTCTCGGCCGACCGTGAGCTGGGAATACCCGCCTGGGCTATGGCGCCCGCACCTGATCCCAATCAAGCCGTACCCCAGATGGATGCGCCTGGCAGTGGCCCCGAAGATCAGACGGCTGCAGACTCTGACGAGGATGTAACCGAAGCCAGTGGCTTCACGCCCAAATCTGCCGGGTCAGCAATCGATGATCCCTACCAAATTCCCGTAGATTACACGACGCCAGATTTCTTCGCTTCCCGTATTTCCCGCCGCCCTCCGGCCGCTGAAGACCGCGTAGCCGACGCCTATGTTGACGATTCCGCCGATTCTGCCGATTCTGCCGATTCTGATGATTCTGACGATGAGACTGAGCAGCCCGTCCAGCCTGCCGATTCTGACGATTCTGACGATTCCGCCGATGCGCGGGAGCCCGCCACCACCAACGGTTTTTCGTTTGACTCCTTGTTCGCCACTGATACCCCCGTGCCGCGTCCGTCTGAAACAGAGCAATCTGCAGACACGTCTCCGTCGGACTCAGCGCCCTCGTTGCCATCGTTGGATGAGCCCAGCGAATCCAGTGCGCCGAGTGAATTTAGTGCCCCCAACGAATCCGATGAGCCCAGCGAATCGGCCGCGCTCAGTGAAGACTCGGCTGCTCCGACAGAGTCCTCAGCCGACGATGAGATTCCTATACCTCCGGTTCGACGTTCGATGGCCGACGAGGAACTGCTCACCTGGGCCGATGATCCTGAAAATCAATCGACGGGCACGCTGAGTCTGATCGAGGTTCTTGAGGCCCAGCTTCGACTCCGGGAGGAAGAAGCCCGCGAATACCGTGAATGGGAGACGACACTTCGGTCTAAGGCGGCTCCGCCCGGGGACCCCGTTGGTGACGGCAGCAATCCTAGGATCGTTGATGATGGGCCGGGCGACACCGCTGCCACAGCGCCTACCCCCACCCAACAGGCCTCGCCGGAGGGCCGCGCGGAGGCACCGGCAGCTTCGCCGGCACCGCTGCCGCCACCGCCCGCGGGTCAGCTGCCGGCCTGGGATGTGCCACCACCCAGTGAGTCGTGGGCTCCCAGCGACGATTTCTCGGATGAAATTCCTGTGGCCGCTCACGCAGTCCCCGCAGAACCGCCGCGCCTCACCGTTCCCGAACCAGATGCGGCTGGACCAGACGCGGATGAACCGGACGCGGCTGAACCGGACGCGGCTGAACCAGACGCGGCTGAAGCTGCGATCTCTGCCGCCGCAACCTCTGACGCTGGTAGCGCAGACGATGAGATCCCGGAACCGGTAAAGGTCGACGGCGATACGGTGGATGTCACTCCGCTGTGGGCCTCAGGCGCTGACTTACCGGTCGACCATAGTGTGAGTTCGCCAGAGTTGCCGGCTGATGAAGATGGAGACTACGACGAAATCTCATTCATGCCGCCGCCCTTGGTCGAGCCGACTGCCGGTCCAACTTCACCTCGCTCAAACCTTGACGAGATGATGTCCTTGGGTGACTTTGGGCTCAGCGCGCCCACGTCGGAAGCGACTGAAGCCAACTCATCAACGTCTACCAGCTCAGATTCGGCAGCGCCTGCCAGCGATTCCGCCACCCATTCCGATAGCGACTCTCATCGTGACTCTCCGTTCGCATTCGATCTCGGCTCGGCGACCACCTCCTACGAACCAACTGACGATGATCCGCAAGCAGAGGGCGCCGTTCTGCCCACAACGGCAAGTGCCGATACCGCACCGGTAGCAGCACCATTCAGCTTCACTTCCTCGGAGACACCGCGGTACATTCCGACCGCGCCACCGGGCTTTGACGACCTGCTCAAAAACGATGACCGTGACGACTCAGCGGAGCCAGCCGAAGTAGAGGAAGTCAATCCCCTTGAGGCGTTCATCTTTGAGCAAGAAGAGGATCGGGCCCAACCCCTCGACCCATTCTCTGAAGTGCAGACCGGCTCCATTCCGATCACTGAAGCAATTCTCGAAGCAGACTCGGATGACGCAGTCGATCCGAGCGATCGTCTGACCTTCTCCCCAGACCTCCTGTCCTCGCAACTGGCGCCCGACAGCAACCCCATCCCGTTTGCGGCAGGTGCTGGCGCGGCGGCACCCGTCGCAGCGGCACCGCTCGCAGCCCCACCCGTCGCCGCTGACGCATCGGCCGTACCCCCACCGATGCCGTCGTCGACTGCGCGCGTCAGCCAACAACCTCTGGGGCTTCATGATGCGGCGCCCACCGCGCAACGGGTATTTAGTCTCGAAGAGAGCGGCCTCGAACCCACCCCTGTCGATCATCGGATTGGTCATGCGGCACGCCTGTTCTGGCTGTGGTTTGCAGCAAACTCCTCAATTGTGAGCATCGGTCTCGGCGCTGTGGTCTTTTCTGTTGGCATGAGCTTGCGCCAGTCAGTCGTCGCCATTCTCGCTGGTGTCGCACTCTCGTTCATCCCGCTCGGCTTGACCACGCTTGCCGGCAAGCGAAGTGGGCAGCCCACGATGGTGATTTCGCGCTCCGCATTCGGGCTCGTTGGCAACATCATCCCCGCACTCGTTGCGCTGGTTGCTCGACTCTTCTGGGGCGCTGTGCTGTTGTGGGTGTTGGCGTCATCGGTGGCAATCATCCTCATCGGGTCCGATCTCAACGGTGGGCTTGGCGATCGTCAGCTTCTGCTCATTGCCCTTGCCACAGCGTTCCTTGTAACGCTTGTGATTGCTTTCGCTGGCTACCCACTCTTTGCCCGCATCCAACTCATCCTGAGCATCATTTCCGGTGTGCTCGTGGTTGGGCTTATTGCGTTCACCGCGCAGTACATCGATGTTGCTCAGGCGCTCACCACCCCTGACGGCTCATGGCTTCTGACCATCACGGGTGCAGTTCTTGTCTTCAGTTTCTTAGGGCTGGTGTGGGCGTACAGCGGTGCGGACATCGCTCGCTATCAGCGTCCCTCATCGAGCGGAGCGGCCTCGGCACTGCTGGCGAGCTTCGGTGCAACGGTGCCCGCGTTCGTATTAATCGCCTATGGCGCCCTGCTGGCGGCATCCGATTCCGCAATCGCGCGAGGATTTTTGGCGTCGCCTCTCGACACCCTGTTGCTGCTGTTGCCCGGGTGGTACCCCATCCTGCTGCTGCTGGCTGCCGCACTGAGCTTGCTCTCGGGCATCACGCTGAGCCTGTACTCGGGGGGATTCGCACTTCAGGCGGTGGGAGTTCGCCTTCCCCGCCAGTGGTCGATTGTGGTTGTCGGTGTGCTCTTGGGCGCGTTGGCTATCCTTTTCGCGTTCGGTGTCGATGGTGGCATCAACGAACTCTTCCGCGATGTCGCTACGACACTTGCGGTCCCCACCGCAGCATGGGCCGGAATCTTTGCAGCAGAAACCATGATCCGTAGCCGTCGACTCGACGGAGCAGCACTAACCGCCCGTGGCGGAATCTATGCGGATGTTCGGTGGGTCAACCTCAGCGCCTTCGTACTGATCTCGGCAATCGGGTTTGCGCTAACGACGGCAACAATCGGCTGGCTTTCTTGGCAGGGGTATGGTTTCGCGGCCCTGGGTATCAACCTCAGCTCTGAGTTGGCCGCCACCGACCTGGGCGTACTCGTGGCACTTGTTTTGGGAATACTCACCCCGATCGTTGCCGGTATTCCGGCGATCCGACGTCAAGAGGCTGGCAGCTCTGACCGCGCTGTCCGCCGCGCCTAGAATAAAGGCGTGTCTACTACTGTTTCTGATGTAATCGCAGCAAGCGAGAAACTGTGGCCAGCTTCGGGTGCCGAATCGTGGGATGCGGTGGGTCTGGTTGCCGGGGATACTGACGCTCCTGTCTCCCGAATTTCACTCGCAGTCGACGCTGTGCTTGAGACCGTGGACGAAGCAATCGATAACCGCGCCGACATGCTCATCACCCACCACCCACTGTTACTGCGCGGTGTTACGTCAATTGCGAGTGACCGCTACAAGGGTGCGGTCTTGACCAGGTTGGTGCGCGCAGAATGCGCTCTTTTGGCGGCCCATACCAACGCAGACGTCGTCGAGACCGGCACTTCGGGCCGATTCGCCGCGAAGCTGGGGCTCACGAACGTGGCCCCCATCGTTGTTGGCGAGACGCCCGAACGCGGGATCGGTCGTACAGGAATGCTGCCCGAGGCGATTTCGCTCGGCAGGCTGGCGCGCCTCATTGGTGAGCTTCTTCCGGCGACGGCCACCGGCATCCGTGTGGCGGGAGAGTATGACCAGCTTGTGCAGTCGGTGGCGCTGTGCGGGGGAGCGGGTGACGCCTACTTGACCGACCCGGCGGTTCTTGGCGCTGATGTGTACATCACGAGTGATCTGCGCCACCATCCCGCGTCTGAGGCGCGGGAGAACGCTCGCCTCGGGCGCGGTCCGGCGCTCATCGATGTTTCCCACTGGGCGAGTGAATGGTTGTGGCTTGATGCGGCGGCCGACGAACTGCGCGCACTGCTGCCAGACGTAACGATTACGGTGAGCGATTTGCGCACCGATCCTTGGGATTTTGCGGTTGTGCAGTAAGCGCACCGGTATACAGAAAGAAGTATCACTATGGCTTTGACCGCCACCCCCGCCGATCAGGCTTCACTACTAGACCTGCAAGCGTTTGACACGAAGATTTCGCAGCTTGAGCATCGCGCTAAGAAGCTCCCTCAGCATGGGGCCCTTACAGAACTGCAACAGCACCGCGAAAAACTTCAGCTGACAGTGCTGGAAGAGCGCGGAATCAAGGAAGATATCGAGCTTGAACTCAGTCGTGTCGATTCTGACGTGAAGGTTGTCGATGCGCGCATCGCTCGCGACACCGCGCGATTAGATTCAACATCGTCAGCCAAGGAAGCTGCAGCTTTTGAGCACGAGCTGGCCGCTCTCCGCACGCGCTTGAGCAATCTCGAAGACATTGAATTAGCGGTGATGGAGCGGCTAGAGACCCAGCAAAAGGTTGTAGACAACCTCATCGAGCAGAGCGGGAACCTGAGCACTCAAGCCTCAGAAGTTGAGGCGAGTCGCGATGAGGCCCTCCGCGAGATCGAAGCAGAACTTGGCACGGTGCGAACCGGACGCACGGCGCTTCAGGCCACTCTTCCTGAAGACCTTCTTGCCCTCTATGAGCGCCAGCGTGCGCGGTATGGCACGGGCGCGTCGCTGCTGCGCGGTGGCGTGTCGTTGTCATCCGGAGTCAAGTTGCTCGAAAATGAAATGCAAGAGATTCGAGCCGCCGCACCGGATACCGTGATCATGTGCGCCAGCAGTGAAGCAATTCTGGTGCGCACGGATGAGTCCGGTCTCTAGGTACTCAGTGCCGTCGATCGGCGCTTCCGCTCTGGTGCGCTGCTCGCCTCACTGACGCTAAGCTTGGCACCTGAATGGGTCGGCAAGACGGTCGCGTTATCCGTAAAGGATACCGAGGAACGTCCGGGCTCCAGAGAGCAGGATGGTGGGTAACACCCACCCGGGGCAACCCGCGAGAACAGTGCAACAGAAAGCAGACCGCCACAGATTTCGATCTGGGGTAAGGGTGAAACGGTGGTGTAAGAGACCACCAGCGTCTGGGGTGACTCAGTCGGCTAGGTAAACCTCGTCCGGAGCAAGATCAGACAGAAGACGCTAAGGCTGCTCGCCAAGTCTTCGGGTAGATCGCTAGAGGTGTGCGGCAACGTACATCGTAGATAGATGACCGTCCAGCACGTGGCTTCGGCCCCGTGTGAACAGAACCCGGCGTACTAGCCGGCCCATTCCCTCGACTTGCGTGTTGCCGGATGAGCCAATTATACGATGCCGCTGGTGCCGAGCAGCGTTCCGATGAGAAAAGTTGTGGCTAAGGCGATCGCCCCGCCTACGACGATGCGCAGAGTTGGGCGAACCCAGCTGTTACCGCCAACCCGCGCGGAGAGCGTTCCTGTGATGATCAGTGCAGTAAGTACGGCAACAAATGTTGCGAGAACGCGCACGGGTTCTGGGGCAAGGAGGATCGCGGCCAGGGGCAGCACCCCACCAATGGTGAAAGCGAGAGCCGACGCTCCGGCGGCCTGCCAGGGGCTCACCACATCGTGTTCGGTAATGCCGAGTTCCGCCTCGAGGTGAGCGGCAAGTGCGTCATGTTTGCTGAGTTCTTCAGCAACCTGCCGGGCGGTGGCTTCAGTGATGCCCTTTGACTCGTAGATTGCGGTTAGCTCGGCCAGTTCCTCGTCCGGCATCTCGGCCAGTTCGCGACGTTCCTTCTCAATGAGAGCTCGCTGGCTATCACTCTGGCTACTAACGGAAACATACTCCCCCAGTGCCATCGAGATTGCCCCGCCGACAAGCCCGGCAACACCGGCGGTGAGAATAGGTGCGATAGCGGTCGTTGCGCCCGCAACTCCAACGACGATCGCCGCAACAGAAACAATGCCGTCATTGGCGCCCAATACCCCCGCACGCAACCAATTGAGACGCCCCGCTAGGTCTCCAGTGTGCGGTTCATTGGAATGGAAGCTCATGTTATTCCTTTACGGCGAGAGCGGCAGCCCCAAGGATACCCGCATTGTTGCGGAGCTCCGCGGGAATGATGGGGGCATTGAGGTTCAACAGCGGCAAGAACTTGTCGTGACTTTTAGAAACGCCGCCACCCACAAGGATCAAGTCGGGGGAGAACAGACGTTCCAGATGCGAATAAAACCGCTGAAGCCGCTTAGCCCACGCTGACCAACTCAATCTCCGGCGCTCTTTCGCCGCGAACGACGCACCCTTCTCGGCTTCACGACCGCCGATAAGCAGGTGCCCGAGCTCCGAGTTGGGCACGAGAACTCCGTTGTAGATCAGGGCGCTTCCGATTCCGGTGCCGAGGGTGGTGAGGAGCACCAAACCGCGAACACCCTTGGCTGCGCCATAGCGAACTTCAGCTACGCCAGCGGCATCCGCATCATTGACAAAGTGGATGTCGCAGCCCAGCGCCTTCTCGAAGAGCTTCTCAGCCTCTAGCCCGATCCACTCGTCAGCAATGTTTGCCGCCGACATGGTTGTGCCGTTGCGAACAACTGCCGGAAAGCAGACCCCAACGGGCATGTCCTTCGGGATGCCGCCGAGTTGCCCGATGAGGTTGACGACAACGTCGACGATTTCATCAGGCTTACCAGATGCGGGGGTAGCAATCTTTTTTCGATCGCCTACCAGCTCGCCCGTGGCAGTGTCAACGATGGCACCTTTGATTCCGGTGCCGCCAATGTCGATACCTAAAGCGTGGGTCATGATGTGCCTCTTTCGCAGATTAGGGAAGCGTCAGAATCTCTGTGCCACGCTCGGTGACAACCATCGTGTGCTCGAATTGCGCTGTCAGACTTCTATCGCGGGTGGTGACTGTCCAGTCATCGGCCCACAGATCCCATTCGTAGGTGCCCAGAGTGAGCATCGGCTCGATGGTGAAAACCATGCCAACCTCAATCACATCATCGAACTGCGGTGCAGCGTCGTAGTGGGGAATGATGAGACCGGAGTGGAAAGCTGAACCAACGCCATGCCCCGTGAAGTCCCTGACAACGCCGTACCCAAAACGTTTTGCGTAGGACTCGATAGCGCGGCCAATCACATTGACTTGGCGGCCCGGCGCAACGGCCTTGATACCGCGGTTGAGGGCTTCTTGTGTGCGTTCAACGAGAAGCCGAGCATCCTCCGAGACTGTCCCCACAAGGAACGTCTTGTTGAGATCGCCATGCATACCGTTTTTGTATGCCGTGATGTCGATATTGATAATGTCGCCGTCTTCGAGCACAGTGTTGTCGGGAATCCCGTGACAGATCACCTCATTGATGCTTGTGCAGCATGACTTGGGAAACCCTCGATAGCCAAGTGTTGACGGGTAGGCGCCGCGCGCCACCATGTACTCATGGGCAATCTGATCGAGCTGCGCTGTTGTGACACCCGGTTCGATAGCGGCCCCGACCGCCTCGATCGCCCCGGCAGCAATCGTGCCGGACTCGCGGATGCGGCCCACTGCCTCGTCGTCATAGACGTCAGACCCGGTGAACGGGCGTGGGGCAGCCTTTCCCACATACTCCGGCCGGGTGATCGACGGGGGAACTGCTAACGCTGGGGGGATCACTCCAGGAACGAGGTGACCAGAAGTATTCCGAGGCATCTCACCAGTCTAACGGCGTAGCCTTGAGGCCGACGAAGGGATAAGACTATGACGCAATGGTGGTTTAATCACAAGACCGGTGAAGTCGAAGAAGGTCCTCAATCTCTCGGGGTCGACCGCGACGGCCCATTCGACACGCGGGAGCAGGCTGAGCACGCACCACAAATTGCGGCCGAGCGGGCCCGCGCCTGGGCGAACGACGACGCGAGCGAAGCAGATCGCGGCTAGATAACACCCTGCGCGAGCATTGCATCGGCAACGCGTTTGAAACCAGCCGCATTTGCGCCAACGACGTAGTCACCCGGATGCCCATACAGCTCTGCGGCGTCAAACGCCGACGTGTGCACTCCGCGCATGATTTCGCGAAGTTTGTCTTCGCTTGAGTCGAAGTCCCAGCGCTGGCGGGAGGCATTTTGGCTCATCTCGAGCGCCGACGTTGCCACTCCGCCAGCGTTGGCGGCTTTGCCCGGAGCAAACAGCACGTCGGCGGCTTGAAACATCTCCACGGCTTCTGGGGTGCAGGGCATGTTTGCACCCTCTGCGACCAATTGAAGACCGTTCTTCAATAGGGTGCGCGCGTCGTCAGCATTGAGTTCATTCTGCGTTGCACAGGGCAGCGCCAACTCTGCTGCGACATCCCACACGGAACCACCCGTCACATAGCGGGCGCTGCTGCGTCGCTCGGCATAGCTCGAGATGCGGGCACGGTCAACTTCTTTGAGCTGTTTGAGCAGCTCGAGGTCGATCCCCGCTTCATCGACGACATAGCCGCCTGAGTCGGATGCGGTAACGGGGGTGGCTCCCAGTTGTTGAAGTTTCTCGATAGCATAAATCGCGACATTTCCGGAACCGGAAACAACAGCCCGCTTTCCGTCTACGCTATCGCCGCGAACAGCCAGCATCTCCTCGGCAAAGAACACGGTGCCATAGCCTGTGGCTTCCGTGCGCACTTCTGCCCCACCCCACTGGATCCCTTTGCCGGTGAACATCCCCGACTCGTGTCGGTTGGTGAGACGGCGGTACTGTCCGAAAAGAAATCCGATCTCCCGAGCTCCGACGCCAATGTCGCCCGCCGGAACGTCGGTGTGTTCACCCAAATGTCGATAAAGCTCACTCATGAAGCTCTGCGCGAAACGCATCACCTCAGTATCGGACTTGCCGTGCGGGTCGAAATCTGACCCACCCTTTGCGCCCCCGATGCCCTGGCCGGTGAGCGCATTCTTGAAGATCTGCTCAAATCCAAGGAACTTTACGATGCCGAGATTGACGCTGGGGTGAAAGCGGAGCCCACCCTTGTACGGGCCTAGCGCCGAATTGAACTGAACGCGAAAACCGCGGTTCACTCGCACGGCTCCTTCGTCATCGTGCCAAGGAACGCGAAACATGATTTGGCGTTCCGGTTCCACCAACCGATCGAGGATGCCAGCCTCCACGAACTCCGGATGCCGCTCGAGAACGGGCACTATCGATTCCAGCACCTCGGAGAGTGCTTGGTGAAATTCGGGTTCACCAGCGTTGCGGGCAAGTGCTTCTTCGTGGACGCGGCGGATTGCAGGGGAGAGAGGTGCAGACATACAACGCTTTCGACAGTGGTGGTGGCAGTGGTGGTGATGTTGGCAGTGCTGGCGCTATTTTGCGACACAGCTACTCGTGATAAGAGTGCGCTTCGGTGGGGTAGGAACCGTCTTCGACATCAGCCCGGTACGCTTTCACGGCACCAGCGAGGGTAGATCGAAGATCGGCATACTGTTTGACGAATTTGGGAATCCGACCTTTGGTGAATCCGGCCCAATCGGTCCACACCAGCAGTTGGCCGTCAACATGGGGGCCAGCGCCAACACCAATGGTCGGGATGCGCAGCGCCTCAGTGACCTTGGCTGCGGCATCCGCCGGAACCATCTCGAGAACAACAGCGAAAGCACCGGCCTCCTCGACAGCATGAGCATCGGCAAGCAACTGTTCGAGTTGTTCACCGCGGCCCTGGATTACGTGGCCGCCCAAACCGTGCTCACTTTGAGGGGTGTAACCAATGTGTGCCATGAGCGGAATTCCGGCATCCACGATTCGACGGATTTGCTCGGCACTGCGAACCCCTCCCTCTAATTTCACCGCGTGGGCACCGGTCTCCTTCATGAAGCGAAAAGCGGTGTGGAGCGCCTCATCGGGGCCGGTCTCATAGGAGCCGAACGGCAGATCGGCTACGACGAATGCACGGGTCACAGCACCGGCAACCGCGCGGGTAAGGGGAATGAGGTCGTCGATCGTGACGGGCAATGTGGTGTCGTAGCCGTACACGTTGTTGCCTGCGGAATCTCCGACGAGCAGAAAATCGATCCCCGATTCGTCAAAAATACCGGCAGTCAACTGGTCATAACTGGTGAGGCCAACGATCTTGATTCCGGTCTCTTTCGCAGTCTGAAAATGGCGGGTGCGGACGCGTTTGGGGTTTGCTTGCGTGGCAGCGGCGGCAGGGTCAGTCATAGTGGCCAGTCTAACGACACAGTCGAAGCGAATGATTGGATGATCGTGGCGGCGATTGCGCTGCATTGCGGCGTCAGAGCAAGTAGCCTAAGAGGGGCACAATCGACGTCGCACATCCGCGACACGGCACGGATCGAGGGACTCAATGTCAATGGACAAGCAGCGCGACTTTGTTCTCCGCACGATCGAAGAACGTGGAATTAAGTTCGTGCGATTGTGGTTTACCGACGTCGTCGGCACGCTGAAGAGTGTTGCTGTGGCTCCTGCAGAAATTGAGGGTGCTTTCGCTGAAGGGCTCGGGTTCGACGGCTCAGCTATTGAAGGCTTTACCCGCGCCTACGAAGCGGACATGCTCGCGCATCCAGACCCCACAACTTTTCAGATTTTGCCGTGGCGCGGAGAAATCGACCCCACTGCGCGCATGTTCTGCGACATCACGACCCCGGATGGACAACCAGCAGCGTCTGACCCTCGGAACGTGCTCAAGCGCGCGCTGGCAAAGGCAGCCGACCGCGGATTTACCTTCTATACCCACCCCGAAATTGAGTTTTACCTGCTCAAGTCCAGCAAGCTCAAGAATGGTAGCCCCCAGCCGGTGGACTCTGCGGGTTTTTTTGACAACGTTCCCGGCGGCACTGCACACGATTTTCGCCGCCGTTCGGTTCGGATGCTCGAAGACCTCGGCATCTCGGTAGAATTCAGCCATCACGAATCCGGGCCTGGTCAGAACGAGATCGATCTGCGCTACGCCGATGCACTCACTACCGCGGACAACATCATGACGTTCCGCACCGTGATCAAAGAGGTTGCTATCGAGCAGGGCGTGTACGCCACATTTATGCCGA
Organism: Rhodoglobus vestalii; assembly: GCF_006788895.1. NCBI lineage: Bacteria > Bacillati > Actinomycetota > Actinomycetes > Micrococcales > Microbacteriaceae > Rhodoglobus > Rhodoglobus vestalii. The sequence goes on from NZ_VFRA01000001.1 coordinate 2,803,531, forward strand.
AGCCAATGTCGGGCCAGCCGGGATCAGGAATGCACACCCATATGTCACTCTTCGAGGGCGACTCCAACGCGTTCTACGATGCCAGCGGTCACTACCAGCTCTCGAAGATTGGCCGCCAGTTCATGGCAGGCATCCTCAAGCATGCCCCCGAAATTACCGCCGTCACCAACCAATTCGTGAACTCCTACAAGCGCCTCTGGGGTGGAGACGAAGCCCCCAGCTTTGTCACGTGGGGCCACAATAACCGTTCGGCGCTCATCCGCGTTCCTCTCTATAAGCCGGGCAAAGGCCAGAGCGCGCGCATTGAGTATCGTGCACTCGACTCGGCTGCGAACCCCTACCTCGCGTACTCCCTGCTCCTCTCTGCAGGCCTCAAGGGCATCGAAGAGGGTTATGAGCTTCCTCTCGAAGCAGAAGACGCCGTTGGCGATCTCTCAGAGCACGAACGTCGCGCGCTCGGCTATGAACAGTTGCCCTCTAACCTCAACCACGCGCTGAGCATCATGGAGAGTTCAGAACTGGTGGCGGAAACGCTCGGCGAACAGGTTTTCAACTATGTACTGCTCAATAAGCGTCGCGAGTGGAAGGCGTACCGCGCCCAGGTCACCCCCTACGAGCTGGAGAGCAGTCTAGAGATCCTTTAGAGGTTTCGGTCGTCTTATGTCTAGGTCTCCATACACACTGACCGAACTTGCCAAACTGGGTTTCGTCGAACTCGGCGAAGCGCGCGAACGCCTCGTCGCTCTCGATCGCCCCGAAGTTCCGAAACTTTTTGCGCAGGCAGCAGACCCAGATCAAGCATTGCGGCTGCTCCTTTCGCTGTCGGAAACGGCGGGTGACCAGCTTGAGCCCCTTCTCGAAAGTGCTGAGGCGGCGGTCCGGCTGGTGCAGGTATTGGGGGCCTCAGCGGGGCTCGGAGATTTCTTTGTTCGACATCCAAATCAATTAGAAGCCCTGTTGGTGGCTATTCCTAGACCACTCACGCCGCAGGAGTACGTCGCGGTTCTCGCCGCAGCCGTTGAGGGAAAGAACGGTGAAGACGCGTGGGTGGCCCTCCGCATCCGTTACCGCCGAGAACTGGCCAACCTCACTGGCTGGGATCTCGCCCAAGACGATCCCCTCGGCGCAGTGGATCGCGTGACAATGGCACTGGCAGATCTTGCCGGCGCTGCGCTCGAAGCGTCTCTGAGTATCGCGCGACGCACAGTCAAGTTTCCGGCCGCTGACATTGCGGCAACCCGCGTGGCTATCATCGGAATGGGCAAGGCGGGTGCTCGCGAGCTCAACTATGTTTCTGACGTTGACGTCATCTTCGTGACCGAGCCCGATGGCATTGGTGCTGACCGTGCGGTCGATATCGCGACGAGTCTCGCTATTCACACCATGCACGGGATCAATGACCTCACGCTCGAACCGGGCCTGTGGGAGGTCGATGCCAACCTCCGCCCCGAGGGCAAAGATGGCGCTCTCGTGCGCACTCTTGAATCGCACATTGCCTATTACGAACGTTGGGCCGACAGCTGGGAGTTTCAGGCGCTGCTCAAGGCCCGGCCAATCGCGGGTGACCACGATTTGGGTACCCGATACGTTGCCGCGGTTGCGCCGATGGTGTGGTCGAGCGCTTCCCGCGAAAATTTTGTCGCGTCCGTTCAGCGGATGCGCGAGCGTGTCACCGAAAATATCCCGCCAGAAGAACGCGACGTGCAACTCAAGCTTGGCCCCGGCGGACTGCGAGACATCGAATTCACGGTGCAACTGCTGCAACTAGTGCACGGTCAGAGTGACGATCAAGTGCGGCAGACATCGAGCCTCCACGCACTCATTGCGTTGGCCGAGCAGGGATACATTGGCCGCACTGAGGCGCGAGAGTTTGCCCGCGATTACCGTTTCTTGCGTTTGTTGGAGCACCGCATCCAGCTGTCGCGACTAAGACGCACCCATCTGATGCCGCGCGATTCTGACGAACTGCGTGTGCTTGCTAGAGCCACCGGTGTCGCCACGAGCGCCAACGATCTCACCGAGCAGTGGCAGCGAACCAAAATTGCCGTTCGGCGCTTGCACGAGCGATTGTTCTATCGCCCACTGCTGTCGGCGGTTGCCGCGCTTCCCGAAGAGGGGCTCGCGCTATCGAGTGAGCAGGCATCGGCGCGACTTGCCGCCATCGGGTTTCTCGACCCGAAAGGCGCGCTGTCACACATTGCAGCGCTCACCGGCGGAGTCAGCCGCCGTGCAACGATCCAAAAGACGCTCCTGCCTGTCATGCTGCAGTGGTTTGCTGACGGAGCCGACCCCGACTATGGGCTGCTCGCGTTTCGACGCCTCAGCGAAGCGCTGGGTGAGTCGTACTGGTTCCTACGGATGCTGCGAGACTCCTCGGGTGCCGCCGAGCGACTCACCCATGTCTTGTCCGCGTCGAAATACGTTGGTGCGCTCTTTGAACGAATTCCGGACGCCGCAGCCTGGCTGGAATCAGAGAAGGAACTACGCCCACGGTCAGCAGACGTGCTCCGCGAGGAGGCACGCGCAATAGTTTCCCGTCACCGCGGAGATGAGGATGCCGCGGCTGTAGCGCTTCGCACGGCACGGCGCCGCGAAGTGTTGCGCTTGGCACTTGGTTCGATCCTCGGTGTCATGTCGTTTCAGGAATTGGGTCGCGGACTCAGCGCTGTGACGACAGTGATGCTAGAGGGCGCCCTGGCAGTGCTCCGCCCTGAACCGGATGGGATCGAGTTCGGTGTCATCGCTATGGGTCGTTACGGCGGCGCCGAGTCAGGTTTCGGATCCGATACCGACGTCATGTACGTTTACCGGGCTATCGACGCCGAAAGCGAAGATGCGGCCAAGCGTGCTGACGCCATCGCCAAGGGCCTGAAGCGCGTCACGGAAGATGTGAAGCTTCCGCTGGATCTCGATCTCGATCTGAGACCAGAGGGCAAGAATGGTGCAATCGTGCGTTCTTTGGACTCCTATGAGGCCTACTACGAACGTTGGTCGCTCACGTGGGAAGCTCAGGCGCTTTTGCGTGCCCGTGGTGTAGCAGGTGACCAGGCGCTGCTGAGTGACTTTGAAGCGTTGGCTAATCGGGTGAGGTACCCGCAAGAGATTTCGCCCCAGGATGTGCGCGAGGTAAAACGGATCAAAGCTCGGGTTGAGTCGGAGCGGCTTCCCCAGGCGGCTGACCCATCGCGACACCTCAAGCTCGGACGCGGGTCGCTCAGTGATGTCGAGTGGTTTGTTCAGCTGCTGCAACTTCAGCATGGTGCGCGGGTGCCCGGGTTGAGAACCACGTCGACGCTGGATGCTCTTGACGCTGCGGTCGCGGAGAAACTTGTGACCGCCTCCGAGGCCGCACGCTTGCGTGAGGCCTGGATTTTGGCTTCGCGTGCGCGCTCTGCGATTACGCTGTGGACCTCGAAAACATCTGACGTGCTGCCGACTGACCGACTACAGCTTGAAGGAATCTCGCGCATGTTGGAATACCCGCCACGATCTGCGAGCAAGCTTGAGGAAGATTACCTGCGTGCGACACGTCGGTCGCGACGGGTGTTCGAGCGCCGGTTCTACGGGGTTGTGAATCCGGTGCGCTCATAACAGTGGTCTGTCGCTCTATCGCCGCCGTGCGTGAGGCGATGATTACGCACCGTCACGTTAACGCCGTTGGGGCCGCATCCCCTCAAGGATGCAGCCCCAACCAGCGCTAGCTACTGCTTAGACGCCGAAGTACAGTTCGTACTCATACGGGTGCGGGCGCTGCGCGAACGGAAGAAGCTCGTTCGTGCGCTTGTAATCAATCCAGGTCTCGATGAGATCCTTCGTGAAGACGTTGCCCTCCATGAGGAATTCGTGGTCAGCCTCAAGAGCGACAAGTGCTTCTTCGAGCGACGCCGGAACCTGGGGAATCAGGCGAGCTTCCTCGGGAGGCAGCTCGTAAAGGTCCTTATCAACGGGCTCGTGTGGCTCAATCTTGTTCTTGATGCCGTCGAGACCCGCCATCAACTGCGCCGCGAACGCGAGGTACGGGTTACCCGAAGCGTCGGGTGCGCGGAACTCGATGCGCTTTGCCTTAGGGTTCGTTCCCGTGATCGGAATTCGAATTGACGCTGAACGGTTTCCTGCCGAGTACACGAGGTTTACGGGTGCTTCGAACCCGGGGATCAAGCGACGGTACGAGTTGACGGTCGGGTTCGTGAAAGCGAGCACGGCTGGCGCGTGCTTGAGCAGTCCACCGATGTACCAGCGCGCGGTGTCGCTGAGCCCTCCGTAGCCTTTCTCGTCGTAGAACAACGGTGTGCCGTCGTTCCAGAGCGACTGGTGGGTGTGCATTCCTGAGCCGTTATCGCCAAAGAGCGGCTTCGGCATGAACGTCGCGGTCTTGCCCCATTCGTTCGCCGTGTTCTTCACGATGTACTTGAACTTGAGGATGTCGTCTCCGGCGTGAACGAGGGTGTCGAACTTGTAGTTGATTTCTCCTTGTCCGGCGGTACCAACCTCGTGGTGGCTGCGCTCGACGTCGAGTCCGACATCGATGAGCTTTACGACGATGTCATCGCGAAGGTCTGCGTGCTGGTCGACGGGGGAGACGGGGAAGTAGCCGCCCTTGAATGGCGTTTTGTTTGCGAGGTTTCCGCCTTCTTCGGTGCGTGCGCTGTTCCAGGCGCCTTCGCTCGAGTCAACTTCGTAGAAGCTCTTGTTGGCTTTTACTTCGTAGCGCACGTCATCAAAGATGTAGAACTCTGCCTCGGAAGCGAAGAACGCGGTGTCGGCGATTCCGGTCGACGTGAGGTACTTCTCAGCCTTCTTGGCGACTTGGCGCGGGTCGCGGGCATAGATCTCACCATTGCGGGGGTTGTAAATATCGAAAATGATGATCAGTGTGCGCTCGACACGGAACGGGTCAACGTACGCGGTGCTGACGTCGGGGATTAGCTGGAGGTCGGATTCGTGAATGGACTGGAACCCGCGGATTGATGAACCGTCAAAGAGCTGGCCGACGCTGAAGAAGTCTTCATCGACTGCGGCTGCAGGAATGTTGAAGTGCTGCTGGATGCCCGGCAGATCGGTGAACCGGATGTCGAGAAACTTCACGTCTGTGTCCTTGATAAATGCAAGAACCTCAGACGAATTGGCGAACTTCGGATGAGACATTGAGTGGAACTCCCGGGGCTTCATTGGCGATCGGTTGAAATTTCAACCGCCTCTTAGACTACAGAACTCGGATTTCGCGAGCATCTCCGCATTGTTTCGGGCATGTTACGTGCCCGTGATTCGTTAGGCTGAGCAAGTGAACCAGCAACAAAACTCCAACGACGATTGGCCGGGCAGGCGCATCGGGCTCCCCCCGGACGGCCCACGTTCTATCGCACGACTCGGTCGCCGTATCGTTGCTCTCGCAATCGACTGGGGGTTTGCGGTGATCGTCTCGGTCGCATTTTTCGATTACGATTCTCTCGCCACTCTTGGGGTGTTCGTCGCAGCACAAATCGTATTGCTCATCACCGCGAATGGCAGCTTCGGGCATCTCATCACGGGGATGCGAGTGGTCCCGCTTACCGGGGGTCTTCTCGGTCTGTGGCGTCCGATTGTGCGCACCCTACTGGTGGCGATTGTAATCCCGGCTGTAATCTGGGATGCCGATCAACGCGGCATGCACGACAGAGTTGCTGGAACTCTGCTCGTTCGTAGGTAGGAAATTTGCGGTGGGCTCTGAGTGCTGAGTGCTGAGTGCTGAGTGCTGAGTGCCGAGCTGTGAGCACTATGCCCGCTGTGAGCACTATGCCCGCTGTGAGCACTATGCCCGCTGTGAGCGCTGAGCTCGTGCCTTCATTGGGTCGATTCCCTTGGGAATGGGGAGCCCGTTCTTATCGAGTGACGTGAGACGGTTAGAAATTGCCAGAATCTCTGGCTTTCGGAGGACTTTTTTGAGTCGGCCGAGAGTGGGTGCCAATTTGTGGAGCGCGACCGATTCGGCATCTGGCCCCACATAGATGAAGTGCACGGGAACATTCGGCAAGAAGCGCACGAGCTTGCGACGCTCGTCTTCGAGCATCCGCTGGGTTCGGCTTCGGGGGCCTTCTCCAATCAATGCGACCCCTCCTTTGCCGACCGCGCGATAGACCGCATCCTGAGTTTTAGGGCTGACTGCTATGGGCATCTCACTTGCAGTCCACCCACGGCGCAGCGAGCTCTTTAAGACGGCACCGACGGCACCGGGTTGTCCGGCTATCTGGGAGTAGGCAGCCCGCTCTGCGCGGCGACCAAGCACAATGAGAAACGCGAGCAGGCCCGCCATGACACCGGAAACGATGTAGAGCACAAAACCTAGAACGTTACCGGCGGACAGCAGGAATGCCAGCGCAAGGGCGATGAGAATGGGGAGGAGAAACGCGAGTAGGAAAAACCAAGTTGCAAGGTTGTCGTACCGTCTCGTCATCTGGAAGACCTGGTACATCTGCTTCATGCGACCGGGTTCTTTTGGAGCCTTTGTCTTCTTTTCTCTGCGTGCCATGCTTCTAGGATAGGGCCTGTCTGAAGGTAATTGCGTCGTTGGCTCTGCGAGTAGCCTGCTTGAGCTGAGTGAGGGCCTTTTTTGTCATCGTGTGGGTATCGCGGCAGAGCTCCACGGCTCCACAATCGATCGCGTTCCACCCCGAGGAGAACACTTCTCCACAGTCGGTCTTGGACCACAACCTGTGCACAAGGTGCTCCTTTTCATCCTCCGCGATGAGAGCGATGGGCAGGATTGACGTGTGACTAATCAAAGCCTCGCAGGGTATCGGATCGTGCGCACAATTGCAGAGACAGCTCGCGCGGTGACTGTCCTCGCCCAGCCTGCCTTGCCAACCGAATCCCCTGCTGAGCTTGTCGTCCTCAAGTGCTACCTCAATGGAGTCCCGTCCTCGAGCATTCTCGCAGAGTGCGAAGCGATGACGAGTATTTCTAGCCCGCACCTGCCAGCGGTGTATGACCTTGCGAGTGTCAGCGGCAACAGACTGGTCGCTGTGTGTGAGTGGATTCCGGGAACATCGCTCAGCAAGCTCCTGAAATCACGGGGCCACTTCACGGCGGGGGAGGCAATAACGATTCTTGTGCCGCTGGTGGAAACCCTTGCTCGCCTGCATCGCGCCGGAATTGTTCATGGTGGTGTCAGCGTCGATTCGGTTCTTTTTCGTGAATCTGGGAGCCCCGTACTTATCGGTCTCTCCCAAGCAGCTCGCTTCGTGCCGCAGTCCACCCCGGCAGAGCTGTCGCACAACTCCGCAGTCCGCTCTGATATTGCTTCACTTACTCACCTGTGCGCAATCGTACTTTCGGTTGTGCGGTCTGATTCCTCTGGCCAACAAAAGCTTGAAGACGGGATCGCGTGGATGACATCGACCCTCCTAACCAACGATCCCCAGTGGGCGGCTGCTCTCGAGGAGCGACTCTTTGCCCTTGGCGCACCCGAGCCCGTTCGCGTTGTTGGCGCGGATTCGAGTGCTTCACAGGATGATCCGCAGCCTCGTCGGGTCTCCACTTTGCTGGGGAGTGCCGCGACAGAAGCGGTCGGTGCGCCGAGCGACAGAATCAGTGTTTTTGGTATCCCTTCGTGGCTCCAGAACGAACTTGTTCGAGGTCTTGTGGCGTTGCGATTGCGTTTGTCGCACCTTCGAACCTGGGCGCGCCGATGGGTTGCGCCGGTTCGGCCACGAATGTGGCTACTGGCCGGTATCGCGACAGCGGCACTCGTGACCGCACTGCTTGTTGCTGGGGTGGCACCGCCGGACGCTATCGAACCTCCCGAATTGCTGTCTTCGACATCGCACAGTGCCGTCGTGCCAACCGCATCACCGGTTAACGCGGACCCGCAACTCGCTCTCGGTGAATTGTTGTTCACACGAGAGCGCTGCTTCCGTGACCTTTCAGAGGGTTGTCTCCGTGATGTAGCCCAGGCTGATTCCCCCGCGTTCATGGCTGACTCAGAGTTGATTGGTCACATCATCTCTGGTGGTGAGCTCAATAATGAGGTCCTGTTGCGTTTTGACGAGGTGCTGGTCACGCAAGAGTTGGGCGACTCCGTCATCTTTTCGCTCACCAGTTCGGCCAACGACAAACCGGCCACGGTTCTTTTGGTGAAGGGCGAGGCCGGTTGGCGAATGAGGAGCTATACGCTGCCTGATTGATTGGGGCGGAGCTAGATGCCCAACTTGTCGGCGAAGTTGCCACCTTCGAGACGATTCTTGACATCAACAAGGAATCGAGCCGCGTCAGCACCATCCACAATGCGGTGGTCGTAACTCAAGGCCAGGTACACCATTGAACGGATTCCGATTGAGTCACCATTCGCATCGCTGATGACAACGGGTTTCTTCGTGACTATTCCTGTGCCCAAAATGGCTGACTGCGGGAGGAAAACTATCGGGGTATCGAACAGCGCGCCACGTGAACCCGTGTTAGTCAGCGTGAACGTACCACCGGAAAGCTCGTCAGGAGTGAGCTTGTTATCGCGGGTTCGTTGCGCCAGATCCGCAATCTCCTTCGCGAGACCTGCAAGGTCAAGCGAGGCGGCATCGCGGATCACGGGCGTAAGAAGTCCTCGCTCGGTGTCGACAGCAATGCTGATATTTTCCTGCGCCGGGTACACAATCGAGTTGTCTTCGATTGTCGCGTTGATAATCGGAATCGACGTAAGTGCTTCGGCTGCAGCAAGGGCAAAGAACGGCAGGAAAGAAAGCTTCGTTCCGGTCTTCTCGAGGAACTCGTCTTTCACCGATTTGCGGTAGTTGGCAACGGCAGTGACATCGACCTCTACTACAGATGTGAGCTGCGCCGAAGACTGCATCGAAATTACAGCGCGTTCGGCAATCACCTTGCGCAGGCGCGACATCGGAACTGTCGTTCCTCGGAGCGCTGAGATCTCGCGAGCGGCGGGTGCGGCAGCAGCAGCGCCGGACGCTTCCGCTGGCGCTGACTTCTCACTGGCCTCAAGAACATCCTGCTTGCGAATGCGACCGCCAACACCGGTACCGGTGATTGTGCTCAGGTCGACACCGCGCTCATTGGCGAGCTTGCGAACGAGAGGCGTGAGGTAGCCAGCTTGTGAGTCGTCCGAATCCGAGTGGTCAGAATCTGAAGGATCGCTGGTACCTGATTCATCCGCTTGTGCGGTGGGCGCAGCGGACTCCGGTGCTTCGGCGGGGGCATCCTTCGCAAGTGCCGGTGTAGGTGCCGGTGCAGGTGCAGTTTCGGCCCCTGCTGGCTCGGGGGCGGGAGCTTCGGTGGATGGCTCGTCAATCTTTTCGGCAGCCGGTGCAGCTTTTTCTTCAGCCGCGGGCGCAGCAACTTCAGTTGCAGCAGCTTCAGGCGCAGCAGCTTCAGACGCAGCTTCCGCAGCCGCAGGCTCGTGCTCGGCAGCGGGGGCGGCATCCGAACCACCCGATCCGTCACCGATCTTTACCAGTGCAGTGCCGACCTCAACTGTCTCATCTTCGGCAACCAAAATCTCTTCGATGACGCCAGCAACGGGAGAGGGAATCTCCGTGTCGACCTTGTCCGTCGAGACTTCGAGCAGGGGCTCGTCAACCTCTACACGATCGCCGACCTGCTTAAGCCAGCGGGTCACCGTGCCCTCGGTGACACTCTCGCCGAGTGCCGGAAGGTTAACGGATTCACTCATCAGTACTGCTCCTTTGTGATGATTGTCATCAATAGCTTAGTTCCGTAGTTGAGATGAGGCCTAGACCGCGTGAAGCGGCTTGCCTGCCAGTGCAAGGAATGCCTCGCCGAGCGCCTCGTTTTGAGTGGGGTGGGCGTGCAATAGCGGCGTGATGTCTTCTGGGTGCGCTTCCCAGTTGACAATCAGTTGCGCTTCACCGATTTGTTCCCCGACGCGTGCGCCGATCATGTGGACACCGATCACGGGGCCATCGACGACGCGAACAACTTTGATGGATCCTGCGGTGCCAATGATCGAACTCTTACCGTTGCCACTCAGGTTGTAGTCGTAAGCCTTGACCTTGTCAGCACCGTGGAGCTCGATCGCCTTTGCTTCTGTAAGGCCGACCGACGCAACTTCGGGATTGCTATAAGTGACCTTCGGAATGTGGAGGTCGTCAATCACGATCGGCTTGAGACCGGCGAGTTCTTCAGCGACGAAGATTCCGTGCTGGAACCCACGGTGCGCGAGCTGGAGGCCGGGAACAATGTCGCCGACGGCGTAGACACCTTCCACGTTGGTGGCGAGTCGATCGTTGGTCAACACGAAGCCGCGATCCATTTCAACGCCCACTTCTTCGAATCCGAGACCTGCTGTTGACGGACCGCGCCCAACGGCGACGAGAAGAAGCTCAGCTTCGACAGTCTCACCGTTTTCGAGCGTAACGACCACCCCGTCGTCATTCTGTTCGACGCTCTTGAACCGCACGCCGGTGTGGAATTTAATGCCACGACGACGGAACGCTCGCTCGAATTGCTTACTTACCGATTCGTCTTCGGCCGGGACCAAGTGGGGGAGACCCTCGATGATCGTTACGTCGGTGCCCCAACTTTTCCAGATGCTGGAGAATTCGACTCCGATTACGCCGCCGCCAAGAACGGCTACCTTCTTGGGAACAAAGTCGAGCTCGAGAGCCTGCTCGGAGGTGATGACGCGGCCGCCGATGTCAAGGCCCGGCAGTGAACGCGAGTACGAACCCGTAGCAAGAACGATGTTCTTGCCGACGACGGTCTCGTCGCCAACCTGAACGGTGTTGGGTGCTACCAGCTTGCCTTCACCCTCAATGACGGTGATCCCGCGCATTTTGATGAGACCTTGGAGCCCCTTGTATTTACTGTCAACGATGTCTTGGCGGTACTTCGTTACCCCGGCGATGTCGATGCCCTCGAGGGTGGCTGTGACGCCATACTTCGCGGATTCCCGAGTAACGTCAGCAACTTCTGCCGAATGCAGTAGTGCTTTCGTCGGGATGCACCCCACGTGCAGACAGGTGCCGCCGAGCTTGCCCTTCTCGATCAACCCGACGGTCATGCCTAGTTCGGAGGCGCGCAATGCGGCTGCGTAGCCACCGCTTCCTCCACCAAGAACGACAAGATCAAAATTGTGCTCAGCCAATACAGCAGCTCCTTTGAAAGGAAATTGTTGGCCGGCCCGCAGAGTGTGTCACGGTGCGACCGGATGGTGCGGAAAAATACCGCATAAAAAAACCTTACTACGGTCGAGAAAATTCCTCGGCCAGTTCAATGAGTGTTCTCACACCGATTCCGGTAGCGCCCTTTCCCACATAACCCCAGCCCGTGCCACGGTTGTCAGACGGGCCAGCGATATCGATGTGCGCCCAAGGAATGGTTTCGCTGCTCCCAGCGCGCTTGCCGACAAAGTCTTTAAGGAAGGCGGCAGCGATAAGCATGCCCGCGGCTGTATTGCCAGCCTTGATATTCGCAATGTCGGCGATATCAGATGCGAGCATGGGGCGTAGTTCAGGACTGATGGGCATTGGCCAGAACGGCTCACCAACTCGATCGGCGACGGCGACTATCTGGTTGACGAGTTCTTTATCGCCCATGGTGCCCGCATAGCGGTTTCCGAGAGCAACCACAGCGGCACCGGTGAGTGTTGCAATGTCAACGATTGCGTCGGGGTTCTCCTCACTTGCAGCAACTAGCGCGTCAGCCATGACGAGCCGACCTTCCGCGTCGGTATTGAGAACCTCCACGGTCTTACCGCCGCGAATAGTCAGCACATCGTTCGGTCGAATCGCGGTACCTGATGGCATGTTCTCCGCGAGGCAGAGCCAGGCGGTGAGTCGAACCTTAGTGCCGAGTTTTGCGCATGCCTCAACCACGGACATCACCGTTGCTGCACCGCTCATATCGAACTTCATGCCGATCATGCCGAGACCTGGTTTGAGTGAAAGCCCGCCAGAGTCGAACGTGATTCCCTTGCCGACGAGAGCGAGGTGCTTCGTCGCTCCCGGTGGGTTGTAGCTCAGCTTAACGAGACGTGGCCCCCTGCTCGATCCTTGGCCGACACCGAGGATGCCCCCAAATCCGCCCTCGTGAAGTTCTTTCTCCGCAAGTACTTCTACCTCAACATTGTCGAGGGCTGCAAGCTCGCTAGCTCGATCGGCAAAGGTTGCTGGGTAGAGCTCGCGAGGAGCCTCATTGACAAGATCACGAGTCACATGGGTTGCCCGGGCAATGATCGCGGCCCTTTCCACCAGTGCGGCATCGTCGATTGGACTGACTACCGTGATGTCGGTGGCAAGAACCTTTGCCGCTTCTGGCTTGGTTGAGCGGTACACATCATAGGAATAGGCGCCGATCGCAGCGCCTTCGAGTACTGCCAGTGTGTCGTCCCGTGAATCGGATCCCAGGGCCAAGGCAATGCGAGCGGCTCCGCGCAATTGGCGCGCAGCTGACCCGGCGGCGTACCGCAATACTTCTGCGGTGCGATCTTTGTCGCCGAGCCCGATAAAGGCCACGGCCGGTGCCCCGATTCCGGATGCGGGAATGCGGTGCAGCTCGTCTTGGCCGCCCGTTGCACCCACGATACTCAGGGCCGCAGCGAACGAAGCGAGCTCGGCTGAGGTGTCAACGAGTTGCGGTCCAGATTCGGTTTTCACTACTCCGATGACGAGTACGTCGGCGTCAATCTGTGATGCGGGAAGGGTGGACAAGTGCAGAGTAGCAACGGTCATCCCACCATGATATCGAGCATCTAGCTGCATGTTCGCTAGCAGCTTGACGTTGTGCACCGTAAACCGCGGGATGCTGGCGTGCGCACGATTAGAATTGTTGCATGAGAGATCCTGCCGGCTTATATGACATCGTGACCGATGTCGCCGACGTGCCCCGCGGACTCCCGCTCGTGGCTGGGCTCACCGGTTTTGCTGATGCTGGCGGAGCGGTCAGCCAGCTCAGCCAGTACCTCCTCGACACGCTGGAACGTACTCCTGTTGTCGCATTCGACAACGATGCCCTCCTCGACTACCGCGCTCGACGCCCAACGATCTACTTTGACCAAGATCATTTGAGTGACTATCGGCCCGCGAGACTTGAGCTGTATTTGGCAAAAGATGAACTGGGCCAACCCTTTCTCCTTCTCACGGGCTATGAGCCCGACTTCCAATGGGAACGATTCTCGGCAGCCGTTCTGCGGCTTGTCGAGAAATTCGACGTCAAGTCCACTACCTGGGTTCACGCGATCCCGATGCCGGTCCCGCACACAAGAAGTATTGGCGTGACTGTGAGCGGCAATCGCCGGGAGCTAATCGACTCCCTGTCAGTGTGGAAGCCGCATACTCAGGTTCCTGCCAACGCGATGCATCTCATCGAGTTTCGACTGCAGGAGCTGGGGCATCCGACCACCGGGTTCGTTTTGCTCATCCCACATTACTTAGCCGATACAGAATGGCCGTCCGCGGCCGTGGCTGCGCTTGAAAGCGTCAGCGCCGCAACGGGCCTCATTTTCCCCACCGACAGGCTTCGTGAAGATGGCCGCGAATTTGTGGCCAAAATCGATAGTCAGGTCGAAAGCAATCAGGAACTCGCGAGACTCGTGGGCACCCTCGAAGAGCGTCACGACAACTACATGCAAGATAACCCGATGCGGTCGCCGCTTACGGACGAAGACGGCGAACTTCCTTCCGCCGATGAAATCGCAGCTGAACTGCAGAAGTTCCTTGCTATTCGACGTGCAGGAGATGATGACAGCACCACGTAACTGCCCTCCTAGCGTTGGTTTTTGACACCTAAAAAGCGTGGCATAATAGTGCTAAGACCCGGTCTTGTTCTAGATCCGTTTTGCCTCGTGCAGCGCATCAAGTTACTTGACATGGGTCTTAGTACTGCCCGAAAACCTCGGAAAGGTGTTGAGATGGCGACCGGAACAAAGGCTGCGGAGTCCGCAACCGCACCAGATAAAGCTCCCGCTAAGGCTGCAGCACGCACGAAAGCCGCCACAACGGCAGACGAAGCGTCGACAGCGACCGATAGTGCAGAGAGCATCACCACAAAGCCGGCCGCCGAGAAGCCGGCCGCCAAGAAGCCAGCCGCCAAGAAAGCAGCGACGACGAAGTCGACCGCCGAATCGGCTACGGCAAAGAAGGCCGCCGCAGCTAAGAAGCCCAGCACGAAGGCGCCAGCCAAAGCACCAGCGAAGACCAAGAAGGCCGCGGCATCCACCGTGGACATCGTCGAGGTGGACGCCGACGACGAGTCGAAAGACGACGACCAAGAAGAAAAGTCGACCAGTAAAGATGAAGCCCTGCCAACAGGTGCGCTAGTACTTTCGCTGGTTGATGACGAGGATGATGTTCCTGTCTATTCTGCAGCGATTACCGGAGCCACGGCTGACCCCGTCAAGGACTACCTGAAGCAGATCGGTAAAGTCGCACTGCTCAACGCAGCTCAAGAAGTTGAACTTGCGATGCGCATCGAAGCGGGACTATTCGCCGAAGACAAGCTCGCCGACATGACATCAGCAGAGGTCCGTTCTACTCTCGGTCGTGAACTGCAATGGGTCTCCAAAGACGGCCAGCGTGCAAAGAGCCACCTGCTTGGTGCGAACCTTCGACTGGTGGTTTCCCTTGCGAAGCGGTACACAGGCCGTGGAATGCAGTTTCTTGACCTAATTCAGGAGGGAAACTTGGGCCTGATCCGTGCCGTCGAGAAGTTCGACTACACGAAGGGCTTCAAGTTCTCCACCTACGCCACATGGTGGATCCGCCAGGCAATCACTCGCGCCATGGCCGATCAAGCTCGCACGATCCGCATCCCCGTGCACATGGTTGAAGTGATCAACAAGCTCGCTCGTGTTCAGCGTCAGATGCTTCAGGATCTGGGTCGCGAACCCACCCCAGAAGAGCTTTCCCGCGAACTAGATATGACTCCCGAGAAGGTAGTTGAAGTTCAGAAGTACGGCCGTGAGCCGATCTCGCTGCACACACCCCTTGGCGAAGACGGCGATAGCGAGTTTGGTGACCTCATCGAGGACACCGAGGCTGTTGTTCCGGCGGATGCTGTCGGATTCACGATGCTGCAGAAGCAACTAGAGAGTCTTCTTGATTCGCTCTCGGAGCGCGAAGCTGGAGTAATCCGCATGCGCTTCGGCTTGGGCGACGGAATGCCCAAGACTCTTGATCAGATCGGTGACACGTTCGGCGTGACCCGCGAACGCATCCGTCAGATCGAGTCGAAGACGATGGCCAAGTTGCGTCACCCTTCACGGTCACAGTCACTGCGCGACTACCTCGAATAGGTCGATAATGGGTGCTCAAGCGAACGATGGTAAGAGCCTTACCGTTCAGGTTGATGGAGTCGTTTACGAACGGCTTCCCATCAAGACTCGGTTGGTGGTTCGTGACGACGACATCGTGCAGGTGGTGTCGGAGTACGCAGCAAGTGTCGTGCGCGATGGCGACATTCTCTTTGTGACCGAAAAAATCATCGGAATCACACAGGGTCGCGCGTACCCAATCGACGAAATTGTGCCGCGCAAACTCGCGACAACGCTCTCTAAATACGTCACGAAAACTTCACACGGTATCGGCCTGGGAATGCCGGAGACGATGGAGATGGCCCTTCGCGAATGCGGTACTCCACGCATCCTGCTCGCGGCAGCCGTCGCGGCTGTGTCGAAAGCGCTGGGGCGTCGTGGCGACTTTTATCGCATTGCTGGTCCGAAAGCTCGCGCCATTGATGGACCGACCAAAAATACTATCCCGCCGTACGACTCCCACGTCGTGCTCGGGCCTGCGCGACCGGATGGTGTCGCAACGGACATTGCGCGGGCGCTCGGTGGATCGCTGACGGTATCTGTTGTCGACATTAATGACTTTGGCGGAAACATTCTGGGGTCCACCGACAAGACGACAAACAAGCTAGTGCTGCAGGTACTGAAAGACAATCCGCTGGGACAGGACCATCAGAGCACGCCGCTGGGTGTCATCCGTCGTACAGGCTAGGTTTAGCGTGCACGGCAGCCGGCGCGGGTATCAGAAGTCGCGGATATCAGAAGTCGATGACTTCCCGGAATTTTGGCAGTAGTCCGGTTTTGATTCCGGTTAGGCTCGGCTTCATCTGAAAAACACCCGTGTTGTAGTTCCCCTCAATAATTGCCGGACCGCTGGGCGAAATCGCGATGTCCCAACCCACGTACGGGATTTGCGGGATAACACGTGCCACGGTGTCGAGCGTGCTGAGAACTTCGGTGTAGAGCGGAACCTGAAACCCGATGATGGGTGTTCCGGTTTGAGGGTGTTCGGTAAACGTGTTGGCAAACTTATCGAACGCTCCGAAAGGCGCGATTCCCGTTTTCTCATCGAGAACGGTGTACATGCCGCCGCGGCCATAATTGTCGACGTCGGCGCCGTTACCCATTCGCAGCACCGCCTCGAGCACGTGTACATCCGCTCCGTCGAAGAAGGTGATCATGCGCAGCGAATTAACACTTGTTGGGCATAGAGCTGACATGCCTGGGTGCTGTTGGATGAACGCTTCAACCAAGAATTGACGGTTTTCCATTAGCTGGCGATAGAGCGCGTGGGCGTCAACAAGCTCCGCACCGGAATGTTTTTCGATTCCCGCGCCACTCATACTGTCGACGACTTTGACCATGATGGGATCATGGGATCTGACGAACTCGACAAAGTCAGCCTCGCTCGCTGTTCGGAGATCGAGCCAATCACGCCCAAGCCACTCGTCAAACGTCGCGTTGAACGTTGGCTTATCGAAGAAACGCTCACGAAACTCACGTTGGTTGTATTTGACGACGATGGAATTTGCGTTCCCGCTGGTAATCCATGTGCGCCGTTCAGCCCGGCTGAGCACAGTGAACTCGAACTCTTCATAGTCGAGATAACCCGCCTGGTAAACGAGCGAACACCAAACCATATCGAGAAGAATGAGGACCGTAGGGGTGCGGCTGCGCACGCTGATTGCGCGTGCCACCGCAAGCATGTTGGAAACGTTCAATGACCTCAGACGAGACACATAGTGTCTGATTCGCTTCACGGTTCTCCCACGTGGCTCACACCGAAACGCGTGCCGGTAACAAGCCCACTGGCCGCGGACTAAACGGTTCGTCCAGCAGTCAATCGACTCGACTCATCGACCCAGTTGAGAGCCGTCGGGAGCAGTTTCTCTTTAAATTTCGCTCCGTGGTGTGCACAAAAGAGGAGATCGCCACTGGCGAGCGTTGCGCGGACGTATGCCTGAGCACCGCAGCTGTCACAGCGGTCAAGGGCCGTGAGGGTGTAGTCCATCTCATCGACTGTGGTGTCTTCTGCAGCGGTGTGCGACATGGCCTACTCCTTCTACTTGGCGGTGGTTAATCCGTACACCTATACAAGCATGCGCACCTGCGGATTGTTCCTACATCAGGGGCATTTCGCTCAGCGCGTACGAGAACTAGTCACCGTGGCTTACGGCAAGGCGTTGGGTGTTGTTAAGCGGCAACGTCGTGTGGAGAACGTACTCTTTAACCAGTTCTCCCGTCGTCAAACTCTAGGAGCGCATCATCGCGAGCTCTGACTATTCAGCCCGTCACCTTTCCGTACTGGAAGGGCTCGAGGCCGTTCGCAAGCGTCCGGGCATGTACATCGGCTCCACTGACTCCCGTGGACTGATGCACTGCCTCTGGGAGATCATTGACAACTCCGTCGATGAGGCTCTAGATGGGCATGGTTCGGAGATCAGCGTAATTCTGCACGCCGATGAGAGCGTCGAGGTTCGAGATCGAGCGCGCGGTATTCCGGTGGATATTGAACCCAAGACAGGTCTCTCCGGTGTCGAGGTTGTTTTCACGAAGCTTCACGCGGGGGGAAAGTTCGGTTCTGGTTCCTATGCGGCGTCCGGTGGGCTCCATGGAGTTGGCGCTTCAGTCGTGAATGCGCTATCGGAACGACTTGATGTTGAGGTCGACCGTGATGGTAAGACGTGGGCGATGTCCTTCCATCGCGGCGAGCCGGGCACGTTCGCTGATTCTGGGGCCCCAACGCCGGATGCGCCGTTCACGCCGTTTGTGTCTGGCAGTGAGCTGCGGGTCGTCGGGAAGGTTCCCAGAGGGCGTACCGGAACTCGCGTTCGCTACTGGGCTGATCGCCAGATTTTCACCAAGGGTGCCGCGTTCCAATCAGATGAAATGATTGACCGACTGCGCCAAACTGCTTTCCTCGTGCCCAATCTCAGACTCAACGTGTCTGACGAACGGGGCGCGGAGCCTCATTATGAGAGTTTTGCGTTCCAGGGAGGAATTTCAGAATTCGTGGAGCACCTCGCGGTCGATCCGCCGATCACCGACACCTGGCGCCTGACTGGTTCTGGGGGCTTCACGGAAAGTGTGCCCGTCTTGCAAGAGAACGGTCACATGGTATCCACCGAGGTCTCGCGCGACTGCGCAGTGGATGTTGCCCTGCGGTGGGGGACAGGCTACGAAACAATCGTCAAAAGTTTTGTGAACATTATTGCGACGCCGAAGGGCGGAACGCACCTTGCGGGCTTCGAGCAGAGCTTGCTTAAATTCCTGCGCACCGAGACCGAAAAGAATTCGCGTCGTTTGAAGCTTGGCAACGACAAGCTTGACAAAGACGACGTGCTTGCAGGGCTCACCGTCGTGTTGACTGTGCGTCTGCCCGAGCCTCAGTTTGAGGGTCAGACCAAGGAGATCCTCGGAACACCCGCCGTCCGTGCAATCGTCGCCAAGGTTGTGACGGCAGCTCTTGCCGAAAAATTCTCTTCACCCAAGCGAGACGACAAGGCGCAGTCTTCGCTGGTGCTCGACAAGGTTGTCGCCGAGATGAAGTCTCGGATTTCTGCCCGCGCCCACAAAGAGACTCAGCGTCGAAAGAATGCGCTTGAGAGTTCTAGCTTGCCCGCGAAGCTTGTGGATTGTCGTTCCAGTGACGTGGCCAACAGTGAACTTTTCATCGTGGAGGGCGACTCGGCACTCGGCACGGCAAAACTGGGCCGCGATAGTGAATACCAAGCGTTGCTGCCTATTCGCGGCAAGATTCTCAACGTTCAAAAGGCTTCGATAAGTGACATGCTTTCGAACGCTGAATGTGCATCGATTATCCAGGTGATTGGTGCCGGTTCAGGTCGCAGCTTCGATTTGACTGCGGCGCGCTATGGCAAAGTCATCATCATGGCCGACGCAGATGTCGACGGTGCCCACATTCGCACCCTGCTGCTCACGCTCTTTTTCCGTTACATGCCCGACATGATTCGGGATGGTCGCGTCTATGCGGCAGTTCCGCCGCTGCATCGGGTCGTGGTTCTGAATCCCGGTTCGAAACCCAACGAAACGATCTACACCTACTCCGAGAAGGAACTCAACGCGGTGCTTGCCGGGCTCAAAAAATCGGGCAAACGGTTTCAGGATCCTATCCAGCGTTATAAGGGCTTGGGGGAGATGGATGCAGATCAGCTGGCGACCACAACTATGGATCGCAACAACCGAGTTCTTCGCCGCGTAAACATTTCAGATGCCGAACAAGCGGGATCCGTCTTCGAACTGCTCATGGGCAATGAGGTTGCCCCGCGCAAGGAGTTCATCATTCAGGGGCAGGGTCTTGACCGGGACCGCATCGATATTTAGCTCTCCTGGGCAGCTCAAGTGCCTGCGCGCCGAACTTCTCTCACTGGCTTCGGCTACGGAGTTGTTCCGACCGAGCCAATCACGGTGTCGAGGGGGGTTCCTGAAGCGTCACGTTTGGTCATTTCTTTGGGAAGTTGGCGCGCGACCCCATCGGGCGCGACAGCAGTCGCAGGGGCTTCACCGGCCCATCCCAGCGTAAGAACATCCTCTCCCCTCAGCAGCGAATGAGCGCGCACACCACCGGTGCCCCGCCCCTTTGACGGGAACTGATCGAACGCGCTCATTTTTGCTCGACCAGGGTCGGTTCCCGCGATTGTCGAACTCGATCCCGATATGGTTACCGCGACAGTTTCGGCGTCGGCGGCAACAGAGCCGAAAAAGATAACGCTTGCGCTGGCATCCAAACGGATTCCTGCCATTCCGCCGGCGGTCAGTCCCTGGGGGCGCACGGCGGACGCAGCGAAGTGGAGCAATTGTGCGTTCGACGTGATGAAGGTCAGCTTGTCTTCGTCAGTACCCTGGCCAGCGCCGATCACCTCGTCGCCATCCTTGAGCGTGATGACGTCAAAATCGGGTTTAGACGGCCACAAACCGGGCGATACACGCTTGACGGTGCCCAGGCGAGTGCCTAGGGCAATGGGCTGACTGCTGTCGAGCGACACGAGTGCAAGAACCTTTTCCGCGTTATCGATCGCCAGATACTCGTTAATCTTTGCGCCAGCACCGAGTTGCACGGAGCTCGAAGGCACGCTGGGTAGGTCAACTGCGGTAAACCGAATAATGCGGCCGCGATTGGTGATGGCCCCAACTTCGGCACGGCTCGTTGTGGTTATGCGCGAACGAATTGCGTCGTGCTTAGAGCGGCGAGGCGTCGCGAGTACGCTCCCATCGTCAGCGATACCCACCCGAATAACGCGGCCTGTGGTCGACAGGAGCACAATGCAGGGTTCGTCGGCAATTTCGAGAACGGGCAAATTTTTTCTTGCGGCCGAACGTGAAGTTGTTGCGATGGATGCCGGTGCCTCAGTCAGTAGAGTGCGCCGCGGAGTTCCAAATTTCTCGGCAACCTCTTCAAGCTCGTCAGAGACGAGGGCGCGAATGAGGTCCTTGTCAGCCAAAAGTGTTTCGAGCCGTGCAATCTCTGCGCGCAACTTGTCCGCTTCGGCTTCAAGCTCGATTCTGCTGAACTTGGTGAGGCGACGCAATCGGAGTTCGAGTATGTACTCTGCCTGCAGCTCGCTGAGGTCGAAGACTTCGCGCAAGCGGGTTCGGGCTTGATCGCTATCGTCGCTCTGACGAATGACTTGGATGACCTCGTCAATGTCGACGATGGCGATGAGCAGTCCTTCGACTAGGTGCAATCTCTCGCGGTGCTTATTGAGGCGGAAGGCAGAGCGGCGGGTAACGACTTGGAGTCGGTGCTTGAGAAAGACTTCGAGCAGTGATTTGAGTCCCAGCGTTTGCGGCCTGCCCTCGACGAGGGTGACCGCGTTAATGCTGAAGTTGTCTTCAAGAGGCGTGAGCCGATAGAGCTGTTCGAGTACGGCGTCAGGGCTAAAACCGGTCTTTATGCCGATGACGAGTCGAAGACCGTGGTTGCGATCGGTGAGGTCGGTGACATCGGAGATACCGACGATTTTCTTGGCGTTGACGCCGTCCTTAATCTTCTCGATGACGCGCTCGGGGCCCACTAGGTAGGGAAGTTCGGTAACAACGAGACCCATCTTGCGTGCCGTAATAGATTCAACGGACACCTTCGCCCGTGTCTTGAACGCGCCGCGACCACTAGCGTAGGCATCTTTGATTCCGGCGAGGCCGATGATTTTACCGCCGGTGGGAAGGTCAGGGCCGGGAACGAACTGCATGAGTTCTTCCAGAGATGCGTCGGGGTTTGCGAGCAGATGGCGTGCTGCTCCCACGACCTCGATGAGGTTGTGGGGTGCCATGTTGGTCGCCATTCCGACTGCGATCCCACTGGCACCATTCACGAGCAGATTGGGGAACGCCGCCGGGAGCACCTCGGGTTGCGTCGTTGAGTTGTCGTAGTTCGGCACGAAATCGACGACGTCCTCGTCGAGATCATCCGTCATGGCGATCGCCGAGGCTTGAAGCCGTGCCTCGGTGTATCGAGGTGCAGCAGGACCGTCATCCAGCGAACCAAAATTGCCGTGACCGTCAATGAGCGGCACGCGCAGAATGAAGCTCTGGGTCAGACGCACCATAGCGTCGTAGATAGACGCATCACCGTGGGGGTGCAATTTTCCCATAACATCGCCGACGACGCGCGAAGACTTAACGTGCCCTTTTTCAGGCCGCAGCCCCATTTCGCTCATTTGGTACAGAATGCGACGCTGCACCGGCTTGAGCCCGTCGCGGGCGTCAGGGAGCGCGCGCGAGTAGATCACGGAGTAGGCGTACTCCAAAAACGATCCCTGCATTTCGGTTGTGACATCGATGTCTTCGATGCGTTCGCCGGCGGGGGAGTCTGAGCTGGGTTTAGTGGGAGTAGCCATAGGATTGCCCTAATGTTACCGGCGCTCAACCCAGACTCAGCGAACCTCACCGATGTGTTGGCAAGTTCCCTTCACGCGATCACTGGCGAGGCCAACCGGCTGAGCTTGCCGCCGGTAAAACATGCCGTTGTATTGCTCGTCGATGGGCTGGGCGCACACAGCCTCAAGGCCCGGGCCGGTCACGCTCGCGCGCTCAGTTCGGCCTTCACCAAGCACGCGGTGATCCAGTCGGGGTTTCCGACGACCACAGCGTCAGCGATTGCCAGCCTCACCACTGGCGCTCGCGCGGGCCAGCACGGTTTGGTCGGTTATAGCGCTCTCGATACCGTGAACGACCGGGTTCTCAATCAACTTTCGGGATGGGATTCACGGCTTGATCCGGCCACCTGGCAGCGCATCCCGACCCTCTTCGAGCGCGCTGTCGAACGTGGGCATACTGCGGTTGCTGTCGGTGCCGCCCGCTACCGAGATTCCGGGTTTACCCGTGCGGTGTTGCGCGGAGCCAAGTACCTCGCCGCCGGATCGCTCGCAGAACGATTGCGTACCGCTGTTGCGGTTGCTGGTTCGAGCGATGCTGCATCAATCACCTACGTTTATGCGCCCGAACTCGACATGGCCGGGCACGCTCACGGTTGGCAGTCGCCTCAGTGGACCCATGCACTAGAAGCTTTGGATTCTGCGGTGGCTGGGGTTCTCGGTCAGCTTGCCACCGACCAGGGCATGCTGGTGACCGCCGATCACGGAATGGTCGACGTCCCTGCTCACGCCCACGTACTTTTCGACACGACTCCGGAACTGATGCTGGGTATCAAGCACATCGCGGGCGAACCGCGCTGTCTTCAACTTCATCTCTCACCCGAGTTGGGGCCGGACCAGCGGGCGCACGTGCTGGACCGTTGGCGCGATACAGAAGAGCATCGCTCGTGGGTTGTGAGCCGCGACGAGGCTGTTACCGCGGGGTGGTTTGGTGACGTCGATGCTGCCGTCGCACCACGCATCGGCGACATTATCGTCGCTGCTCGCAAAGCAATTGCTTACTACGATTCGCGTTCAGCGACCAACAATGGACGACTCATGGTCGGTCAGCACGGTTCATGGTCCGACGACGAGGTGCGGGTTCCGCTACTCCGGTTTGGTGCCTTCGCTCAGTTAGGGAGTGCGTAAGCGTGTGCGTGGACCGTGAGGCGAGCCCAACGATCAGGCGGCATCCATTCGAATCGTTCAAGAGATCTGACGCGGATGACGGCTCCAGAAGTTTTTCAGGCTCTCGCGCGCCTAAGCGGGATCATCATCTGGTTTGGTCCCAAAAACGATGTCATCCCAGCTGGGCATCGCTGCACGACCTTTGCGCGATCGTGAGATCGGCTGAGGCTCAGTAGCTCGCGGTGGTGCAGGAGCCTCGTGACGTTCTTCGGCGGCCGGAGGGTCGAGGAGTCGCATCGACGATGGAGTTCTCGAAGTTGGAGTGTCATCACCTTCATCGGTGTCGAAATTGGCCGGTTCACGCTCACCACGTCGGCGCCGAAGTGCATCGAGGAGATCGGCCGTTTGATTGCCAACTCCGCCTTCGGACGCTCGATCGCGCATGACAGGCAACTCCGCGGATCGAGTGGGCGAAGGGTCATCGTCGATATCGTCGAGGTCGAAGGCGCCGCTATCGAACCGTGCGGCATCCGGCATGTTGTCGACCGGTGCGACTGCGCGAAGTCGGGGGATGAGTGCTCCCGTTGACTCGCCCTGTTGTGACAGCGTCTTGGCTTCGCTGTTGAGAGGGATCAGCGACTGGCGCTTGGGATCGAACTGCCACCGCGCATCGTGGTCGATATCGTTGGCGGCGAAGGCGAGCTTGACTACCCAGCCAGTTTCGGGATCTTTCCAACTTGCCCAGCGCTCGTCTGCCGCCCGTAGCTCACCGAGACGCTCACGTATTGCCGACCCGAAGGTACGCGAGGAAGTAAGCGAATCGGTTTCTCCTGTGACATGCACAGAGACACCGAGCGCGGATTTGATGACAAACTCCCGCTCCGCCATCACGGGGCCCTCGAATCGCAAAATGTGTTCGAGTTCAGCTCCGGTCACGTTTGCGACGTCTTGAGCCGACATGCCAGCACGAATGTGTGCCTGAATCTCGCGCGGAGCAATTTTGCGGCCGGAGCTGGATTGACCGCGGCTCTGGCGCAGTCGCGACTGCAGCACGCTATCAACGGCAAGGCGGTACTGTGTGCCGTCAGTGTCTGAAACGATCAGTGCACCGTCGTGTACTTCGACTACTCGAAGGTCTTCCATGGTGAACTCCTCCCGCCCTCACGATTCCGCTTTAGGATGACACGAAAAAACTACAAAACGTGGGAATAACACACCTCCGATCGCAGTTGTCTCAGGCACTGCACAGTGGTGCAGATTCGGCGGTTTGCAATTCGGCTCGCTTTCATGCAAACTGTGCCCGCCGATTCCGGTGATTCAACGTAAAACAGAAGTGGATGGGCATGGCCACCGACTACGACGCACCTCGTAAGACCGACGACGACTCCGAGTCGATCGAGGCTCTTAAAGAGCGTGTTCCAGACAAGATGTCGGGCTCGGTTGATGTCGACGATTCAGACAACCCTGCGAACTTTGAACTCGCAGGGGCAGACCTCTCTGACCTCGACCTCGATGTGGTTGTTCTGCCTCCCCAGGCCGACGAATTCACCTGCGTAAATTGCTTCCTCGTGAAGCACCGCTCGCAGGTCGACCACAGCACCAAGCTCGGCGCTATTTGTTTGGAGTGCGCAGCTTAGCCTTCACGATCGCTTCGCTCAGCAACTCGGGAGTGCGGCTCGACAACAACCAATAGGGTGTCGGGTCGCTCTCATCGAGGATTTCTAGCTTTGCGACCGCGGAAACCCAACCCCGGATTAGCAGCCACGCACGCGCATCAAGGCGCTGTCCGCGTTCGAGGGTGGCCTCTGCACCGTCAAAGGTCAAAACCGTGCCGATGGTAGCAATCGGTAGTCGTGCTTTCCCGGCGCGAAGTTCCGTCTCATCAACCTCGATGGTGGGTGCTGAAGCCAACAGGAACAGCACTATGCCGCCATACAGAATGGCAGCGGTGATGTAGCCCGCAATGATATTTATTGGCATGAAGACCAAAATGCTTGCGGGAATGGTGAGAGCGGTGCTCAAGTACAACCACGCGGTTGGCCACAAACGTTCACGGTAGATAATCACTTCTCCATTACACACTGATTTTGTTGTCTGCGTTGCGAGCTCACGGCACTTCTGCACTAGCCTCGACTCGTGGTTGACAACGTTGAGGTACTTATCTCCGGGGGACAAGTGCCGCAGTATGCCCACCCCGGCGATGCTGGCGCAGACCTGTACGCAGCGAGCAGTCACACGCTCGCTCCGGGCGAACGAGGCACTGTTGCCACCGGGGTATCGCTGGCACTTCCCGACGGGTATGTCGCTTTTGTTGTTCCCCGTAGCGGGCTGGCGGCGCACCATGGCATCACAGTGGTGAACAGCCCTGGAACCGTGGATGCTGGCTATCGCGGGGAAATTCGTGTCACTTTGCTAAATACTGATGCAGCATCCACTTTCGAAATCGAGCCGGGCGATAGAATCGCGCAACTGATCGTTATGCCGGTGTCCCGAGCTCGTTTTGTCCCGGTTTCGACACTTCCCGGCAGTCATCGCGGTACCTCAGGCTTTGGCTCGACTGGATTCCGTGCAGATTCAACCCAACAAGGAGCTAGTTCGTGAGCGACACCACAGAATCTCTTGAACCTCAAGATCATCCCAAGTCCGCACCGGAGAACCGTTCTAGCGACGGTCCGCTCGATGAGAGCGAAGCCAATGCGGTTCGGCCCTACGTGGACCTGGGAGGCGTGAAGATTTTGCCACGGGCGGAACTCCATTTGCGCCTCGAAGTGGAAGAGGCGAGCAAGCGCGTGGTTGCTGTTGGACTTGATTACTCCGGTTCGACTCTTCAGATTCAACCATTTGCCGCGCCGCGCTCCAGCGGGCTCTGGCACGAGATTCGTGAACAGATTATCGATCAGGTGAAAACTCAGGGAGGAACAACAAAGGTTTCCGAGGGTCCATTCGGCCCAGAAGTTTTTGCCGAGATTCCGGTGGCCGGTGGCAAGCCAGAAGAAAAACGCACCGCTCGCTTTGTTGGCGTCGACGGGCCGCGGTGGTTCTTGCGCGGTGTAATTGCCGGTGACGCTCTCGCCAGTGCGGATTCGGCGGGCAAAATTGAGGACCTGTTCCGTTCCATTGTGGTGGTTCGGGGCAACACGCCGATGCCCCCGCGCGATCTGATCCCGCTTCATATGCCGGCGACGGGTGAGAAAGTAACCCAGGCGTGAGCTCGACCGACGACGCGCCTGAGGCGGTCAATAAAGCTTCGTCTCCGCCAGAACCGTCTGTCCGTGAAGCATTAGAGACGGCCGCGCGCCGATCAGCGGTAGGTCAAGTGGCCCCGGGGGAAACCCCCACTGCCGGTGCGCTGCTTACGGCGATGGGCGGAATCCGAGGGCTCATCGAATCGATCGTGCCGGGACTGAGCTTCTTGGTCATTTTCACACTGACTCAGCAACTGATGATCTCGGTCGTCGTTCCCGTGATTGTGTCGCTAGTATTCGTGGCTGTTCGGCTGGTTTCTCGCACTCCAGTTGCTTCGGCCCTTGTTGGAGTGCTCGGCGTTGCACTTTCGGCGGGACTTGCTCTGATTACGGGACGCGCTGAAGACAATTTTCTTCTTGGCTTCGTTATCAATGCGGTGTTCCTTGCCGCAATTGTCGTCAGTCTGATTGCACGCAGGCCGCTGGTCGGAGTGATTGCTTCCCTCGTCGTGAGCGAGGCGAATGACTGGCGTGAAGACAAAGCAAAGTTCCGCGTGGCTCTCATCGCGACGTTCGTCTGGGCCGGACTGTTCGCCGTGCGGCTTGCGGTTGAGGTGCCACTGTACTTTGCGCAGGCGACTCAGGCATTAGCCACGATGAAGCTGCTCTTGGGTGTCCCGTTGTATGCGGCTGTGCTGTGGGTGACGTGGTTGCTGATGCGCGCGGCTTACAGCAATCGAGCATCCGAGTAGTCCGTGACTGTTGCCGTGGCAACTCAGTGCGTGGTGAGCAATAGTGTATATTTATCTTGACATCAAGATACTTTGGGCTTCGAGCGCAATCTACACACCGCGAATCAGCCTTTAGGCTTACCTTGCTGGATGCAGTGCACGCTCCGCGCAAGGATTAACGAACCGTAGCAAGGGAGATGACAGTGTCGACAGTCAATAGTTTTGGGTCGAAAGACACGCTCACAGTCGGATCAACCGACTACGAGGTGTTCCGCATCGACAAGGTGGCGGGGTACGAAAAACTGCCATTCAGTCTTAAGGTGTTACTCGAAAACCTCCTTCGCACAGAAGATGGAAAGAACGTCACTGAAGCGCACATAAGGTCACTGAGCTCGTGGGTTCCTAGTGCTGAGCCGGATACCGAGATCCAGTTCACGCCCGCACGTGTTGTCATGCAGGACTTCACCGGGGTTCCCTGCATTGTTGACCTCGCGACCATGCGCGAGGCCGTTGCAGAACTAGGTGGAGACCCCACCAAAATCAACCCTCTTGCCCCGGCCGAGCTTGTGATCGACCACTCGGTGATCGCCGACCTCTTTGGCAGCGCAGATGCTCTCGAACGCAACGTCGAACTCGAGTATGAGCGCAACGGCGAGCGCTACCAGTTCCTGCGCTGGGGACAGTCAGCCTTCGATGACTTCAAGGTTGTTCCTCCCGGAACCGGAATCGTTCACCAAGTGAACATCGAGCACCTTGCGCGCGTTACGTACACGCGTGAAGTCAACGGCAAGACTCGCGCTTTCCCTGACACTCTCGTCGGCACCGATTCGCACACCACAATGGTCAACGGCCTCGGAGTTCTTGGATGGGGCGTTGGCGGCATCGAGGCTGAGGCAGCGATGCTTGGCCAGCCCGTCTCGATGCTCATCCCTAAGGTTGTCGGCTTCAAGCTGAGCGGATCAATCCCCGCCGGCGTCACCGCAACCGACGTCGTTCTCACGATCACCCAGATGCTCCGCTGGCACGGTGTCGTCGGCAAGTTTGTGGAGTTCTACGGTGAAGGCGTCGGTGCAGTGCCTCTCGCCAACCGCGCCACCATCGGAAATATGAGCCCCGAGTTCGGATCCACCGCCGCAATGTTCCCGATTGACGACGTCACACTCGACTACCTGCGCCTCACGGGCCGCAGCGAAGAGCAAGTCAATCTCGTCGAGGCGTACTCAAAGCTGCAGTCTCTCTGGCACGACCCCAGTGTTGAGCCCAACTACAGCGAGTACCTCGAGCTCGACCTCGGGACTGTTGTTCCGTCGATCGCCGGACCCAAGCGTCCGCAAGACCGTGTCGAGCTGACCAATGCAAAGAGCCAGTTCGAGATCGATCTCAACAACTACGCATCGACGGATCACTCCAAGGTCGATGCCGCAGTTGAAGGCACCTTCCCGGCATCCGACCCCATTGGCCTGACGCCACAGGATGAAGATTCGGCGCACGAGCGTTCGCACAGTCACCCCAGTCACGCGCCATCCACCGCCTCGAAGCCCACCTCGGTGAGCGTTGATGGCGGAGACTCCTTCACGATTGATCACGGCGCGGTTGCGATCGCAGCGATCACGTCGTGCACCAACACGTCGAATCCGTCCGTGATGCTCGCTGCTGGCCTTCTGGCCCGTAACGCTGCAGCAAAGGGATTGAAATCGAAGCCGTGGGTCAAGACGACACTGGCGCCTGGCTCAAAGGTAGTCACCGACTATTACGCGAAGTCGGGGTTGGACGTCTCGCTTGAGGCGCTCGGCTTCTATACCGTCGGTTATGGCTGCACCACGTGTATCGGTAACTCCGGGCCGCTCGAGGACGAGATTTCTGCGGCGATCAACGAGAACGATCTCGCTGTCACCGCGGTTCTCTCCGGTAACCGCAACTTCGAGGGTCGCATCAACCCTGACGTGAAAATGAACTACCTCGCGAGCCCGCCGCTCGTTATTGCTTATGCACTCGCCGGGTCGATGAACTTCGACTTTGGTAGCGACGCACTCGGCCAAGATCAGGACGGCAACGATGTCTTCTTGAAGGACATCTGGCCCGACGCATCCGAAGTTCAGGCCACGATCGACTCGTCAATTGACCGTGACATGTTCATCCACGAGTACGCGGGCGTGTTTGATGGCGATGAACGCTGGCAGAACCTATCGACGCCGACCGGGTCCACCTTCGAGTGGGATGACGAGTCGACCTACGTTCGCAAGCCTCCGTACTTTGACGGTATGACCATGGAGATCACGCCGGTCAGCTCGGTCACCGGCGCTCGCGTTCTTGCTAAGCTCGGCGACTCGGTGACGACTGACCACATCAGCCCCGCTGGTTCGATTAAGGGAGATAGCCCGGCCGGCCAGTACTTGACTGAGCACGGCATCGATCGCAAGGACTTCAACTCCTACGGTTCGCGTCGTGGAAACCACGAAGTAATGATTCGCGGAACGTTCGCGAACATTCGCCTCAGGAACCAGCTGTTGGATGGCGTTGAGGGCGGTTACACGCGTGACTTCACGACGCCGGATGCCGAGCAGTCGTTCATTTATGACGCCGCTCAGAACTACGCGGCGCAGAATACTCCGCTGGTCGTGCTGGGCGGCAAAGAGTATGGGTCGGGTTCGTCGCGTGACTGGGCTGCGAAAGGTACGAGCTTGCTGGGAGTCAAGGCCGTCATCTGCGAGAGTTTTGAGCGTATTCACCGCTCAAACCTGATCGGTATGGGCGTTCTTCCACTGCAGTTCCCCGAAGGACAATCATGGGAGTCGCTGGGTCTCGATGGAACTGAGAGCATCAGCATCTCGGGGGTCGAAGAGCTCAACGACGACCGCATCCCCGGCACGCTGCATGTAGTAGCTGAGCCGACCGCGCACTCACCTGCCGGCAAGTTAACGGTGGAGTTCGATGCGAAGCTTCGTATCGACACCCCGGGTGAAGCGGACTACTACCGCAATGGCGGAATCCTGCAGTACGTTCTGCGTTCACTCGTCTAAGGAGAAGCCCGTTTGTCAGGGGCGCGTGTCGAGAGCATTGGCTCTCGACACGCGCCTTGTGCGTTCAGCTGAATATCAATTGCGATGCCGCAAAACCTCATGCACATTTGTTCACGAGCTCACAAAAACGCCTAGACTCTTGCTATGAATTTACTCGCGGGAATCACTGGTCCCCGAGATCTTGATGGTCTCTCCACCGGCCAGCTCACCGAGCTAGCCCAAGAGATTCGTGAATTTCTCATCGAGAATGTCTCGCGCACGGGGGGGCATTTAGGGCCCAATTTGGGCGTTGTGGAGTTGACGACGGCCATTCACCGCGTCTTCGATTCACCACACGATGCCATTGTTTTCGACACCGGCCATCAGAGCTACGTGCACAAAATTCTCACCGGTCGAAAAAACTTCGGAAGACTGCGTTCTGAAGGAGGTCTTGCTGGCTACCCTCAGCGCTCAGAGTCCGAGCATGACATCGTCGAAAGCTCCCACGCCTCCAGTTCCCTTTCTTGGGCAGACGGCATCTCTCGCGCTTTCGAAATGACGGGCCAGGGGGATCGTCACGTCGTTGCTGTGGTCGGTGATGGTGCTTTGACCGGCGGGATGACATGGGAGGCACTCAACAACATCAGCGACGACAACAGCCGCAAGCTCATCATCGTTGTCAACGACAACGGTCGCTCATACGCCCCAACGATCGGTGGAGTGGCCCACTTTCTCAATAGCGTGCGCACTCGTCGCTCCTACCGTTCACTGCACAGCTCAAGCGAACGCTTCTTCGGTGCGTTTGGTGGGCCTGGCCGCGCACTTCACCGCGGAATCCGCGGTGGTGCGCACGGTTTTCTTTCGCGTTTCAGCAACAATGAAGCACTCTATTCGAACTTGGATATCAAGTATCTCGGTCCCGTACACGGTCATGACATCGCGGCGCTCACCGAGGTGCTTGAACAGGCGAAATCTCATGGCGCACCGGTCATCGTGCATGCGATCACTGAGAAAGGCCGTGGCTATCAACCGGCCATTCTCGACGTTGCCGACCAGTTTCACGCTGTTGGACAAATTGATCCCGTGTCGGGCGAGCCAATTCAGGTCGGAGGAGCGGCCTCATGGACCTCCGTTTTCTCTGAAGAGATCGTTGCCCTTGCCGATGAAAACCCACGATTGGTAGGGATTACCGCCGCGATGCTGCGCCCGACAGGGCTTCACCAGTTTGCAGAGAAGTATCCGAAACGTGTGCATGACGTGGGCATCGCGGAACAGCACGCAGTGACCTCTGCCGCGGGCCTGGCGTACGGCGGTTTACATCCTGTAGTCGCGCTCTATGCAACATTCATGAATCGCGCTTTTGACCAGGTGCTGATGGACGTGGCGCTGCACCGCGCTGGGGTCACTTTCGTGCTCGACCGCGCGGGGGTCACCGGGCCCGATGGTGCGAGTCATCACGGCATGTGGGATCTGGCGCTTCTCCAGGTCGTTCCCAACATCCGTATCGCCGCGCCCAGAGACGCCCCGCGACTGCGTGAGGAGCTGGGAGAGGCGGTCGCGGTGGATGATGCCCCGACCGTTATCCGGTTCGCCAAGGGAATGGTGGGAACCGAATTCGATGCGGTGCGTCGAACGGAGGACGGCGTCGATGTACTTCGAGAAGATGAGCAACACGACGTACTCATCGTCACCGTGGGCTCGATGGCTAAGACCGGTCTTCAGGTGGCCGAATCCCTTGCAGCACAGGGTATTGGGGCTACGGTAATCGACCCGCGATGGGTCGTACCCGTTGCTCAGAGCGTCATTGACTTCTCGGCAGAACACCGCATCGTGATCACCATCGAAGATGGGGTGCGGGTCGGAGGGATCGGAACCCGCATCCGTCAGGACATGCGAGCTCAGGGCGTCGACACAGCGGTGAACGAGCTCGGGTTGCCGGCGGAGTTCCTTGACCACGGCAGTCGTGACTACATTCTCGACCAGGTCGGGCTCACGCCTCAGCATATTGCTCGCGATGTCGTAGCGCAGGTTCTCGGAAGTAAGATTCCGATTGCGCGGCCACTCAGCGGTGTTGACGCTCAGGAATTCTCGATTCCTGCCGAACGCGGCTAGACAGCGACGCACACTCACAGCGGGCACTCGTCACAAAGAGGCTCGGGCAAGAAACTGTCTAGACCGAGCCTCTTTCGTTGACGCCTAAAGCAGGCGACT